>JBDKLM010000074.1:0-22461 GCA_039806005.1 Pseudomonadota bacterium
ACCGACCATGATCGAAATCTCTTTCAGCGATACGACCGGCAATGGCCCCAACCTGAGCCTGAAGCCAGCGACCAGCACGAATGTCGAGATAGGCAGCAAGTGGCTGATCTCTGATGAAGCTCGTGCCAACGTTGCGCTGTTCAATATCAACACTGAGAATGAGATCGTCACCCAGAGCAGCGGAACGTATACGACCTACCAAAACGCTGGCAAGACCAATCGGCAGGGAGTCGAGATTTCTGCTGAAACCCTTCTGAAAAACGATCTCTCACTCTTTGCCGCGTACACCTACTTGGATGCCAAGTTCGGTTCGGGCTCGAACTTCAACCCCGGCAGCTTTATTCCTGGCACCTACCGTACTCAGCTGTACGCAGAGGCTGCGTGGAAACATCAGCCTATCGGTTTCCAGACTGCGCTTGAATTACGCTACAACAGTAAGGTCTACGCAAATGACGACAACAGCGCAAGCCTGGATAGCTACACGATCGTTAGCCTTCGTGGACAGTTCCGTCAGAAGTACAAAGACTGGACGTTGACCGAGTATGCGCGAATTGATAATCTTTTCGACGAACAATATGTCGGTTCGGTGCGTGTGAATGATACGAACAGCAGATTCTACGAACCCGCCCCCGGCCGTAACTGGATCGTCGGCGTGAAAGCCAACTACGTCTTCTGACCCACTCAAGCCCTCAAAGCCCGCACAGCACTGCGGGCTTTTTTTACGTCCGGCCACGACCGATGTATCCCCTATACTGAGCGAAATTTGTCACACGGCCCCGATTATGGATACTGCCAACGCCCGCGCCATCGCCGACAGCTTCAACCTTTTGCAATTACCGCCAGGCTTTCATGACCATCCCTTCGCGGTTTATCGCGCGCTACGCGAGCATGCGCCGGTCAAGGCCATGCCGGATGGCAGCTACTTTCTGACGCGCTATGACGATCTGATTGCGATATACAAGAATCCGAAATCCTTCAGCTCGGACAAGCAGCGCGAGTTCAAACCAAAATTTGGCGATTCCCTTCTCTACGAGCATCACACCACCAGCCTGGTTTTTTCCGACCCGCCATTGCATACCCGCGTGAGAAAACTGATTTCCGGCGCGCTGACGCCTCGGGCAATCGCAAGTATGGAAGATAGCCTGATCCGTCTGGTCGATGATTTGCTGGACACGGTGGAAGACAAGGCCCATCCCGATCTGATTGATGACTTTGCGTCCGCGATACCGATTGAAGTGATTGGCAATCTGCTGGACGTTCCTTTGCAAGACCGCGGACCTCTGCGCGACTGGTCGCTGGCGATACTGGGCGCACTGGAGCCGGTGGTCAGTGCGGAAGCCTTTGACCGTGGTAATCGCGCGGTCGCGGAATTCATTCATTACCTGGAAGGCCTGATTGCCCACCGTCGCACCCATCCCGGCAACCCTGAGTCGGATGTACTCACACGTTTGATTCAAGGTGAGTCCGATGGTGAACGACTGTCAATGAAGGAACTCCTGCACAACTGCATATTCCTGCTCAATGCCGGACATGAAACCACCACCAATCTGATCGGCAATGGGCTGATGGCGCTGCATGAGCACCCTGCAGAACGCGTGCGGCTGCTGCGCGAACCGGCCCTGATCAAATCTTGCGTGGAAGAGGTGCTGCGTTACGAAAGCTCGAATCAGCTGGGCAACCGTATCACGACCGAAACGGTACAGGTCGGCGATGTGACGATGGCGACGCATACGCGCGTGACACTTTGTATCGGTGCCGCGAATCGTGATCCAGCGCAGTTTGATGATCCGGAGCGGTTTGATATCAGCCGCAATCCCAACCGACACCTGGCATTTGCCAGCGGCACGCATGCCTGTGTGGGCATGAGTCTGGCGCGGCTGGAAGGTCAGATCGCGATCGGACGTTTCATCGCGCGTTTTCCGCATTACGCGATCAGCGATGCAGTGCGCAGTCCGCGGGTACGTTTCAGAGGATTTTTACGCTTGCCGGCAAATTTGCGCTAATCCGATCAAGCCGACTCGTCCTGTTCGGCCGCCGCCTCACCCGCGCTGTCATCTGCCGCCATCGGTGGCACATAGTCCAGTTCCAGATCGGCCTTGTCGATGAGACTTTGCGGCAGCGCTTTTTGCACAGCGACGCCGAGTTGTTCAAAATCGCGCGCACGCTTGATCACATTGCCCGGCCCGCTGTAAAACTGACCCAAAGCACTCTGATAGGCCGCCTTGGCTGAATCAAGCTTACGCCCCAGTTCTTCCATGGTCTTGATGAAGCCGGCCAGTTTTTTATACAGCTGAGCGGCACTGTCGGCGAGCTTGGCACTGTGAATGTTCTGGTTCTCGTGGCGCCACAACTGACGAACAATGTTCAGGCTGGTCAGCAAGGTCGTGGGCGTGGCAACGAGCACGTTTTGTTGCAAGGCTTGCTGAAACAGTGTCTCGTCAGCGCGCAGGGCTTCCACGAAAGCGGACTCGACCGGAATGAACATGAACACCATCTCAGGTGAGTTCAGATCATCAAGTTCAAAGTAGCGACGGTCAGATAACTCGCTGATTCTGTCGGCGATGGCCTGCACGTGGTCTTTCAGCGCCTGCTTGCGTTCGAGTTCATCTTCTGCATTCACATAACGCGTATATGCGTTGAGCGAAACTTTGGCGTCGACGATCAAATGTTTTTGCTGCGGCAGATAGACGATGACATCCGGCCTTTGCTTGCCATCCTCGGTATTGAAACTGACTTCACGGCGATAATCGCGATCAAGCTGCAGACCCGATCGTGCGAGCACATTCTCCAGTACCAGCTCACCCCAGTTGCCCTGCTTTTTTGCGTGACCTTTGAGGGCTGTCGCCAGATCATGCGCTTCCTCGCTCATCTGACGGTTCAGTTCTTTGAGCTGCGCGAGCTCGGCTTTAAGGGCAGCCTGCTGCTGTGCATCCTGATAGTGGATTTCTTCTACACGGGATTTGAATTCATTCAGCCTTTCCCGGAATGGCGTGAGCACTTGCCCCAGACTTTCCAGATTTTGTTCGCTGAAGCGCTTGGTCTTGTCTTCCAGGATGCTGTTGGCGAGATTCTGAAATTCCTCGGTCAGCGCTTTTTTGCCGGATTCAGTCATTTCACGCAGCAGGGCGATTTTTTCTTCTGCCTGTTTGCGCTCTTCTTTCAGAAGCGTACCGACACTGGCCAGTTCGCGATCCAGCACGGAGAGCTGCTCGCGCAGTTGCTGATTTTCTTGGGACAAGTGCGCATGCTGGGCTTCCACCGAGCGCAGCCGCTCTTGCTGAATAGCCTGTTGCGCGCTCTGCCGGCTGCGCACGAGTAGCGCGGCAACGATACCGCCACCCACGATACCCACAATGAGCGCAACGCTGACAAACAATAAATCCATGCCATTCTCCGGAGACAGGTGGACAGAAGTTTACCAGCTGCACTGGCTACAATAGCGCTTCCGTCTCGATTCCCTAACTCTATGGCGCATATCCAACCCGAAGGCTGGCGTGAAATGGCCGTCACCGGCGCAGCACAACGCGAGATCGAGACGCTGCATCTGCTTGCGGCCACGCTCTCAAACGCCTACACGGTATTCCATGGCGTGCACTGGACTCATGTTGAGCAAGGCTATTCGTTGTATGCGGATATTGACTTCATCATCGTTGGACCGGATGGACGCACCTTGCTGATTGAGCAGCAAAGCGGCTTTTTGACAGAAACCGATGAAGGACTCGCGAAAAAACGCCCGGGCACCGACAAACCCCGGCTAATTCAGGAACAGATCATGCGGCCCTTGTCGGTGCTGCGCCAGCGCTTTGGCCATCAGGAGGAACCGCTGATGATCGAGTATTTGCTTTACTGCCCGGATTATCAGATCAAGCGTCCGGAAGCGGCGGGCATTGCACCCGAACGCATTGTCGATGCCAGTCGCCGCCAACAGCTGGCAACGATGATTCTTCAGCTACTGCCGCAGACAGATAAACGGGCGCAGCGCGATCGCGTGATACGTTTCTTCAGTAATGTGTTGCAGCTGGTACCCGACCCGAGCGCCATGATCGGTCAGGCGAATGCGCTGGTCAGACGCCTCTCTGGCGGACTCGCCACCTGGGCAAGACAACTCGAGTTCTCGCCTTTTCGTCTGCGTGTCACTGGTACCGCAGGCAGCGGCAAGACGCAGCTGGCACTGGCCGAATTTTCCGATGCGCTCGAGCGTGGTTTGCGCCCCCTGTATGTGTCCTATAACCGTCCCCTTGCCGATCATGTGCGCAGGCTAGTGCCTGACGGCGGCATGGTGGCGAGTTTTCATCAGCTGTGCGATCGCTTTGCGCGTGAGTCGGGCATGACACCGAATTATCGCGATCCGGCGGTATGGCGCACTCTCGAACAGACACTCGCCGAGAGTCCACTGCCAGCCGACTGGCAATTCGATCTGCTGATTGTCGATGAAGGTCAGGATTTTTCTGAAGCCTGGCGCGATACCCTGCTGCGATTGCTCAAGCCGTCCGGTCGCGCGCTATGGCTTGAAGACCCCATGCAAAATCTGTATGGTCGTAATGCGGTCTCGCTGCCCGGCTGGGTGGGCTTGCATGCATGGTCCAATTTCCGTAGTCCCAGACACATTGTCGATCTGCTGACCGCGCTTGCACCAACGGACACCGCTATCGAAGCTGCGAGTCCGTTTGCCGGTGCCGAGATTGAACTGCTGACCTATGCGCATGAGGACTCCATTGCATTGCAAGCGCAGACACGACAGGCGATCACCCGCTGTCTGGCGGCAGGTTATGCGCGCCGAGATATGGCTATGGTGAGTTTTCGTGGTCGCGAAAATTCTGCCCTGCTCAATCTCGATGCGATAGGACAGCATGCACTGAAATCATTCAAGGGCACGTACGATTTGTTTGGCAATCCGGAGTTTCGCGAAGGTGATCTGCTCGCCGAATCAGTCTATCGTTTCAAAGGCCAGTCAGCACCTGCCGTGATTTTTACGGAAATCGACTTCGAGACACTGGATGAAAAAAACATTCGCAAACTCTTCGTCGGCATGACCCGTGCTCGCATGAAGCTCGTTCTGGTTATGTCCGAACGCGCGGCACGACAGCTGCCCCCAGGCAGCCTTCAAGAGTGAATGCGGGCGCAGACGGTAAAATGCAGCCAATAAAACACTTCTGTCAGGAGCCGAGACCATGACCGCAGTATCCAAGCATGCCGCACGCCGTACCTTCCTCAAGCAATCCGCTGCCTTGAGCGGCGCCTTTGTCCTGGGCTTGCAGGCGGGGACGTCGGGCAATGCAGTCGCTGCCGAGTCCGGCGCACCCGAGGTGACGCACTGGATCGTGATTCAGCCCGATGACACCGTCATTATCCGTATCGCACGCTCGGAACTGGGTCAGGGTTCCTTCACTGGCTTGGCACAACTGGTGGCCGAAGAGCTGGAATGCGACTGGAAGAAAGTCAAGCCCGAATACGCCGATGTGAACATGCACATGCGTCGCAACCGGATTTTCAAGGACATGTCGACTGGCGGCAGTCGCGGCATCCGCGATTCACATGAATATGTGCGTCAGGGTGGCGCCGCTGCACGTGAAATGCTGGTCGCCGCCGCTGCGCAGCAGTGGAATGTGCCGGCATCGGAATGCAGTGTCAGCAAAGGTGTCGTGACGCATCCTTCCGGCAAGACGGCTCGCTATGGCGAACTCGCAAGCCTTGCCGCCACCCTGCCGGTGCCCGCGGCTCCTCGCTTGAAAGATCCGAGAAACTGGAAATTGATCGGTACCTCGCCAGCACGCTTTGACATACCCGCCAAGGTCAATGGCTCTCAAGTGTATGCAGCGGATATCCGACTGCCGGGCATGCTGCATGCATCAATCATGCAAAGCCCGGTATTCGGCGGCTTCTTGAAACGCTATGACGATGCAGCGGCCAAAAAAATGCCGGGTGTGAAACATATCGTCAGCTCGGAAGAATGGATCGCTGTCGTTGCCGACAATTGGTGGCGAGCGAACAAGGCACTCAAGGCCATCAAGCTGGAATGGGAAAATGGTGAGAAAGGCAAAATCTCCAGCGCTTCCATCATGGCTTACATGCGCGAAGGTCTGGAAGCCAAAGAAGTACCGATCGCGCGCAAGGATGGAGATGCCCGCAGCGCGCTGGCTGGCGCACACAAAGTACTTGAAGCGGAGTACACCACGGGCTTCGTGAATCACTGCACGATGGAACCGCAGACCGCCACAGCCATTTACACTGCAGAGAAGCTGGATGTCTGGGTGGGCACACAAAATGGTGAAGCTTCGGCCGCCGCCGCGTCCGAGTCCAGCGGTTTGGCTCTCGATAAAGTGTACATCCACAAAATGCATGCGGGTGGTGGCTTTGGTCGGCGCGGACCGCATCAGGATTACGTGAAGCAGGCCGTCAAAATCGCCAAAGCACTGCCGGGCATACCAGTGCGTCTGCAATGGTCGCGCGAAGAAGACATGCGTCAGGGCCGCTATCGTCCTGTCACTCTGGTGAAACTGCGCGGTGGTTTGGATGAGAAAGGTAACTGGGTGGGCTGGGAAGTGCGTCAGTCAGATCAATCAATTGCAGTCACCGTGTATCCGCAGTTTGTGAAGGATGGCGTTGATCAGATCAATACGCGCGTGTTCCGCGACAACCCGTATGCAGTGCCCAACTTCACGAATGAGTACATGATGCGCGAGCTGCATGTGCCGCCAGGTTTCTGGCGTGCAGTCGCCCACACCAACAACCCGTTTTATCGCGAATGCTTTATCGATGAGCTTGCGCATGCGGCAGGCAAAGACCCCTACCAATTCCGCCGCCCTCTGCTCGAAGGCAAAAAAGATCAGGCCGTGCTGGATGCGGTCGCCAAAGCGATAGGCTGGGACAAGCCTGCTGCCAAAGGCGTGCATCGCGGGATTGCGGTGGTTGATTCCTATGGCAGCTTTACCGCAGCGGCGGTCGAACTTTCGGTCAGCAAGGGTTCGGTCATTGATGTCAAACGGGTAGCCGTGGCCATCGACAGCGGCCATGTCGTGCATCCGGATGCAGTAAAAGCGCAGATCGAAGGTGGCGTGATCTGGGGCCTGTCAGCGCTGATGTTCGAGGACATCACGATTGAAGAAGGCCGTGTGGTGCAGAGTAATTTTGCTGACTATCCGCTCGCACGCATCATGCACGCACCCGAAGTAATTCCGGTACTGGTACCCACTGGTGGCTTCTGGGGCGGTGTCGGCGAACCACCGATTGGCGGCGTCATTCCTGCGATGGTCAATGCCTTGTTCAAGGCAACAGGCAAGCGCATCCGCTCATTGCCGCTGCGGCATCATGGCTTCAAATACAAGGCTTGAATCACTTCGCGCCGTGATCCCGGCCTGCCTGGTCATCATCTGCCGGGTGGGCCTTGCGGTAATGCAGCGATGACCATAGCGAGGCCGCAATAAAGGCAATCCCGATCAGGCCGGTGACCATCTCGGGCACATGGAATTTCATGGTCATGAACATGATCAGCGCCAGAACGCCGATCGCATAGTGAGCGCCATGTTCGAGATACACATACTCATCCAGAGTACCTCGCCGCACCAGATAGACGGTGGTTGACCGAACGAACATCGCGCCAATCGTCAGACCGAGCATGATGATGACCACATCATTGGAAATCGCGAAAGCACCGATGACGCCATCAAAAGAGAAAGAGGCGTCCAGAATCTCCAGATACAAAAACCCGCCAAGACTACCGCTCCTGACGACTCTCGACAGATCGGCACTTTCAACTTCTTTTTTCTCGAGCAGATTACTGAGAATGTCGACGCCTACATAGATGATGATGCCCCACACCCCTGCCGTCAGTACCGGCAAATGATTCGATGCCTCTGCCAGCGTCAGGCTGGCCAGCACGACTAGCAAGGCAATAAAGATGGGCACGGCCTGGATTTTTCCGTAGGTGGCCATCTTCGCTTCCACGTGACCCAACCAATGCAACTCCTTGTCGTCATCGAAAATGAAATTCAGGAAAACCAGCAGCAGGAAGACGCCACCAAAGGCCGCCACTTCGTCATGATGCTTGATCAGGTGCGCTGAAAACTGGCGTGGATCATGCAAGGCGAGATTCCAGACCTCGGCGGCGCCGAGATCGGCGGTCTCCGCCACGATGATCAGCGGGAACAGCAACCGCATGCCGAACACGGCAACCACGATACCCAAAGTCATAAACAACCCCTGCCAGAACGCATCCCAACGCTTGAGTACGGAGGCATTGACAACCGCATTATCAAAGGACAACGAGACTTCCATCAGGCCAAGGATCAGCGTCACACCGAACGCAGTCATCGCACCTGCGGCCCCGTCATGTGCGAAGCCCCACCAGGAGGCAAGCGCCAGACAGATCACCGCGATGATGATGGAACCACTAAAGTGCCTCAATACGAACCTCCGAAACGGGTATTTAATCGCTGAATCAAACGCGCTTTTTGCGCGGCAACGAGAGAATACCAAATCAGATGACCTGCAGCCTTTCAAACAAGGACTATGGCCTTGGGACATACGCCTTGGTTCATGCGAGATATTTTGATGTTTTCGGTGATATGCGATATTTGCGATGCAATCTACAGCCCGACAATTCGATGTGTTCAATGGCGATGCCGATGGCATCTGTTCTCTGCATCAGTTACGACTGGAGTCGCCCGCGCAGGCAACACTGATCACCGGCAGAAAGCGCGAGATTGCCCTGCTAGAGCGTGTGCAGGCCCGTGCGGGCGACCGGGTTACCGTGCTGGATATCTCGCTGGATCGCAACCGGATCGCACTTGAATCCTTGCTTCGACAGGGCGTGCGAGTTGAGTATTTCGATCATCACCACTCCGGCAAGCTGCCGGTTCACCCTGCTTTGCATGCGCTCATCGATACGAGGCCTGGCGTATGTACCGGCATGCTGGTCGATCGGTTCCTGCATGGGCGCCAAAGACCTTGGGCGGTGGTCGCTGCATTCGGCGACAATCTCGCTGAACAGGGACGTACATTGGGAACTGCTGCGGGTATTGAAACACCGCGACTTGCTGAATTGCAGGAACTGGGCAACTGTCTCAACTACAACGCTTATGGCGACAGTGATGACGATCTCATCATCCATCCTCGAATGCTTTACGATTGCTTGCATCATTATCGGGATCCGTGGACATTTTTTGCCAATGAGCCTGTGTTTGCTCGCCTGCGCACAACGCGCACCGAGGATCTGGCATTGGCTCACCAACATCAGGAACGCGTAGCGCTACCCGTCGGCATCATCGCTCTGCTTCCTGATGCTGCTTCATGCCGTCGCGTACGCGGTACGTTTGCCAACCAACTGGCAACGGACTCTCCCGATAAAGCGCATGCGGTGCTGACACCCCATCGACAAGGTGGCTATACCGTCAGCGTGCGTGCACCAAAAAAGCGACCGCATGATGCCGACACGCTTTGCGCCCTGTTTGGCGGTAGTGGCCGAGCGGCAGCTGCGGGTATCGATGATTTGCCACAAGCGCAACTGGACGCATTCACTGCAGCCTTTGCCAGATCATTTCAGGAGAGTTAGGCCATCTGGCTTGCCAAGCACGTTTCTGGCTTTGTTTAATCAGCGCTGCCTCAGAGAATCGCATCACCGCGTTCGCTGCCAGCACGAAACACAGTACAGCCCTTCAAACCTAGTTGATAGGCCTGATCGAAAATATGGCCGTAGCGATCGACGTCTGCATCGACGGGTAATTGCACCGTCTTGGAAATGGCCTGATCGACATGCACTTGCAGTGCCGCCTGAAGCTTCAGCTGATCAATGGGGTCGATATCATGGGTTTCGACAAAACTCGGCGGCAGTGGTGTCTTCTCGTCAAACATCTTCCGAAAAAGTGTCCATGCATAATCATGAACCGGCATGCGACTTTCGATGCCGTCCATCTCCCTGAAGCTGCGTTGCGCCTCGAAGGCATGCACCGGCTCGATACCACTGGAGACGTTATTCGCCAGCAGGCTGATCGATCCTGCCGGCGCAATCGCAGTGAGGTGGCTATTGTGTATGCCCTTGTGTTGAATGGCATCGCGCAGCGCTGGTGGCAGAGAACGAGTGAATCCACTCTCGAGATACTTTGCAGCACGGTATTGCGGAAACAGGCCTCGCTCGGACACCAGATCCACCGAAGTCTGATACGCCGAATGACAGATGGTTTGCATCACGGCAGCTGCCACATCCTGGGCCGCCTCGGTATCGTAACGCAGGCCAAGCATGATGAGTGCATCCGCCAGACCTGTCATGCCAAGACCAACCCGGCGCGAACTACGCGCTGATTTTTTCTGTGCATTAAGCGGGAAATGCGAGATATCGATGACGTTATCCAGCATCCTGACCGCGACTGCGGTAGTACCCGCGATCGCCTTGAAATCAATTTTGGGATGAGCGCCGAACGGATGTTCGATGAATTGCGTGAGGTTGATTGATCCGAGATTGCAGGCGCCGTGGGGTGGCAACGGCACTTCGCCGCAAGGGTTAGTGGCACTGATGGTTTCGGCATACCAAAGGTTGTTGCTGCTCTCGACGCGATCAATGAAGATCACACCGGGATCGCCGAAGGCAATACTGGCTGCGCGCAGCTTGTGCCAAAGCGCTCGGGCAGAGACGGTCTTGGTGGCGACACAAGGCTCGGGCGTGATCGAACCCGACCAAATGCGCTCGCAGATCATGGCGCCCGCAGGTACGGGTCGTCCATTCAGGGGAAAAACCAGTGGCCAGAGTTCATCACGCTCCACCGCACGCATGAAAGCATCGGACACCAGTACGGAAAGATTGAAGTAGGTAAGCACGCCGGGTTCGCGCTTGGCATCAATGAATGCTTCAATGTCCGGATGATCGCAACGCAGGGTCGCCATCATCGCACCCCGCCGTACACCCGTAGAAGTCAGTGCCGCGCAAGCCTGATTCCATACCGGCAGAAAAGACACTGGACCGGAAGCGATATTGCCAGTTTCTCTGGCCAGCATACCCGCCGGACGCAACGGGGAAAAATCACAGCCGATACCACCCCCCTCCTGCAGAGTGATCATGGCCTCGCCGAGTGTTGAAAAAATCGCGTCAATCGAGTCGTGCAAGGCGCCAGAGACAAAGCAATTGAACAGCGTATTGCGCCGCTGACTGCCAGCGCCCGCCAGAATTCGCCCGCCGGGCAGAAAACGAAAATCCGACAAAGCCGCTCTGAAACGCTCGTACCAGACATCACGCTGATGCAATTCCGGACCGGATAAGGCGAGTGCTACTCGCGACCAGGTCGCCTGTATAGATGGCTCGTGTGCCTGACCATTCTCACTCAGACGATACCGCAGACGCCACACATGATCAGCGACCGTTTCATATAACAGCGCATCAGTCATCACCTGCCCCCAATGGCATCATGTCAGCGCTCCCACGACACTCTCAGCAGGTAATCATCTTTGTTGTAGTGATAGTGCAATGTGCCGCGGTAGGCATGCTCGAGTGCCTCGCCCAGCCCGCGCACCAGATGAATATCGGTGGTCGTGATGACCCACACCTCCGGCTGCTCGTCGATTTGCATGATGCGCTGCAAAGGATGTTCGGACTTTTCACGCTGTTCATGATGGCGGATGAGTTGCATCAGTTCGTCACGATGATCTTTTGCAAACTGATCCTTGATCGTCAGATAACCCGCCGGAATGGCCTCTCGTATACGGGCACAGGCAGGACATCTTTCTTGATGGGCCTGCATTTGTGGCGGCGTAGATGACCACTGCCACCGACCTTTTTGATAAACGGCGCCACAATCACTGCACACCGTTGGCTCGGCATATTTGCCACGTTGCTGAAACGGATCCATGACAGCGCCATCGAATATTTCCAGATGGCGTCCCGGATGAAAGCTTGGAGGAGATCCCTGCGGCGTTTTCATGGCAAGACCTTTATAGGAAGAAGCAGATCTGTATCTACAGCGTAGCGAAGTTGCTGTTCCGGCCTTTGCTTAAAAACAAACCATGATCCATGAGGACTGATAATTTGAAAGGATGTGCCGTACTGTGACCACGAAGGTCTGTGGCGGTGCGATCGCGTCCACATCACCAACACGGAAGATCACGATGGACAATGCGCAGCTCTTCTCAACGCGAGAGCAGGCAGCGGAACTGCTGGCGCAAGAGCTCATCCGATACAAGGGTCAGCATGCGCTGGTACTTGCTATCCCACGAGGCGCAGTTCCGATGGGAAGCGTCGTGGCAAAAGTGCTGGATGGCGAACTGGATATTGTGCTCACGCACAAGCTCTGCGCGCCTATGGATCCCGAATATGCGATCGGTTCGGTTGACGAAAGCGGATGGGTTTACCTCTCTCCCACGGCAGCCAGTGCCGGTATCAACCCCGTTTACCTCGAACAAGAAAAGCAAAGACAACTCGATAGCCTGAAACATCGTCGGCTGCGTTTCAAACCCGGTAAAAAACCCGCTGCCATCAAAGGCCGGATTGCGATCGTGATGGATGATGGCCTTGCCACGGGTGCGACCATGATCGCAGCCTTGCATGCCGTTCGAGCGCATGAGCCGGCTAAACTGATCTGTGCAATACCCGTAGCACCGCCAGACACGCTGGACAGAGTGTCACAGCTGGCTGATGAGGTGGTCTGTCTGAGGGTGCCGGACAATTTCAGAAGCGTTGGGCAGTTTTACCGACATTTTCCGCAAGTTGAGGAAGACGAGGTCGCCCGGCTGTTGTCGGCAAACTAGGCACGCATTGGCCCAAGTAGCGCGCAAAGACAGGCGTGAGGCCCCTGCTTCAAGCCCGAGTTCCGAGGCAGTACCTGTAAAGTAAGTCCGGAGCGGCGGACCAGAAAAGAAAACGGCCCAGCGATTGTGGCGCTGGGCCGTTCATTTGATGCTAAAAGCTGGCGCGGCTGGCAGGAATCGAACCCACGACCCCTTGGTTCGTAGCCAAGTACTCTATCCAGCTGAGCTACAGCCGCGAAGGCGCGAAGTATACCATCAGAATGGTCATTTGGGTAAAGCTCGGGCCAGCGCTTTCAGGGACGTCTGGGGTGGTAAAGATCCTGACCCGCTTCATTGATCTGTTGCCGCAAGGCTTTCCGTTCTTCCGGTGACAAACGCGATGGACGGCGCTCACCTTCCTCATTTCGCTGGCGGGCATCATCATTGCGCGGGCGTGGCTCGCTGGCAGAGGCCGGCGCCATTTCGTGCCTGGGGCGGTTTTCGGATTTACCCTGGGCCTCGGCTGCGGCGCTTCCGTGCAAGAACACGAACACAGGCAGCAGCACTAGCTTGCAAGCGGATTTAAAGGCAGCGGTGAAGGCTTTTTCTGGCATGGCCGACAGTGTACGTGGGTTCCAGCGTGTTATTCCGCATCGGCCACTCGAAACTTTGTAAAGCTTTGTAATTCCGGCCAGGATGCGCGTATTGGAATGCGGGAAGGACGTTACCATAGCGCCATGGACACGACAAATAACGCACCGATCGTCCTCTCAAGGCGCAAGCCCGGCTCGCAAGCGAGAATCCTGGTGGTTGATGATGATGCGCGCCTGCGCGACCTGCTCAAGCGCTTCCTGAGTGAGCAAGGCTATGCGGTCACAGCCGCCGCCAGCGCTGTCGAGATGAACCGGCTCTGGATACGCGAACGCTACGATCTTCTGGTGCTGGATCTGATGCTGCCCGGCGAAGATGG
This sequence comes from Pseudomonadota bacterium, assembly GCA_039806005.1. Classification (GTDB taxonomy): domain Bacteria; phylum Pseudomonadota; class Gammaproteobacteria; order Burkholderiales; family Burkholderiaceae_D; genus Pernthalerella. The sequence continues at coordinate 13,679 of JBDKLM010000074.1, forward strand.
CATGTCAATCTGTGGGCGCCTTCGTGGCGGTGGCGACAACACCCCAATCATCATGCTGACCGCCAAAGGCGAAGATGCTGATCGCATTGCCGGACTTGAAACAGGAGCGGATGACTACTTGCCCAAACCCTTCAATCCGCGCGAACTGCTCGCTCGGATCACCGCTGTGCTGCGAAGGGTAGTGCCCGAAGAACTGCCGGGCGCCCCATCGGACCATGCCGAAGTTTATGTTTTCGGTGAATTCACCTTTGACTTATCGCGACGCTCGCTGACCCAGAACGGCAAAGCCATAGCGCTGACCAGTGGCGAGTACTCGGTGCTCAAGACTCTGGCCCGCCATGCAAGACAACCACTCTCTCGTGAAAAGCTCATGGAGCTTGCGCGTGGACGTGAATATGAGGTCTATGATCGCAGCCTCGATGTGCAGATATCCCGGCTGCGCAAGCTGATCGAACCCGATCCCTCCAGCCCGCGCTACATCCAGACCGTGTGGGGCCTCGGCTATGTGTTCATTCCTGACGATCATCCAAAATGAGTGGCGGACCTGAGCCTACCGCGCCAGCTCATCAGGCTGGACTGCGCAGCGGCCTGTTCTGGCGCACTTTTTTTCTGATTGCCTTTTTGATTGCCGCCAGCATGGCCGCCTGGGTGGCGAGCTTTCGTGTCGTGGAGCGAACGCCTCGCGGCGAGCAAATTGCGGCACAGGTGACTTCGATTGTCACGATTACCCGCGCTGCCCTGCTCCACTCGGCACCGGAATTGCGCCGCGAACTTTTGTTTGACCTGGCAAGCAATCAAGGCATTCGAATTTATCCTCGCGAAGACGACGATGTAACCGATGCAATGCCCGATACGCATCTGATGAGCGTGATCGAAGAAAACGTGCGTCAGCGTCTCGGCTTGGATACGCAATTTGCCGGTGAGGTCAACGACATACGCGGCTTTTGGGTGAGCTTCCGTATTGACGATGATGATTACTGGCTGATGATGGATCGCGATCGCATCGAAAGTACTTCCAGCATTCAGTGGCTAGGCTGGGTGACGGTAACGCTAGTACTGTCCCTGCTGGGCGCGGTGTTCATCAGCCGCCTCATTAATCAGCCCCTGGCACGTCTGTCCTCCGCTGCGCGTGCGATGGCTCGCGGGCTGACGCCGGCACCACTGCCAGATCGAGGTCCGGCTGAAATACGCGAAGCCAATCAGAGTTTCAATCAGATGGTGGAGGATCTGAACCGGGTCGAGTCGGATCGTGCCGTTATTCTGGCCGGTATCTCGCATGACTTGCGCACACCGATTGCGCGCATGATGCTGGAAGTCGAGATGGCCAAGTTACCCGATGATGCGCGCAATGGCATGCAATCGGATCTGGCACAGATGGAAGCGATCATCGGGCAGTTTCTGGATTATGCGCGTCCTGCCGAAGCATCCGTTTTCAGTGCCTTCGATGTCACCGCTCTGCTGCAAAAAATGTCGGAAGAAGCAGCGCGTCAGCCTGACCTGAAAATCAATGCATCCATCGATACTGCACTGATCGCAACCGGCAATCCCACCGACATCGGCCGCGTCATCAGCAATCTGATCGAGAATGCGCGGCGCTATGGCAAAACACACGACAGCAACATTGCGGAACTCGACATCAACGCAACACGCGATGGCAGATACATCCGATTGGAAATCGCCGATCACGGCCCCGGACTGCCTGAGGAAGAGATTCCTCACTTGCTGCGCCCGTTTACCCGTATGGATGCGGCTCGCACCCACGCCAATGGCGCCGGGCTAGGCCTGGCGATTGTGGACCGCGCGATACAGCGGCATCAAGGACGACTGGAAATAAAAAACCGCGAGACAGGTGGCCTCGCGGTTCGGGTGTGGCTCAGGGCAGCGCAAGCTTAATGCCATTCGACTGAGCGTGTGGCATGTTCAACTGATCGATATCAGCTCAAATCTTTCAGCAGCGCCGACAGAGTCTCCTGCGGCAGTTCTTCAATGTGCACTGGGTAGTTCGGGTGATCGCAACCCACCATCATCTGCGCACCACTCTTCAACGCTGATTTCATCTCAGGCGTCAGTTCAAAGCGCACAAAATGCACGGCAGAGGTTTTTTCTGCCGTCTCGCGATCCAGATCTTCATCGGCAATCGCATAGACCCGTGGTTGGCCTTCCACCTGAATGAATAAACGGTCCTCGATACCGATCAGTTTGGCGAGTGCGGCCTTGCGCTCGGCGACGTTGCCATACTCGATCAGCATAGTGGCTTTGAAGTTGCTGCCATCCGGGCACAGCGGATTGTAGGCATCCAGTTCGGACTGAATACCTTCTTCTTCAAAAATCTTTTCAATGCGAAGCATCTCCTGCACCTGATAGCGCAGGGTCATTTCATCTTCAAACAGTAGCGTGACATGGTTGCCCAGAAATACGCTACGGTTTTTTTTGTGCTCCATCACCTGCTTGCGGAACTCGACGCGTGTTTTTGCGTAGGTCTCGAGGCTCATCAGGCTTTCACGGGAAATGATCATGGTGAATTCCTTTAATAATCAATTAAAAATCAAATAGCGTAGGCTTTGCGCAGCAGCGACAAGGGATGCGCCATCTCGGCTTTTTTCATGCCACCCTCTTCCATGCCCTGTGCAATGTGGTGTCCTGCCAGCTGGCAGTCGGACGAAATGTAGTTAGGCTCATCATTGGCCATGGCCTTGAAAACCGGCTTGCCGATTTTCATCGACATCGCGTGGTATTCCTTCTTCACGCCATAGGTACCCGCATGACCCGAGCAGCGCTCGACGACGTTGAGTTTGGTATCAGGCACAAGCTGCAGCATATCGGCTGTTTTGCGACCCACGTTTTGCACGCGAGAGTGGCAAGGAATGTGATACGACACATGCCCCAGCGATTCCTTGAAATCGGTTTTCAGCAAGCCGTCACGGTTGCGCGCCACGAAATATTCGAAGGGATCCCACATTGCCTCCTTCACCAACTGAGTATCAGCGCAATCGGGGAACATCAGCGGCAATTCCTGCTTGTACATCAGCGTGCAGGAAGGTATGGCGGTGAGAATCGCGTAGCCCTCTTTCGCGAGCTTGGCCAGATGCGGAATGTTGATCGCTTTTTTCTCGGCCACACCCTGCAAGTCACCCTGCTCCAGCTTGGGCATGCCGCAGCAGGCTTCTTTTTCCACCATCACATAAGGTATTTCATTGTGATCGAGAATAGCGAGCAGATCGTGGCCGATGCCGGGTTCGTTGTAGTTCACATAGCAGGTCGAATAAATCGCGACTTTACCCGGCGTGTTTTTTCCATCCTTCACTGGATGAGACGCCGAACGCTTGGCACCTGAGCGGAACTTGGTGGTGGCGAATTCCGGCAGCCAGGCTTTCTTGTCGACGCCGAGCACATTTTCGAGAACGCCGCGCGTGATCGATGCCTTGTTCACCGCATTGACTGCCTGAGTCACAATAGGTATGCCCGCAAACATGCCGAGACCATCCGTGTCAGAGAGGAACTTGTCGCGCGCCAGCACTTCGCCTTTTTTGTACTTCACGGCTTTGGCACGCAACATTAAGTGGGGGAAGTCGAGGTTCCACTCATGCGGCGGTGTATACGGGCATTTGGTCATGTAGCAGAGGTCGCACAGATAGCACTGATCGACGACCTTCATGTAATCCTTCTTGTCGACGCCGTCGACTTCCATGGTGTCGGACTCATCGACGAGATCGAACAACGTGGGGAAGGAGGCGCACAACGATACACAGCGACGGCAACCGTGGCAGATATCGTAGACACGCTCAAGCTCTGCGTTAAGGGAATCTTCGTTATAAAAATCCTCGCTCAGCCAATCCAGCGGATGACGGGTAGGGGCTTCGAGGTTACCTTCTCGTGACATGTTCTGATCTCGTTCGGGTGAATAGGGTTGTGCGCAGCGCATGGCATGGCCTTGATGCGCTCTGCACAACCCTCTTTGCTATTGCTCGGAGGGTTGTGACGACGTGCTGATCAGTCGACCAGTGCGTCAAGGGCCTTCTGATAACGGTTTGCGTGCGAACGCTCTGCCTTGGCCAGTGTTTCGAACCAGTCAGCGATTTCGTCGAAACCTTCTTCGCGAGCTGTCTTGGCCATGCCTGGGTACATGTCAGTGTACTCATGCGTTTCGCCGGCAACAGCTGCCATCAGGTTTTGACGCGATGAGCCGATGGGCAGGCCGGTCGCTGGATCACCTACTTGCTCGAGGTACTCGAGGTGGCCGTGTGCGTGGCCGGTTTCGCCTTCAGCGGTCGAGCGGAACAGCGCTGCGACATCGTTTTGGCCTTCAACGTCAGCCTTGTTCGCGAAATACAGATAACGACGGTTTGCCTGCGATTCGCCGGCAAAGGCTTCTTTCAGATTGGCTTCGGTCTTGGAGCCTTTCAAATTGGACATGTATATCTCCTATGAATTCATGGAACAACAGACCCCCATCACCAAAGTGATGCTGGAGGTATACGACCTGGGTTGAAAACCGACCCACTAGTATAGGTTTTCGAACTGGAGTATGGGGTCGGCGGGGGAAAAGCTCAAATTGGCTATCTCAATGTAAGCCATTGAGAAAAGCTATTGAGTCACAAATAGTTGTAGATGAGAACTATTATCAGTTCTGGACCAGCAAAACGATGGCTTGAGCCGCGATACCTTCCTCGCGACCCTCCCATCCCAGCCGCTCGTTGGTCTTGGCTTTGATGTTGATCTGGCCCTCGGAGATGGCGAGATCGGCGGCGATATGGGCAATCATGCTGGGCAAGTGAGGCGCCATCTTGGGCGCCTGAGCGACGATGGTGGCGTCAATATTACCGATTTCATAAGCTGCAGAGCGCACACGCTGAGCAGCCACCCGCAGCAGCATGCGCGAATCCGCCCCGGCGAATTCCGGATCCGTATCGGGAAAATGACGCCCGATATCGCCCAGCCCCGCCGCACCCAGCAGCGCATCGGTGATGGCATGGAGCAGCACATCGGCATCGGAATGCCCCATCAGTCCGCAGCGATGCGGAATCGTGACGCCACCAATAATCAGCGGCCGACCCGGCACCAGAGCATGGCAATCGTAGCCCTGACCAATGCGAAACGGTGGCAAAGACGATGGCTTGTTCATGCAGAGCCTTTCAGATAGCGTTCGGCCAGCAGCATATCCTCTGGCAGCGTGACTTTGAAATTGCGCGGACTACCCTCCACCAATCGGGGCTGCAAACCGAGCGCCTCGAACGCACTGGCCTCATCGGTAACTGTATCGACCTTCGAGAGTGCATCGAGTAGCGCGGCATGACGAAACATCTGAGGTGTCTGGGCCGCCCACAGGCGCTCGCGCGACACTGTCTCGAGCGCTCGGCCCTGACCGCTGCTGCGCTTGAGGGTATCCGCAACGGGCAAGGCCAGCAAGCCACCGACCGGGTCTGGCGAGACGGCCGCAATCAGCCTGACGATCAGTTCCACCGTCAGACCGGGACGCGCGGCATCATGTACCAGCACCCAGTCATCGGGTTTTACCTCGGTTGCAATCGCGCCCAGACCATGGGTGACCGAGATTTGGCGCGTCGCACCGCCGCAGAACAATATCGTCGTGCGCGGGATCGCAGGTAGCGTCGCAATGAAACTGTCTTCAGGACTGACGACCACATAGCAATGCTCAATCTCAGGCGTGGCCGCAAAAGTTTCCATCACATGCTGCAATAGTGACTTGCCCGCAATCTGTCCGTATTGCTTGGGCACGACACCGCCCATGCGCGCCCCGACGCCAGCGGCGGGGACAAGAGCGAAGTAACGAGGCTGAGTCATAGGCGATATAATCTCACGCTTACCTACAAAGTTTCCATTCATAACCACGGCCGCCACCGCCAGCCGCTACCCGCGAAGGCTTTTTGTCTTTGCCCGTCATGCCCTCAGCTTCTACACCGATACGACCGCTTCCCAAACCCGGCACCCGCTTCGTGATGCCAGCGTTGCATGGCGCAGCGGAGGCACTGGTGCTCGCGCAAGCCGCGCAGGCGCTCAAGGCCGAGGGACGCATGCTGGCCATTATTGTCGCCGATGCGCCCGCTGCACAGCGTTTGCTGACCGAGATCAGCTGGTTTGGTCAGCGTGAAGCGCAAGCGCTGCGCTGCCATTTGCTCCCGGATTGGGAGACCCTACCTTACGACGCATTTTCACCGCATCAGGATCTGGTATCAGAGCGTCTGGCAACACTGCATGAAATTCGCAGCGCTCAATGCGATGTGCTCATCGTACCTGCCACCACGGCATTGGTGCGGATGGGACCGCCTTCATTTCTGGCTGCTTACACTTTCTTTTTCAGACAGGGTGAGCGGCTGGATGAAGCACAACTCCGATCACAGCTCACGCTTGCCGGCTATGCGCATGTCGCGCAAGTCATGTCACCCGGTGAGTACTCGGTGCGCGGCGGCCTCATCGATCTTTTCCCTATGGGCTCGGCGCTGCCCTACCGGATTGATCTCTTTGGCGACAGCATCGAGAGTCTGCGTACCTTTGATGTTGACACGCAGAGATCGCTGTATCCGGTCAAGGAAGTACGTCTTTTGCCGGGACGTGAATTTCCCATGGATGAATCGGCGCGCAGTGCCTTTCGCAGTCGCTGGCGTGAAGTGATCGAAGGCGATCCCTCTCGCTCCATGATTTATCGCGACATCGGCAATGGTATTGCGTCAGCCGGCATTGAATACTACCTGCCATTGTTTTTCGAAGAAACCGCGACTCTGTTTGATTATCTGCCTGAAGGCAGCAGCTTTGCTCTCGTCGGTGATATCGAAAGTGCCATACAGCGCTTCTGGTCCGATACCCGCTCGCGCTACAACTTTCTCAAATCAGATCGTGAGCGCCCCCTACTTCCGCCTGAACAAATTTTTCTCGGCGATGAAGACTTCTTCTCGCTGCTCAAGCCATTCGGACGCTGGGTCTTGCATGCCAAATCAGGTGCCTCGGAACTCTCCGCGCCCTTGCCTGACATTGCCGTCAATCGCCGGCTCGATGACCCGCTGACGAATCTGCGTTCATTCATGCTGCAGAACCAGCGACGCATCATGATTTGCGCCGAATCCGGTGGACGACGCGAAACGCTACGCGAATATTTCAGCGAATATGACTTGCCTCTGACGACCTGCGAAAGTCTGGATGATTTCATGGCATCGACCGAGCGGTTGATGCTTTGTGTATCGCCCTTGCATGAAGGCGCTCTGCTCGGTGAGGAACTCGGTGGGCTGGCCTTCGTGACAGAAACCGAGCTCTATGCCGGCAGTGGTCGTCGCGCAGGTCGAAAAACACAGGAAGGTCCGAGTCAGGTTGATGCCATGGTGCGCGACCTGTCCGAACTGAAAATCGGCGATCCCGTGGTTCATCTCAATCATGGCATTGGTCGTTACTGCGGACTGATCAGCATGGATTTGGGTGAAGGCGAGACGGAATTCCTGCATCTCCAATATGCAAAGGAAACTACGCTGTACGTACCCGTCTCGCAGCTGCATGTGATCTCGCGATACTCTGGCGCCGCACCTGAGGATGCACCCTTGCACACACTGGGCTCAGGGCAGTGGGAAAAAGCGCGACGCAAAGCTGCCGAACAAATCCGAGATACCGCCGCCGAGCTGCTCAATCTGTATGCGCGCCGCGCAGCGCGTCAGGGACATTCGTTCCAATATTCAGCGCATGACTATGAAGCCTTCGCCGATAGTTTCGGTTTTGAGGAAACAGCCGATCAGTCTGCCGCGATTCAATCAGTCATCAAGGATATGACCTCGGGCAAACCCATGGATCGTCTCATCTGTGGTGATGTCGGTTTCGGCAAAACCGAGGTGGCGCTGCGGGCAGCTTTTGTGGCGGTGATGGGCGGCAAACAGGTCGCCATATTGGCCCCCACCACTCTGCTCGCCGAACAGCATGCGCAAACGTTTGCGGATCGCTTTGCCGATTGGCCGGTACGGATCGCGGAATTATCGCGCTTCAGAACCAGCAAGGAAGTCACGCAAGCACTCAAGGGCATGGCCGATGGATCCATTGATATTGTCATTGGCACCCACAAGCTCTTGTCGGCCGATGTGAAATTCCAGCGACTGGGTCTGGTGATCATTGATGAGGAACACCGCTTTGGCGTTCGCCAGAAAGAGGCGCTCAAGGCCCTGCGTGCCGAAGTGGATGTACTCACGCTGACGGCCACGCCAATACCGCGTACCTTGGGCATGGCGCTGGAAGGTCTGCGCGATTTTTCCGTGATTGCGACAGCACCGCAAAAACGTCTGGCAATCAAAACCTTCGTTCGCGGCGAATCCGACTCTGTCATTCGCGAAGCCTGTCTGCGCGAACTCAAGCGAGGTGGTCAGGTCTATTTCCTGCATAACGAAGTCGATACCATCGACCATCGTCGCAAGAACCTCGAAGCACTGCTGCCCGAGGCGCGCATCGCGATTGCCCATGGACAGATGCATGAACGCGATCTCGAAAAAGTAATGCGCGACTTCGTTGCACAGCGTTTCAATATCCTGCTGTGTACTACCATCATCGAAACCGGCATTGATGTGCCCACTGCAAACACCATCATCATGCATCGCGCCGATCGCTTTGGCCTCGCGCAGCTGCACCAGCTGCGCGGTCGGGTCGGTCGATCGCATCATCAGGCCTATGCCTATTTACTGGTGCATGACGTCCAGACGCTGACTCGCCAGGCTGAGCGCCGCCTTGAGGCCATCCAGCAAATGGAAGAGCTCGGCAGTGGCTTTTATCTGGCCATGCATGATCTGGAAATTCGTGGC
>JBDKLM010000075.1:0-37171 GCA_039806005.1 Pseudomonadota bacterium
GCAGGCGCCTCTCCCTGATAACGTGCAGGATCAAATAAATCTGCAAGGCGCGATGAAGAAAATTCTTTCGGGATTCGAGGATCCGAGTTCAGGACTTCGAGCAGTGTACGACCACTCTCCAGTGCTGAGTGACAAGCTTCCTCAATCATTTCATGAGCGACTGCTCGACCTACCTGCTGCGCAAGCGCCAGCGATACGGCTTCGGCCATGACCAAGCCCTGCGTGAGCTCTATGTTGGATCGCATGCGTGCAGCATCCACCGAAAGACCGGATACCATCTCACGCAATTGGTTCAGCGCAGACGAAGTCAACGATGCAATCTCCGGCAAGGTTTCCCATTCAGCCTGCCAGCCACCAAGTGCGCGCTCCTGCTCTTGCACCATCGCTGTCAGCATGGTGGAGACCAGTGCCGGCACGCGCATCGCACAAGCAAGCACAGCAGAACAGGCGACCGGATTGCGCTTGTGCGGCATGGTCGATGAACCACCTCGTCCCTGCGCCACAGGCTCGGCAAGTTCGGCGATTTCGGTTTGTGCGTGCAATGCAATGTCGCGTGCGATTTTTCCAAGGGTGCCTGTCAGCAAACCGAATGTCGTCGCAAGCTCGGCCATGCGATCCCGGTGCGTATGCCACGGCAGATCCGGTAGCGCCAGTGACAATTCCTTCGCGAGCGCAGTCGCTACGGTCAATCCACTGTCCCCAAGACTGGCCAGCGTACCTGTGGCACCGCCGAACTGCAAAACACACACACGGGCGCGCAATGCTTGCAAGCGATCCTGATGCCGCATGATGGCATCCAGCCATCCGGCAATTTTCAGGCCGAACGTGGTGGGCTGCGCGTGCTGCATCCAGGTCCGACCCATCATGAGGGTCGCGGCATGTTGGCGTGCAAGCGATGCGAGGGTATCAGCCAGTTCCGCCAAATCCGTAGTGATCAAATCAATGGCTTCACGCAATTGCAGTACACGTCCGCTGTCAATCACATCCTGACTGGTCGCCCCCCAGTGCACGTAACGCGCGGCGTCAGCGTCTTTACTCGCAACGACTGCTGTTAATTGCTTCACCAAAGGAATCGCGAGATTACCGGCGCTACTCACTGATCTCGCAATCGCATCAGCATCAATGAGCTCTGCACTGCATGCATTGACAATCGCTGCAACGGCGGTATTGGGTATCAGATCTTCGACGGCGAGCGCGCGGGCCAGCGCCGCCTCGACGTCCAACATACGCTGGATGGTGTTTCGGTCGGAAAAAATATGCCGCATGCCATCGCTGGAAAACAAGCCGTCAGTCAGTGATGAAGTATTCATGAGTTCAGACTTGGATCAAAGATCAAAGAAGACGGTTTCATTGGCACCCCCTCCGATGACGATGTTCCATTGCAAATGGGATGGATCATCGGGCTGTGCCGCAGCAATCAGCGTTTTCTGCCTTGCCTGCGGTATCAATCGCATGACCGGGTCAGATGCATGATCGTCACCCGGAAAATACAAACGCGTGACCAACTGCCGCAATAAACCGCGCGCAAAGATATTGACCAGAATATGAGGCGCTTGCAATTGACCCTCCAGCGTGGGCACCGCACCGGGCTTGATCGTGGTGAACACAAATTCACCGCGCTGATCGGTTGGCTGACGGCCAAAACCCAGAAATTCTTCCTGCAGCGGCAAGTCGCGTGTATCGGCGGGATGCGCATATTGGCCGCGCGCATTCGCTTGCCAAAGCTCGATCATGCCGTCAGGCACGGGCTGCCCATCAGCATCCAGCAATCTTCCGTGAATGGTGATGCGCTCGCCTTGGACGGAGGAAGGCGCGAGATCACGGGTATTGAGCCAATCAAGACCAATGTGAAGATAGGGGCCAACCGTCTGTGAGGGCGTGAGTTCATGGCTCATGTCAGCGCTCCATCGGTGTCGCGTGCTGACCTCGCAGCACAATATCGAATTGCAGACCCAGTGCAAATTGCGGCTCGGTCAGATCCAGTTTGAAATTCGCGATCAGGCGCTGACGTGCTTTTTCATCGGGGATGCTCTGATAAATCGGATCAAAGTCCAGCAAGGGATCTCCAGGGAAATACATTTGCGTCACGAGTCGGGTTGCAAACGCATTTCCGAAGAGTGAAAAATGGATGTGCGCAGGTCGCCAGGCATTCGGATGATTACCCCAAGGGTAGGCTCCGGGACGAATGGTGAGAAAGCGATAGTTACCCTGCGCATCCGTCATCGTGCGACCGGCACCGGTGAAATTAGGGTCCAAAGGCGCATCGTGCTGGTCATTTTTATGCTGATAACGACCAGCTGCATTGGCCTGCCAGATTTCAATCAAAGTGTGCGGTACCGGACGACCATTTTCATCCAGCACCCGCCCCGCCACGATAATGCGCTCGCCTATCGGTTCACCTGCGTGTTGTCGCGTGAGATCCGAATCCTGCGCCTGCACCCGCTCGTGACCAAACACAGGGCCAGTCAATTCAGACAAGGATTGCGGCAGCAGTATGAGCGGCTGTGACGGAGAGCGCTTTACGGTTGATGCATAAGGCGGATGCAGGTAATCAGGCTGCGAACCCGGTACTGCTCTACGGTAGGGAAGTAATTCAGACATCGACATTCCTTGTTTACGGTTCCCGACAGAGTTTGAATTCTTTTCTCGAATGGCACACCGCCACGTGCCCACGTGGTGCGATCACACGCGTTCAATAATGACGGCAATACCCTGACCTACCCCAATGCACATGGTGCATAGCGCATACCGGCCACCCGTGCGATGCAGCTGATACATCGCTGTCGTTACCAGCCGCGCACCACTCATGCCCAGCGGATGCCCGAGAGCGATGGCACCGCCATTTGGATTGACACGTGGATCATTGTCGGCGATACCCAGCTGACGCAAGACAGCCAAGCCCTGGGCGGCAAACGCTTCATTGAGCTCAATCACATCCATCTGATCCAGTGTCATTCCGGTCTGAGCCATCAGCTTTTGTACCGCCGGCACCGGGCCTATACCCATCACGCGCGGAGCCACACCTGCGGTGGCCATACCGACCACACGTGCCTTGGGTGTGAGACCGAATTGTCCTGCACTCTGCTCATCTGCGAGCAGCAATGCACACGCGCCATCGTTCACACCGGATGCGTTACCCGCAGTGACCGTACCATCGGGACGCACCACGCCTTTAAGCTTGGCGAGCGCCTCGACACTGGTCGCACGCGGATGCTCATCGTGCATCACCGTGAATGGATCTGCTTTTTTTTGCGGAATCACTACAGGAACAATTTCATCGGCGAGTACTCCAGAGGCTTGAGCAGCGGCGGCCTTGTTTTGACTGGCTACAGCAAACAAGTCCTGATCGGCACGACTGATCTGGTAATCCGTGGCGACGTTCTCGGCCGTTTCCGGCATGGCATCGACACCATACAAGGCCTTCATTTGCGGATTGATGAAACGCCAGCCTATGGTGGTATCGAAGATTTGCGCGTTACGCGAAAACGCGCTGTCGGCCTTGCCCATGACAAAGGGGGCGCGGGTCATGGATTCAACACCCCCTGCGATCATCAGATGCGCATCACCTGACCTGATTGCCCGAGCGGCGGTACCCAGTGCGTCCATGCCAGAGCCACAGAGGCGATTGATCGTCGCCCCCGGCACATCGATAGGCAAGCCGGCCAGCAGCGATGACATGCGAGCCACATTGCGATTGTCTTCGCCAGCCTGATTCGCACAACCAAAAATCACCTCGTCGACAAGGCTCCAGTCAACCGTCGGATTGCGCTCTTGGAGTGCGCGTAGGGGTATGGCACCAAGGTCGTCGGCCCGCACATCTTTGAGTGCGCCACCAAAGCGGCCGATGGGCGTGCGTATGGCATCGCAAATGAAGGCTTGCTTCATGAATGAATCCTGAGTTGAAATGAAATCAAATGAAAAGTCTTGTGCGTTACATCACGAAGCCCGCAAAGGCACGCCAGTGATGTTCTGCAGTTCGTCCAGAGTGAGGCCCGGTGCCATATCACGCACGACCAATCCGTCGTCAGTAATGTCGATTACGGCCAGATCAGTGTAAACGCGAGAAACACATCCCACCCCTGTCAGGGGATAGGTACACCGCTCCACAATTTTGCTCTCATCCGCTTTGGTTTGATGCTCCATCATCACAAACACGCGCTTGGCACCAGTCGCCAGATCCATCGCGCCGCCGACAGCAGGAATCGCATCAGGCGCACCCGTATGCCAGTTCGCAAGATCACCTGTACGCGACACCTGAAACGCACCGAGTACGCAAATATCCAGATGACCGCCACGCATCATCGCAAATGAATCGGCCTGATGAAAAAATGCACCACCTGTCAGCAAAGTCACCGGCTGCTTGCTGGCGTTGATCAGATCGCCATCTTCTGTTCCGGGTGCGGGGGCAGGTCCCATACCGAGAATGCCGTTCTCGCTATGCAGGAAAATATCTTTCGACGCCTCGAGATGGTTGGCAACCAGGGTCGGCAGTCCAATGCCGAGATTGACATAGCAGCCTTCGGGAATATCGCGGGCCACTCGCTGTGCGATTTCATCGCGCGTAAATCGCTTCATTGACCGCCTCCAGGCACATGCACCACACGCTTGACGAAAATACCCGGCGTCACGATCACTTCAGGATCCAGTTCACCCAGCGGCACCACGTGGTCGACTTGCGCGATCGTGCATTTTGCGGCCGTCGCCATGATGGGACCGAAGTTGCGCGCCGCCTTGCGAAAGACCAGGTTACCCCAGCGATCGGCTTTCCATGCCTTGACCAGTGCAACGTCAGCATGAATGGGAGATTCGAGCACATAGTGACGTCCATTGATAAGACGCGTCTCTTTGCCTTCGGCGAGTTGCGTGCCATATCCCGTCGCCGTAAAAAAACCGCCTATACCTGCGCCGGCGGCGCGAATGCGTTCGGCCAGATTGCCTTGCGGTGTCAATTCCAGTTCGATTTTGCCGCTGCGATAAAGCCCATCGAACACGTGCGAATCGGTCTGACGAGGGTAAGAACAAATGATTTTGCGCACCCGTCCGGCGGCCAACAAGGCCGCAAGCCCTGTATCGCCATTGCCTGCATTGTTGTTGACAATGGTCAGATCGCGTGCGCCTTGATCAATCAGCGCGTCAATGAGTGCGCCAGGCATGCCAGCGCTGCCGAAACCACTAATCATGACGGTGGCGCCATCCAGGATACCGGCCATCGCAGTAGCGATATCCGGGAAAATTTTGTCGATCAAACCCATGTCTCCCGGTGCGCCCGTCCGCACACCATTCTCGCCTCATCGCACGTATCGGAGAAACGCAGCGCAAACGAGGCCTCATTGTCGAAGTAAGCCTCACAGTGTATCCCTGCCATTTCCACACTGCAAGAAAATGGGGCACGACCTCCGCACGGACGGCCGTCGGGGACGATTCGGGCTCTGCCATACCTGTGCCTGTTTCGCAACAGAATTCAGCAATTCCTACGCTCAATGATTTGATCTATCTCTACCGAAAGCGACGATTATCAAAAAAACATGGAGTTCCGTTACGGTAACCCTCCGCCGCGTCCAGTAACAGTTTCCGTAAAAGCGGCATGCCCGTCAGTTCGATCGACTCCATTCATGAGCCTCCGACTATGCAGACCTTCTATCAAGCCAAAACAGACACCACTGATTCCGACAGAACGCCTGAGACAGCACCTGACAATGCGCTGACGACTGCCGCTGCCCCACGAGCGGTGACCATTGCGGATGAAATTGATGCCCTGACCGACCCAAGTTTCATGACCTCGCTGGCTCGCGGTCTCGCGGTCGTGAAAGCCTTCAGCGATCAGCGTCGTGCGATGACCATTGCGCAACTCAGCCACAAGACCGGCATTCCAAGAGCTGCCGTTCGCCGCTGTCTCTATACGCTCAAACAGCTTGGCTACGCCGACTCAGAAGCAAATAATTTTTATTTGAAGCCCAAAATTCTGTCTCTGGGCTATTCCTATCTCTCATCCACGCCACTGACGATCTCGGCACAACCGGCGCTGAATCAAATCAGTCGGGAGCTCAATGAGTCCTGCTCACTGGGCGTTCTCGAGGAAAATGAAGTCATTTACATTTCTCGCTCACAGAGCTCTCGCGTAATGTCAGTCGCATTAAACGCCGGCAGTCGCATACCCGCCTATTGTTCATCCATGGGGCGTGTCTTGCTCTCCACATTATCGGAAGACGATCTGTCCGACTATTTTTCAAAGGTCCGGCTGATCGCCTATACCGACCGCACCGTGATCGCGGAAAGTGAACTGCGCGAGATACTGAGTGATGTGCGGCAGCGCGGCTATGCCATTGTGGAAGAAGAACTTGAAATCGGCCTGCGGTCTATCGCAGTGCCGGTACGCGGCGCCTCGGGAATCCCGGTCGCTGCAATCAGCATCGGTGCACAAGCGAGCCGCGCCGATCGATCGCAACTGGAAAAAAACTTTCTACCGATATTGCTGAATACAGCCAGCGATTTATCCGTCTTGCTTCCTTGAACAAGACCTATTTTTCAGGCTTGACGGGCGCGCGCACGAAATGCGATCGGCGCGATTCCGATCTGACGCTTGAAGAAGCGTGTGAAATAAGCAGGGTCTGAAAATCCCAGAGCATCCGAGACATTCTTTACAGGCATCGGGGTATACACCAGATACCGCCTCGCCTCCAATGCTATGCGCGCGTGAACCAGGGAAAGTGCGGAATGACCCGTCAGCTGCCGACACAGGGCATTCAGATGCGCGGCGCTAATACCCAGGCTCGCCGCATAAAACTCCAGAGGATGTTGAGCAGCATAATTCGTTTCAACCAATTGCGAAAATCGGGTCAGGTGTTCACGCCCTCGGGCCAAAGGCAGATCATTCTCCTGTACCGGCAACAATCTCGACAAGCGTACCAGCAGCGATACCAATTGCGCTTCAATCAGCAAACTGCGATAGGCATCGTTGCCTGCATACGCCTCATGCATTGATTGAAAAGCTGCCTCGACTTGCCTTCGATCTGCGCCGGACTTGGGCGCATACACGACAGGGGTACTCATTGCCTGAAGCGCCGGTCCCAGATCCGGTTGCAAGCGCTGAAAAAATGCATACGCCAGCGTAATGACCGCACCATCGGCGTCCTCGGAAAACCGGAAGCCATGCACACAGTGTTGAGGCAACAGCAGCACCTGCCCACCTGATAAATCTGCCAGACGACCGTCGAGCTCGACGCGTGCCTTGCCCCGTGCCAGCCACAGCATCTGGAACAGGCCATGGTGCCGGTGCGGCTGAATCTCCCAATTGTGCAAGCGACTGCGCGAGGCAATGGACTCGCAGTGCACCAGATCGGGAGCAAGTTCGGAATCCTGCTCCCCATACAAGTGATAAACAGGCACCGCAGGAAGTACAGTCTTTTTGCCAGCCATCAGAGATCAGTCATTCGCCAAAAATCCTCGGAATGTACAAGTATTACATGGGAAAGTCTATTCCATTGCCTTTCGACAAGGTCGATGATGGCAGTCGGAAATATAAGCGCCATGTACGGCGCCGGAGACAAATTCATGAAAACCCAGGTTGCCATCATCGGTGCCGGACCGTCAGGGCTGCTGCTTGGTCGCCTGCTGGAACTGCAAGGCATCGATAACATCATCATCGAGGCCAAGTCACCCGATTACGTACTCTCGCGCATACGCGCCGGCGTGCTCGAACAAGGCACGCAAAATCTGCTGCGCGAAGCCAAAGCCGGCGAGCGCATGGACCGTGAAGGCCAGGTGCATGAGGGCTTTGCCCTGTCCTTTCTGGGTCGGGTGGAACGTATCGACCTCAAGGCGCTCACTGGTGGCAAAACAGTGATGGTCTATGGTCAGACCGAGGTCACCAAAGACCTGATGGCCGCACGAGAGGCTTCGGGTAGTATCAGCATCTACGAGGCCGATGAAGTCGCTCTCCATGATTTTTATGGCGACAAACCCTCCGTGACGTACACGAAAAACGGGCAAACGCACCAGATCGAATGCGAATACATCGCGGGTTGCGACGGCTTTCACGGCATCGCGCGCAAATCAGTCCCCGGCGATGCTATTCAGTTATTCGAGCGCGTCTATCCTTTTGGATGGCTGGGCATCTTGTCCCGCACGCCACCCGTCGACCATGAGCTCATTTATGCGAACCATGAACGCGGCTTTGCCTTGTGCAGCATGCGCTCGGAGTCCCTGTCGCGTTATTACGTGCAATGTGATCTGAAAGACACCACCGATGCCTGGTCGGATGAACGCTTTTGGGACGAGTTGCGCGCACGGCTGCCCGCAGAAACTGCGCGCAATCTGGTAACAGGTCCATCGATCGAGAAGAGCATCGCACCACTACGCAGCTTTGTCGCCGAGCCTATGCAGTTCGGCCGTATGTTTCTGGTCGGTGACGCGGCTCACATCGTGCCACCGACTGGCGCAAAAGGCTTGAATCTTGCTGCCAGTGATGTCTACACGCTTTATCACATACTGACTGGACGCTATCGTCAGGGTCGATTGGATTTGATTGGAAAATATTCGGAGATCTGCCTGCGTCGCATTTGGAAGGCGGAACGGTTCTCGTGGTGGATGACATCGATTCTCCACAAGTTTTCGGATGACCCATTCAACCAGCGCATACAGGAAGCAGAACTCGACTACTACACCAGCTCGCTCGCCGGCCGGACCACGATCGCGGAAAACTATGTCGGACTAGCTTATGAACCGATAATCTGAACCGGTTTTATGCCGGGGCCAGTAAAATCAAGGACTTGGGGCCATTTCTACTGCCCCCCAATGATCTGACTCTGTTTAAGTAGCGCTTCCTTGGCTATCGACATATAAATCGGTTAAATTCATTAAAAAAACCATGAATGAGACCTGAAATGAGCGAGCCCATGACCATCGGGTCACCGACCATGAAGATCAACGTCAGCGCGCTGAAAGCCAGCTGTTCCGCTTGCAGTATGCACCAGCTCTGTCTGCCCATGGGGCTGGGCGAGGCCGATATACACAAGCTCGATCAGATCATTGGCCGCCGTCGCAAGGTACCCAAAGACACTTTGCTGTACCGAATGGATGATCCGTTCACGAATTTGTACGCGATACGTCTGGGTCATTTCAAGACCTACCAGGTCAGCGCCAGCGGTGATCAGCAGATCACCGGATTTCAAATGGCTGGTGAATTGCTCGGCATGGATGCGATCAGCACCGAACGTCATCATTGCGATGCCATGGCACTTGAAGATAGCGAAGTTTGCGAGATACCTTTCGCAAGGCTGGAAGAGTTGTTCGGCTCCATACCGACGCTACTGCATCATTTCCACCGCATCATGAGTCAGGAAATCACCCGCGAGCAGAATGTGATGCTCTTGCTCGGCAATATGCGTGCCGAGCAACGCTTTGCTGCCTTTCTCGTGAATTTGTCCTCACGCTACGCGGCACGTGGTTATTCTTCCGCCACTTTTCAATTGCGTATGTCGCGCGAGGAAATCGGCAATTATCTCGGCTTGACGATTGAAAGCATCAGCCGACTGCTATCTCGTTTGAAGAAGCAAGGGCTGATTCGGGTGGCAAATCGAGAAATCGAATTGATCGATCCGATACGACTCCGGGCTATGGCTGCTGGCACGGAAGTCTGCGCCTGATTTGTGTAGAGCGAGGCGGATTTATCGAATGATCTGCCGTGCTAACCAATCAGCGTTTCCCTAGAAAGGCGGTTGGGTCGGCACTTCAGTGCGAAGCAGATAAAGACTGATCATGCTGGCGAGCGCGCCAAAACTCCAGAAGAAGAAAAAGCCGATCGTATAAGCCGCGATCGGTGGCAGATCAATATGCCCTCCCACCATCATCAGATCGACCGGATCAAACATCGAAAAGAAAAATCCTTCGGCCATGATCGCCGTCATGAATGAAGGCCACAGTACTGCCATCGCCAGTCTGAGCATTTATCCTCCTCCTTTCGCATTCCGGTCTGCGTCTGACACAGCCTGAATGTCGGTATTTTTTTGCTGCGGCCATGCCCAGCTGCCATGCAAACGCCAGGTGCGAGCTGCATCTTCGAGTTGCACCTGCCAGAGTGCGCGCTCAAGCAACGGCAAAGCAACTGAAAAATTACCATCGCCATCGGGCACTGCGACCAGCCGCAGATCTTTTGCGGGCATGGTCGGATGTATCAGCGACAAATTCAACGTAGAGCTTTTGTCGATGCCGCGCACCTCACCTTTGAGTGTTCCGGAAGCTGCATCAAAGCGCAAGGTCAGCGACAAACCCATGGACGCCGCTACCCGATCGCGTCGCAGATCCTGATTGATGGCCTTGCCTTGCTTGTAATAATCATCCACCACCAGCGCATCCGCACCCGAGAATGAAATCCACATCGTGATCGCACCGGCAATCAGAACGGTCACTGGGCCGGCCATTAACAGCCAGGGCCAGCGGTGGCGATACCAAGGTTCGGGGCTAGCGCTCATCACGGTTGAAGTCGGCATGATCTTTTCTTTTTAGCGCGGCACGAAAAAAACCGCTTTTTCACTCACCTGTACATCAGGGTTGTCGGCATCAGCAATCTTGACAAAAATCTTGTTGGAACCTTTCTCGCCCGCACCGGCAGGGATGCGAATATTGACAGGAACACCTTTGGACTCGGTCGGTCCCAATGAAAGATCGGCACCACCTTCCAAGGCAATTCCATCGATGCCAGAGACGCTGATACGGTAACGATGTCCGATTTCTTCGGTATTCATGATCTGCAGCCGGTAAACATTTTCAATCATGCCATCTTCGATCTCGCGCCCCATCGATCCGCGGTCGCGTATCACATCCATTTTCAGCGGCGTTCGGGTTAGCAAAGTCCCGGCAAATACCGATACGATGACCAGCAATACCAGACTATAGATGATGACGCGTGGACGAAACGCGTGACGCAGTATCTGATCAGTCGACCAGCGAAAAGTCATTGCATGATCGGTCCAGTAGCGCACCAATCCCCGCGGCGCGCCGATCTTGTCCATCACACTGTTACAGGCATCGACGCAGGCAGCGCAACCAATGCATTCATACTGCAAGCCCTTTCGGATATCAATACCGGTGGGGCATACCTGTACGCACATCGAGCAATCGATGCAATCCCCCAGTGCCTTCGCCGATGCTGGGTCGGATTTATTGCGTGCACCACGAGGCTCGCCACGTGCCTGATCATAGGTAATGATCAGGCTGTCCTTGTCAAACATGGCGCTCTGAAAACGTGCATAGGGACACATGTATTTGCACACCTGCTCGCGCATCCAGCCCGCATTGCCATAAGTGGCAAACGAGTAGAACAATACCCAGAACCATTCCCAGGGACCGAGACCCAGAGACAGGACCTCGGTAGCGAGGACATGAATCGGCGTGAAATAACCCACGAAAGTGAAACCTGTCCACAAAGCGACAGCACCCCAGCTCAGGTGCTTGACGAACTTGCGCAGAAATTTGGCGACTGAGGCTGGCTGACGATCAAGGCGCATGCGCGCGCTGCGGCTGCCTTCGATCTTTCGCTCTATCCACATGAAGATTTCGGTGTATACCGTTTGCGGACAGGTAAAGCCGCACCAGACACGGCCGAAAATCGCCGTGAATAAAAACAGCGAGTAGGCACTGATAATCAACAGGGCTGCGAGATAAATGAAATCCTGCGGCCACAGCACGATGCCGAAGATATAAAATTTTCGAGCACCCAGATCAAAAAGCACGGCCTGACGGCCGTTCCAGTTCAGCCAGGGCAGGCCGTAAAACAGCAACTGGGTGGCCCACACAAAGAACCACCGCAAGCTGGCATAGCGCCCTTGAACTTCGCGCGGATAGATTTCCTCCCGCGCGGCATACATCTTGACAACAGCAACCTCAGGTGACGCACTCTCCATCGTTTACTTTCCTGCGGCCAGTGTCGAGTTGTTTGACAAGCCCCAGACATAAGATGCGAGCAGATGTATCTTGGCTTCGCCAAGGAATTCGCCAAATGCCGGCATCACATTATTGCGACCACCTCTTACGGTTTCCATGATAGTCGCCACGGAGCCGCCATATAACCACGTCTTGTCGGAAAGATTGGGGGCGCCAAGCGCAGGATTGCCCTTGCCTTCTGCACCGTGACAAGCCACGCAGGCAGCAAATTTTTCTTTGCCAAACGAAGCCTTGATCGGATCCGAGGTCGAGCCTGATAACGAGAGCACGTAGTGTGCGAC
Source organism: Pseudomonadota bacterium (assembly GCA_039806005.1). Lineage (GTDB taxonomy): Bacteria > Pseudomonadota > Gammaproteobacteria > Burkholderiales > Burkholderiaceae_D > Pernthalerella. The sequence goes on from JBDKLM010000075.1 coordinate 12,222, forward strand.
GTTTTCTATGTCCTTATCCGTTCCCACCGCGGCAGCCATCGGCGGCATGATGCCGTTGCGGCCCTTGAGCAGTGTGGTCTTGATGGTTTCGGGATCGCCGCCATACAACCAGTCGCTGTCGGTCAGGTTGGGATAGCCCTTGTTACCGCGCGCATCGGAACCATGACACTGCGCGCAGTAGGTGAGGAACAAACGCTGGCCGATCGCTTTGGCCTGCGGATCTGCTGCGAGCAGCTTCATATCCGTGTTCTTGAATTTTTCGAAGAGTGGGCCATACTCGGCATCAGCCAGCTTGAGTTCATTTTGATACTCGCCACGCGAACTCCAACCGAGCTTGCCTGCAAAGTTACCCAAGCCCGGATAGAGCGCAAGATAGATGCAACCGAAGACGATGGTGATATAGAACAACCACATCCACCAGCGCGGCATGGGATTGTTGAGTTCTTCAAGACCTTCGTCCCATGTATGACCCGTAGTTTCAACTTTGCCGTCTTTCGAGAGTTTCGCCTTGAAGCTTGCCTGCGACCAAAGCAACCATGCACAACCTATTACTGAAAGTATCGTCAGCACGGCGATGTAGATACTCCAGAATCCGCTCGTAAAATCAGCCATGATGCCGCTCCTGCTCCTTGATATTCATTGTGTCCTCATCGGCAAAAGGCAGCATCGCTGCCTCGTCGAAATCGGATTTTCTTCTTGCGCTGTAAGCCCAGATCACGATGCCGATAAAAGTCAGCATGCAGATCAGCGTTACGATGCTGCGCACGTCAGCCAACAGTTCAATGAATGACATGATTACCTCCGCGACTTGATCTGTATGCCCAGACCCTGGAGATAGGCCACCAGCGCATCAAGCTCGGTCTTGCCCGCCAGCTCTTTCGGTGCATTGGCAATCTGCTCATCCGAATACGGATCGCCCAAGCGCTTGAGCGCTCTCAGGTGCAATACGATGCGGTCGGGATCCAGCGTCGTTTTTGCGAGCCAGGGATAAGCCGGCATATTCGATTCCGGCACCAGATCACGCGGATTATTGAGGTGAGCACGATGCCAGTCGTCGCTGTAGCGCCCACCGACACGCGCGAGATCCGGGCCCGTGCGCTTGGATCCCCACTGAAATGGGCGGTCGTAGACAAATTCACCTGCCACCGAGTAATGCCCATAACGCTCAGTCTCGGCGCGGAAAGGACGAATCATTTGTGAATGACAGTTGTAACAACCTTCACGCACATAGACATCACGACCGGCGAGCCGGAGCGGACTGTAGGGGGTCAGACCCGCCACCGGCTCAGTCGTGGACTTTTGGAAAAACAGTGGCAGGATTTCTACCAGACCGCCAACGCTGACCACCAAAACCACCAGCAGTATCAGCAGCAGCGGTTTGCGTTCGATTTGGTCATGAGTAAGTTTCATCGAATTCTCCCGATCTCAGGCGTGAGCGCCGGCGATGGCCGGGATGCGTGCATCCGCCGGTTGCCCACCCGACACGGTCTTGAAGGTGTTGTAAGCCATGATCAGCATGCCGACCAAATACAGCAGTCCGCCAGTCATACGAATGACGTAATAAGGGAAAGTGGCTTTCACACTCTCGACGAAGCTGTAGGTCAGCGTGCCATCGTCATTCACGGCTCGCCACATCAGGCCTTGCATGACACCGGCGATCCACATCGAAGCGATGTACAACACGATGCCAATCGTCGCTACCCAGAAATGCCATTCGATCAGCCGCACGCTCCACATTTCCTTCTTGCCCGACAAACGCGGCAACAGGTAATAGATCGAACCCATGGAGACCAGACCGACCCAGCCCAACGCACCCGAGTGCACATGGCCCACGGTCCAGTCGGTGTAATGCGAGAGTGCGTTGACGGTCTTGATCGACATCATCGGCCCTTCGAAGGTCGACATGCCATAGAAGGACAACGAGACCACCAGAAATTTCAGGATGGGGTCATTGCGCAGTTTGTGCCATGCGCCCGAGAGCGTCATGATGCCGTTGATCATGCCGCCCCAGCTGGGCGCCAGCAGGATCAGCGAGAACACCATGCCGAGCGACTGCGCCCAATCAGGCAATGCGGTGTAATGCAGATGGTGCGGGCCCGCCCACATATAGGTAAAAATCAGCGCCCAGAAGTGGACGATGGAGAGCCGATACGAAAACACCGGGCGCTCGGCCTGCTTGGGAATGAAGTAATACATCATCCCGAGAAAGCCTGCTGTCAGAAAGAAGCCCACCGCATTGTGTCCATACCACCATTGGATCATCGCATCCTGCACGCCGGTATAGGCCGAGTAGGACTTGGTGAGTGTGGCAGGCATCGCCGCCGAGTTCACGATATGCAGAATCGCGACGGTCAGAATGAAAGCTCCATAAAACCAGTTCGCGACATAGATGTGCGATGTTCTGCGTTTCCACACTGTGCCAAAAAACACCAACGCATACGACACCCAAACCAGTGCGATCAGGATATCGATGGGCCATTCGAGTTCGGCGTACTCCTTGCCGGAGGTAATACCCAGAGGCAGAGTGATCGCTGCAGCCACAATAACCAGCTGCCACCCCCAGAATGTGAATGAGGCCAGCGCATCGGAAAACAGCCTGACCTGACAAGTCCGCTGAACCACGTAGTAAGACGTGGCAAACAGGGCTGAGCCACCAAAGGCAAAGATCACCGCGTTGGTATGCAATGGTCTGAGGCGACCATAAGTCAGCCAGGCGGTATCAAAATTCAGCGCAGGAAATGCCAGCTGGGCAGCGATGATCACCCCCACCAGCATGCCCACCACGCCCCACACTACGGTCGCGATCGCGAACTGCCTGACCACGCGGTAGTTGTAGTTGAGTGCTGTGTCCACAAAAACTCCCCTTGGTTTACGACGAAGATACAGGCAGGGTACGTTTCAGTTGGGCAAATTTCCTTGACTTGAGTCAAATTTGGCCCGATGGCTCATCGAGTGAAAACAGGCTAATCGACTGATTGCAAGGCTTTACCGAGCGGTCACTTGCCACACTATCGGGTTTCGCTCAGCAAGGCTCATGGGAGCAGGTGAAATGAAGCGCAGATCGCAAGCAGTTCAGTCATGCTTGTCCACGCTCTCCGAGGGTCGATCATCATCCTGCAAAATCCGCATGCCGGGGCCATCAAGGTCGTCAAACTGGCCACCGTCCATCGCGCGAAAAAAAATCCATAGCGCGACAAAAACAACAATGACCGACAGCGGTATCAGCAAGTAAAGCGATTCCATCAATGCCCCTTTCGCATGGCGGGTGACATTCGCTCAAGCCGCAAGGCATTGGCCACCACCAACGCGGAGCTCAGCGACATGCCCAATCCTGCCATCCAGGGTGTAAGCAAGCCGAATGCAGCCGCCGGAATGGCCAGCAGATTGTAAAGCGTTGCCCATGCGAGGTTCTGTCGGATCACGCGCATGCAGGCAGCGGCTGCGTTGGCAGCATCCAGCAGCAGAGACAACCGTGCATGGATCAGCACGGCATCCGCATGCGACTGTGCCAATGCGGCACCTGATCCCATCGCAAAAGAAACATCTGCACCGCGTAATACGGCAGCATCGTTCATGCCATCACCCACCATCATCACCACTGCGCCTTGCTGCTGCAATTTCTGGACATAGGCCAACTTTTGATCGGGCAGCATGCCGCCGTGCGCTTCATCCATGTGCAGCGAAGCGGCCACCTGCTCAACAATGGCGGGCGAGTCACCTGACAGCAAAACCACACGACGCGACTGCGACCGGAAATGTGCGACCACCTGCAATGCATTAGGCTTGAGTGCATCGGCAAACGCAAAACACGCCAGCCACCCAGCAGTACTGCCAAGGTAAACCTCACTAAGGCCGGGCTTGTCATCGACCGGCATCACACGGCCTGCAACCTCCGAGATTTCAGCAACAAACGCTGCGGTACCCAAGCGATAGCGCTGATCATCCATTCGTGCTTCCAAACCCTGCCCTGCATGATGTGAAACAAGGTCAATCTCCATCGCAGCGACAGATTCCATACGAGCAGCAACCATGATCGCCTGCGCCAATGGATGCGCACTCCCCGCTTCCATCGCGGCAGCGATACCGAGAACCGCATCGCGCTGCATGCTGCCCAACAAGGTGAGCGATTGCAGCTGCGGCCGGCCTTCGGTCAAGGTACCAGTTTTATCGAATACGACGTGCGTGGCGCGATGCAGCGTTTCAAGCACATGAGGCTGCATCACCAGTACACCCTGACGCAGCAAACGATCAGTGGCGGCCGCCAACGCCGACGGTGTGGCCAGCGACAAGGCGCAAGGACAGGAAACCACGAGCACCGCAATCGCGATAGGCCAAGCGCGCGAGCCGTCATGCCATAGCCAGAACAGGAAAACGCCCGCAGCAAGTATCAACAGCGCTGCCACAAACCAGGCAGCGACTTTGTCCGCCCATTGCGCGATCGAGGGCTTGCCTTGACCCGCACGCTCGATCATTCGAATCAGTGCCGCCAGCGTGCTCTCTTTTGCGACACGCTCGACGCGCAGGATCACGGGTTGGCGCGAGTTGACCGCACCGCCAACGACCTGCTCACCGACTCGTCGGGCTTGCGGCTGGCTTTCACCTGTCAGCAGCGACATATCCAGCGCGGTGTCACCTTCGATGATCACACTGTCGGCCGCGATGGTTTCACCCGGCTTGGCAAGAATCACGTCACCAGCGCGCAATTGTGCTGCAGGGACCCGGCTTGCTTCACGATTGTTCGGATACTCTTTCAGCACCCATGCGGCATCCGGTAAGGCATGCTGCATGGTTTCGAGCGACGCAGCCGCACGGCGACGCGCTACCAGCTCCAGATAACGGCTGGCGAGCAGCAAAAAAATGAACATGGTCACCGAGTCGAAATACACTTCGCCCTCGCCTGCCACCGTCGACCAGACACTGCCCCCGAAAGCAGCCGCAATCCCCAAGGCAACCGGCACATCCATACCCGCAGCCTTGCGCCGAAGATCAGCCCACGCACCCTGAAAAAAAGGCTGAGCCGAATAAAAAACGGCAGGTAGCGTCAGTACCAGACTGGCCCAGCGCATCAGCTGCAGCATGTCAGCCTCGATGCTGTCCGCTTCGGCAAAGTACACTGGCACTGCGTACATCATGACCTGCATCATCGACAGACCAGCCACAAACAAACGCTTGAACAGCTGACGTGCATTTTTACGCAGCATCTCGCCGTGCTGAATGGGATCAAAGGGATAGGCGACATAACCCACTTCACGCACTGCTTCCAGAATGTCACTGGGCTTGCATTGCGACGCATCCCAGCGCACCTGCAGTTTTTCTGTCGCGACATTCAAATGAGCGAACTGCAAACCTGGCACCTGCGTCAGACGTTTTTCAATCAGCCAGACACAAGCGGCACACCGAATGCCTTCCACGGAGAGCGTAGTCTCTGGGTTGCCATCCTTATCCTGGAATTGTGAAGCCAACTCGGGTGCGTCATACAAACCGAGCTCATCCGGCACGACTTTGGCCGCTCCCTCAGGCAAACTTTGACGCGTGCGATAGTAATCGTTGAGTCCATTGTCGACGATGGCTTGCGCGACCGCTTCGCACCCGGGGCAGCACATGGGCTGCGCCACGCCTTCAATAGCCACAGACCATACGCTGCCGGCTGGTACCGGCAAGCCACAATGAAAGCACCCTTGCGCGTGTATCTTCATCGGACAACGGCCGGTGTCAGGCACACGGCATCCAACCAGCCATGCGAGAGTCCGGTGGCCGCGCGAAACAATCCCAGCACACCAAACATCAGCACCAGCAGGCCCGCCAAACGTCGAACAGCCGTCTTTTGCAGGAAAGCCTGCATGGAAGTCCCGAGCACGCCGATGATGAACAGCAAAGGCAGCGTACCCAGACCAAAGGCCAGCATGACCATCGCACCCTGCGTGGCAGAACCAGTGAGCAAGGCTGTCATTAAAACGCTGTAGACCATGCCGCAGGGTACCCAGCCCCACAAGCCACCCAGTGCCGTCGCCTGCCAGATCCGGGTCACTGGCAGCAGTCGTCGTATCAGCGGTTGGATACGACGCCACGCCACCTGCGCGATCGCCTCAAGACGGCTGAGACCGTGCCATGCATTCATCAGCGTCAGACCCAGTGCGACCAGCATCAGATTCGCCAGCCAGTAAGCCGCCGTCTGCAACGCGACCAGATCAAGCAGCGCAGGTACGCTGCCGAGTAAACCGGCAAAGGCACCCGCGAGCATATAGCTGCCTATCCGACCGACATTGAAAGCGAGCACGCGCGGACCACCATCAGCGATGATGCTGAAACGGTGGTTCTCGGTAGCGATGGCGACGGGGAAAGGCCGGTGGCGCGGCGTTGCGATGGAAAACGCACTGACAATGCCACCGCACATACCCACACAGTGCACACCACCCAAAAGACCCACCAGAAAAATCGGCAGGAGTGAAAGCGTCGTCAATGGGCGAAATTAAAGGGTGAATCTCGACTCTGTCTCGTCAGACCGATACCAACAATGCAAACGGCCTGAGGAGTCAGTTTCCTATAGCGTACGGGAATAGCGTTGCGGCTCCGATTGTAACCGCCGCGCTTCCTGCAGATGGCGATCGAAGACCATGCAGATATTCCGGATAAGCAGCCTGCCCTTCAAGCTGACCGTAATCCAGTCAGCATCCATGGTGAGCAGACCCAGTTCGGCGAGTTCGTGCAACTGCTCGATCTCCTGCGCGAAATAAGCAGAAAAGCTGATCGGATAAGCCTGTTCCAATGACCGCAGCGATAGTTCGAAATTACACATCAACATCTGAATGATGAAACGTCGCAGTACGTCATCCATGGCTAATTTGTAACCCCGCGCGACCGGCAGCTCGCCTAGATCAAGGCGGTCATAGTACTCATCGAGTGTTTTGACATTCTGGCTGTAACACATACCCACCGAACTGATCGCCGACACACCACAAGCAATCAGATCTGCGTCGGCATGCGTCGAGTAACCCTGAAAATTTCGATGCAAGCGCCCCTGCCGCTGCGCGATCGCGAGCTCATCATCAGGCTTGGCGAAATGATCCATGCCGATATAGAGGTAGCCAGCATCATTGAGCCGCTTAATACACAGAGCGAGCATCTCCAGCTTGGTATCCGAACTCGGCAAGTCGGCTTCATGAATGCGTCGCTGTGGCTTGAACAAATGCGGCAAATGCGCATAGTGATATACGGCGATACGATCCGGGTTGGCGGCAATCACCTTGGTGAGCGTCTCGTCCATGGATTGCAGTGATTGTTTGGGCAAGCCATAAATCAGATCAACGCTGATCGACCGGAAGCGCGCCTCGCGGGCAGCCCGAATCACTTCGAGTGTCTGCGTTTCCGGCTGCAGGCGATTGACAGCTTTTTGTACTTCGGGATCGAAGTCCTGCACACCCAGACTGATGCGATTGAAACGGAACTGCCGCAGCTTGTGTATGCGATCCGGTGAAACACTGCGCGGATCAACTTCAATCGAATACTCTCCTGCATCATCATCGGCAAACACAAACCATCGCCGCAGATGCTGCATCAGATCGTCCATTTGTGCATCGGACAAATAGGTGGGCGTACCTCCACCAAAGTGCAGCTGCTCGACCTGATTAAAACCGGTAAATAGCTTGCCCTGCATTTCCACTTCACGCTTGAGATAGTCGAGGTAAGTCGCAGCTTTTTCGCGATTTTTGGTGACAATCTTGTTGCAGCCGCAGTAGTAGCAGACCGTGTCGCAAAAAGGGATGTGCAGATAGAGAGACAGCGGATAGCGGCCACCGCGTGAACGGGCTTGCGTGACCGCCTGCAGATAATCGCGATAGCCGAAGCTGTCGCTGAATCGATCGGCAGTCGGATAGGATGTGTAACGTGGTCCGGATTGGGTGAGCCGACTGATCAGGTCAGCATCAAACTCGACATGCTGCATGGGATGTGGGACCAGGGTGGAAACCATGATTGTCTTCGCTCCTCGCTACTCGCCTCTGGGTTGGACGGTTTCAAGCGGTTCGGAGTCTACGGAGGTGGCCCCGCAATTACCTTGACCTAGGTCAAAATTGGCCGGGCGCACGCCGCGCCCGTGGCGTCAGCGCAGCGACAGTCTCAGCTCGACAGTACCGTTTCCGGACTGACTGCGGATTTCAAAACCTAGATTTTTTGTTAACTCAATCAGCGCACGATTGTCGCTCAGAGCTTCGCCAACAATCATCTGCGTTCCTCTCTGACGAAAATACGCAATCAGCTTGGTCATCAGCATCTGGCCGAGACCGAGGCCTTTGAGATCCGAACGAATGATGATCGCAAATTCGGCATTGATATTGTCCGGATCCGCCACAGCACGCACGACACCCAGCGTCTCATCGCTGCCATCACAGTGTCGGACAGCGACAAATGCCATCTCGCGGTCATAATCAATTTGTGTCATGCGTGCCAGCTGCGAAGGCTGGAGGTCACGCATGGTCATGAACATGCGAAAACGCACATCGACAGGATCAAGCGCGCTGAAGAATCTCAGATGCGCTTCACCATCCTCCGGCCTGATCGGACGTAATGTCAGTGCACTGCCGCGCCACTGCACGACCTCTTCCAGCATCTGCGGATAAGGACGAATCGCGAGACGGTCATGCGGATGTCGCAGATGCTGGGGCTTGAGCAGTACGCGCGCATCGAGTGCGATCACACCACTGGCATCAGCCAGCAGTGGATTGATATCCAGTTCCGCTACCTCAGGCAATTCAGCGGCGAGATGGGCTACCTGAATCAATACCTGACTGATCGCCTCCATGTCGGCAGCGGGCCGGTTCCGGTAACCTGCGAGCAGCTTGGACACACGGGTGCGCATGATCGTATCGCGTGCCAGAACATCGTTCAGTGGTGGGAGTGCGAGCGCATGATCCTGCAATACCTCGACAGCAATGCCACCCTGACCAAAAAGGAGTACTGGACCGAAAATGGGATCGGAAGTGATACCCACGATAAGCTCGTGCGCATCGGGACGACGTATCATGGTCTGCACTGAAAAACCGTTCAGCTTTGCATCGGGCCGCAGTACCGCAAGGCGCAGTTGCATCGCCCTCGCTGCATCTTTCACGGCTTCGGTAGAGGTCAGATCCAGCGCAACGCCACCCACTTCGGTCTTGTGCGAGATATCGGGTGACAAGAGTTTTACAGCGACTGGAAATCCTATAGCCACTGCCAAATCTGCCGCCTCCTCAGGCGAACGTGCAACGCGCGTTTCTGCAATCGGTATGTGGCAGGCTTGCATCAGTATCTTCGCTTCAGGCTCGGTGAGCATCATCCGGCCTTCGGCCAGCGCGTGGTCAATCACGGCACGTGCTGCTGGTAAATCGAGATCATCATAGGGTGTGTCTGTGGATGGCACTTCCATCAACAATCGCTGATTGCGGCGGTGTTCCACGACTTGCATGAAACCCTGTACAGCATCCTCGGGAGTTCCGAAATGCGGAAGCGCGGCCTGCGAGAATATCTCGCGCGCTTCACCTACTGAGGCACCTCCCATCCAGCACGCGATCACATGGTGGCGAGATTGCTGCATCACTGGCGCCAGTGCCCGTGCAATTTCTGCGCTGGGCACGATCGCCGTGGGCGCATGAATGAAAAGCACGGGATTCGATGGCTGGTGTTCAAGAAGAATGGACAGTGCCTGCTGATAACGGCTGACCGGTGCATCACCAATAATGTCGACAGGATTGCCGCGTGACCAGTTGGGTGGCAGCACCTTGTCGAGCGCTGCCATGGTGTCTTCGGACAGTGTGGCGAGTTCCCCTCCCGAGAGCATGAGGGCATCCGTGGCCATCACACCGGGACCACCCCCATTGGTCAGAATGATCAGCGATTCACTGATCAAGGGGCGCGCTCTTGCCAGTGTTTCGACGGCATCAAACAAAGCCTCGGTCGTCAGTACACGCAACAGACCAGCGCGACGAATGGCAGCGTCGTATACCGCATCATGACCTGCGAGTGCCCCGGTGTGGGAGGCAGCAGCGCGCGCACCCTCGGGAACGCGACCGGCCTTGAGAATCACGACCGGCTTGTTGCGCCCTGCCGCACGCGCGGCCGACATGAATTTGCGTGCGCTGCGAATGTCTTCCAAGTAAAGCAGAATGGATTGGGTATGTGGATCCGTGGCCAGAAAATCCAGCACATCACCCACATCAACATCGCTGGCATCACCGAGCGATATGAAATACGAAAAGCCGATATCACGTGCTCTGGCCCAATCGAGCACTGCCGTGACCAGCGCACCCGATTGAGAGACAAACGCCACTTTGCCTGGCAACGCATCCGTGGGTGCAAAGCTGGCGTTGAGCTTGAGCGCAGGTGTCAGCAGACCAACGCAATTGGGTCCGAGTATGCGAAAGACATGCGGTTTCGCTGCCTCAAGCATCGCCTGTCGATGCGTGCGGCCATTACCATGATCGCCATCCATTCCCGCCGTCAGCACCACGGCAGCGCGCGTTCCCCGCTGGGCCAGTTGTGCAATCAGCTCGGGAACAGTGGCAGGAGGTGTTGCGATCACGGCCAGCTCGGGTGTTTGCGGCAAGCTCGCGACATCCGGATAGACCGGCCAGTTCTGCAGACGTGTCAGCCGAGGATTTACCGCCATCAGGCTTGGATCACCTTGTACCGCATAGCCTCTGGACAGATTGGTCCAGACGGTGGCACCGACACTGTGCGGTCTATCACTGGCGCCGATCAAGGCGACCGATTTGGGAGAAAAAAGATGTTCGAGGTTGCGCAGGCTCATCAGGTGATTATGGTGATATTCGCAAGAGTCGAGGACGTGATTAATTGACTTGAATCAAAATTTTAGAAAACACCAGAACGGTAAGGCTGTCGGGCACTGGACGCTGGTGCAGATAAATCTTAGAGTTGAAACAAGATATCTGATGCGGGTACACAGTGAGGCATTGATCGGTGTTGACCACGCAACGATTGGTCTGTTGGATTGTCAGGTGGAGAAGAGGGTTTGTATTCCTTACCCCTTAAATCATTGGAAGCGCGATGAATATCAAAACTCTGCTCGTTCATGTCGATACGTCTACACATGCCGCCAAGCGCATTGATCTGGCGGCCCAACTGGCGATCGCACAAGACGCTCATCTGATCGGTGTTGCGATGACCGGTATTTCACGCGTCGTCTTTCAAGACAACCCCATACGGCCACCCGACCCAGTCCTGTTGCATCACGTGGAAGCCTTGCGGGAACACGCTCGACAGGCGCTTCAACAGTTTGAAGACCGCGTGCATCGCATGGGTGCGACCTCGGTGGAGTCGCGACTGGTCGACGACGATCCTGCCGCCGGCATGGGCATACAAATGCCCTACGCTGATCTGACCGTGATTGGGCAATTCGATCCGGATGATCCGGTGCCCGGCCTGATGTCGGATTTTCCGGCATCGGTGCTGATGCAGAGCGCACATCCCGTGCTCATCGTGCCATTTGCAAGCCAGAGCATCAAACCCTTCTCGCGCGTATTGATCGCGTGGGATGCCAGCATGAGCGCCACGCGCGCAGTGACCGGAGCATTGCCATTGCTGCGGGCCGCTTCCTTGGTCGATGTGGTGGTATTCAACGCATCAGCCCAAGATGAGTCGCATGGTGAAGTACCTGGAAGTGATCTTGCGCTTTATCTGGCACGACATGGCGTCTCAGTGAATGCCATCAGTCGCCGCACGGATATTGATATTGGCAATGCCTTGCTGTCGCTGTGCGCTGATCAGGGGTCTGATTTGCTGGTGATGGGTGGCTATGGCCACACGCGTTTTCGGGAAATCCTGCTCGGTGGCGCAACGCACACGGTGCTGGAGTCAATGACGCTACCCGTGCTTATGGCCCACTAGTAAACATGCTGTCATTTGGCGTCCGGATCACGATAGACCAGTACCGGTATACGCGCATGCGAAAGCACACGCTGCGTCTCGCTACCCAACAATAATTTGTCCAGGCCTTTGCGTCCGTGCGAGGCCATCCAGATCAGATCACAGCCCTGATTTTCTGCGGTCTTGATGATCTCTTCGTAAGGATGCACGCCGCGAGTGGACAACACTTCGCAGTCAACGCCTGCGTCAGCGGCCATGCCCTGCAGCTTTTGCATCGCCTGCTGAGCGGTCTTGTCCTGAATCTCTTCATAGGAAGTCAGATCCACCATGGCACCGGCTTCAGGCATGAGCATGAAGGGATACAGCTGAGCCACTGAAAGGCCGACCACCGATGCACGCGTCGCAGAGGCAAACGCAAGTGCGGCTTTCGCGGATTTTTCAGACAAGGCCGAGCCGTCCGTGGGAATGAGTAACTTGCGGAACATGGTGTGTCCTTTCAGATCAATGATTTGTCTGAGACTATCAAAATACAGAAAGGAAAAAATTGACTCGGATCAAAGTGGCCACAAAGGTGGCTCATCCATCAACGCAATCTGCTCGCGCAATTCCAGAATGCGGTCCTGCCAGTAACGCACCGTGTTAAACCAGGGGAAAGCTGCAGGGAAAGCGGGGTCATCCCAGCGCCTCGCCAGCCAGGCAGAGTAATGCAGCAAGCGCAAGGTCCTCAAGGCCTCGATCAGATAGAGCTCGCGTGGATTGAACTCGAAAAAATCTTCATATCCGGCCAACAGGGTAGCCAGCTGGGCGCTGCGCTCCTGACGTTCGCCTGAAAGCAGCATCCACAGATCCTGAATGGCAGGCCCACTGCGACTGTCATCAAAATCGACGAAGTGAGGCCCGTCATCAGTCCACAGTACATTCCCGCCATGGCAATCGCCGTGCAAGCGTAAATGACGTAAAGCCCCAGCACGCTCATAGCAAAGCCGCACACTCTCGAGTGCCTGTGCCGTGACGCTCTGCCAACTGGGTAGCAAATCGGAGGGAATGAAATCATGCGCGAGCAGCCAGGCGCGAGGTTCGTCACCAAAACTCATGACATCAAGCGCGGGTCGGTGCTGATATGCACTATCAGCACCCACTGCATGAATGCGCCCCATCAGACGGCCCATCTGTTCCAGCGTCGCCTCACGATCGAGTTCGGGCGCACGACCGCCCTGCCTTGGAAATACAGCAAAGCGATAGCCTTCATGAACATGCAAGGTATCGTTTGCGATGCGCATTGCTGGCACGACCGGAATTTCCTGTGCATACAGTGCATCGACGAATTGGTGTTCTTCTCGAATCGCTGCATCAGTCCAGCGACCCGGTCGGTAGAATTTCGCAATGACCGGAACGGCACCGTCCATACCGACCTGATAGACACGGTTTTCGTAACTGTTCAATGCCAGCAAACGTCCATCGCCATGCAAATTGAGTGACTGCAGTGCATCCAGCACGGTATCGGGAGAGAGTTCGGCAAATGAGGCAGGCGGCAGAGGAGTCATGATCGCATTGTAGTCTTACCTTGATCGGCACTCTGCCCTGGCCGCAGCGGTTACACTGTGCGCCTATTATTTGACGAGATACTCATGCACACCGACCCTTTGCTATCCGAACAGGAATTCGATGAACTGGATCGCTTCCTGATGTCCGATCAGTGCGGCGATAACGCGATGACCATGGATGCCTTGCATGGCTATCTGACGGCGATCGCCATCGGCCCGGAAAAAATTCCTGCCTCCGAGTGGTTGGCGGCGGTCTGGGGACCCGATCCCGAGGATGCGCCTGTATTCGACACTCCAGAAAAAGCGCAAAAAATCACGCATCTGATGACCCGCACACTGGAAGATATTGAAGTGACGCTTGAGGTAGCGCCCGCCGATTTCGAACCCCTCTTCTGCGAGCTCCAATGGAAAGGCAAATCTCTGTTGGATGCCGAGGCCTGGGCCTGGGGATTTCTTGAGGGTGTGAAACTGAGCAATGAAGCCTGGCAGGCGCTGCGCGACTCACCACAAGGCTCTCTGCTGCATGCTTTTCATCTACTGGGCGCAGAAGAGATTGATGAGACAGAACTTGGATTAGTCGACGATCCGGTGAAATGCCACAAACTCGCCGTTGAAATCGAGGCATCGATTCCACAGATACGCCGGTTTTGGCAGGCAAGGCGCTCGCAGTAAATGTTCGGAACAAACGAACCCACAGCCAATTTGGCGAAGCCTGACGAATCACGCTATTTAGAGCTTGATGAAATGCTCGCGGTAGTAGCGCAACTCCTCGACGGATTCACGAATATCAGCCAGTGCGGTATGCATCTGGTGTTTCTTAAAACCGTTGATCAGCTCGGGTTTCCAGCGACGGCAGAGTTCCTTGATGGTGGAGACATCCACATTCCGGTAGTGAAAAAACTGCTCCAGCTGTGACATATGGCGCGCCATGAAACGCCGGTCCTGGCAAATCGAATTGCCGCACATCGGTGATTTCCCCGCAGGGACGTACTCCCGCAAAAAGCTGATCATCTGCGCGCTCGCCTCATCCTCGGTGACAGTGGATGCCTTCACCTTGTCGATCAGCCCGGAGCGACCGTGGGTGCCCTTGTTCCAGGCATCCATCTTGTCCAGCACTTCGTCTGATTGGTGAATGGCAAAGACCGGACCCTCAGCAAGGATATTCAGCTCGGCATCGGTGACAATCGCTGCAATCTCGATAACACGGTCATTATCCGGATCCAGACCGGTCATTTCCATGTCAATCCAAACAAGGTTCATCTCATTGGGGCGAATTGCGGCGGCGGGTGGCGGATGGGCTTCAAAAGCTTGTGACATAATCTGTTCCTGACTCGGTCTGCTTGCATCAGAGACCATAAAACCGGCATTTTCTCATAGACACCGTATGGACCCGCAAAGCTTCTCACTATTATTCGCCGCTTTTTTGATCGCGACGCTGGCCGTCAAACTCTGGCTTTCAAGTCGCCACATCCGACACATCGCCCAGCACCGCGATGCGGTACCCCCGCAATTTGCGCACAAGATTCCGCTCGCAGCGCATCAAAAGGCCGCCGATTACACGATTGCCAAGACCCGCCTGAAAATCGTGCTGCTCGTGGTGAATGCGGTCGTGCTGCTCGGTTTCACGCTACTGGGTGGTCTGCAGTGGTTATCCGTATCTTTGTTCGACGTCGCCGGTGCCGGCATGGTGTATCAGCTTGGCCTGATCGCCGCCGTGACCATCATTGGCAGCGTGGTAGATCTGCCTTTCGATTACTACAAACAATTTCGTCTGGAAGAGCAGTTCGGCTTCAACAAGATGACACCAGGCCTGTTCTTCTCCGACATGCTTAAACATACGCTGGTTGGTGCCGTGATTGGCCTGCCGCTGATCTGGGTGACCCTCGCACTCATGGAAAAAGCCGGCGCGCTGTGGTGGCTGTATGCGTGGCTGATCTGGTGTGGCTTCCAGATTTTCATGCTGGGCTTTTATCAAAATCTGATCGCGCCACTTTTCAACAAATTCACCCCTTTGCAAGATGAAAGCCTGCGCTCGCGCATCGAAGGCCTGATGCAGCGTGTTGGTTTTGCGAGCAAAGGCCTGTTCGTGATGGATGGCTCGCGCCGCAGCGCCCATGGCAATGCTTACTTTTCAGGTTTTGGCGCCGCCAAGCGAATTGTTTTCTTCGACACCTTGCTTTCGCGCCTTGCGCCAAATGAGATCGAAGCTGTGCTCGCTCATGAACTCGGGCATTTCAAGCTCAACCATGTGATCAAGCGTATCGGCGTCATGTTTGTGATTTCGCTGGGCTTTCTCGCGCTGCTTGGGTATCTGAAAAATCAAGTCTGGTTCTATCAGGGACTGGGTGTGGAACCGATGATGGCCGCGAGTAATGATGCGATGGCGCTGATTTTGTTCATGTTCGCGCTGCCCGTATTCACTTTCCTGTTCTCGCCCGTGCTGTCCATCACCTCGCGCAAAAATGAGTTCGAAGCAGATGCGTTTGCGGCCCAGCACAGCAACTCGCAGGATCTGATCTCGGCACTGGTCAAGCTGTATGAAGACAATGCGTCCACACTGACACCCGATCCGCTGCATTCTGCCTTCTACGATTCGCATCCCCCTGCGAGTATCCGGGTACAAAAACTACTCGCCGGCTGATGATCACTCGCGAGTCGCTGCTGAAAGAAGCCTGTCGTCATCTGACACAGGCGGCTTCGGCAGAGGAGATCGCCACCGCGCTTGCGGTACTGACTGACTGGACGATCGAGGCTGGCAAGCTGGTACGTCTTTTCCGATTCGACGATTATCATCAGACGCTGGCCTTCGTGAATGCGATTTCCGACATCATTCACAAAGAAGACCACCACCCCGAACTCATCGTTAGCTACAACCGCTGTACAGTGCGCTACGACACTCATTCGGTCAACGAAGGTAAAGGCGGACTGTCGGCCAATGATTTTATTTGTGCCGCGAAAATCGATGAGATTTTTTCTCGAAATTTTCACTAACGCATGAGCGATTTGCAGGGTCTCATCATCGCTGGACATGGCCGACACTATCTCGCCCGTGCCGATCACCAGACCCTGCAATGCGTCACCCGCGGCAAAAAAAGCGATGTTGCGACCGGCGATCTTGTTCGGCTGGCGCTGACCTCCACCGACCAGGCGGTCATCGAAGAAATCCTTCCGCGCACCACCTTGCTCTATCGCTCTGATCAGTACAAATCCAAATTACTGGCAGCAAATGTCACGCAACTCTTCATCGTCGTCGCGACCGAACCTGGTTTTTCGGATGACCTGGTATCTCGCGCGCTGGTCGCGGCCAACGCAGCCGGTATACGCGCTCACATCATCCTGAACAAGACCGACGTATCCCACCTGCTGCCCGCGGCACGCAGCAAGCTCGAACTCTACGGCCAGCTGGGTTATCCCATCCATGAAGTCAGCGCCAAGGCAGCAGCCAGCGAAACCCTGTCGATATTGCAGCCGCTGCTCACGGGCCAATCCAGCATATTGATTGGCCAGTCCGGTATGGGGAAATCATCGCTGATACAGTTGCTGGTGCCCGATGCCGATATTGCCGTACGAGAAATTTCACAGCGTCTGGACAGCGGCAAGCACACGACTACTTTCACGCGACTGTTTGAAATTGATGCACAAACCTCGGTGATCGATTCTCCAGGCTTTCAGGAGTTCGGTCTGTATCACCTCACCGAGGGTATGCTCGAGCGGGCATTTCCGGAATTCCAGCCCGTGCTGGGTCAATGCCGCTTCACCAATTGCCACCACGTGGCAGAGCCCGATTGTGCAGTGCTCAGTGCACTCCACGAAGGGCAGATCGACGAGGAACGACACCGGCTGTATCTGCAACTGAGGCACGAGTCATTGCAAAAACCGGGTTATCGCTGAAATCAAAGAGTCTCCGTAATCAGCCCCCTTTGAAATCTAACCCTTGGACCAGCGCAGACCAGGCTCATAGGCATAATTCTCCGACGCGCGGCTCGAGTCCTGTTAGCTGGCAGGACCGCTGACGGCGAACACGTTCCACCCTGATACCCAAATTACCCGCGCCACCCTTCGAATTTATCATTTTTGCATTTTCTGCTAGCGTCCAATGTAGTCGTTGTGTTTTGGTTCACGGAGTCCTTGGGACTTCGATTTCAAACTGCCCGTCATCGTCCAAACCCCTTATAATCCAAGGGATTAAAACACTCGGCGGCTGCCGGCTTGGCTAGCTGCCGTTTTTCATTTATGGCAATCAAACACTATCTCCAGTTTGCCGACTTCACGCTCGCGGAGTACGACTACCTGATCGAGCGCACGAAGATCATCAAACGCAAATTCAAGAACTACGAGCCCTATCACCCGCTGATGGATCGCACGCTGGTGATGGTGTTCGAAAAAAATTCCACGCGCACCCGGCTCTCTTTTGAAGCGGGCATGCATCAGCTCGGCGGTGCTGCCATTTATCTGAACACCCGCGACAGCCAGCTCGGCCGCGGTGAACCGGTGGAAGATGCCGCGCAGGTGATGTCGCGCATGTGCGACATCATCATGATTCGTACCTTCGGGCAGGACATTATCGAACGCTTTGCTGCCAACTCGCGAGTGCCGGTCATCAATGGTCTGACCAATGAATATCATCCCTGCCAGGTATTCGCGGATGTATTCACCTATATCGAACACCGCGGCTCGATCGCAGGCAAAACCGTGGCTTGGGTGGGGGATGCCAACAACATGCTGTATTCATGGCTGCAAGCAGCGGAAGTCTTCAGCTTCCACCTGAATGTCTCCACACCCGCCGGCTATGACATCAACCCGGCGCTGGTCTCACCGGAGAATCAACGCTACACCGTGTTCAAGAATCCATCCGATGCCTGCGAAGGCGCCGATCTGGTCACGACTGATGTCTGGACCAGCATGGGCTATGAAGAAGAAAATGCTGCCCGTCTGAAAGCCTTCGATGGCTGGATCGTCGACGCACCAAAAATGAAACGCGCGAACAAGGATGCCTTGTTCATGCATTGCCTCCCCGCGCATCGCGGCGAGGAAGTGTCCGCCGAGGTGATCGACGGACCGCAATCCGTGGTCTGGGACGAAGCAGAAAACCGGCTGCATGTACAGAAAGCGTTACTCGAGTATCTGGTACTCGGCAAGATTTGAATTGTTACTGAAATCAGGGAAAGCAAGCTCATGAGCGACATCAATAAAGTCGTCCTCGCCTACTCCGGCGGATTGGACACCTCGGTTATTCTGAAATGGCTGCAGGATCATTATCACTGCGAAATCGTCACCTTTACTGCCGACCTTGGTCAGGGTGAAGAGCTGGAGCCGGCGCGCGCAAAGGCACTGAAGTTCGGCATCAAGCCGGAGAATATTTTTATTGATGACGTTCGCGAAGAATTCGTTCGTGATTTTGTCTTTCCGATGTTTCGCGCCAATACCGTCTATGAAGGCGAGTACCTCTTGGGAACCTCGATTGCGCGTCCCTTGATTGCCAAACGTCTGATCGAGATCGCACGCGAAACCGGTGCCGATGCGATCTCGCATGGCGCAACCGGCAAAGGAAACGATCAGGTCCGCTTCGAGCTGGGTGCTTATGCGCTGATGCCGAACGTGAAAATCATCGCGCCTTGGCGCGAATGGGATCTACTCTCGCGCGAAAAGCTGCTCAAGTATGCGGAAGATGCCGGCATAGAGATCGACATGAAGCACAAGAACGGCGGTGCGCCCTATTCCATGGACGCCAATCTGCTGCACATCAGCTTCGAAGGCCGCCATCTGGAAAACCCGAGCGCCGAAGCAGAAGAATCCATGTGGCGGTGGACCGTCAGCCCCGAGGCAGCACCGGATGCAGCCGAGTATCTGGATATCGAATTCGAACATGGTGATATCGTCAGCCTCAATGGCAAGCGGCTCACGCCTGCGGCCGTGCTGACTGAACTGAATCGTCTGGGCGGCAAGCACGGTATCGGTCGGCTCGATCTGGTCGAGAACCGCTATGTAGGCATGAAATCACGCGGCTGCTATGAAACACCAGGTGGGACCATCATGTTGCGCGCGCATCGAGCGATTGAATCCATCACACTCGATCGCGAAGTCGCTCACCTGAAAGATGATCTGATGCCGCGTTATGCATCGCTGATCTATAACGGCTACTGGTGGTCGCCAGAACGCGTCGCCATCCAGACTCTGATCGACCATACACAGAAAAGCGTGAATGGCTGGGTACGCGTGAAGCTCTACAAAGGCAACGTGATCGTGGTGTCGCGCGATTCAAAAACCGATTCGCTGTTTGACATGAACATCGCAACTTTTGATGAAGATGGCGGCGCCTACAATCAGGCCGATGCCGGTGGATTCATCAAGCTCAATGCGCTGCGTATGCGCATTGCAGCGAACGCAAAGATCAAGCGCAGTAAATAATTTTTATCAGTCACCGCCGATGCTTGAACTGCCACCCCGGCGAAAGCCGGGGTCCAGGGTCTTTAGCAAAAAACGTGAAGCCACTGGATGCCGGCCTACGTCGGCATGGTGCCCTCTGAATTAAATCCGAAGGAAAAAATCATATGAGCAATCAATTCGACAACGTCTCGGTCATCAAAAAATCCAACGTCTTCTTCGATGGTAAATGCATATCGCACACCGTTATGCTCGCTGACGGCACAAAGAAATCGGTGGGCGTGATCATGCCGTCGTCACTGGTGTTCAATACCGGCGTTCCAGAAATCATGGAGATCACTGCTGGCAAATGCCGCGCACGCATTAAGGGTGAAGCTGACTGGACGTCTTATGAAGCGGGACAAAGTTTCAATGTACCGGGCAATTCAAGCTTCGAGATCGAGGCGACCGAAGCCGTAGATTACGTCTGTCACTTTGGTTGATGCACATCGTTAAATGATAACGGGCTCGTTGTCGAGCATGACGCCAAAACGAGCCCGGACATCGTCAGTAATTTTTTTGGCGAGCGCAAGCACATCAGCCCCCGTCGCTCCGCCCCGGTTCACGAGCACCAGTGCTTGTCTTTCATGCACACCTGCGGGGCCGATCGAGCGCCCCTTCCAGCCACACTGATCAATCAACCAGCCCGCTGCGAGTTTGACGCTGCCATCCGACTGCGGATAAGCGACTAGCTTGGGATGCGTTGCCAGCAATTGCGCGTGCTGCTCCTGGCTGACAACCGGATTTTTGAAAAAGCTGCCTGCATTGCCTATCTGCGCAGGATCAGGCAGCTTGCGTCGGCGAATGGCGATGACGGTATTGGCAATGTCTTGAGCGGTTATATCTGACACGCTTTGCGCAGCAAGCTCGGCTGCCAACTCGGCGTAGCGCAGGTTGGGATGCCATTGCCGCGGCAAAGCAAAGCTGACGTCGATGATCACTGCCCTGTCACGCAATGCGTGCTTGAAGATACTGTCACGGTAGCCGAAGTGACAGTCATCACGGCTGAGTACCCGCGTCTCGCACGTCACAAAATCAAACAGGGTCAGTGAATGAAAAAATTCAGCGAGTTCGCTGCCATAGGCGCCGATATTCTGTATCGGTGCCGCGCCCACACTGCCGGGTATCAGCGAGAGATTTTCCAAACCCGGTAAACCTTGGGCTAGCGTCCATTGGACAAACTCGTGCCAGCTTTCCCCAGCTTGAGCGCACACGATCACGTGCTGATCTGATTCGCCGACCACCATGCGACCGGTGTTCACCATATGTAGTACCAGCCCGGGGACATCTTGGGTCAGCAGCAGGTTGCTGCCACCGCCCAGTATCAGCCGCGGCAGCACGGACAGCTGGGGGTCCGCAGCAATGGCCTGCAGATCTGCGACCGCGTTGACGCTGACAAAGGTGTGTGCATGCGCATCGATACCGAAGGTATTGAGTTCGCGCAAGGAGACATCATGCCAGAGGGTGAGTGCGGGCTTCATCAGCGCCGGATTATACCGACCACCGACTACTGAAGCGCTAATAAAATAATACCGAAAACATTTGTAGCTGAATTCACCGTCACAAGCCATTGATTGGGCTGGACCCCGCGTCGCACAGCTACGCTAGCTCGCCATAAAACGTGGGCTTGTTTAGCGTCTCCCCAATCGAAGCGCTAATGAAATAACAACGAAAATATTTGCAACTGAATTCACAGTCACAAGCCCTTGATTGGGCTTGACCCCGCGTCGCACGGCTGCGCTGGCTCGCCATAAAACGTGGGCTTGTCTAGCGTCTCCCCAACCGAATTTTTTCCGCTAGAATCCACGCCATACCCGTTTCAGGAGGAAACCAGCATGCCATCGTTTGACGTTGTATCGGAAGCCAATCAGGTTGAGGTCAAGAATGCGGTCGATCAGGCCAACAAGGAGATAGGCACGCGCTTTGACTTCAAGGGCAGTGACGCGCGGGTAGAGCAGAAGGAACTGGAACTGACGGCTTATGCCGACAGTGATTTTCAGCTGGGCCAGGTCCGGGATGTGTTGACCGGCAAGATGGCCAAGCGTAACGTGGACGTGCGCTTTCTTGATATCGGCAAGATAGAAAAAATAGGTGGTGACAAGGTGAAGCAGGTGATCCGTGTGAAAAAAGGTATCGAGACCGAGGATGCCAAAAAAATTCAACGGCTGATCAAGGACAGCAAGATCAAGGTACAGGCGAGCATTCAGGGCGATTCATTGCGCGTGACCGGTGGCAAACGCGATGATTTGCAGGCGACGATTGCGATGCTGAAAAAAGATGTGACCGATTTGCCGCTGGAATTTAATAATTTCCGGGATTGATTCGACACCAACGACGCTGGATCCCAGCGTAGGCCGGGATCCATGACTACTCTGGCAGCGCGCCAGTCGCTTTAGCTCACCAAGACTCAATCCGTTTTCGCCAGACGACGCTGACGCACCGCTGCGGCCAGACCCTCAAGCATAGTGATGCTGCTCTCCCAATCGATGCAACCATCGGTAATGGACTGACCATAGGTAAGCTCTTTTCCTGGCACCAGATCCTGACGACCGGCAACCAAGTGCGACTCCACCATCACACCAATGATCCTGTCGTCACCACCAGCGACCTGCGCCGCGATGTCGGCACAGACGGGTACCTGATTCTCAGGTTTCTTGGAGCTGTTGGCATGCGACGCATCGATCATCAGTTTCTGAGAGAGTCCGTTTGATGCGAGTGCTTTGGCCGCTTCCTCGACACTGGCAGCGTCGTAGTTGGGTGCCTTGCCGCCGCGCAGAATGATGTGGCAATCCTCATTACCGTTGGTCGATACGATGGCGGAGTGGCCGCCTTTGGTGACCGACAAAAAGTGGTGGGGTTGTGATGCTGCCTTGATGGCATCAGCAGCGATCTTGATGTTGCCATCAGTACCGTTTTTAAAACCTACCGGACAAGACAAACCAGAGGCCAGCTCGCGATGCACCTGCGACTCGGTCGTACGAGCGCCGATGGCACCCCAGCTGATCAGATCTGCAATGTACTGCGGGCTGATCACATCCAGAAATTCACTGCCGGCGGGAAGACCGAGTTCGTTGATGTGCATGAGCAGTTCACGTGACAGACGCAAGCCGTCATTGATGCGGAAGCTGTTATCCAAGTACGGATCATTGATCAGACCCTTCCAGCCGACGGTGGTGCGTGGCTTTTCGAAATACACACGCATGACGATTTCAAGATCATCTTTGAGACGCTCCCGCTGCTCGACCAGACGACGCGCGTATTCCATGGCAGCTTTGGTGTCGTGAATCGAGCAAGGGCCAATCACGACCATCATGCGGTCATCCTGGCCATGCAGTATGCGATGCAAGGCCTGACGCGAATTCGCGGTGACAGTCGCAATCTTTTCCGAACACGGAAATTCGCGTATCAGATGCGACGGTGGGGTCAGTTCCTTCAACTCTCTAATCCTCAGGTCATCGGTGCGTGGCATGGGTTTCTCCAGGAATGTTTCGCGCAAAAATAAAAAAACCGCCATCCCTGGCGGTTTCTAAGATTCGGTTCGTGTTCGCTTTGCTTTTACGTGAACTTACCGCTTCTCCACCGCCACAGGGCTGGGGTAGCTAAAGTAAAAGAAAAAGTAAAAGCGCAACAAAGACATCGGTTTATACAAGTCAGCGTCAGTCAGAGCACGGATGGTGCTATAAATCCCCGGGTTTGGCAAGTCAGCTTGCCAAACCGATAATCAGGTTGGTCAGGCCGTTCCGCCAACGGTGAGATCCTCGATGCGCAAGGTCGGCTGACCGACGCCCACCGGCACGCTCTGACCGTCCTTGCCGCAAACACCGACGCCGGAATCAAGGCGCATGTCATTGCCGATCATGGAGACCCGGTTCAGCACATCCGGACCATTGCCGATCAGAGTCGCACCCTTCACCGGATACGCGAGCTTGCCGTTTTCGATCATCCAGGCCTCACTGGCTGAAAAGACGAATTTGCCGTTCGTGATGTCGACCTGACCACCGCCGAAATTGACTGCATAAAGACCATTTTTGACCGAAGCGAGGATTTCCTCAGGGTCGCGGTCGCCCCCCAGCATGTAGGTATTGGTCATGCGGGGCATGGGCAGGTGGGCATAGGATTCGCGTCGGCCATTGCCAGTGGCGGGCATTTTCATCAGTCGCGCGTTGAGGGTGTCCTGAATGTAGCCCTTGAGGATGCCATCTTCGATCAGGGTGGTGCACTGTGTGGGGTTGCCCTCGTCATCCACATTGAGGGAGCCGCGACGGTCAGCGATGGTGCCGTCATCCACCACGGTGACACCCTTGGCAGCGACGCGCTGGCCGATGCGTCCGGAGAAGGCGCTGGACCCCTTGCGGTTGAAATCCCCCTCGAGCCCATGGCCAATGGCCTCATGCAGCAGCACGCCAGGCCAGCCCGGCCCCAGCACGACAGTCATCGGACCCGCAGGCGCTGGTCGGGATTCCAGATTGACGAGGGCAGCGTTCACCGCTTCAGACGCATATTTTTCCAGCAGTTCGTCGGTGAAATACGCAAAGTCATAACGACCGCCACCGCCGGCAGTGCCTACCTCGCGGCGACCGTTTTGCTCGGCGATCACGGTCAGAGACAGTCTTACCAGAGGACGGATATCCGCAGCAATGACACCATCACTGCGCACCACCAGCACCACATCATGCTCACCGGCGAGACCCGCCATGACTTGCACGATGCGCGGATCCTTCGCACGGGCGATTTTTTCGATCTTCTCCAGCAGATTTACTTTTGCGGTTGCATCGAGCGACACAAACGGATCCTTGGGCAAGTAAAGCGACCGCGCAGTACCGGGTTGGATCGCTGAAGCGACTTTGATCTTGCCGGCACCCTGACGCGCAATGGTGCGCGTTGCGGCAGCCGCCTCAAGCAATGCGCTTTCAGAAATTTCATCCGAATAGGAGAAAGCCGTTTTGTCCCCTGATACGGCACGCACGCCAACGCCCTGATCGATCGAGAAGCTACCGGTCTTGACGATGCCTTCTTCCAGGCTCCAGCTCTCGCTCTTGGTGAACTGGAAATAGAGATCGGCGTAATCGACCTTGTGCGTGAAGATGGAACCCAGCACCTTGAGCAAATGACCTTCATCCAGACCAT
>JBDKLM010000076.1:0-11285 GCA_039806005.1 Pseudomonadota bacterium
AGAAATGGTGTCCACTACTGACATAAGTTTGTGCGGTGGATAGATCCGGTTTTTCCACAAAACCGTTCAATCTGAGGATGGATCTGCTCGAGTTTTCATCGACACGCAAATAGCCATAGCCAGTCTCGGGCGCATGCGGCCGGATGCCAAAGGTCATCAGCAGCCCTTCCATTGCGCCTTCGCGCGCAGCGAGAACGGCATCGATGAAGGAATCACTGTCTTCAATCGCGTGATCACTGGGCAGGACCAGTATCAGCGCATCTTCCGACTGCCTGCGCAAATACAAGGCGGCACTGAGAATGGCCGGTGCTGTGCCGCGTCGGGCGGGCTCGAGTATCAGCGCAGCCTCTTCTATGCCAATTTCTCGTACCTGCTCGGCCACCAGAAAGCGCGCATCTTCATGGGCAAGCAATATCGGTGGACTGCTGTCGGGCACATTGCAGCGGCGCAGCGTTTGCTGGAGCAGACTGCTATTGCCATTCAGACGGAGGAATTGTTTTGGATAGCTCTCGCGGGACAGGGGCCACAGCCGCGTGCCAGAACCTCCGCACAGAATGACGGGTACGAGGGGAAGTGCGCTCATACGATTCAGTGGGTGGTGGTATTCATGAAATAGGCGCGGGTATACGCATGCACCAGAGGATCGATGGCAATCGTTGTGGGATGCGCCCAGCGGTATTGCGTGTGTTGCGACTGCGGCAGTGGCAAGGCGACACCACCTGCCCAGACACGATGCGCGAGCGCGATGTAATGCGTACCCGCACGCGTATCGCCACGGAAGTTGTCCGGATAAAAATGCTGGTAAACACCAGTGAATACGCTCTGGTCGGGGTCAAATTCCTGACCTAATTCAGTGCGCGTAATACGGGTGAAAGCCTGATCCAGCGTCTCATTTTTATGAATGCGGCCGCCCGGGACAAACCATGAGCTCTGTGCGGGTGGATTTTTTCGCCAACCCAGCAAGACTCGCTGCTCCTGATCTTGTACCAGCAAATCGATCGCAATTAACGGTGCATGCTCAACGACCTGTGCAAAGACTTCATCGGGCAGCAGGCGTGAGCAGCTGACTGCATCGCCTGAGAGTACATTGGTTTCAGTAGGCATTGGTATCGGTCCATCCCTTGAAGGCAGTCCAGAGAATGATCTTCAGATCCATCAAGAACGACCAGTTCCGGATGTAATGCAGATCAAGTGCGACGCGACGAGCCATTTTTTCTTCCGTATCGGTTTCGCCGCGACAGCCATTAATTTGGGCCCAGCCGGTGATACCGGGTTTGACGCGATGACGCTGCATGTACATCGTCAGTTTGTCTTTGTACAAATCATTGTGAATCAGGGCATGCGGTCGTGGGCCGACAACCGACATGTCACCTTTGAGTACATTCAGAAATTGCGGTAGCTCATCCAGACTGGTTCGCCGCATGAAATGCCCGATAGGAGTTACGCGAGGATCATCACGGGTGGCCTGGGTGAGTTTGCCGTCACCTTCCTGATGCAATTTCATGCTGCGGAATTTGTATACCTCGAATCGTTGTCCATTCAGCCCAAGTCGAGGCTGCTTGAAAAAGATCGGACCGGGTGATGCGTATTTGATGGCCAAAGAAAGAACCGCGAACAGCGGTAGCAGCAAGATCAATACGCACAACGCAAAGCCCCGATCAAAAAGCGCCTTGCCCAGACCGCGCAAGCCTGTGCTGGCCGGATGATTGAGATCAACCATGGGTATGCCCAGAAAATCGCGGTAGCGATGGCTGAGTATGGTCATCGTGTCGGTATCGGGTACCCAGCGCAGGTCAACGAAACACTGGCACAGCAGGGGTTGTAGTTCATGCCATCGTGATAGTTCGGAAAATGGAAGCGCAATCCAGATCTCGCTGATGGCAAGGCGTGTGATGGCGTCGGTGATTTGTTCTGTGTTGTGCAATCGCTCAATACCGCTATCAACAAGGCGCGTGTCATCGGTCTCGTGAATGGCGACGATGCGATAGGCAGAGGGCCGCTCTTGCTGAACACGTTGATGGAGTTTCTGTGCGGTTTTCCCGTAGCCAATCATGAGTACACGTTTCGTGCGTGTATCTTCAGCTCCACGCCGAATGACTGGCCTGTGATGTGATTCAGATGAAAGCGGATTGATCGAGAGCGCTGTATCGTCTGCGACAATGTTCGGCATGGCAGTAGGGGGTTTTCTGATGACGCAGTTCGAGCCACTCCAACCCTTCGGCGGCTGTTGCTGCCCAGAGAAAGTGTTTGCGTTCGACTCGGCGTCGCAAGCCCAAGTGCCCGTTGTTGTGTCGCCTCAAATTTGCAGATGTCGTTGGGATGCGTGGCAGATGAGGTAATCGTGCTTGCCGATAGCAATGCGCTATCATTCCGACCATGAGTGAAAACGACACACCCCGCATGTACGATCTGGTCGGCGGCGATGAAAATCTGCGCGAACTGGTTGATCGCTTTTATGATTTGATGGATCTGGAGTCTGGATTCGCCGAGCTGCGTGCGATGCATCCGCCGTCATTGGAGACTTCGCGAGAAAAGCTGTACCGTTTTTTGTCCGGGTGGACGGGTGGGCCTGACCTCTATACGCCGCACTACGGCCCTGCTTTTCTGCGTGCGCGACATTTGCCTTTCCCGATTGGGACGTCAGCGCGCGATCAGTGGCTGACGTGCATGTTGATGGCGATGCAGGATTTAGGTTTGGACGAAGAGAGGCAGGATATTCTGCTGCAGGCGTTTTTCAAGACGGCGGACTGGATGCGGAATCAGGCGTCTTGATGGGGGCTTGCTGGTGAGTTGTGTTGAGATCTGCAGCGGTACATCAATTCAAAGCAGTCCCTGGAAAAGCATCACATCCACGCTGTCCCCCGCTTTGACATCTCCCTGATCATGATGAAGTATCACCATGCAATTGGCTTCCGACATCGAGCTGAGTATGCCCGAGCCTTGTGAGCCGGTGATGCGTACGCTTTGCAGACCCTGTGCATCGACGCTGAATATGCCGCGCTGGTATTCAGTACGCCCCGGCTTCTTGCGCAAATTCTGACTGCTGGTCACACGCACAGTAAGTACATCAGGCGGGTCTGCGCCCATCAGCCGGTACAAGGCCTCACGTGCAAAAAAATAAAAGCTGACCATGGTGGCGACCGGGTTGCCCGGCAGACCGAACAGCAGCGCGCTGTCATTACCGCTGGTAATTCTTCCAAAGGCCATCGGTCGGCCGGGACGCATGTCGATTTTCCAGAACAGCACGTCGCCCAGACGCATCATCATTTTGCGGGTGTAATCGGCGTCACCGGCAGATACGCCACCGGAAGTGATGACGACATCTGCATCCACGCAGGCGCGACGCAGCGCCGTTTCCAGTGACGCGGGTTCATCCTTGATCACACCCATATCAATCGGCTCGCAGCCCATGCGCAGCAGCATGCCGTGCAGAGTGTAACCATTGCTGTCGTAGACACAGCCTTCATCCAGCAGCTCGCCAGGGGAGCGCAATTCATCGCCTGTCGAAAAATACGCCACGCGCAGCTTGCGTCTAACACTGACTTCACCGATACCCAGCGAAGCAATCAAACCCAGATCGGCAGGCGTCAGAATTTTGCCTTCATTGACCGCTGCGCTGCCCATCGCCAGATCTTCGCCAGCCAGTCGGCGATTGTCGCCAGCCCGAATTTTTCCTGCGGGCAGGGTCACCTGAGTGTCGGTTTCAGACAGAACAAATTCACTCGGCATCACCGTATCGCAGCCTTCGGGCATGACCGCACCCGTCATGATGCGTACACATGCACCTGGGTTCACCGGACGGTTATAAGGTCTTCCCGCATAGGCGACGCCAACGATATGCAAAGTACACGACTGATCGCCCAGATCACTGCCGCGAAATGCGTAGCCATCCATCGCCGAGTTATCGTGCGCGGGCACATTGATGAATGAGACGACATCACTCGCCAGTACCCGACCCAGGGCTAATTTGAGCGGCAGGGTTTCGGTTTCAGTGATCGGAAGGATGTAGCTGCGGATGAGTTGCTGTGCGACAGACACCGATACGCTGTCAGCGTCATAGCCCGGAAATTCACGAGCGAGATCGGACAGGCGGGATTCGGGCACGGCGATGGCTGACTATCCGCCGATGTAGGACATCTCGACCTTGCGCACGGGTCGCTCCAAACCTTCAGTTTGCTGCGTGCGCAGTTCCGAATATCTGTCTTCGCGTTGTGCCCACAAGTGCGCGATGGCAGCGGTGATTTCTTCATCACTGTGGCCCTTGCGCAGCAGTGCGCGCAAATCATGGCCACCGGTGGCGAACAGGCAGGTAAACAGTTTGCCCTCGGTCGACAGTCGAGCGCGATTGCAGTCACTGCAAAATGCCTGGGTGACACTGGAGATCACACCGACTTCACCGCTGCCATCGGCATAACGCCAGCGCTCTGCAGTTTCGCCCGTGTAGTTGGGTTCAATTTCTTCCAGCGGCATGGTCTCGTTGATGCGGCGGATAACTTCAGCCGACGGAATGACTTCATCCATCTTCCAGCCATTGGAGGCACCGACATCCATGTATTCGATATAGCGCAGAATCACCGGCGAGCCTTTGAAGTGGCGCGCCATGGGCACGATCTCCTGATCATTCACGCCGCCCTTGACGACCATATTGACTTTGATCGGACCGAGTCCGACTTTCTGTGCCACCTCAATCCCATTCAACACGTCAGCCACTGGAAAATCGACATCATTCATGCGCTGGAAAGTGGTTTCATCCAGTGAATCCAGCGATACAGTCACGCGCTTGAGACCGGCATCTTTGAGTGACTGCGCTTTCCTGGCCAGCAGAGACGCATTGGTGGTCATCGTCAAATCCAATGGTTTGCCGTCGGGTGTGGTGATCACGGCGAGCATTTCGATGAGTTTTTCTATGTTCTTGCGCAGTAGTGGCTCGCCGCCGGTGAGGCGAATTTTTTCTACACCATGCGCGACGAAAATTTTTGTCAGGCGCGTGATCTCTTCGAAAGAGAGCAGCAGATTTTGCGGCAGGAATTCGTAATTGTTGTCGAACACTTCCTTGGGCATGCAGTACACGCAGCGGAAGTTGCAGCGATCAGTCACCGAGATGCGCAAGTCGCGCAGGGGCCGCGACAGGCGGTCCGACAGAAGACCGGTGGCGGGCACAAGTTGCTCGGGTATGTGCGGTATCGCTTGCAGGTAGCGCAGGTCGGCAACGGGAATGATGCGTTCGGTCATGGGGTTCCGGTGCAGCGCGGTACGTCGCCGGCTGTGTATTCGGGTTATTTCAAAGGCAAATAAGATACCACGAGGCCGGTGATCGCACAGATCAGGATCATTCGTATGGGACCGACTTTGAAGCGCAACAGCGCAATGGCCGCGAGCGCCGCGATACCGATCGCGACCCAATCCCAGTACGGAAGGGGCTCGGCCAGATGGAACACATGCCAGGCGAAGAATACGGTCAGGCTGGCAATGACGCCGACCACCGCAGCCGAAATCGCAGTCAGGGGTGCGGTCATTCGCAGATTATTGCGGGTGGCTTCCACAAAGGGTCCGCCAGCCAGAATGAAGACGAAAGACGGCAGAAAGGTAAAGAAAAACGCGACCAGTGCCCCGGCGGTGCCACCCGCCAGCAGTGCCATCGGCCCGAACACCTCCCGAGTCCAGCCACCGACGAAGCCGACGAATGCCACGATCATGATCAGCGGTCCCGGCGTCGTTTCGCCCAGCGCAAGACCATCTACCATCTGCACGGCCGATAGCCAGCCGAACTGATCGACGGCGCCCTGATACACATAGGGCAGGACCGCATAAGCACCGCCAAAGGTGAGTAGTGCGGCTTTGCTGAAGAACCAGCTCATTTGCACCAACGGACTGTGCAGACCCAGCGTAATCACCAGCAACGACCCGACCAGTGCACCGATCGCGATGCCCGCTAACAGGGTGAGGATGAGTTTGCGCCAGGTGAATTGGGCGTGGGCGGGCGGGGGTGTGTGATCATCGATCAGCGCCGGTCCGTAGGACGGCATCTGGCCCGGCGCGTGACCGCCGAGATGAAATGCATCAGGCAGCCAGCGCGCACCAAGAGCGCCAGCGATGCCGGCCGTGATGATGATGAGCGGGAAGGGCAGGTGCAGTATCGCGATGCTGATGAAGGCGAGCACGGCGATTGCCATGAGCCATCGATTTTTCAGGGTACGGCTGCCCACGCGCCACGCCGCTGCGAGCACGATGGCAACGACCGCAGGCTTGACGCCATACAGCACACCGGCGATGACGGGAACATCACCAAACGCGAGATAGATCCAGGACAGCAGGATCAGAATCAGCAGCGAGGGCAGGACAAACAACAAGCCTGCGATGATGCCGCCGATAGTGCGATGCATCAGCCAGCCTATGTAGATCGCGAGTTGAGTCGCTTCCGGTCCCGGCAGCAGCATGCAGTAATTGAGCGCATGCAGAAAACGTTGTTCCGAAATCCAGCGCTTGCGCTCGACCAGATCAGCGTGCATCAGCGCGATTTGGCCAGTCGGACCACCAAAGCTGATGAAGCCGAGCTTCAGCCAATACCAGAACGCTCGCGACAGCGAGACAGATTCGGGCGCGCTCATTTACATATTCGGATAGTTGGGTCCGCCGCCGCCCTCAGGTGTGACCCAGACGATGTTTTGTGTCGGATCTTTGATGTCGCAGGTTTTGCAATGCACGCAGTTTTGCGCATTGATCTGCAAGCGTTGTTGATCATTCTCGCCCACATACTCATACACGCCTGCCGGACAATAGCGCGATTCCGGTCCCGCATACTGTGCCAGATTGACTTGCGTGGGCACATCCGCATTTTTGAGTGTCAGGTGCGCGGGCTGATGCTCGTTGTGATTGGTATTGGAAATGAACACCGAAGACAGCCGATCAAAAGTCAGTTTGCCATCGGGTTTGGGGTAGACGATAGGCTGGCATTGATTCGCCGGTTTCAGACACTCATGATCGGCATGTGTGTGATGCAGAGTCCACGGTGCCTTGCCACGGAAGATCAGCTGATCAATACCGACCATCAGCGTGCCGGTGTACAGGCCCTTGCTCATCCATGGTTTGAAGTTGCGTGCGACATGCAGTTCTTCGTGCAGCCAGGATTGTTCGAAAGCTTTTGTGTAGGCGCTCAGTTCATCCTGCGCGCGCTCGGCGGCAATCGCGTCGAACGCCGCTTCTGCGGCGAGCATGCCGGACTTCATCGCGCCGTGACTGCCTTTGATGCGGCTCGCATTCAGGAAGCCGGCGTCGCAACCGATCAGCGCGCCACCGGGGAAAGTGAGCTTGGGCAGTGATTGCAGGCCACCCGCAGTGATGGCGCGCGCGCCATACGAGAGGCGCTTGCCACCTTCGAAGAAACCGCGAATCGCGGGATGAGTTTTGTAGCGCTGAAATTCTTCGTAGGGCGAGAGATAGGGATTTTCATACGCGAGACCCACGACATAGCCGACAACCACTTGGTTGTTTTCCATGTGGTAGAGGAAGGAGCCGCCATAAGTGCTGTTGTCGAGTGGCCAGCCGGCGGTGTGGATCACCAGTCCCGGCTGATGCTTGGCGGGATCGATCTCCCACAGTTCCTTGATGCCGATGCCATAGGTTTGCGGATCGCGACCCTTGTCGAGCTGGTAGCCCGCAATCAGCTGTTTGCCGAGATGGCCGCGCGCACCTTCGGCAAACAAGGTGTATTTCGCGCGCAGCTCCATTCCGAGCTGGAATTCGCTGGTGGGCTTGCCTTCTTTGTCGACACCCAGATTGCCGGTAGCGACGCCCACCACCGCGCAGGCATCGTCATACAAGATCTCGGCGGCAGCAAAGCCGGGGAAGATTTCCACGCCCAGATTTTCGGCCTGCTGCGCAAGCCAGCGCACGACATTGCCAAGCGAGATGACGTAATTGCCGTGGTTCTGAAAACAGCCGGGCAGCATCCAGTTGGGTACGGCGGTGGCACTTTGCTCCGTTAGAAAGAGGAAGCGATCTTCAGTGACGGGCGTGAGCAAAGGCGCCCCCGCAGTCTTCCAGTCCGGGAATAACTCCGTGATCGCGCGTGGATCCATCACGGCGCCGGAGAGAATATGCGCGCCGGGTTCGCTGCCTTTTTCGAGCACGCAGACGCTGATTTCGCGGCCTTGTTGTTCGGCCAGTTGCTTGAGTCGTATCGCGGCCGACAGCCCGGCCGGGCCGGCACCGACGATCACGACATCGTATTCCATGGCCTCGCGCGGGCCGTATTGTTCGAGGAAGCTGGGATTTTGGCTGGGATTCATGGTCGGCGGCGATCAGGTTTTCTGCGGGTCGATGGTGACTGAAATTCTTGAAGTTTTTACGCGGCTGCGTCCTCAGGCTCAGCGGCTTGGTCGGAAAATCATGTAATCATAACGGTTTTAGCGATCTGAAAATAATCTGATACACGGGGGACACGGTGGGAATAGAAGTTAATTTCAACGGAAAAGTGGCGCTAGTCACTGGTGCTTCCAGCGGTTTGGGTGCTCGATTCGCGAAAATTCTGGCCGAAGCAGGTGCGCAGGTCGTGCTGGCCGCGCGCCGCGTGGAGCGTCTCAAGGAGCTGCGCGCCGAGATCGAGTCCAATGGCGGTGCTGCCCATCTGGTGGCGCTGGACGTGACCGATCACGCGAGCATCAAGTCTGCCATCGCCCATGCGGAAACCGAGGCGGGACCGATTGATATTCTGATCAATAACTCAGGCGTCTCGAGCACGCAGCGTCTGGTGGACGTCACGCCGGAAGATTATCGCTATGTGATGGATACCAACCTTCAGGGCGCTTTCTTTGTTGCGCAGGAAGCGGCCAAGCGCATGATTCTTCGCGCCAAAGGCGATCCGTCTCGTCAGCATCGCATCATCAATATTGCTTCGGTCGCCGGATTGCGCGTGCTGTCGCAGATCGGTGTGTATTGCATGAGCAAGGCCGGTGTTGTGCAGATGACGAAAGCGATGGCACTGGAGTGGGGGCGTCACGGCATCAATGTCAATGCGATCTGCCCCGGCTATATCGAAACCGAAATCAATCGTGAGTATTTTCAGAGTGAAGGCGGCAAGAAGCTGATCGACATGCTGCCGCGCAAACGCATTGGCTATCCTGAAGATCTGGATGGACTCCTGCTGCTGCTCGCGGCAGATGAATCGCGCTTCATCAACGGTGCCATCATCACCGCCGACGATGGCATGGCGGCGTTTTGATGAACGCCAAGGACGAATACACGCTGGTACACAAAGTTCGCATGCCGCTGCGCTGGGGTGATATGGATGCGATGGGGCATGTGAACAACACCCTCTACTTTCGCTACCTGGAGCAGGCAAGGATTGAATGGTTCGAGGCGCTCGGTTGTCCCGCCGATCCCGGCGGCGTCGGACCCGTAATCATCAGTGCTCACTGCACTTTTCTAAAGCAGCTGCGTTATCCGGGCGAGATCGAAGTCCATACACTGGTAGGTGAGTTCGGTCGATCCAGCTTTCATACGCGCCAACGGATTGTGCGCGTTGATGCGCCGGATGTGCTGTATGCCGAAGGTGGTGCGAAAGTGGTGTGGGTGGATCAAAAGGTGGAAAAGTCGCTGCCTTTGCCTGAGGAGATGCGGGGGCGCTTGCTGGAGCCTTGTTTTTGAACGTTTGGATCGGACATGTTTTAAAAACGAACACATCGTTAAAACATGTTAAAAACAAGTCATATTTTTAACGTATCCATCAGGACAAACCGAGTTTATCCTTATTTCGTCAGCAGTTCGAATAGGTCCCGGTTGATGAAATATACCTCCCTACCCATTTTTTGACCCTGAAGCACACCTAGACGCTCCAGCTCGCGCAAGTACTTCGAGCAGGTCTGTCGGGTGCCCATGCCGGCCTGCTCCAGAAACTGAATTTTGCAGTAGGGCTGTCGGAAGATCTGTTCGATCAAGTCCTTG
Source organism: Pseudomonadota bacterium (assembly GCA_039806005.1). GTDB lineage: Bacteria > Pseudomonadota > Gammaproteobacteria > Burkholderiales > Burkholderiaceae_D > Pernthalerella. The sequence continues at coordinate 9,943 of JBDKLM010000076.1, forward strand.
CTGTAAACCCCTGGAGCATCCCGCTGAACGCGCTCGCGCACCGATTCCATTAAAGAAAGAATATCGGTGATCTGCTTATGCGTGCGGAGAGAGGTTTGCTCCACTGCATCCAGCATGTACAGCACCCAATCAACCCAAGCGCCTTGCTCAGTAACCTTCCGCAAACCTTCGTAATAGGCTAGCTTGTGGTCAATGATGTAGCGAGAAAGATAGAGGACTGGCAGGTTCAATAGCCCTTGGTCCACTAAAAAAAGGATATTCAGGATCCGCCCTGTTCGTCCATTGCCATCTGGAAATGGGTGGATGGCCTCGAACTGGTAGTGCACCAATGCCATTTTTACTAGCGCATCAAGGCCGTCCTCTGCATGCATGAAGTTTTCGAGCTCACGCAGCTTGTCACGGATGACCGACTCACCTTCGGGCGGCGTGTAGATAGTCTGGCCGTGGCTGTTGGCAATACGCGTACCAGGCACTCGGCGAACGTTGAAATCAGTCTGCTTGATGAGTTGTGCGATTTCGATGAACAAGCCAGTAGACAGCGGCCGCTCTTTGATCTCCCTGAAACCATGGTTCAGTGCCTCCCGGTAACGCAGCACCTCCTTGGCTTCGGCGCTGGCCGGCAAGGTTCCGTCCGAGGCTGCTTTGAACAACTCGTCGTTAGTCGTCAGGATGTTCTCGATTTCCGAAGAAGCCCGCGCTTCCTGCAGCACCAGGCTGTCGATCAGCATGGCTTGGTTCGGCATTCGTTGTGCCATGCCCTTAAGCTCTGCCAAGGCACGGCTGGCGGTGATGGTCTTTCTGAGAATCGCCGACGTTTCCAAATCTGCGGCAGGGGGCAAGGCCGGAAGGCCATTGAAGGGCTGGTTGCGATCAAACTGGCTCAGACTCATCCTCGATATCCCAATAAATTGACTGGCCGTCTGCTTAAACAAGCAGCTTGTAAGTCATCAAGTGCTCAATCTTTACGTAGTTAAGTGCATTCACATGCGTGCACTCCAGCACCACATGCGGTGCCACACCAGCGTCGAAGGCTTCTTTCCAGCGCAAGGCGCACAGACACCAGCGATTACCCGGCACCAGACCCGGGAAACGGTATTCCGGCCGAGGGGTACTCAAATCGTTGCCTCGCTGTCGTGAAAAATCCAGAAACTCCTGCGTCATCTCAGCGCAAATGACATGGGAGCCGCGATCGGATTCGTCGGTATTGCAGCAACCATCACGAAAATAACCCGTCATGGGGTCGGTGGAGCAGGGTTTCAGGGGGGTGCCGAGGACGTTGATTGCCATGTTGGTGTTTGTTTATGATGATGGGCTTTTGTACCGAACGCTTGCCTAATGCGGTA
>JBDKLM010000077.1:0-6693 GCA_039806005.1 Pseudomonadota bacterium
ATCATGCAATACAGCCAGGAAAAAAAGATCACCGGTGTCACGATTGACGATATTTACCTTGGCAATGGGGCGTCCGAACTGATTGTCATGAGCATGAACGCCTTGCTCAATACCGGCGATGAGGTGCTGGTACCGGCACCGGATTACCCGCTCTGGACCGCAGCGGTCAGCTTATCAAGCGGCAAACCCATTCACTATGTGTGCGATGAGCAGGCCGATTGGTATCCGGACATTGAAGATATCCGAAGCAAGATCAACGCGAATACCCGAGCCATCGTCGTCATCAATCCCAATAATCCTACCGGTGCCTTGTATCCGGTGGAATTACTGCAGCAAATTGTCGAGCTGGCGCGCCAGCACCAGTTGATCATCTTCGCCGACGAGATCTATGACAAGGTCTTGTATGACGGCGAGAAACACACTTCGCTGGCATCGCTCGCTGACGATGTCTTGTTCATCACGTTCAATGGTTTATCGAAAAACTACCGCTCATGTGGTTATCGTGCCGGCTGGATGATTGTGTCGGGCGAGAAAAAGCACGCAAAAGACTATATCGAAGGTCTGAACATGCTGGCTTCGATGCGTTTGTGCTCCAACGTTCCTGGGCAATTCGCGATACAGACGGCTTTGGGTGGCTACCAGAGCATCGATGATCTGGTCGGTCCCGGCGGACGACTGCTGCGTCAGCGCGATCTCGCGCATCGTCTGCTCACGGACATCCCCGGTGTGAGCTGCGTGAAACCAAAATCAGCCTTGTACATGTTCCCCCGTCTCGATCCGAAAATGTATCCGATCAAAGACGACCAGCAGTTTGCCTATGACTTGCTGGCTGAAGAGCGTGTGCTCATCGTGCAGGGGACTGGTTTCAATTGCCCGACCACGGATCACTTTCGCGTCGTCTTTCTGCCGAACGCAGATGATCTGACCGCTGCGATAGGTCGCATTGCCCATTTCCTTGAAGGTTATCGTCGCCATCATGCGGCCTGATGGTCGTTAGGCCCGTCTGTCACTGACTCATTCATCATGAAACCTATCAAAGTTGGTCTGCTGGGCATCGGCACCGTGGGTGCCGGTACTTTCACTGTGCTTGCGCGTAATGCCGAAGAAATACGCCGTCGGGCGGGGCGTCCGATCGAAATCACAATGGTGGCTGATCTTGATACCGCGAGAGCGAAGCAAATTACGGGTGGCAAGGTTGAGGTAGTCGATGATGCCAACATCATCGTGAACCATCCCGACATTGATATCGTCGTTGAACTGATTGGTGGTTACGGTATCGCCCGCGATCTGGTGATGACGGCCATTGCCAATGGCAAGCATGTGGTCACTGCGAACAAAGCGCTGCTGGCCACCCATGGCACAGAGATTTTCAGAGCAGCGCAAGAGAAGCGGGTGATGGTCGCGTTTGAGGCAGCGGTCGCGGGTGGCATTCCCATCATCAAAGCCTTGCGCGAAGGCCTGACGGCAAATCGCATCCAGTGGATCGCTGGCATCATCAATGGCACCACGAATTTCATTTTGTCAGAGATGCGTGAAAAAGGTCTCGACTTTGATGTCGTGCTCAAGGAAGCGCAACGGCTTGGTTATGCGGAGGCTGATCCGACGTTTGACATTGAAGGTATAGATGCTGCGCACAAGGCAACACTCATGTCGGCGATCGCCTTTGGCATTCCGGTTCAGTTCGACAAGGCGTATGTTGAGGGCATCACCGGCCTTCAGGCAGCCGACATTCGTTATGCAGAGCAGCTGGGCTATCGAATCAAATTGCTGGGCATTGCGCGTCGCGCTGCCAATGGAATCGAATTACGCGTCCACCCAACGCTCATATCCGCCAACCGACTGATAGCCAATGTTGAAGGGGCGATGAATGCCGTTCTGGTACACGGTGACGCAGTCGGTGCCACGCTGTATTACGGTAAAGGTGCCGGCGCCGAGCCCACGGCATCGGCCGTCATCGCCGACCTGGTAGACATCACGCGCCTGGCGACCGCCGATCCCGAGCATCGCGTGCCATATCTGGCCTTCCAGCCAGATGCAATGATAGATACGCCTATTCTTCCGATGGCGGAAATTACGACCAGCTACTATCTGCGCATACGCGTTGCCGATAAATTGGGAGTTGTTGCTGACATCACGCGCATCCTGGCCGATGCGGCAATTTCCATTGATGCGATGCTGCAAAAAGAACCCGCGGTAGGAGAAACCGAGGCAGACATCATCATCCTCACCCATCAGACGCAAGAGAAAAAAGCGCTTCAGGCCATCGCCACGATTGAAGCCCTTTCTACAGTCTCGGGCAAAGTTGCCCGCATCCGTCTGGAAGAGCTTGGCTAGACGATCTGCCGGATATGAATCGGCTTAATTTATCTTGGCGGCCGTTTGTTTGAGCGAATCGGAGAGCTCCTTGATGATGGAACTGAAGATCGTGGCAGTCAGCGTGTATTTGGAAATCGCGGTTTGTATCTGAAGCAATTGCGCTGTCGTGATATCGCCACCTGATTGGACATTGCTCAGAAGGCTTTTCATATCATCTTCTGCTGTCTTCATTGGATCTTTAATGCTGTTGTAAATCTCATTAATGCTTGCTTTTTCCAAGGCCATGATAGTTTTCCTTTCCTCGTTTTTTTCTGACAGATTTACTTTTCTTTTGCTGCGTTAAAAAGTTGAAGTGCCACGAGGGCACTTTTCACAGCAGTCTCGGCGGCGACAATGTGTTCAAAGTTCGTTCGGGTATGCAATTTTCGTTTTTCTGATTCCAGCCGAAAATCAATCATAGTCAGTTGCTTGGCTATTTCTTCTGCTAATCGGCCATCGTGATCCGCGCGCAGGCGCTCTTCCAAAGATAATGATGTGTTTTGCATTGATTTATCTCGATATCTTTATTTTTTCATTGCCATCAAAAATAACTTCCGTGTCTTTTACCGTGATGAGCGTATGTCCATCGACATCGCCACCACGCGTCACGCGATTTCCATTGTCGGTAATCACGAAAGGCATATTGCCCCCAACAACGATCTGTAGATTGACGGGTGATTTTTTCTGGATCAGGCGGATAGTTGCTTTGATCGGCAGGATTTTTCCGAAATCTTCATTAAATTCCGTCAAGACCGTTTCCCAGATACGTAATTCATCTTCGGTCATCGCACCCCGCAATACGAATTCAGGCTGACGGCTGATCACCTGAAGTTTTTTCGATAAACCTGCTGCCACTAACTTTTCCTGAAATTGCTGAGGAATATCGTCTCCCTGGACGACAGGCCCTTCAATTTGTCGTAATCCTGGCACTTCTGCGCGCAGAGTTTCAAAAGCACTTTCTTTAACACTCTGCATCAGCGCAGCACCTTGCACCTTTAGTAGACCGTCCTTTACGCTCTCCGCCCGTAGTTTGGCTCGAGCGGGGTCAAGCTTGTCATTCAATACCCGGCGGGCAGAAGCGAGCAATTCGCTGTCCACATAAAACGTCGTCTTGGGTTGAGGTGAGACATTCTCGAGCGCCTGCATCAGCTTGGTTTTTGTCGACTCATCGGCGAGATATCCATTCAATTGAACGATGCCTTTATCAGAGGCTTTGATCTCTACTGATTTGGCGAGGTCGAGATTGGCGATGATTTGCTGAATTTTTTGCTGGCTTGCGGGGACTGGAGGGAGATTGGGTTTCGCAGCGATTACGGAAGTTACGGGCTCCTTGGGCCGCTTGATCAGCCAGGCAAACGCCGTGATCCCGGTCATTAAAACCAGTATCAGACTGAGTGCAGAAATTGCTAAAGTGATTTTCGCCCGTCTGCGCAATTGGCTGCCGGGGCTATCAAGCGACCCGTTAAATGACTTTCCGTCAGGAACTGCCGTAGCGGCCGGCTCTGGCTTCGGGGGCAGAGGAAGGACATCCGCCGGATCTGGCCAGGGCGCATCAGCGTTGTCAATGCTGACCCAGATGCCACCCAGATCAACCGGCATTCCCAGTATCAGTGGAAACGTATCGATGATTTCGTTGCCCTGAGAATCAGAAACCTTCCCGTCCATTGGCGTAATCGTGATTTGATCGCCGTCAAAACTGAGTCTTGCGTGCAAGCCCTCAAGGCGAGGGCCCATTAGGATAATCTCGCAGTCGTCCGATGTTCCCAAGGAGTAATCCCCGATAGCCAGGCTCAAACAGCTGCCTGCTTGAGGCCCGACGAGTACCCTGAGTTCGACAGGTGGCTGCAAAGTATCAAGGCTGGGTTCCAATTTCATATCGAGCTTTCGTGAACTATCGTCGGAGTCTGGATACAATGTTGCTATTACACTGCTTTCCGTTCCATTAATCTGCTAAACATGAGCATACAAACCGAAACCCGAGGCGAGGCGCTGATCATTCGACCCGGGGGAAATTTCAATAAAATGGCGGCAGATGAATTGCATGAATTGCTTGACAGTGCAATTGCTGAAGGTGCAACCCGGCTGGTGTTCGATTTTTCCATGCTTCCCCATATTTCCAGTGACGGATTGCGTGTGATTTTGAAAGCGATTGGCGAAGTTCAGGGAAGGAAAGGTCAGATCGTCGCGACCCAGATGTGCGAGCAGGTTCGTGGCGTATTTACAGCCAGTGGATTTTTCAGTCTGATCAAAGACTTTGACGATATTGAGTCTGCTCTTGAAGCGGTCAACAGGGTCACAAATTAAAAAGTCACCGCTAAATCTCATAGCTCGACCCTTGCCAGTGGTTGAATATTGACTTCTTGAGTGAGTTCCTGAAAGGAAAGCACCGGGAGTTCATATAAATCCTGCTCGATCATTTTTCGCATATATCGACGAATATCCATCGAGGTCAGTAAAACTGGCTTTTGCATGGAGCGGCTGATATCACCCACTGTCGATTTAATACTGTCCAGCAATTGGCGAGAAATCATGGGGTCAAGGGCGAGGTAGGAGCCGCCTGAGGTCTGTCGAATAGCGCTGCGAACTGCATCTTCGACTGCCGGCGCAAGCAGATAAGCCGGGAGAATATTTTGGCCGGCTGAATACCGATGACTGATGTGACGCTTTAGAGCGACCCGTACATATTCCGTCAGCATGACGGAATCTTTTTCCTTCTGCCCCCATTCAATCAGAGCTTCCATCACAGAACGAAGATTGCGGATAGAAACTTCTTCACCTACAAGTCGCTGCAAAATCTCTGCGATTTTATGAATAGGCATGACGCGTTGCACTTCTTTTGCCAGCTCCGGAAACTTACCTTCCATATCATTTAAAAGTGAACGTGTTTCTTGTATACCAATGAATTCAGCGGCATATTTTTTCAATACCATCGCGATGTGGTAAGAGAGCAACTGAGTCGGTTCAAAAAAAGAAACGCCCGCATTATTCAATGAGTGCTTCAGGTCAGCTGGCGTCCAAAGTGTTGGTATGCCAGGAAGAAATTTTTTGTCCGATTCAAAAGGTACCGAGAGCGCTGTAAGATTTTCGGTCGTCTCTCTGACCAGAAGATGTTTTGGCCGCATACGACCTTGAGAGACAGGAATCTCCGACACAAGAATCACATAAGCTTCCTCGGGGAGCGAATCATTGAAACGTAAACTGATGCCCGGAAAAATAATGCCCAAATCTTCAAACAGGGCACGGCGTATTTTTATCAATTCTTCATTCAATAATGGTGAAGAAAACGCCTTCTCCAGGCCAGAATGCATATCGACCAACAGCGGGACTGTCGGTGAAAATTGATCAGTATCGGCAGGCTTTGCTGCCTGCCCGGTGTTGCCGGTCGCTGCAATTGCCGGAACCGTCGTGACTTTGCCCGTCTTGGGATCGACGATCTGCCGCTCTCCCTTGAAGAACATGTAGCCAACCCCACCCATCACGACAAACAAAATCAAGAATGTCACCGTCGGCATACCCGGAATCACTGCAAACCCCAGCATCACGACTGAGGCAATCATGAAAGCCTTGGGTTGGGCCAGTAACTGGGAACCAATATCGCTACCGATATTGGATACATTGCCATCGGCACCCGTGACTCGGGTCACGATCATCCCCGCACAGATCGACACAAACAGCGCCGGAATTTGAGAAATAAGACCATCGCCAATCGTCAGAATCGAATAGATTTTGACGGACTCCCCAGCGGTCAAGCCTCTCTGGAGCACGCCAATCAGGACGCCGCCGAGAAGGTTGACCGCCACGATGATCAAGCCCGCGATAGCGTCTCCCTTGACGAATTTCATCGCCCCATCCATGGCGCCATATAACTGGCTTTCCTTTTCCACGACGCCCCGGCGGCGGCGAGCCTCATCCATATCGATCGTGCCCGCCCGAAGGTCGCCGTCAATTGACATTTGTTTGCCCGGCATCGCATCCAGAGAGAAACGGGCCGCGACCTCAGCGACTCGCTCGGAACCTTTGGTAATGACGACAAACTGGACAATAGTCAGAATGAGAAATACCACCAGGCCCACGACCAGATTGCCGCCCACCACAAAATTACCAAACGTATAAATGATGTGTCCTGCATCGCCATTCAGAAGAATCAAGCGGGTAGTTGCAATGCCAATTGCCAGGCGAAATAGCGTCGTCACCAACAGGACAGAAGGGAAGGAGGAAAAAGCCAGCGGATTGGGCAGATACATCGCGACCATCAGTAGCGTCGCCGACAAGCACATATTGACCGCGATCAGAGCATCCACTAGCCATGTTGGCAGCGGAAGAATCATCATGAAAATA
>JBDKLM010000078.1:0-29734 GCA_039806005.1 Pseudomonadota bacterium
TAGAGCGATTCAAAGACAGCAAGGAACGCCGCCGTTCCGGTGCTGCCGGCATTCGGAGGAAAGTTGAACAAGACAACAGCCACTTTGCGCTCTGCGCGCTGCGCCTTGCGCAAGACAATCAATTTTTCTACCCGCGCAGCAAGCATGTCAGCGCGTTCGCTGCACACTTGCATGTCTTGTGCATTCTCGGCCTGCGGGAATGTACAGCCTCTGCTGCAACCGGTACAGGATTTGCCGCCCGCTTCACTGCGGCCACCGTAGACCAGGGAACCACTTGCGCCATCAAGCTCGGGCAGCGCAACCATCATCGTCGCTTCGACTGGGAGCAGGCCGCGATCCGATTCGCCCCACAGCTCCAGGGTCTGAAACTCGACCGGAGTGACGGCCACATAAGGCACATCGAGTGTTGCGAGTAGATCTTCTGCCGCTTTGGAATCGTTATAGGCTGGTCCACCGATCAGCGAAAAGCCAGTCAGCGAGACGACGGCATCCACACTGGGCTTGCCATCCTTCATGAAAAACTGCTCGACCGCCGGTCGTGCATCCAGTCCGCTGGAATACGCGGGGCGCACCGATAATCCACGCGCTTCGAGTGCAGCGATCACACCATCATAGTGGCGGGCATTTCCCGCCAACAGGTAGGAGCGCATCAGCAGCAGGCCGACCGTGCCGCGACTGCCAGCCATCGTGGGCACGCGCTCCAGACGGTCTGTCATGCACTTGTGAACCTCGGCGCCTTTCATGCGTGGGTGATAAACGCCGACTTCCGGATATTCGATAGGCATCGCCGCAGGTGCTTTGCCACGCAGGGCCTTGCGCGCACCATCGGCGTAATTGTTGACCAGCAGCTGCACCATGCTGGCGATGTTTTCATCGGAGCCAGCGAGCCAGTACTGCAGTGTCAGAAAATACGCCCGCACATCTTGCGCGGTACCGGGAATGAATCGCAGCAATTTAGGTAGCCGGCGCAGCATTTTCATTTGCTGAGCACCAGCGGTCGCAGCCGGTTTTTTCTCGTCCGTCTTGCCACGCAATTTTTTCAGGAACGCCATAGGCCCGCGCGTGGTGCCATCCATCGTGAAACGACCGATGCGCGTGAGTTTCATGACTTCGCCTGCCGACATGATGCAGACCATGGCATCGCAAGCATCACGTCGTGCAGTGAGCGTTGGCATCACCGGCAGAAAATGGTCTTCCATAAAAAGCATGGACGCGATGATGATGTCGCCCTGCTCAATATCGGCGATACAGCGCGTGAGTGTCGACGCGTCGCCGGCCCATTCCGAAGCAGCATGCACGGACAGCACGACACCGGGCAACTGCTTGTTCAGCAGGCGCTGCGCACGTGCCGCAGCACTGGCCAAATGGTTGTCCATCGTGACAATGACGACCCGCATCGTGGGCGCCGTCATGACATTAGCGGCCGTAGTGGGCTTTCGCGTCATATAAGGTGTCCAGTGTGATGGTCGGCACGCCATGGTCTTTCGCGTAGCGCTCGGTGTTGCGCCTTGCCTTGCCACGCACGAAAAACGGTATCTTCGATAATTCTTTTTCTGCGTCAGGTGCCCAGGCCGGATGCATTTCGCCCGCATTGGCGGGATCGGTGTCACGCGCGACTTCGGGTGAGACAACGGCATCGGCTTTTGCCGGCATTGCGCGCGGTGCGCCACCTTTGCCAAGGTGCGAAGGCGAGGCGCCGTCGTGGAATTCGAAGTCGTCCTTGAACATGCCCAGCAAGTGTTCTTCGAGGCCCATCATCAAAGGATGAACCCAGGTGTCGAAGAGCACGTTGGCGCCCTCAAAACCCATTTGGGGTGAATAGCGTGCAGGGAAATCCTGCACATGCACGGGGGCTGAAATTACGGCGCAAGGCAGACCGAGTCGCTTGGCGATATGGCGCTCCATTTGCGTACCCAGCACCAATTCGGGCGAGAGTTCGGCAACACGAGCTTCGACTTCCAGATAGTCATCCGTGATCAGCGGCTCGACGCCGTATTTTTTTGCGGCTTCGCGAATCTCGCGCGCGAATTCGCGGCTGTAAGTGCCCAGACCCACGACTTCGAAGCCGAGTTCTTCGGCGGCCACACGCGCTGCAGCGATGGCATGCGTTGCATCGCCAAATACAAACACGCGCTTGCCAGTGAGATAAGTGGAGTCTACGGAACGGGCGTACCAGGGTGCACGGGAGGCAGCGTCTTCGAGCGCGGCATCGACCGGTATGCCGGCCAACTGCGCGACTTCAATGATGAATTCGCGCGTTGCCTGTGCGCCAATGGGAATGACTTTGGTCGATGGCAAACCAAGATTTTTTTGCATCCAGGTCGCCGCCTGCATGGCTGTCTCGGGATACAGCACGACATTGAAATCGGCATCGGCAAGGCGCGCCAGATCCGCGGGGGATGCGCCCAGTGGTGCAACCACATTGATCGCAATACCCATGCGCGTGAGCAGCGCGGTGATTTCGCGCAGATCATCACGATGACGGAAGCCGAGTGCCGTGGGTCCGAGAATGTTGCAGCTCGGCTGCTTGCCAGGTTCGCTGTCTTGCATGCGTGGCTTGGCGAGGTGGCGCACCATCTGATAAAAGGTTTCAGCTGCGCCCCAGTTTTCTTTTTTCTGATACGAGGGAAGCTCCAGCGGTACTACCGGTATCGGCAAATTCAATGCCTTTGCGAGACCGCCGGGATCATCCTGAATCAGCTCAGCGGTGCAAGACGCTCCCACCATCATCGCCTGGGGTGCAAAGCGCTCGTACGCTTCACGCGCGGCATTCTTGAAAAGTTCGGCAGTATCAGAACCCAGATCACGCGCCTGAAAGGTGGTGTAGGTGACTGGCGGACGCTTGGGCAGCCGCTCGATCATGGTGAACAGCAGATCGGCATAAGTGTCGCCCTGCGGCGCATGCAAGACGTAGTGCACTTTTTCCATCGCAGTGGCGATACGCATGGCACCCACGTGCGGTGGGCCTTCATAAGTCCAGAGGGTCAGTTGCATGCGAGCTCCTCTGTCGCGATTTTTTGCCGACGTATCAGCGGCCGCGCAAACAACTCCGCCAAATCGGCGCTTTGCTCGAAGCCGTGGATGGGCGAGAAAACCAATTCGATCGCCCATTTGGTAGTGAAACCTTCTGCCTCGAGCGGATTGGCGAGACCAAGGCCGCAGACCACGATGTCAGGTGCAGCAGCACGGCAGCGGTCCAGCTGCTTTTCTACATCCTGCCCCTCTGAGAGTTGGGTCGTGTTAGGCAACAGCATCAATTCACGCTTCATGTGATCGCGATGCAGATAAGGCGTGCCGACTTCGGTGAGCTGCATGCCAAGTTCGCGCGAGAGAAAACGTGCAAGCGGAATTTCGAGTTGTGAATCCGGGAAAAAGAAAATGCGCTTGCCCTGCAATTGTTCGCGATGACGGTCAAGCGCGCGCTGTGCACGTTCACGCGAGGGTGTGGTGACTTTATCGAAGACTTCGGTGGTGACGCCGAATACCTCGGCTGCGGCACGCAGCCAGTCGGTCGTGCCTTCGACACCGAATGGAAAAGGTGCCGGCAAATGCGTGGCGCCGCGCGACTCCAGCGCGCGCGCTGTATCGGTAAGGAAGGGCTGCGCCAGCAGGTAGCGTGTGTTGGGACCAATGGAGGGCAAGTCGCGCGAATTACGCGGCGGGAAAAACTGGACCTGTTCGATGCCCAGTGCCTTGAAATGACGGGCAAACTGATCTTCAACGACATCCGGCAGACAACCGACGATCATCAGTGACGTTGGAGCTGTCGCCTCCATGGCCGGCAACAGCGGCACCATGGACGCGAGGCAGGCATCTTCGCCTTGCGTGAAAGTGGTTTCGATACCGCTGCCGGAGTAATTCAGGATGCGTACATTCGGCAGAAATTCTTTGGACAAGCGCGCGGCTGCGCGTGAGAGATCAAGCTTGATGACTTCCGATGGACATGAGCCCACCAGAAACAGCATCTTGATATCGGGGCGTCGTTCGAGCAATCGACGAACGACACGATCGAGTTCTTCATTCGCGTCGGCGATACCGGCGAGATCGCGCTCGTCGATGATGGCGGTGGCAAACCTCGGCTCGGCAAAAATCATCACGCCGGCAGCAGATTGAATCAGGTGCGCACAAGTACGTGAACCGACGACGAGGAAAAAGGCGTCCTGGATTTTCCGGTGCATCCAGATGATTCCGGTGAGTCCGCAAAAAACTTCGCGCTGACCACGTTCACGCAGCACGGGCGAATCCATGCAGCCATCGTCGAGCTTTATCGGGATTGCGGCATTCATGCGGCCACCTGCTGATTGGTTTGTTGAGCGGACTGCAGGCGCGCGGCACGCAGCTTGAGCAGGAATTGGGTCGCATTAATCGCATACGCGGCATAGGCCGCCAGCGCGAGCAGCATTTGCTCGCGTACAGACAAACTGCCTGTATAGAGTGCGACGAGATAAGCGGTGTGCAAGGCCAGCACCAGCATGCTGAAAACGTCTTCCCAGAAAAAGCTGGCGGCGAAAAGGTAGCGACCGAACACGACTTTTTCCCAGATGCAGCCGGTGATCATGATGGTGTACAGCAAGAAGGTCTTGAGAACGATGGACACGGTCGCCGCCGTCTCGCCCTGGCCGCTTTGCAGATAGCGCATGACCAGCACCACACTTACCAGAAAGACAAGGAACTGGACCGGTGCGAGCACACCCTGAACGAGCGTCCAGACGGTAGCGTCACGGCGAGCGCGCTCTTCGCTGGTATACAGCGGCCTGGTCTGGCTCTCTGATGGCATCGTCTCTGGCATGGTCTGGCTCTGGGCCCAAGGGGGGTTGATGCAATGTAGGTGTGACCCGGCAGTATGTCAACAACTGATTACGTCAACCTAGATTGACATAAATTCCCGATTCGGGCATTTTTCACCTATTCCTTTGACATGTTGGGCTTTGCGGGGTACAACGGGAAAAGTTTGCGTTGAGCAACACCCCATGTCATCTACCGTCCAAAATAGGACGGACTACGGATGGATCCACGCTAGCGCCCGGCTGACAACCCGTCGTTCCCTGTGAGTCCCGCGTGTGCAATAGCAGGAGACAAGAATGGACCAAGCCTCAGACGGCCGCGGCAGAAAAAATGCTCCGGGCCACAGTGCGGGGGCACTGAAAGAGGCGGCGAGCGAAGACCGGCTTTTACCCTTGGTAGAAACGGAAATCATCCCGCGATTAATGATGGCGCACCAGGACCAGCGCCTACAGGCGCCGCATGCACCCGAGATACAGCCGCGGGATGTCGCCGCTTTTGCTCGCGCGCTGATGGAAAACCGCATGACCGACACAACGGACATCGTCGCCGATCTGTGTGGTCAGGGAATCTCGATGGACCGGGTGTATCTGAATCTGTTCACGCCCGCGGCCCGCTATTTGGGCGAGCTTTGGGAGGCTGACCTCTGCACCTTCTCGGAAGTCACTCTTTGCCTGTGGCGCCTGCAGACACTTCTCTATGACCTGAGCCCCGCATTTCACAGTAACGCCAAAACGACCAAGCCCGCCCTAGCCTCGGAGCGCCGCATTCTGATGGCGACGATGCCAGGCCAGCAACATACTTTCGGCTTGTCGATGCTGTCAGAATTCTTCCGCCGGGAAGGCTGGGTTGTCCTGTCAGTCCCGTCGCCAAAGCCGGGCGAGTTGCAGGATTCCCTCTCGGCGCACTGGTTCGATGTGCTGGCCTTGTCGGTCAGTACGGACAACGAATTGCCAGAGCTGGGCAAAGCCATACGCACTGCCCGCAAAACCTCCCGCAACCCCCGCCTTTCCATCATGGTGGGCGGCCCGCTCTTCCTCCGCGAACCCGGACTGGCCTCAACCGTGGGTGCAGACGGCTGCTCATCCGATGCCGTAGAAGCCCTCGATTTGGCGGTTCAACTTATACAGCAGCAACAAGACGTCAGAATGAATTGACACAAATCGCTGTAAGTCCGCTTGAAAATCTGCCTGAATGCGTACACAATGTGACCGTTGAGTATTTTTCCCGGTCACGCCGCGTCCGCGCGCCCGGCCTTTCAATCCATGAGATCACAAGCCGGCACATTCCCAGTGACCCAATTCGACTCTCCGAAACAATCGCTCGCCGGGCTGAGTACGGAAGCGAATGCGGCGCTATTGTCCGCGGCGGCAGATCTGGTATTGGTCGTGGATGGGCAGGGTGTCGTGCAGGATGTCTCTTCCAACGCCGGCCCGCTGCCAGTCATTGGTGGGCTGCGCAGTTGGATTGGTAAATCCTGGCAGGAAGTCGTCACCATAGAAAGTCGGCCCAAGGTGGCCAAGCTCCTCAATAGCGGCGGTGATAACCGTGCGATCTGGCGGCAGGTGAATGTCCCTTCCGAAGAAGGCGCCGACATTCCAATCTCCTTCTGCGCGATTCCCGTCGGCCCCAAGGGTCGGTTGATTGCACTGGGTCGCGACCTGCGCGCCCAATCTGAAATTCAGCAACAGCTAGTCGATGCACAACAGACCATGGAGCGCGACTATTTGCGTCTGCGCCATCTCGAATCACGCTACCGCATTCTGTTTGATCTGACCTCCGAAGGCGTCCTGGTGGTCGATGGCAAATCACAAAAAATTATCGAAGCCAATCCGGCCGCAGCCGAAGCTTTCGGCGACACCGTACGCCGCATGGTCGGCAAGCAGATCATCGATTGCATAGACAGCGATTCGCGTGACGTCGTCAGTAAACTACTGGACACCGTACGAAGCGGCGGCAAATCGGATCAGGCAGTAGCCAAACTCCGCAACAGCCCCATGACTTTGTCTGTCTCCGTGATGCACGAAGAAGGCGGTGAGCTGCTGCTGATTCGCGTCCGCGGCGATTCAGCCATCCGAACAAATAACGGTAGCGCAACCCAAGCTGAAATGGTCACGCGCGTGATCGAACAGGCGCCCGATGCCTTCGTCGTTACCGACCCCGACGGTGATGTGCTCGCTGCCAACCGCGCATTCACGGAAATGGTGGAAATGAATCGCGCAGAGCAGGTGCTTGGAGAATCCCTCGATCGCTGGCTGGGTCGCGCCGGCGTTGACCTGAATGTCTTGCTGGCCAACCTGCGTCAGCGTGGCTCGGTACGATTATTTGCGACCACGATGCGCAATGAAAACGGCAGCCAGATTCCCGTGGAGATTTCCGCCGTGGCCGTCACCCAGCAAGGCAGTAGCGGCGCGCTGGGTTTCACGATTCGTGATGTTGGCCGTCGCGCCGGCACCGAAGCCCGCCACCCCATGCCACGCTCGGTCGAACAACTGACCGAACTTGTGGGGCGAGTGCCGCTGCGGGAAATTGTGGGCGAAACGACGGACCTGATCGAAAAACTTTGTATCGAGGCGGCACTGCAGATTACGCAGGACAACCGCGCCACCGCCTCGGAAATCCTCGGGCTCTCCCGCCAGAGCCTATACGTGAAGCTGCGCCAGTACGGCATAGGCAATCTGGGCGAGGACAAGTAAGCGCCTGTTTTCAGGCGTCTCGCGGCTCTGCCCAACAGGTCCGCGATAGCGCTCGCTGGACTGAGTGTCAATTTCAATTGACGCTCTAAACTGTCGCGTGCACAATCCTCCGCATGTCCCGTCCCAAGCTATCCGCCATTGCCGAATTGCTAAAGCCCATCACATGGTTTCCACCCATGTGGGCGTTTGCTTGCGGCGTGGTCGCGTCTGGCCAGAGCCTTGCGGATAATTGGCCACTCATTGTTGTCGGCATTCTGCTGGCGGGGCCGATGGTGTGCGCCACCAGTCAGGCGGTCAATGATTGGTTTGATCGTGAGGTCGATGCGATCAATGAACCGCACCGTCCTATTCCTTCAGGACGCATGCCGGGCCGCTGGGGTTTGTATATCGCTGTGATCTGGACTGGCCTGTCGCTTCTGGTCGCCACTGCGCTGGGTCCCTGGGGCTTTGCCGCAGCAATCGCCGGACTCTTGCTGGCATGGGCCTACAGCGCGCCGCCACTGCGGTTAAAAAAAAACGGCTGGTGGGGCAATGCCGCCTGCGGATTCTCGTATGAAGGTCTGGCCTGGATCACCGGCGCTGCCGTGATGGCCGGCGGCGCCATGCCAGACTCACGATCGCTGATACTCGCGCTGCTTTACAGTCTTGCCGCGCACGGCATCATGACGCTGAATGACTTCAAGTCCGTCGAAGGTGATCGACTGATGGGGATCGGTTCTCTTCCGGTACAACTCGGTGTGCGCTTGGCCGCCATCACTTCATCGTGGATCATGTTGCTGCCGCAGCTCGTGGTCGTGATCTTGCTGCTGCAATGGGAAAGACCCTGGCATGCGCTTGCCATCGTTGGCCTGATGTACGGTCAATCTCGGCTGATGGGATTTTTTATCGCATCACCGATTGAGCGTGCGCTTAAGATGTCAGCGTTTGGTGTGCCGCTGCTTGTGGCCGGCATGATGGTGGCAGCCTTCGGGTTGCGAATGAACGGAGGATAAGAATGATTCCCTCACACTTTGGGTGGGCGCAAATCATCAGGCTGGGTATGGTGCAAGCCTCGCTGGGTGCGATTGTCGTGCTGATGACATCGACACTGAATCGCATCATGGTCGTTGAGCTCATGCTGCCAGCGATCTTGCCCGGTGCATTGGTCGCACTGCATTACATGGTGCAGATATCGCGTCCGCGCATGGGCCATGGCTCCGATCAGGGAGCGCGCCGCAC
Source organism: Pseudomonadota bacterium (assembly GCA_039806005.1). GTDB lineage: Bacteria > Pseudomonadota > Gammaproteobacteria > Burkholderiales > Burkholderiaceae_D > Pernthalerella. Next base: position 8,697 of record JBDKLM010000078.1, read on the forward strand.
ACCCTGGATTATTGGCGGCATGACGCTGCTCGCTCTCGGCGCTTTGTGCGCAACCGCTGCCACGCTCTGGATAAGCAACTCGCCGGTACTCGGTGTGATTCTCGCGATTGCAGGTTTTGTGATGATAGGACTCGGTGTCGGCGCTGCCGGTACTTCCTTGCTTGTGTTGCTCGCGATGCGCGTGCAAAGCGAGAAGCGCGCCGCTGCTGCGACCACGGTTTGGCTGATGATGATCGTTGGCTTCGCAGTGACGGCGGGTTGTGCAGGTCAGTTGCTGGATCCCTATTCGCCGACGCGACTGCTCGGCGTCACGCTGACTGTGTGTACGGGCGCCATGATCATTACGCTGATTGCCTTGTTCCGACTGGAACATGATCCGGGTGACGAGATCATTGAACCGGATGCATCGCAAATTGTGCCCTTTCGCACCGCACTGGCCGATGTGTGGCAAGAGTCCGCAGCTCGTCAGTTCACGATCTTCATTTTCATTTCCATGCTGGCCTACAGCGCACAAGATCTGATTCTCGAACCATTCGCCGGCACGGTATTCGGATTCACACCGGGCGAATCGACCAGCCTCTCCGGTGTGCAGCATGGCGGCGTATTGATAGGCATGTTGCTGGTTGCGCTGGTGGGCAGCAAATTCGCCCACGGTCGCGCAGGCTCGTTGCGGCTCTGGTGCGTGGGTGGTTGCATCGCGTCAGCAGTGGCGCTCGCCGGTCTTGCCGTGGCAGGTCATGTGGGACCACCGTGGCCACTGAAAGCGAATGTGTTTTTGATGGGCGCTGCCAATGGCGCGTTTTCGATTGCAGCGATCGGGCAGATGATGCGACTGGCCACCGAAGGCCGTTCCGCACGCGAAGGCGTGCGCATGGGTCTGTGGGGCGCAGCACAAGCGATTGCGTTTGGCTTCGGTGGATTACTGGGCACGGCAGCGAGCGATCTGGCGCATTGGCTGCTGCCCTCTTCTGGCGTTGCTTACGGCACGGTGTTCGCCGGTGAAGCCCTTTTGTTTGTCGCGTCGGCGCTGTTGGCGTCACGCATTCCAATGACGGAGCAACAACGCGAGCAGCAGTCGGGCCGTGTGGCGCAACCTTCATTTTCATGAAGCAGTAAAGACTCCGCGAAGGGGAAGCGTATGTCAAATTACGAACAATTCGATGTCGTCATCGTTGGCGGCGGCCCTGCCGGAGCGACTGCCGCTCATGATCTTGCGCGGCGCGGACGAAGCGTGCTGCTGCTGGACCGCGCAGGTCGCATCAAACCCTGCGGCGGGGCGATACCGCCACGAGCGATTCGTGACTTTGACATTCCGGATCATATGCTGGTGGCCAAGGCGCGCTCGGCACGCATGATTGCTCCCTCCAACACAAAAGTGGATATTCCTATCGAAGGTGGTTTTGTTGGCATGGTCGATCGTGAGCATTTCGATGAATGGCTGCGCGAACGCGCTGCTGCTTCCGGTGCAATTCGACGCAATGCACGATTCGAACGCGTCGGCCTGGATGAAGATGGCATGAGCACCGTGATCTACCATGACGGTAGCAGTGACAAGCGTCATACGGTACGTGCCCGAAGCATCATCGGTGCCGATGGCGCACGCTCGGCAGTCGCACAACAAACTGTGCCCGGCGCAGAAAAAACCAAATACGTATTCGCCTATCACGAGATCGTCGAAGCACCCGAGATCAAGCCGGCAGACTACGATGGTACGCGCTGCGATGTTTTTTATCAGGGCCATTTGTCGCCCGATTTTTATGGTTGGGTTTTCCCTCACGGCGGCACACTATCGATCGGTACTGGCAGCGCCGACAAAGGTTTTTCCCTTCGTAATGCGACCACCTCCTTGCGCACAGCTGTTGGTCTCGAGCATGCCAAGACGGTTCGCCGTGAAGGTGCACCACTGCCAATGAAACCCCTGCCCCGCTGGGACAATGGCCGCGATGTCGTACTCGCTGGCGATGCAGCAGGCGTTGTGGCCCCGGCTTCAGGTGAAGGTATTTACTACGCAATGCTGGGTGGACGACTGGCGGCTGATGCCGCCGAAGAATTGCTGGTCACCGGTGACGCGCGCTGCCTGGCCAAGGCCCGCAAGCGCTTCATGAAAGATCACGGTAAAGTTTTCTGGGTGCTCGGTATCATGCAGTATTTCTGGTACTCCAGCGACAAACGACGCGAACGCTTTGTCAGCATGTGCAAAGACAAAGATGTGCAAAAGCTCACTTTCGATTCGTACATGAACAAAGAGCTGGTGCGCGCGAAACCGCTCGCCCATGTGAAAATCTTCTTCAAGGACATGGCTCACTTGCTCGGATTGGCGAAGGTGTGAATCAAAACGCGCACGCCGGGAAAAAACCGATACTCATTGCCTTCCTGCTCGCCATTCTGGTGGGAGGTATCGGCGGCGCCGCAACCGAGATCGGCCCGTGGTATTACAGTCTGGTCAAACCCGCGTGGCAACCGCCCGACTGGGCTTTCGGTCCGATCTGGACACTGATCTACATCACCACAGGCATTGCCGGCGTGCGTGCCTGGCGTTTGGGCGACGAGCATCAGCGGCGCTATTTTTTGGGAGCGCTGCTGATCAACTGTGCGTTGAATCTGTTGTGGAGTCTGTTGTTCTTCAAGATGCAGCGTCCGGACATCGCGCTGATTGAAGTCGTTACCCTGTGGCTCTCTATCCTGCCACTGATACTTCTGCCCTTGCGTTATTCACCAAGGTCCAGCCTGCTGATGCTGCCCTACCTTGCCTGGGTCAGTGTCGCTGCGTATTTGAATCTGACGATCGTGCGGCTCAACCCGCTTCTCTGATCTGCTGATTTTTTTTAGATGTCGCTGAGCTAAGCTTCGTCGGGCAGCGACAATTCATGAAGTTCGCCAACCACTCGCGCTGCTTCATCAAAATGCTCGTCGAAGAAAAATTCGCTGCGCACAATTGCCACCTCCATGTCGGCGGCACGCGCAGCGAGCAGTCCATTGCGTGAATCTTCAATCACACAGCATTCTGCTGCGGGGATATTCAAGCGCTTGAGTGCCAACAGATACGCTTCCGGATCCGGTTTTTTGGCAGCCACATCTTCGCCACAGACAATCACTTCAGGCGAAGGCAAACCAAGAGGCGCAAGTGAATAAGTCCACAGGGCTTCCCAGTTACCGCGACTCGTTGTAGTAACCACACACCAGCCGATGTTATTGCGGGCAAGGCTCATCACAAGATCAGCAAAACCAGCACGTGGCTTCACTGCACCGGAAGCCATGATCGCAGCGAAGTGACGGTTTTTATTCTTGTGAACTGCCGCAAGCGTCTCTCGCAAGGCGTCGACATCGTCGCCATTCTCGGACGCAAAACGCAGCAGGCGCTCGAACCCGCCTGCGGTCTTGAGCAAATGCTTGTAATCGGCGGAAGTCCAGCGCCAAGGGAGTCCCGCTTCTTCCAGCGCTCGATTGAAGGCTGGCAGATGGGCGTTGCCCTCGGTCTCGGCGATGGTGCCATCGACGTCGAACAGCACGTAGCGATGCTGGCCTGGCCGAATCATGCTCAGTGCACCTGCGCGCGCAGTGATCCCTTTTGATACAGGCTGGCCATCTGGTCCATGGTCATGGGTTTGATTTTGGAGGCCTTGCCGGCACAGCCAAAGGCTTCGAAACGATCGCGCACAACGGATTTGGCAGCGGCTGTTGCTGCCTTGAGGAAGGCGCGTGGATCGAACTCGTCGGGCTTTTCTGCCATGGTTTTGCGCATCGCTGCCGTCATCGCCAAACGGATGTCGGTATCGATGTTGACCTTGCGCACACCATTCTTGATGCCTTCCACGATCTCGGAAACAGGCACGCCATAGGTTTCCTTGATATCCCCGCCGTACTGGCGAATCATCGTCAGATATTCCTGCGGCACGCTCGATGAGCCGTGCATGACGAGGTGCGTGTTGGGAATGCGTCGATTGATCGCCTTGATGCGATCGATCGCCAGAATATCGCCGGTGGGTGGACGACTGAATTTGTAAGCACCATGACTGGTACCGATCGCAATGGCGAGCGCGTCGACATCAGTCGCGGCTACAAACTGCGCTGCTTCGTCGGGATCCGTCAGGAGCTGCGAATGATCCAATGTGCCCTCTGCACCTACGCCATCTTCCTCACCCGCCTGACCTGTTTCCAGCGAACCCAGACAACCCAGTTCGCCCTCGACGGAAACGCCAACTGCATGGGCCATTTCAACTACACGACGGGTGACATTGACGTTGTAGTCATAGTCCGCCGGTGTTTTTGCATCTTCTTTGAGCGAGCCATCCATCATCACGCTGGAGAAACCACTGCGTATCGACCCCTGACACACCGCCGGTGAAGCACCGTGGTCCTGATGCATGCAGACCGGAATGTCGGGGTATTGCTCTAGCGCTGCCTCAACGAGCTTGCGAAGAAAAGGCTCACCCGCATATTTGCGCGCACCTGCCGATGCCTGAAGAATCACCGGGCTGTCACATTCAGCAGCGGCCTGCATGATCGCGTGTATCTGCTCCATGTTGTTGACGTTGAATGCCGGCAGGCCGTAGTGATGCTCGGCTGCATGGTCAAGCAGCTGGCGCAGAGAGATTAATGCCATGGTATGTCCTCCGAAGATATTTTTTTAATGTGCTGAAGATGCGTGTCAGAGATGCCGGAAATAATTGGGCACTTCACGAATGTCGGGCACGATGCGATCTGGCATCGCATCAGCGATTGGACGGCCCATGTTGTAACCATACGGTACTGCCCAGCAGACAACGCCGGCCGCCTTGGCGGTCGAGACATCGATCTCCGAGTCGCCGATAAATAATGATTCACCCTGCGTTGCACCCAGCGTGTCCAGGCAGTGATCAATGACGCCAGGATTGGGTTTTTTTACTGCCAGCGAATCGCCGCAAATGATCATTTCAAATGCATTTTGCAAACCGTGCTTCTCCAGAATACGATCCGTGAAACGACGCTCTTTGTTGGTAACGATGGCTTGCTTGACGCCATAGTCACGGGCTTTTCGTAGTGTCTCAAGTACGTGCGGGAAAGCGGTGCTGGTGGTGCCGGCCGTCGATTCATAGTGATGAATGAAACGTGCCATCACATCTTCCCAGGGTTCCACGTCAGGACCTTGAGTATGTTGCCAGGCGGTTTTCATCAGCCAACCGGTGCCATGTCCTATCCAGCTGCGCACTTCGTCATCGCTGACGCTGCCGTGATTGAAATCTTTGAGCGTGAGATTGACTGCCTGTGCGATTTCACCTGCGGTATCGAGCAGCGTGCCATCCAGGTCATACATAACGAGTGCCATTTTTTCTCCTCAGACAGCCGCAACAATGTGCGCGCTGGTGATGCCCAGGGTGTCGTATACCTGCGCTGCAGGTGCGGATTCGCCAAAACGTGCGATACCGATGACGGCACCAGACAAGCCCACGTATTTGCGCCAGTAATCCGGATGACCTGCTTCGACTGCGATGCGACGCACGCCCTCGGGTAGAACTTGTTGTTGATAGCCGATGGATTGCGCGTCAAAACGCGCTGTACATGGCATGGAGACCACGCGTACCTGCTTGCCCTGCGCCTTGAGCGTTTGCTGCGCTTCCATTGCCAGCATCACTTCGGAGCCGGTGGCAATGAGCACTGCTTCCGGTGTTCCATCGCAGTCGGAGAGCACGTAGCCACCTTTGGCAATCGTCGCTGGATCAATCGCAGCTGCGAGTTGTGGCAGATTCTGGCGCGAGAGCATCAGTGCCGACGGTCCATCATGACGCTCGATCGAACACGTCCATGCCACCGCTGTTTCAAAACCATCGCAAGGCCGCCAGAGATCGAGGCCCGGAATCAGGCGCAGACTGGCTGCGTGCTCGATGGGCTGATGCGTGGGACCATCTTCGCCAAGACCGATCGAATCATGCGTGAGCACGTAAACGACACGCTGTCGCATCAGCGCACTCATGCGCATGCCATTGCGCGCGTAATCCGAAAACACGGCAAACGTGCCGCCGTAAGCAATCAAGCCACCGTGCAGCGCAACGCCGTTCATGATGGCGGCCATGCCGAATTCACGTACGCCGTAGGACAAATAATTGGCATCACCGTCCTGATGATCATGCCAGGCGCGGCTGGTTTTGCCCGCTGTGAGATTGGAGCCCGTCAGATCGGCAGATCCACCGAGAAGCTCGGGTACGCCGGCCACCAGCAGATCAAGCATTTGCTGACTGGATTTGCGGCTGGCCGTCGGTGCGGTAATGCTCGTGGCGAGCTTGTGAAGCGATTGTTTGAGTTCCGCCCAGTCACCCGGCAATTCACGACGAGTCACGCGCAGAAATTCTGCTGCGAGCTCGGGATGGTCTTTGGCATAGGCGTTGAAATCATGCTGCCATTTGGCTTCGAGCGCGATACCCGTGGCCTGGGCATTCCATGCACTGCGCAATGTGTCGGGTATCTCGAAAGGCGCGTGCGGCCAATGCAATGCCGCGCGTGTGGCCTCCGTTTCCTTGTCACCGAGCGGTGCGCCATGCACATCATGGGTACCGGCCATATTGGGTGAGCCCCAGCCGATATCAGTGCGGCAAATGATGAGCGTGGGTTTGCCGATCACTTGTTTGGCTTCGAGTGTGGCTTGCTCCACTGCGGCAGCATCATGGCCATCGATGGGGCCAATCACATGCCAGCCGTAGGCGCGAAAACGTGCAGCGGTGTCGTCGCGGAACCAGCCCTGGACATGACCATCAATAGAGATGCCATTGTCGTCATAGAAGCAGACCAGCTTGTCGAGGCCCCACACGCCAGCCAGAGAACAGGCTTCGTGGCTGACGCCTTCCATCAGACAACCATCACCCAAAAATACCCAGGTGCGATGATCCACGATAGTGTGACCGCTGCGATTGAAACGGCGCGCAAGAATTTTTTCGGCGAGTGCCATGCCTACCGCATTTGCCAGTCCTTGGCCCAGTGGTCCCGTGGTCGTCTCAACACCGGGTGTAATGTCGACTTCAGGATGTCCGGGCGTCTTGCTGTGCAGCTGACGGAATTGCTTGAGGTCGTCAATACTGAGCTCATAGCCTGTCAAATGCAGCAGCGCATAAATCAGCATGGAGCCGTGGCCATTGGAGAGCACGAAACGATCGCGGTTGGCCCAATGTGGATTGGTTGGGTTGTGTCTCAGGTGACGACGCCACAAGACTTCGGCGATATCCGCCATACCCATAGGCGCGCCAGGATGGCCGGACTTCGCTTTATTGACCGCATCGATGGCCAGAAAGCGAATGGCGTTGGCAAGTTCTCTGGCGCTGGCTTGAGTGGATTGCATAGTAAGGCCTTATTGCGAAGTTTTTATTGCGGCGCTTTTGTGAGTACCGACTCGCGTCGGGATGGAAGATTTGAAATGCGTGCGGTCCCGATTAACTGCGACGCTTCCTGTCCATCAAACGCAAAATCATCGGCGTGAAAATCAATTGCATCGCGAGTCCCATTTTGCCGCCCGGGATAACGAAGGTATTCGGGCGAGTCATCCATGAACGCTCGATCATGGACATCAGATACGGAAAATCGATGCCTTTGGGATTGGCAAATCGAATCACCACCATGCTTTCATCCGCACTGGGGATGTCTTTGGCGATGAAGGGATTGGAGGTATCCACGGTTGGCACACGCTGAAAGTTCACATGAGTACGCGAGAATTGCGGACAGATGTGGCGGGTGTAATCCGGCATGCGACGCAAGATCGTATCCATCACCGCTTCTTGTGAGTAGCCGCGCATGTTCTGATCGCGATGCAGCTTCTGTATCCATTCGAGATTGATGATGGGTACCACGCCCACCAGCAAATCCACATGCTTTGCAACGTCAGCGTCATCGCCGACATAGCCGCCGTGCAAGCCTTCATAAAACAAAAGTTCGGCACCGGCTTCCATATCCTGCCAGGGCGTGAACGTGCCCGGCGGCTGGTTGAATTGCGCCGCTTCGATGTCATCGTGTATGTACTTGCGCACACGGCCAGTACCAGTTTCGCCAAACTTCTGAAACGTATCGGCGAGCTCACCCAGAATGTTTGCTTCAGGACTGAAGTGACTGAACGAGGTATTCCCGGCAGTCTGCTGCTTTTTCATCTCTTCCCGCATTTCCATGCGGTTGTAGCGATGCATGGAATCACCTTCCAGAATCTGCGCCTTGATCTGTTCGCGGCGGAAGATATGCTGAAAGCTTTTCATGACCGTGGTCGTGCCTGCACCCGATGAACCGGTGATGGCGACGATGGGATGTTTAACCGACACTGAGGTCTCCTGACAGTTGAATATTTACAGCAGAGGCGATGTCGCGGCGATTAACTCGCAAACAGCGAACGCTCCTGAAACAGTGGCGAGCTGTATTTCTCGTCAGCGCCGCTGTCGTAATCACGATGATAGCGCTCGAGTCGCTCGACTTCATTGCGTGAACCAATGATGACGGGCACGCGCTGATGAATCTGCTCGGGCTCGATATCAAGGATGCGCATGCGTCCCGTTGATCCAATGCCGCCGGCCTGCTCCACAACAAAACTCATCGGGTTGGCTTCGTACATCAGACGCAAGCGACCTGGCTTGGATGGGTCTTTGGTGTCACGCGGGTACATGAAGACACCGCCGCGCATCAGAATGCGATGAATATCGGCGACCATGCTGGCTATCCAGCGCATGTTGAAATCACGTCCGCGCACATCGGTGCGGCCGTTTTTGCACTCGGCGACATAACGCTGCACCGGCGGTTCCCAGAAACGCTCATTGCTGGCATTGATGGCAAATTCGCTGGTGTCCGCTGGAATTTGCATGTGTGGATGCGTGAGGATGAAGTTGCCGACTTCACGATCCAGCGTGAAGCCATGGGTGCCTTTACCCACGGTCAGTACAAACATTGTGGATGGGCCATAGATCGCATAGCCTGCCGCGAGTTGATGATTGCCCGGACGCAGATAATCGTTAATCGCAGGCGCACGACCTTCAGGTGCACGCAGCACGGAAAATATGGAACCGACGGAGACATTCACATCGATATTGGAAGAACCATCCAGCGGATCGAACACCGCAAGAAAACGCCCGCTGCCATCGCGAGGATCGATTTCTATGGGGTCATCGTTTTCTTCGGAGGCGAGACCAGCGACCAGACCGCCCATGGAGAAGGTGTTGATGAACGCCTGATCGGACAAGACATCCAGTTTTTTCTGCGTCTCGCCCTGAACGTTAGTGCTCTCGAGGCTGCCCAGCACACCGGCCAGCTCGCCTTTGGCGGTCATGGCCGAGATCGCTTTGACGGCTGCGGCTATATCCACCAGCAACGCAGCCAGATCGCTTTGCTCGGGCGATCCCTTGAGCTGCTGAATCAGGAACTTCGATAAAGTCGTGCGGCCTTGATGCATGGTGTCTCCTGTTTATTTTTTATCTGCCAGTCCGCCCGTGAACACGCGCGATGCGCGAATGTCAGCCGCACTGAGGGTCGACAAATCATCGGCGGTCACACTCACGGAACCTTCCATGGCCAGCTGGAACAGACGGTTTGCCTGACGCAGCCGTGCGCGATCGAGGGCATTGCGGATTGAGCGTGCATTCGCGAAATGAGGCTGCTGACGACGCAGATGAATGTATTCATCCATCGCCTTGCTCGCCTCATCATCCAGGCGATAGTTCATTGCGCCGACCATTTTTCCGGCGATTTGCAACAGCTCAGGCTCACCGTAGTCGGGAAAATCAATGTGGTGGGCAATACGTGATGACATACCGGGATTGGACTGGAAGAAGGTATCCATCCTGTCTTTATAGCCGGCCAGAATGACGACCAGATCGTCGCGATGATTTTCCATCACCTGCAAAAGAATCTCGATCGCTTCCTGTCCGTAGTCGCGTTCATTTTCTGGACGATAGAGGTAGTAGGCTTCGTCAATGAAAAGAACGCCGCCCATGGCTTTCTTCAGAATTTCTTTTGTTTTGGGTGCGGTGTGACCAATGTACTGGCCGACCAGATCATCGCGCGTTACTGACACGACATGACCTTTTCGCACGTAGCCCAACCTGTGCAGAATTTCCGCCATGCGCATGGCAACGGTGGTTTTGCCCGTACCGGGATTACCGGTGAAACACATGTGCAGGCTGGGCGTTGCTGCCTCCAGACCCATGGCTGCACGTGCGCGCGAAACAACAAGAAAGGCCGCGATTTCCCGAATGCGCGCCTTCACCGGTGCCAGTCCGATCAACTCGTTTTCGAGCTGGTCAATGACAGGCTGTACCTCGGCGTCACGCAGTATTTGCTGCAGGTCGATTGAGGCCGGTGGTGAGGGCGCATTCATGACACGGCTCCTGTCTTAGGATGAATAACGTTCGCCGCTAGGACGCTGAGCCGCGTAGCTAATCGTCGTGTAGCGAATATTGCGGCCCTTCTCTTCGGTACGCTGCAGACCAAAACCAGGCTCGTGGCTTGGGCGCTGCACGATGAAGCTCATGACCATGGATTCGACACCACGGGTGTTATCGAAAGCGTTGACCTTGATGTACACCTCGGGATGCGCTTTGCGACAAGCATTGACTTCATACAGTGCTGCAGCGCCGTCCTTGATTTGAAACATGGGGATGCCCCACATATTCCAGTAGCAATTGCGTGGATGTGGATCATCGGTCCATTCAACAGAAACGGCCCAGCCCTTGCCGATGGCGTAGTCGATTTGGGCACGAATCTCGTCGTCGGTCAGATCCGGCAGGAAGGAAAATTGTCCTTGTGTGATGCGCATGATGATGCTCCTTGTAAGGTCTCTGATTTACGACGCAGTCGGTGTGGCGACGAAGTCTGGGGTATCGGTCGATGTGTAATTGAAGGACACATCTTTCCAGGTCTCCAGCGCTTGCTCGAGCGGTTTGCAGGTCTTGGCCGCATTTTTCAGAATGGTCGGACCTTCGTTGATGATGTCCTTGCCTTCGTTACGGGCCTTGACCATCACCTCGAGACCGACACGGTTGGCAATTGCGCCCGCCTGGATGCCGGCAGGGTGGCCAATGGTGCCGCCGCCAAATTGCAGCACGACGTCATCGCCAAACAGATCGATCAGCTGGTGCATCTGACCCACGTGGATACCACCCGAGGCTACTGGCATGACTTTCTTCATATCGCACCAGTCCTGATCGAAGAACAGGCCACGCGAAAGATCTTGCTTGTTGTAGCCTTCGCGGCAGACGTTGTAGTAGCCCTGCACGGTCATCGGATCGCCTTCGAGCTTGCCGACTGCAGTGCCTGCGTGCAGATGGTCAACGCCTGCGAGACGCAGCCACTTCGCCATGACACGGAATGAAACACCGTGATTCTTTTGACGCGTGTAAGTGCCGTGACCGGCGCGGTGCATGTGCAGAATCATGTCGTTCTTGCGGCACCAGTTGGAAATCGATTGAATGCCAGTCCAGCCGACGATCAAATCGATCATTACGATATTTGAACCCAGCTCTTTGGCAAACTCGGCGCGCTCATACATCTGTTCCATGTCGGCAGCGGTAATGTTGAGGTAGTGACCCTTGACCTCGCCGGTATTGGCCTGTGCACGGTTGACTGCTTCCATGCAAAAGAGGAAGCGATCGCGCCAGTGCATGAAAGGCTGACTGTTGATGTTCTCGTCATCTTTGGTGAAGTCGAGACCACCTGTGAGGCCCTCGTACACGACGCGGCCGTAGTTCTTGCCCGAGAGACCCAGTTTGGGCTTCATCGTGGCGCCCAGCAGTGGACGACCAAATTTATCGAGGCGCTCGCGCTCGACGATGATGCCGGTTGGTGGGCCCTTGAAGGTTTTTACGTATGCCACAGGTACGCGGATATCTTCCAGACGACCTGCCTTGAGCGGCTTGAACGAGAACACGTTACCAATCAGCGATGCGGTGACGTTCGCAATCGAGCCCTCTTCAAACAAAATAATGTCGTAGGCGATATAGGCGAAGTACTGCTGTTCTTTGTCGGTACCAGGACCGGTGCCGGGGACAGGATCAACACGATATGCCTTGGCCTGATAGTCCTCGTGCGCAGTCAGCAAGTCGGTCCACACCACCGTCCAGGTCGCCGTCGATGATTCGCCAGCTACCGCAGCTGCGGCTTCGATGGAATCCACACCTTCCTGAGGCGTAATGCGGAAGACGCAAATGAAATCGGTGTCTTTCGGTGTGTAGTCAGGGCGCCAGTAGCCCATTTGTGCGTATTTCAGAACGCCACCTTTGTAGCGCTCTTTCATGTCGGTGATGCGACCTTCGACGGGTTTGTTCATTGCAGTCTCCTGTTAAGCGCCTGATGGGCGGGACGCATGCCGGTGCGTTATTTGTATCCTTGGCCCATCAACAATGAACAGTGTTGGTCAAGAATGAACGCATTAGAACAAGCGGTGACTAGAATGTATAGATTTGATCAGTTAAGGTATATTCATCTATCATTTGCATATTAATCAGTTATTCTTATCTATTGTCCTTATGAAAAGCCTGAAACTGCTCAGAAACCTGAGCATGCGCCAACTTCGCATATTTCTGAGCGCGGCTCGGCATGCCAGTTTTAGCAAAGCAGCAACGGAATTAAGTCTGACCGCACCGGCCGTTTCGATGCAAATTAAGGAACTCGAGGGCGATTTGGGCGTGGCGCTGTTCTCGCGGGTGGGACGGCGGGTCGAGCTGACAACGGCTGGCGAGTACTTTCTGGTGTACGTGAAACGCGTCGCCCTGAACCTGCGCGAGGCGGAGGTGATGCTGTCGAAACTGCGCGGCACTCAAGGTGGCACGCTGAAAATAGGGCTCGTAAGTACGGCGAAGTATTTTGTTCCCCAGCTGCTCTCTCGCTTTCGCGAAGAGCATTTCGGGCTGCAAATCAAAATCGAAGTGCGCAACCGCGATCAGATGGTAGAGATGCTGCGCGATGGCGATATTGATATTGCGATCATGGGCCGCACACCCGCCGATCTGGATACGCGCATTGAAGCTTTCGCGCCACATCCTCACGCGTTCATTGCCAGCCCCGATCATCCGCTGGCGAAACAACAAGGTATTTCTGCGGTGGCACTTAATCAGGTCGAGCTGATTTCGCGCGAGGAAGGTTCTGGCACCAGAGCCATCATGGAGCGCTTTCTGCAAGATCGTGGCCTGACACCACGCGTGTCGATGGAAATGTCCTCCACTGAAAGCATCAAGCAAGCGGTGATGGCGAATCTGGGTATTTCCTTCGTTTCGCTACACACCGTGGGTCTGGAAAAAACCTACGGCAAAATCGCCATACTCGATATTGATGACACACCCATCTCGCGCGCATGGCACGTTGTCGCACTCAATCGCGGCAACCCCTCTCCTTCTGCCGAAGCTTTTCGCTACTATGTGCTGGAGCATGGTGCTGCCATCATTGAAGATTTGTACCCGAAGCTAATGACGCGCCGCTCCACCACAGGCTAGACGCACCTCAAAGCTTACTTACCGCGCTGCAGTGATCATGGGTGATGGCTGCTTGTGGACGAGTGAAGATCTTGCGCATCCCTCTACGACGATATTGGCAGGTCGGCGTGATGGGGTGGCTGTGCTTTTTCCACGTGATCGTCGAAGCACAAAACCTTTCGCTGGCAGATCTCCCATACCGGAACCCGCGGCCGCTGGATGCTTTGCTGGCGCGCGATGACACCGCTTTTCGTCTCGCCATAAAACAACATTGGAAGGACATCGATAGAACGCTGGCGATGTTTGTACCAGCCAGAGCGAGCATCACCTCATCGTCCTTGTTTTTCTACACGATGCGGCAGCAATGTACACAGCGCCGAGAACCTGCTGCATGTCGCCTGTACATGGATTTTCTGTCGTTTCAAATGAAACAGAAAGGCAAGGCAGGAATCAAACCGACTACGCGCCTGCCTGTGCTTTTGCGTCCCGCACAATTGCCCTATCGAGATAGCGCTGTTCTCAAGGCAATGACAAAACTGGATGCATCCACCTTGCAGTCGGCACTCACTGCGCACTGGGATTGGATGCATCAAGTCATCGAGCGTTTTCTTCCGGATCACCATGTGCTGTATCCCATGTCCAAAGTATTTGGAGATATTCGGAATGTCTGTCAGACCGCACACACCGAAATAGCGTGTCGCCTGCACCTCTCGGATATCGATAGCGTCATTGACAATAATCGTTCGCAAGTGCCCACCTTGTTTCAGACCTTGAGCCAGATTCCTTATCGCGACCCGGCGCCGCTGTACGCATTGCTGCAACTTAGCGAGACCGAATGGCGCGCGCAAACCAATCCCGCAAAAGTAGATACCCTGCTCAATCGCTACATTGGAGAGACGGTGGCAATCGTTGGTGATGTCGATTTCGCGCGCGCCAGACTGGACTGCCAAGCCGTCATGCCAGGCGATTACCGCAAATGCCGGGATTACCTGTCTCGACTGGCTGGACTCATGCAAAGCAAATAGCGTCCGCTCAATTACCCCCGGCTCGAGGGCATCTTCATGCATGCCATTCGGTGGTAAAGCCACCAGCAGTCGCGTGAATGGTGCTGGCATCGGAGTCGGTATGCAGACCACCTTTGAAAAAATCGGGTTTCTCAGGGTTGAGGTGGAAAATACCCGGTTCAACCGTTTTAACGCCACCAAGGGGGATCCGGCGGTATTTACTTCATTCAGCAGCGAGAGCTTGCAGCCCAAAACTACGGTGAGTCGTGTCATGGTGGGCTATCTGTTTTGAATTGTTCGGTAGAATCAGCAGGGTATTTCGGCATCACCCCGATGCACAATGTCATTACCGGACCTACCCCTGCTCGTTTCCAGAATTTTCAGCGCCTTGGCGTTGACAAGTGCGCTAATCATTCCTGGCGCAGGATTTGCCCAGTCATTTACCTTCGCGGCCATTGGTGATGTTCCGTATGGACCGCATGAGGAATTTGCTTCGCTCATTGAAAAGCTCAATGGTCAGCCGCTCGCATTCACCTTGCACGTGGGTGACATCAAGTCTGGCAGCACCGTCTGTTCGGATGAGACTTTTCTGAAAGTACGAGAGCTGTTCGAACAATTCGATCGTGCGCTGATTTATACGCCCGGCGACAATGAATGGACAGACTGCCACCGAGTCAACAACGGGCGATATGACCCACTGGAACGGCTGGAAAAAATTCGTCAGCTGTTTTTTGCGTCCAATGAAAGTCTGGGCAAACAACGAATGACCTTGCAGACGCAATCAAGCCAAAAATCCTTTGTCACGTTTGTAGAAAATCGTCGTTGGTCGCAAGGCAAAGTGCGCTTTGCAACCCTACACCTAGTGGGCTCGAACAATAATCTGCAGCCGGGACTGCCATCATCAAGTGAGTTCGCCGCGCGCGAGCACGCAAATATCGCGTGGTTGCGGGAGACGTTCGCCGAAGCAAAAGCTAACGCGGATGCTGCCGTCGTGCTGGCTATGCAGGCAGACACGTTTTTCGGCGAACCTCGAAAAGGATCGGGATTCGTGCGCTGGAATGTGGCACTCGCCGAGGAAGTGGCCGCGTGGGGAAAACCAGTACTGCTGATTCAGGGCGACACGCACCAGTATCTGACCGACCGACCGCTCAAGGACGCCAAGGGCAGACCCCTCACTCAGCTTGTTCGGATCGTGGTCCCGGGGGAAAGTCAGCCCGATGCGGTGCTCATCAGTATCGATACCGCCGATACGGCAGCGCCTTTCCAATTCAAATTACTGCGGGCTGAGACACCCTGAATTCAAGACCAGCAGGGCCGCATCAAAACGGCGGAAGTGGCTCACACCGGGATCAGGTGGCTGGTTAGGGCGGACGGTTGGCGCGGCTGGCTGGAATCGAACCAGCGACCCTTGGCTTCGGAGGCCAATACTCTATCCACTGAGCTACAGCCGCGCGGTCTGGGTACTTCGGAAGAGCGGCAAGGATACCGGGTTTCGCTCGGGCAGTCCACGAAGGCACGGGCAGCGGGAGGTCAAATTGTGGCGCTTCGTCTATAATCACGGGCTTATTATTGTTAGCTAGCTGGCCAGCTGATCACAGGTCCCACCACTGATGTGAGGCATGCCGAATACACCCCGAGGACATCATGAGCGACGCGCACGACGAGCACGAATCCGTTATTAAAACACCCAAGCAACTGATCGCCGCCGTTGTGGCCGGTTTTGTAGTTCCCATCATCGTCATCGTATTGCTGGTGCAATATGTGGGCAGCGCCCCCAAAGTAGGTGCGGGCTCCAACTCACAATCCGCCGAAGCGATTGCAGCGCGTCTCAAGCCGGTGGCTGATGAAGGCTACACACTGGTCGATGCAAGCGCACCTCGCCAGCTCAAAGCAGGCGCTGAAGTTTATAACGCTGCGTGCGTGGCCTGTCATGGCAGTGGTGCTGCCGGCGCACCGAAAATGGGTGACAGCGGTGCATGGTCCAAGCGCATTGCGCAAGGCTACGACACTCTGGTATCGCACGCGATCAAAGGCATTCGTGGCATGCCCGCCAAAGGCGGCAATCCGGATCTCGATGATCTTGAAATCGCAAGGGCCGTGGTGCATATGGCAAATGCAGGTGGTGCCAAGTTCAAGGAACCCGAAGCCAAAGCGAAATAAACCTTCGCTCGTTCAAATAAAAATCCCGGCATGTGAATTCAATGCCGGGATTTTTTTCGCCTATCAATACCAAGTCTGGTGCAGCGATAAAACAAAAACGCAAGATCGGTTTATAAAGCTTTTAGCCAATACCAGGCCATACCTACCCATTCATGTAGCGCGTAATGACTGGATTGCAGCGACGCTGCAGAGGGGATGAAATCTGCTACGGATAAACTTTTGCGGGAACGAAAGTCGGTCGGTGCAGGAATGGCTGCCAAACCGGTTTTTGAAAATATCTGCATCGCACGCGGCATATGCATTGCATCCGTAACGAGCAACACACGGGCAATGCCGGCCTCTCGCAATATCGTGGCTGCATGCGCAGCATTTTGCGCAGTATTCTCGGACGTATCCTCAATCCAGCGCACCGGGATTTTAAAATCCTCGCTCAAGGCCCGGGCCATCACAGCTGCTTCGCTTTCGCCACCTCGGTCTGGTGCGCCACCACTGACCATTACAGGCAAACCGGTGAACTTGTGAAGACGCGCGCCATGGCGCAATCGAACGAGTGTCTGTGCGCCCGGTTGATCCCGATTGCCATCCTCGGGCGCGGCAAACGAGCGGCCGCCACCCAGAATCACTATCGCCTGTGCCCCAACCATCTTTGGGTTCGATACGGGGAGCGAACGATTTTCCAGAGGCGCCACCAGCAAACGCGATCCGGCACCGGTGGACAAGCCCAGCAGCAGCACGATTGAGATCATGATGATGGCCTTGCCAGCAAGTCGAAACCGCCTCGATAGCCACCACCCTACACCACCCAGCATGACCAGCGACAAGGGCGGCAACAGAAACGACGCCAGTAAATTCGTGATGAACCAGCTGATGCTCATGAGTTCACTCGCACTTTTCGACAGTCACGCATCAGTGGGCCGCATCCGCCGGTACTCGACGCTCGTGCTGCACGAGTATCCAGGGCTTGACGACCACCGTCCATAACAAGACATCCTGAGCCAGCCACTGCATCGCTTGTGCATCAGTCACCCGATGCAAGAGCTCTGCTTTCATCCAATCCTGCACACTTGCCTTGTCGTCGGCTGCGATGCGTGCACCGACATCAATGAGATCCAATTCAGCCGCGACGCTGATCAGCGTACCGCCAGCGAAATAGCGTTGCAGTTCACTCCAGTGCATTTGGGCTGTTTGCTCATTGAGTTCCGCACGCAATGAGGCGAGAATTTTTTCGTTCATGATCAGATCAGTAATGCGGTGGCTTGTCATGCGGTAGCGTACCGCTCGCCTGTGTGGGTAATTCGGTCATGCGACGCGCCAGCGCTGCGCAAAGCGCATCGAGTTCATCAATCTTTTTTTGCTGACGATAGATCGTCTGGTTCAGGGTATCGAGAAGATCATCCTGACTCGCGAGCTTGATCTCGAGGTTTACCAGTCTTTCATCTAGTTCCATACGTGTGCTTTCAATCGTTTTGACCGCCAAAGTTCTCAGGAGAATGCCTTCAAATTACGTGCTTGCGCCGGTTGTTCTTCCCGCCTGTTTGCGACAAGCATCCGAGCAATATTTGAGTTCTGTCCAGGCAGCAGCCCATTTTTTACGCCAGGTAAATGGTCGGGCGCATTGCACACAGATTTTGACGGGAAGATTGTGGGGATTGCGAAAACCGCCACCTGATTTGCCACGATCTGGCATGGTCTCAGGCAGCACGGGGTTTTTGCAACAAGGCTTTGAGGCTAGCCAGCCTGTCCTGGGGTGTGATCACTTCGTGCTCTGCAGGCAAGGCATCGCCCTCGTCGAGGCGCATCTCTTTGATAAAGCGCGAGGCTTCACAGGGAACGCTGTCGCGAGCGCGCTTGCGCTTCTTGCACCAGGTTAGCGTCAGGCTGCGCTGCGCACGCGTGATGCCGACATACATGAGCCGGCGCTCCTCTTCAATGCGTTGCGCGTACAACTCGGCGGGCGCGTCGGGATCACCCCTGTGCGGCAGGATGCCTTCTTCAACGCCCACCATGAACACGTGGCCAAATTCCAGCCCTTTGGCTGCGTGCAGGGTGGACAGACGCACGGCATCGGGCTCCTGATCACGGCCTTCCAGCATGCTCATCAGCGCCACCATTTGCGTGAGTTCGAGCAAAGACTTTTCAGGGCCGTCGGCGTCACGACCGCCATTACCTTTTTCTTTCAGCCATCCGGTGAAGTCGAGCACGTTTTGCCATTTCTCTTGCGCCTGTTTGTCATCGAATGTCGCATACAGATACGCTTCATAGTCGATGGCTTTCATCATGTCATCCAGCACAGCGCCGGCATTTTCGCCGGTACCAGCCGCACCGACGCGCGTTGCACGGGCTTCAAGCTGATTGATGAAATCACAGAACTCGCGCAAGGGCGACAGCTGGCGTTCATTCATGCGCGCCTCGATGCCGCCTTTGAAGACAGCCTCGAACAATGAGCATTGCCACTGACGGGAAAATTCACCCAGCGCCTCCAGTGTGGCCTGTCCTACACCCCGACGTGGCGTGGTCACGGCCCGAATGAAAGCAGGATCATCATCAGCATTTGCGATGAGTCTCAGATAACTGATGATGTCCTTGATCTCGGCACGATCAAAAAAACTCTGGCCGCCTGACATCACATATGGAATACGCTCGCGACGCAAGGCTTTTTCCAGGGCGCGGGACTGGTGATTGCCGCGATACAGAATCGCATAGTCCGAAAACTTTGCGCGCCGTTCAAACTTGTGGGCCGATAGCATGATCACCACCTGATCGGCTTCGGCTTCATCGTCATCCATCGCGATCACCTTGACCGGATCGCCTGCACCATGCTCGGACCAGAGCGACTTCTCGAATAATTTGGGGTTGTTCGCGATGACGGCATTAGCCGCCTGAAGGATGCGCGTACTGGAGCGATAGTTTTGCTCGAGCTTGATGAGCTTGAGATCAGGAAAATCGTCCTGGAGCGTGCGGAGATTTTCCATGGTCGCACCACGCCACGCATAAATCGCCTGGTCATCATCGCCAACCGCGGTGAACATGGGTTTCTTGCCGAGTCCGGTCACCAACAGCTTTACGAGTTCATACTGACAGGTATTGGTATCCTGATATTCATCGAGCAGCAAATAGCGAAGCCGACGCTGCCAGCGATCACGCGCACTTTCGTCTTGACGAAACAATTCAACGGGCAAACGGATAAGATCGTCAAAATCAACGGCCTGATAACTCGACAATGTCGCCACATAGCTGCGATAAATACGGGCGGCCTGGGCCTCATCCTCAGTGGTCGCCTGCGCCAGTGCCTGCTCGGGCGTCAGCAATGCGTTCTTCCATAAGGACATGGCATTCTGGATACGTCGAATGACGGCTTTGTCCGTGGTGGCTGACAGATCCTGCACAATTGCGAAGCAATCCGTGCTGTCCATGATAGAGAAACGTTCTTTGAGCCCCAGCACTTGGGCTTCGCGGCGCAGGATGTGCACGCCCAGTGAGTGAAACGTGGATACGGTGAGTTGTTTGGCCTGGCCGGGTTCACGCAACAGTTTGCCAACGCGCTCGCGCATTTCCAGTGCGGCTTTGTTGGTGAAGGTCAGCGCGGCGATATTGCGCGGCTCGTAGCCACAGGACTCGATCAGATGAACGATTTTCTGCGTAATCACCCGGGTCTTGCCCGAGCCGGCACCCGCCAATACGAGGCAAGGGCCGTCGATGTAATCAACAGCGATACGCTGGGGCGAGTTGAGTCCGTGCTGCATGCGGGATTCTGCGGGGGGCAATAGGGCGAGCGCATCATTGTATCCAAAGTCTTGTGGACGAGCGTGATAAAGTGATTGAGCATCACAAGGACGACCTCATGAAATTCACCCATCTGATCGAAATTAATAATCTGGGTAATCCACTGATTGCCCCGCTCAGTCGCGCGCAGCTTTGGCACGGACTGGTATTGCGCGCCGAGCGTCCGACCCTGTTTCTGATTGGCCTGGACAGCTGCGAGATCACCGCGCGCTCCGCAGAGGGACTATCTCGCAGACTTCACTTCGGAAAACTCGAGGTGATTGATGAGGTGCGATTCAAACTGCTTGATCAGGTTCACTATCATGTGCCACAACAAAATGACATCCCGGCTTCCGATCTGACGATGACGATAGAAGAACCGCAAGCCGGTGCTCTATTTGTCAGATTTGCCTACGATGATCACGTGGATACGCCAGAAACTGCCGAAGAATCTTTTTATAACGATTTCAAACGCGAAGCGTATAAAGAATCTGATATCGATACGATACGCATGATTCGTCAGTTGGCTGAAGAAGGCCAATTGGACTCGCCGATTCAATAAACCTTTGCTGGTGTGTCAGTATCAGCCAGGCCCATATTTCGGTGTTCCTTTGTTTTCTCAATGGTGGGAGCGCCTGATCTCCAGCGTGACCGCTGACTTAGATATCAATGGGATCGACTTCGAGCGTCCAGCGCAGGCGCGTTGGTTGTT
>JBDKLM010000079.1:0-3242 GCA_039806005.1 Pseudomonadota bacterium
CTGTACATCAACCAGTTCATCAAAAAGCTCATGGGCAAGAGCGCAAGAGTCATCGGGCCCACGATCCAGAAGTAGCCAAAGCACGCCAAGATCACGCCCGGAATAAAGCCGATGGTGTAGGCTAGGTCCATGAACGGGAACAAGGTGTTCCACCAGATGTAAAACACAGGCAACTTGCGCTTGAGCAAAATACCGGGCGTGAGCTTGAAGGCCTCGATCAAGCCGCGCGACCAGCGTTGGCGCTGTCGGATGAATTGGTGCAAGGTGTCAGGGCAACGCGTCATCGCAAACGCGTTTTCAGCATGACCCACGCGGTAGCCGGCGCGCAAAATCTTCCAGGTGAGCACAATGTCTTCGCCCACGGTGTGCGGCCAACCGCCCACTTCGTCAAGCGTCGTGCGGTCGTACAGAGAAAACGCCCCCTGCGCCACCAGCGTGCCCTGAAACAACGACTGAATACGTTTGGTCACCGCGATGCCCAAGAAGTAATCCCACTCCTGCGCCTTGGTGAGCCAGTTCTGACGCGAGTTGCGAATGAGGATGGCACCCGCTACCGCGCGCGTGTTCGGCGGGTCGGCCAAGCGCCGTCCCACGATGTTTCGGATGCCGTACTTCCAAATCCAGCAGTCGGCGTCCACGGTGATCACGTAATCCGTCTCACACAGCTTCAAGCCGGCGTTCAGCGCGGCTGCCTTGCCGCCGTTTTGCTTCAAGTCCACCAGCTGCAGGTTGGCAAACTCGGGCAACAGCGTGCGTACGATGTCTGCGGTGGCGTCTGCCGATCCGTCGTTGATCACCACCACCTGCAAGCGACCCGGGTAATCTTGGCGCATCAAGCTGCGCACCGTGTCTTCGATGGACGAGGCCTCGTTGTAGGCGGCAATTAACACCGTGACACCTGGGTAGCCTGTGCGCTCGGGCAGGTTGGGCCGCTTATCCAGGGCCAACGCCGACATGATGAACGCATTCATGAATCCTGGGATGATGGCGATAAATCCAATCAAGAATATCGCCACCCCCGGAGTCGTGTTCTCACTCAGTTGGTCGAACCATGGCATGGACAACCAAATCGACAGAACCATCCAGCCAGTGGCAATTACCAGGGATACAACAAATTTGGTCTTGACAGGGATGTACATGCGAGTTGCTCAAGCAAAACGTTCAGGCGCGGATATCCAAAAATCCAAAGGTCTAGGCTTTTCAAATAAATAACCTTGTCCGACTTGAATTCCCAACTCACGTACCTGACAAGCGTTCTGCTCTGATTCAATCCCCTCGGCCACTACCTGTTGTCCATGCTCATGGGCAAAGGTGAGTACTTGCGACACGCTCATTTTCACAGCGGGATTCGCGAGATTTTGTACCCACGACTTGTCTAGTTTGATTACGTCAAAGGGCAGTGCATGTAGCCGAGTCATCTCGGATTCTCCTACTCCGAAGTCGTCCACCGCAAAGCGCAAGCCTTGCTGCTGCAACGCCTGAAAATTAGCCACGACAGGCTCAAGGTCTCCTTCGTAGGGCTGCTCGGTCACCTCTACCAGCAGGCGTTTGTCAACGCCGCCAGGCATCCCGTTTATCCATGACTGCATGTCAGCCAGCCAGCTCGGCCGCATGACTTCTGTCAATGAAAAATTGATCGACAACTCGAGTCTAGGATGCCGCACGAGCAACGCTACGGTGTCTCGCTGCAATGTCTGGAGTAGCCACCTGCGGTAGTCATCCAGCAAGCCCTGTGACTCGACCACCGGTATGAATTCATCGGGCGAGATGGTTCCGATCGGGTCGGTAAACCACCGACACAAGGCTTCAAGCCCGACAATGAGTCCATCCGCCAGCCGCACCTGTGGTTGATAAACCAGCCGAAAGCATCCATCTTGCAGCGCTTGCCGCAATTGCCGATGAATATGTTGGGTTCGCTCCACGGTTCAGCGGGGATAGACGATGCCATCATGGGTCACAGGGTTATGCAGAGACTTGTCCATGGTGATGATCTTCGGAAGTGCATGGAAAGATTCTACTTTTCGCCGTCCTCGGTCATGACACGGCGAAACACTGCCCGAATCACGGAGAATAAGCTGACCAGAAAGATGCGAACTTATGGGTTACGAATCTAGGTTTGACTGTCCCATCTAGGGCAACTAGACCAAACCTCATCCATCTCGCCTGCGTCGCGATCCATTCATGGTGTCAACACAAAATTCGCGACTGCAGCTCCCGCGCTGACGTCAACCGACTGGGCCGACACGGTGCCACTGGCATCGTTGCCTGAATTCGGTAAACGCCCGAATCAGTCGGTGCGGTGATCGTCGTGAACGTCAATCGCCACAGGGAACGCTCTTCTTCCCTGAAGAATACATATACCGCCCCTTAGGATTCAGCATTCGCCAAATCATCGGTTGGGTCTGATTTAAAGCCGTCTTACCAAACCAGACGAGTCGATCCCCATCGAAGTAATTTCCGTAGTCGTGCCCGGTACGGCCGCGAGTTCATACCCCGCAAAAGATGAAAAAGTCAGCGCCATGCGAGGTGTAGCCCGTATCCCAGTTCCCACCCTTAGTGTTTTCGAGGAGTCCCAAGACCCTATATACGTCTTTACGCGCGTATGGCTGGCCGATTCTGAAAGCATGAACAGGAGCCGCTTTGGAGCCATTCAATTGGGGGCTGAGTTCCATGTTCACTTGCTCGGAAACGTAATACGCAGCTCCGTCAATTTCCAGGTTGCGAAGCCCGAGCGCTCGAAAACAAAGCCAAGCTCGTCAGCAGCAACCGGCACAACACCCTTCTTAGGTATTGCGATCAAACGATCTGGCCCCTTTCGCTCAATAACCCACTCTGGCTCACCGTCGTTTTTCGATTCAGATGGCGATGTGACAGTTTTGTCAGACTGAACTTGCCCGTCCTTCATCATCTGCATCACCATCTCCGGTCGCACGAAGGCATCAAGCAATTGATTGACCATCGCCATACCCACCATCGCTCCCAAAGCACCGAACGGGCTTCCAGACTGCTCGCCCACCACCTTCGCCATCTGTGCTGAAAACTGCCCTTTCAAGCTTTCGCGTAGCCGTGGGTAATCGACACTCTCATTGAATTTGTCTGCGTCCTTTGCTTTCGCTGCCGCAGCGATGCTTCTCATGACCAAGTACGGGGAGTAATACCAGTAAGCCCCCACCGACATCAACGCCATGATCAAGGCGGCGATAAGACCACGAACAAATTTCGTCATTTTTTGTTGTCCTGCG
>JBDKLM010000080.1:0-51467 GCA_039806005.1 Pseudomonadota bacterium
AAGAGGCGATCGATCGAAGGAATGAAAAAAACAGGCAGAAAAATAAATCGGTACAGCAGGGCGAAATGTCAGGCGGCGAAGCGAGTTATGAGACGGACGAAGATTCTGGAAGTAGCGCAAGTTCTTCCAGTACTAGCGAAAATGGGGACGCGAGTTCATCTACTTCAAACTCAACAACCTCAGCATCATCGACTTCCACGTCGGATGACAACTCCTACAGCAGCAGCGAGACCTCATCAACACCAAAGCGCAAAAAGACTTCCTGATTTTGTCATGACGACCCGAGGCCGAGAGCAAATGCCGGCTTCGGCTCTTATTTTGCCAAGGCACTATCGATCAGCTCGACCCAGTGCCTTACGGGGGTATCGGTGCCCGACTGCAAATGAGTCAGGCAGCCGATATTGGCTGAGACAATTTCATCTGCCTGTGTGGCCTCAAGATTTTTGAGTTTGTTGTCTCGCAACTGATAAGACAATTCAGGTTGCAAGACCGAATATGTACCTGCTGAACCACAGCACAAGTGACTGTCAGCGCACAAAGTCACATCAACACCAACAGCACGCAAGACACCCTCGACCTTGCCGCGAATCTGCTGTCCGTGCTGCAGTGTGCAGGGAGGATGATAGGCAACACGTTTTTTTATTTTGACCTTGGCAGCAAGTTGCTGCTCAAAATCAGGCATGATTTCCGAGAGATCTTTCGTCAACGCTGAAATACGGGTAGCGCGCTCCGCATAGGCCGGGTCATGCGCCAGCAGATGCGCATATTCTTTAACGGTCACACCACAACCCGAAGCGGTCATCACAATCGCTTCTGCACCCGCTTCAACATGCGGCCACCACGCATCGATGTTGCGGCGCATATCATCGAGCGCCGCCTCTTGATCATTCAGATGATGACGAATCGCGCCACAGCAGCCCGCCTTTGGTGCGACGATGAGCTGCACCTCGAGCGCATCGAGCACGCGCGCGGTTGCTGCATTGATATTCGGTGACATTGCGGGCTGCACACAGCCGTCAAGTAACAGCATTTTTCGGGCATGACTGCGCGATGGCCAAACACCTGCGGGTCGCGCTTGCGGTACTTTGTTTTTAAGCACGCCGGGCAACAAGGGACGAACCAGCTGCCCCATTTTCATCGCCGGGTTGAACGCGCTCTTACGCGGCAGGATTTCTTTCAGCGCTGTGCGCACCAGTTGCTGGGTCAACGGTCGCTTGACCTGTTTTTCAACGATACCTCGACCGATATCGACCAAGCGGCCGTACTGGACACCTGACGGACAAGTACTTTCACAATTACGGCAAGTCAGGCAGCGATCCAGATGCATCTGCGTTTTTTCAGTGGCCGGCTTGCCCTCGAGGACTTGCTTGATCAGATAAATACGACCACGCGGACCATCGAGTTCGTCCCCCAGCAATTGATAGGTGGGGCAAGTCGCGGTACAAAAGCCACAGTGCACACAGCTGCGCAGAATGGCATCTGCCTCCTGACCTTCAGGGGTGTCCTTGATGAAATCTGCGAGATGGGTTTGCATTGGGAATAAAAAATCAGAATTCAGGATACATACGCTGTGGATTGAAAATGCCCGCAGGATCGAAACTGGCTTTGAGTCGGCGATGAATGTCGGCAATGGGCGCTTTGAGCGGATGAAACACGCCGATCGATTTGTCACCACCACGGAATAAGGTCGCATGACCTCCGGCAGCTTCGGCAGCGGCGCGTATCGTCGTCGCATCCGCCGACGTTTTCAGCCAGCGCTGTGCACCACCCCATTCAATCAATTGCTCGCCCGGGATTTGCAAAGCCGGCGCACTGCTGGGCAGGGACAAACGCCACAAGCCTTCGGCAGTCTCTGCAAAAAATGGGTGCTGATGCTCGCGCAGCTGATCCCAGAACGCGTCAGCATCGGCGAAAGACTCGCCCCCCATCTTGATGAGGGCTGCATCCACGGCGGCACGCGCGCCAGACAAACGCACGCTGAGCTTGCCATCCTGCCAGCAGGATGCAGAGACAGGCAGAGGCTGACCACCCCAGACATTGAGTTGATGCAGCGCCTGCGTTTCGTTCATTGAAAACTGCAAGGAATCCTGCGCAACCGGGCGAGGCAAAACCTTGACCGACACTTCGAGAATGAGCCCCAGGGTACCAAGTGAACCAGTGAGCAAGCGCGACACATCATAGCCCGCGACATTTTTCATGACCTGGCCACCGAAGTGCAAGACTTCACCACGACCATCCATCATCACCGCGCCCAGTACGAAATCGCGCACCGAACCGACGGCCTGGCGACGAGGCCCCGACAATCCAGCGGCAACGATACCGCCCAGGGTCGCCATACCATCAAATCGCGGTGGCTCGAAAGCCAGCATCTGATTGTGCGCCGATAGCGCCTTGCCGATCTCGCGCAGATTGGTACCACAGCGTGCGGTGATGACAAGTTCAGTAGGATCGTAATCAACGATGCCGGTATAAGCGGTGGTGTCGAGCACCTCGCCTTGCAGGCTTTGACCGTACCAGTCTTTGGTGCCGTTGCCGCGCACACGCAATGGTGACCCTGATTGGGATGCAGCGACAATACGATCTCTGAAGCCTTGTAGTACTTGTTCCATTTTTTATGCGTCCCGCATCAGAATCGTGGCAAATCAGCAAACTTCAGCTGACCCTGGCGTACATGCATCTTGCCGTACTCCGCGCAGCGATGCAGGGTGGGGATGGCCTTGTCCGGATTAAGCAGGAAAGCAGTATCGAATGCACGCTTGACACCGAAAAATGCATCGCGCTCGGCATCAGAAAATTGCACACACATGGAATTTATTTTTTCGATCCCAACACCGTGTTCGCCGGTGATGGTGCCGCCGACCTCGACACATAACTCCAGAATCTCGGCGCCAAATTTTTCAGCGCGATCAAACTCACCGGGTGTGTTGGCATCAAACAGGATCAGCGGATGCAGATTGCCGTCACCGGCATGAAACACATTTGCACAGCGAAGCTGATATTTTTTTTCCATCTCGGCGATACCCAGCAACACCTGCGCCAGATGTTTGCGCGGTATCGTGCCATCCATGCAGTAGTAATCTGGGGAAATACGGCCGGCTGCCGGAAAGGCGTTCTTGCGACCCGACCAGAATTTCAAACGCTCGCTTTCATCGCGCGATACGGCAATCGCGATTGCGCCGGAGGCTTTGAGCACCTCGGTCATGTGAGCGATTTCTTCTTCCACTTCCTCGGGTGTGCCGTCGGATTCACAGAGCAAGATCGCTTCTGCGTCCGTGTCATAGCCAGCTTTGACAAAAGGCTCGACCATGCGCGAGCTGGTCTTGTCCATCATTTCCAGACCGGCGGGAATGATGCCCGCAGCAATTACATTGGCCACCGCATTGCCGCCTTTGACCACATCATCAAAAGACGCCATGATCACGCGCGCCAGCTGGGGTTTCGGTACCAGCTTGACAGTGACCTCAGTCGCCACGCCCAGCATGCCTTCCGAGCCAATAAAGGCCGCAAGCAAATCCAGTCCCGGCGCGTCCAGGCCTTCGTTGCCCAGCTCGACCACCTCGCCCTCGATAGTGACCATGCGTATGCGAAGCACGTTGTGCACCGTCAGGCCGTATTTCAGGCAATGCACGCCACCAGAATTTTCTGCAACGTTGCCACCAATCGAGCAGGCAATCTGTGACGAAGGATCCGGCGCATAGTAAAGACCGTGGGGTGTCGCTGCTTCGGTAATAGCCAGATTACGTACACCCGGCTGAACTACCGCAGTGCGTGCATGCGGATCCAGTTTGACAATGCGATTGAGGCGCGCCGTAGACAACACGACCCCGTCGGCAATCGGCGTGGCCCCACCTGACAAACCCGTACCCGCGCCGCGCGGCACGATCTGTACCTTGAGTCGATGGCATACCTTCAACACCGCGATGACCTGCGCCTCGTTCTCGGGCAAGGTAACGATCATCGGCAGCTGGCGATAGGCTGACAGGCCATCGCACTCATAAGGCCGAGTGTCTTCTTCGTTAAAGAGAACCGCGTGCGCGGGCAATTGCTCGCGCAAGGCGGCTACCACCTCGCGCTGGCGCGATAGGCTGAAAGCTGGTTCGGTAGGCGCATTCATCAAGCATCCTGTGGGCTGGCGCAAGCAGATATCACCGCATTGCAAAGGACGCTAGTGTAGCGAAAGCCCGGCAGAGAAAGCCGGAATTCATCCGGTTTTCCGCTGAAAAGCTTTGACTGGAATGATGAAAGTTTTTGTCCAGAGGCTGGCCGCGGCGAAGTAACGAGGCGCCCCCGCGTTGTGCTTGTGACCGCCCCCGTATTACGGGGGCGGAATATGCGTCAATACAGATTGACCTACGGAGACGCTGAATAAATCTGCGTTTTATGGCGAGCCAGCGCAGCTGTGCGACGCGGGGAGCAATAAAATCAATGTCTTGGCTCCATTGATCCTGCCACAAAAGTTTCTGCATTTATTTATTCAGCGCTTCCCTATATCACTGGGCTGTTTTGGCGGCCGGCAGCGCCGCCTTCATGCGATCAAGATAAGCGTAAAAATAATTGGGCCAAACATCCTCGCGACCCTCAGCGTCTTTATTGAACCGCGTGATCAAGTCTTTCGACTTGATCAGTTCGCTGAAATTATTTTTGAATTCCCGGCAAGCGTTTTCTTTGACCGTCTGTCTTACATACTCACCTATCTCCAAAGCGCTCATCGGCCGAGGCAAAACCATACCGGGCTTGTTTGCCCACTGTTTTACTAGCTTTCTCATGGATTCTGCCAAAAACCTCGCCAGGGACTCAGGAAAAGCGAAATCATCGATCAAAAATTTTTCTAAAACCTGAGCATCCAATATGAGCTTGGAATTCATCAAATTAAAGCAATCATCTATTAATTTTGGTACGTCACGCAATAGATTATCAATGAAATCTTGGCCGGCTTGACTCAATGTGGACACCTGTAGTGCAGTGACCAAGTCAACTCCATCATCGTCGACATACAAAGAACCCAATTGACTCGCAAATAGCGCTTGCAGTCTTCGCACTTCTGCCTCCTGAGATTTTTGGGTGTCATCCTCATCCGAATCTCGAGAGTAATCGAAAGAATCCAATTTGATAAAGTGCCCCGACACTATCCCTTTTGTATTTGCGCTGCTGCTGTGATCACCATCTTGGGAAGAATCCTCAGAGGCACTCGAGGTTTCCTCGACGGTGATTGCATCCATACAGTTTAAATAGGTATCCGAAATCGCCTGCGCAACACGAGGCCGCATGCATTCCATGATGAGCGCATTGGAAAGAAAATAAAAATCATCTGACTTGCTGCCGTCAGACTTCTTTTTGTACAAATCAATAATTTTGTCAACTGAGTTCTGAATTGCCCAAGATGAATTTCTCTGCAACTTTAAACAAAAATTGATGAGATCTGTAGTGAAAAATTCTTCGTTACCCGCATTGATTTTGTGACCCAGTGAATGACTGAAATCAGGATGATCTTTCCCATCCGCCTTTTCCATTTTTAATTTCTCATCCTGCAGTGCAATGGCCCATTCAAGATGCCCCGTCGCTGAAGCCAATCCCGCCGCGAAGGAAAATGTTTCAGCACTCATGCCGACTTTTACCTGGGATGTATCGGCAACCATGTTTTTCAAGAGCAGTTGGTGCAAATCATTTCCATTTTCTACCGACAACTTAAGAGCAGAAAGGTAGCCGCGGTCACCCTTGGCACCCTCAACAACAAGACTGGATTCAAGCTGCAGCATCGTCCCCAGCATGTCCGACCAGCCTTTTTCAATGACGATCAAAAGCCCTTTTGAAAATAAACTGATCTTTAAATCTTTTGGCAAGGCGCGATGCTCATCCATCGTTTTGCTGAAATTTAGAAAATTTTTAAATTGATCAATGGACTTAATATCTTCAAAAAATATGAGGAAAAATCTCCAGAAAATCTCTTTCTCGGGTATCAGATCTGACAAAATTTTAGGCTTATTTGTATCAATGAGATTTCTCGTGATTTGAAGAAAATCGCCGTCAGTCAATTTATCTGGACCGACATCTTTACCATGGCGCAACATTTTAACCAGTGCCCTTACGTCTTCTTTTTCGACTGCCTCCATAAACTGTTCTTTTGTGTAGACAAATTTTTCCTGATCTTCAGGATCAATCTGAAATGATGACTGGTTCGCACTATTGCGAGCAATTAACTCAGGTTTCGAATGCTGGTTTAATAATGAAACCTCTTTTGGCTGATCTTCGTCTTTTTCATCTTCAAGATCTTCGCGCCCAGTTCGCCTCTGGCGCAGAGCAGGCGGTGTTACTTGACGCTCCTGCTCTCGCTCACCGGTGGAATTTCCCGTTGGCTGACCGACCTGATCAAGAGTGGTCGTGCGTGTGCCGCCGCTTGGCAAGCGATCCGTACTCATATTGAAACTCCTTGAAATGAATGTCCGACTCACGATGGGTCGGCGTAGTGAAATGGGAAAAAGCGAAAGACACCGCTAAGAACCTGTCTCGTTAGGTCGATGGCTAGGCGGTAGTAACGCAGGCAGTACAGACGTACGACAAGGTACTGCCAACGACGCAAGCGGGCTAACGAGGCAGGTTCTAAGTACCCACGCACCAGAAAAAGTTCAGATCAACAAGTACAAGCCGCATCAGTTGCCTGATGCCTGGAAAATTCGAGCGCAGAAAAAGTGGAGGCAGAACAGGCCCTCGGCAGAATGCCGAGGATATTGGAAGGAATGTCGAGGCGACGAGTGGGAATGGTCAGGCGCTTCGGAAAGTCGCCTGCATCCACTGCAGAAAAGCCATGACCTCCGGACGTTCGGCGGCCTGCTTCTCATAAACGACGTAATAAGCATGGGGCGGTGTCGCTGTCTGCATATCGAACAAACGAACGATTTCGCCACTATCGAGCAATTCGCGCGCAAAGTGCTCGCGAGTCAAACCAATGCCATGGCCACGACGTACCGCTTCGAGCAGCAGACCAAGATCATCAACCCGCAGCCCGGTACTGGGTTCAGACCAATCAAGACCAGCGGCTTCAAACCAGGGCTGCCAAGGTTCGAGCGCAGACCGGATCAAGGTCGCTTTCTCCAAATCCTGAGGTGTGGCGATCTCGCCAACCTTGCGCAGGTAGTCGGGGCTGGCGACTGCAAAGGTGGGCTCCGAAAACAATTTCTCGCACTGGAGATTCGGATATTTGCCTGGCCCAAAGCGTACCTCTACATCGCTTTCGCCCAGCGCAAGATCATAAAGCGGTACTGACAGATAAATTTCAACCGCGATATCGGCATGCTCTTCAGTGAACGATGCCAGCTTGGGTACGAGCAGATACCGCGCAAAAGTCGGTGGTACCGTGATCTTGATACGAGGCTGCACCGAAGCAGCACGGCGCGGCATCGGAAAATCGGTCAGTGTTCTCAGCGCCTGACGCACGACATCTAGATAACGTCGCCCGAATTCAGACAAGCCGACGTTACGACCATCTCTCAGAAACAAGCGCTCGCCAACGAACTCTTCCAGCAAGCGAATGCGATGCGACAGTGCCGATGGGGTGATGCAGAGCTCTTCTGCCGCAAGAGCAAAAGAACCGTGTCTCGCTGCTGCCTCAAACGCTGACAGCGCGTGGACCGGTGGAATGCGTGTTGCCATGAGTAGGTGATCTCAACGTAGAAAGAAACGGCAAAAAATTACCAGCGGATGATCTTTCCCGGATTGAAAATATTGTTCGGGTCGAGCGAATGTTTTATCGCACGCATCAGGCCGACGGCATCTTCGCCAGTCTCGTGAATCAGGAAATCCATTTTGTGCAAACCAATGCCATGCTCTCCCGTACACGTACCATCCATCGCGATCGCACGATGCACCATGCGTTCATTCACGCCTTCTGCGCGTGCGATATCTTCAGGATCATTCGGATCGACCAGCATCTGGACGTGAAAGTTTCCGTCACCGACATGCCCGACGATACCGTGAATGATGTTCTCTCTTTCACAGTCGGCCTTGGTCTCGAGCAGACACTCTGCCAGTCGTGAAATGGGTACACAGCAATCGGTCGATATTGCACGACAGCCGGGGCGCATCTGCAGCAGCGCGAAATAGGCATTGTGACGCGCCTGCCAGAGGCGGGAGCGATCTTCCGGGCGGGTCGCCCACTCGAAGCCAATCGCCTGATGCTCGTCGGCGATTTGCTGCACCAGTTCTGCCTGCTCCTTGACGCCATGCTCGCTGCCATGAAACTCGAACAGCAGCAAAGGTTTTTCGGGCAGGGTGAGCTTGTCATGCTTGTTGAAAGCCCGCACGCCATTTTCATCAACGAATTCAACACGCGCCACCGGCACGCCCATCTGTATGGTTTGTATGACCGTATTGACGGCGCTGGCAATATCGTTGAACGAACACACCGCCGCCGAAATCGCTTCCGGCTGCGGATAAATTTTCAGGGTGATTTCGGTAATGATGCCGAGCGTGCCTTCGCTGCCGACGAACAGGCGGGTGAGGTCATAGCCAGCTGAAGATTTTTTTGCGCGCGTGCCGGTTCTGATGATCTTGCCCTCGGCCGTCACCACGGTCAGCGAGAGCACGTTCTCCCGCATCGTGCCGTAACGCACGGCATTCGTACCCGAGGCGCGGGTAGCCGCCATGCCACCGATGGATGCATCGGCACCCGGATCGATCGGAAAGAATAATCCGGTGTCCTTGATTTCAGTATTCAACTGCTTGCGTGTCACGCCTGCTTGCACTGTCACGGTCAGATCTTCCGGATTCACCGCAACCACCTGATTCATCTGCGACAGATCGACCGACAATCCACCTTGCAGCGCCAGAATGTGGCCTTCGAGCGAGGTACCCGTGCCGTAAGCAATGATGGGGAAGCGATACTGATTGCACAAGCGAACCGCTGACGCGACCTCTTCGGGGCTATGCGCAAACACGACGGCATCGGGCAGCATGGGATCGTATGAGGATTCATCACGGCCATGATGCTCGCGCATGGCCATGGAGGTCGACAGACGCTCGCCGAAAATAGTCTTCAACTCGGCCAGTAGTGCCTCAGGCATGTCGCGTCTGAGGGCAGAGGGCGGGGCAGGATGGTTCATGGAAGTTTCTCCGTAAGCATTCTATTGTACCCTTTGGCACCTAATCGAACGGTCAAATAGGGCGAATCGTCCGCATTAATCAGCCGAAAGACGGGATTTTCCCGTATCCTGCGCTTCGACTTTTTTTATTATTTCTCATATGGGCAACCGACTTTCCAAAATCGCCACCCGCACCGGGGATGATGGCACAACCGGACTGGGTGATGGCAGCCGAACCACCAAAGACGCCCTGCGGGTTCAAGCCATGGGCGACGTGGATGAATTGAATTCGCATCTTGGCCTCCTGCTGTGCGAAGACATGCCGGAAGATCTTCGTGAAGAGCTGATCACGATTCAGCATGATCTCTTCGATCTGGGCGGCGAGCTTTGCATACCTGGCTTCAGTCTGATCACGGAAACTCATGTGGTACGACTCGACACTTTGCTGGCGAAATACAACGCTAACCTACCGGCGCTCTCGGAATTCATTTTGCCCGCGGGATCACGCGCAGCTGCGCAAGCGCATGTTTGTCGAACCGTTTGCCGGCGTGCCGAACGTGCCATCGTCGCGTTGGGCCACGCAGAAGATCTCAATCCTCAGCCGAGACAATATGTGAACAGGTTGTCCGACTTGATGTTTGTTCTGGCGCGCGTATTGAATCGACACGCAGGCGGCAGCGACGTGACTTGGGAAAAAGGCCGAAACACCGGCCAATAAATGTGCCCGGCAGCTCAGGCGACGAACCGATCGTATATCGGGAGCTGCACGTCGAGACGCGGGGCGAAGTCCCTCAGTCATCCAATTCGGATTCGGTAAAGCCAAAACCCCGCTCAGTGATTATTGACGACCAGCCTCGGTTCGGTCTTGCCCAATCGCTGAGTGACAGCAGCCGCAATGCCCTCTGCATCAAGCCCGCATTGCGAAAGCAATTGCTGCGCGTCGCCGTGATCGATGAACTGATCTGGCAGACCCAGTTGCAACAAAGGCTTCACGATGCCAGCGGCCGCCAGCGCCTCAGCTACCGCTGATCCCGCGCCACCCATCACGCAACCTTCTTCTATCGTCACCAGCAAATCGTGGCTTGCAGCGAGCTCGGCCACGAGCGCTGCATCCAGCGGCTTGATGAAACGCATGTTGACGACCGTCGCATTGATTGCTTCGCCCGCTTGCAGTGCAGGTGCGACCATGGTGCCGAACGCGAGTAGCGCGACCTGCTTGCCCTTGCGACGAATCTCGCCTTTGCCCATTGGGATGACCGAAAGTTCAGCAGAGACTTCTGCACCGATACCGGCACCTCGCGGGTAGCGCACTGCCGCTGGTCCCGGGTGGCGATAGGCAGTGGTGAGCATATGACGGCATTCGTTTTCATCGCTCGCCGCCATCACCACCATATTCGGTATGCAGCGCAGATACGCAAGATCATAGTTACCCGCATGCGTTGCGCCGTCAGCACCGACAATGCCGGCACGATCAAGCGCGAACGTGACATCCAGATTTTGCAGCGCGACGTCATGGATCAATTGATCGTAACCCCGCTGAAGAAAAGTGGAATAAATCGCGAGCACCGGCTTGAGTCCCTCGCAAGCGAGACCTGCAGCGAAAGTGACGGCATGCTGTTCAGCGATGCCAACATCGTAGTAACGCTCAGGGAATTTCTGTTCGAATTTCACCATGCCAGAACCTTCGCGCATCGCTGGCGTGATGCCGATCAACTTGTCATCCTCTGCGGCCATATCCGAGAGCCAGTCGCCGAACACCTGCGTGTAAGTCAGCTTGCCGGCTGCGGCCGGCTTGATGCCTTCGGTGGGATTGAATTTGCCCGGGCCGTGGTAGAGCACAGGATCGGCCTCCGCCAACTTGTAGCCCTGCCCTTTTTTCGTGACCACATGCAGAAACTGGGGGCCTTCAAGATTTTTCAGGTTTTGCAGCGTTGGTATGAGCGAATCAAGATCATGCCCATCGATGGGACCGATGTAATTCAATCCGAATTCTTCAAACAGCGTTGCAGGCACCAGCATGCCTTTCGCATGTTCTTCAAAACGTTTTGCGAGTTCAAACATGGACGGCGGCAGCACGGATTTGCCAACGTTCTTGGCAGCTGCATAAAATTTGCCGGACATCAGCCGCGCCAGATAGCGGTTGAGCGCGCCCACAGGTGGCGAGATGGACATGTCGTTGTCATTGAGGACGACGAGCATCTTGATGTCATCGTAAATGCCAACGTTGTTCAGCGCTTCGAATGCCATGCCCGCTGTCATGGCGCCATCACCAATGACGGCGACGGAATGACGGTCTTCGCGTTTGGTACGTGCAGCGAGTGCCATACCCAAGGCCGCAGAAATGGACGTGGAAGAATGCGCAGTGCCGAAGGTATCGTAAGGACTCTCGTCACGACGCGGAAAACCGGACAAGCCGTGCTGCTGACGCAGTGAAGGCATGCGATCGCGCCGCCCGGTCAGTATCTTGTGCGGGTAAGTCTGATGACCGACATCCCAAACGATTCTGTCTTCCGGCGTGTGGAAAACATAATGCAGCGCAATCGTCAGCTCGACCGTGCCGAGATTGGACGACAAATGCCCACCCGTCTTGGCAACCGACTCCAGCAGGTAGGTACGCAATTCGTCTGCAAGCGTTTTGAGTTCGGCGCGCGACAAGCTGCGCAGCGCGGCTGGATCATTGATTTGTTTTAATAATTCCATAATGGGTGTCTCAGGTTTTTCTGTGCACGATCAGATCGGCCAGGCTTTTGAGCCGCTGTGCGCCATCCCCAAATGGCTTGAGTGCACTGTGGGCATCCTGCCGCAACTTCTCTGCCAGAGCAAGCGACTCTTCATGGCCGAGAATGGACACATAGGTGGGTTTGTTATCGGCCGCATCCTTGCCCGCCGTTTTGCCCAGTGTGGCCGAGTCGGCGGTGGCATCCAGAATATCGTCCACCACCTGAAACGCCAGACCAATCGCAGCCGCATAGGTGCGCAGGGCGTCGGCTTCGGCGGCGGTCAGGTTCTTGCCCGCCATCGCACCGAGCATCACCGAGGCTTCGAGCAAGGCTCCTGTTTTGAGTCTGTGCATCTGCTCCAGTTCAGCAAGCGACAGAACCAGTCCGACTGAGGCAAGGTCGATCGCCTGTCCGCCGCACATGCCCAGAGATCCGGCAGCGCGCGCGAGCGTTGCCAACATCGCAACCCTGCGTTCTGCGTCAAGCGGCGCGGCTGCCAGCACTTCAAAGGCTTGGGACTGCAATGCATCGCCCACCAGCAATGCCGTGGCCTCATCGTACTTTTTGTGTACGGTGGGCTTGCCACGGCGCAGATCGTCGTCGTCCATGCACGGCATGTCGTCGTGCACCAGCGAGTACGCATGAATCATTTCAACGGCTGCTGCTGCACAAGCCACCGCATCACGTGGGGCATTGAATAATTCGCCGGCCGCAAATGACAGCAAGGGTCGCACGCGCTTGCCACCATCCAGCACTGCATACTGCATGGCCTCATGCAGGCGTTGTGGCGGCTGGGTCGTGGGCGGCAAAAAAGAGAGCAGCATGCCCTCCATGTCGGCTTGCACAGTGGCACGCCAGGCGGCGAAATCCGCACTCATGCGTCATCCTCTTCTTCATCCTCGGTGGCGAATGGCTTGAGCATGTCGCCTTCGAGCACCTTCACTTGCTTCTCAATGCGCTCCAGTTGCGCCGCGCAATACTGAACCAGCTCGGAGCCGCGCTGGTAAGCGGCAACAGAAGCTTCCAGCGGGAGTTCGCCGGATTCCATTTTGGCAACCAGTTGTTCAAGTTCCGCCATCGCGGACTCAAACGAGACGGATGCAGGTTCGGCAGCAGGTTTTTTAGGCATGACTCGGGTCCTGGAAAGGGGTGCCTATTTTAGTGCAAGCGATTTGGCATCCACGAGAATACCCGCGCGGTCTGCCCTTAAACGACCTGATTCATTATCAAATAAATACTTTTAATGATAAAAAACACCTCAAAAGTTGGCCAAACTGGGCTGCAGCGTCTTCAAAAAAATGCAATCGGGCCTTGTTTTTTCGTCGCCCCTACCCCGGACTGTGCCCGCGGGTATAATCCCGCTCTCGTCCAAAAAAGTACTATTCTTTTTCGATTGAATAGGTTTTGCGGACTCTTTCTCTCTTAGGTTGGTGAAAATTAATTTGGGGGTGGGGATGTCCGATCTGGCCAGTCTCGCAAAACTCGCGCGATCTACTGCGCAACTTCCAGTAGGCGTTTATTTCGATGACGCTCTGCTGCAAAAAGAAAAAAAGCAGCTTTTCCAGCAAGGACCGCAATACGCGGGTCATCAGCTCATGGTCCCCAATGTTGGCGACTATGCAGCACTCTCTTGGGAAAACGAAGGCCGCATTCTCGTCCGCAATCCGCAGGGCATCGAATTGATGTCGAATGTGTGCCGTCATCGTCAGGCGAAAATGCTGAGTGGCCGTGGCAACGCCGACAATATTGTCTGCCCTCTGCATCGCTGGACCTATGATCTCAAAGGCGAACTGATCGGTGCGCCGCATTTCGGTGAAACACCGTGCCTGAATTTGTCGACCACCCCGCTGCAGCAGTGGAACGGCCTGCTGTTTGAGAACAATGGCGTGGATGTTGCGGCGCTGATGAAAAATCTGTCAGTGACGAAAGACCTCGATTTCGAGGGTTACATGCTCGATCACGTCGAGGTTCATGAGTGCGACTACAACTGGAAGACCTTCATCGAGGTGTATCTCGAGGATTATCACGTCGAACCTTTCCACCCGGGCTTGGGTAATTTTGTCAGCTGCAACGATCTGCGCTGGGAACTCGGCGAGGGTTACAGCGTGCAAACCGTTGGCGTCAATGCCGCACTGGCAAAATCAGGCTCGCCGGTGTACCGGCGCTGGCAGGAAGAGGTACTGCGCTACCGTAATGGTGAAGCACCTCCCTATGGCGCGATCTGGCTGACGCTGTATCCCAACATCATGGTTGAGTGGTATCCCCATGTGCTGGTGGTATCAACACTGTGGCCCAAAGGCCCGCAGAAAACAACCAATGTCGTCGAGTTCTATTACCCCGAAGAGATCGTATTGTTCGAACGAGATTTCGTCGCTGCTGAACGAGCCGCCTATATGGAAACCTGTGTCGAGGACGATGAAATCGCCTTGCGCATGGACGCAGGCCGCCGCATTCTAGTCGAACGCGGTGTCAACGAAGTCGGCCCTTATCAGTCACCGATGGAAGACGGCATGCAGCATTTCCACGAGTGGTATCGCAGCAAAATCGCACTGTGAACTGCACAGTGATCGATGCATTGATCCCTCACGTGATCCCTGCAAGCGATATGCTGACATCCCTCTGCTGAACCGGGAGCATCCGCGTGCAATCGCTGTGGATGCTCTTCGCCAGCTTCATATTCGCCATCATGGGCGTCTGCGTGAAGCTGGCGTCGGCCACCTCCTCTACTTCCGAAATTGTCATGTGCCGCGGGCTGGTTGGCATGCTGCTCATCGCCGGTTTCGCTCGCGTGCAGCAAGTATCCTTGCGCACTGCCCTGCCCTGGCACCATGCATGGCGCGGACTGGTTGGCGTGACTGCGCTGTGGTTGTGGTTCTTTGCCATCGGTCAGCTGCCTCTGGCCACCGCGATGACACTCAATTACATGGCGCCGATCTGGATTGCAGCGATTGTCTTCACACTGGGTTGGTGGCACAAGCAACGCCGCTTCGAGTGGGGCTTGGCAGCTGCGATCATCACCAGCTTTGCAGGAGTCGCACTGCTGCTCAAGCCCACGATTCATGCCGATCAGTGGCTGGGTGGTCTGCTCGCGCTGATTTCGGGTTTTCTCTCGGCGCTGGCTTACATTCAAGTTAAAAAACTCGGCCAGCTGGGTGAGCCGGAATATCGGGTGGTGTTTTATTTTTCGGTCAGTGGTGTCATCGCCGGTCTGCTGAGTGGGCTGGCCGACAGCTATCTGCGTACCGGTCAATTTCATATTCTTCATACGCTCTCCGGCATCGATTTTCTGCTGCTCGGATCCATAGGCCTGACCGCAACGATTGCGCAGATGGCGATGACACGTGCCTACCGACTGGGTGCAATGCTGGTGACGGCCAATCTGCAATACACCGGCATCGTGTTCTCCAGCATTTGGGGCATACTCATCTGGGGCGATCATCTCTCACTCTCCGGATGGCTGGGCATCGCAATCATTCTGGCCAGTGGTGTTGCAGCCACCTTTTATAATGCTCGCAGCAGCATCAAAAGATGATCTGAGCTATCACCACGGAGAGCCAAATGTCGTACACCACGCTTATTTCAGTGACCGAACTTCAACGGCATCTGGATGATCCTGCCTTCGTGATCCTGGATTGTCGCGGCGAGCTCACCGATCCACACGCTGGTGCAGCCGCTTTTGCTATCGGCCATGTGCCGAGTGCCCAGCATGCGGATCCAGATGTACATCTCTCCGACAAATCGGCGGCCGAAGATGGGGCTTTCCGCGGTCGGCATCCCCTGCCATCTCGCGAAAATTTCATTGAAACACTGCGGCACTGGGGTGTACATCCGCACTCGCAAGTGATTGTCTACGACGGGCATGGTGGCATGTTTGCTTCGCGCGTCTGGTGGATGCTACGCTGGGTGGGGCATGCGGCCGTTGCGCTGCTTGATGGCGGATTGCCGGCGTGGCAGGCAGCCGGCGGCGCACTGACAACCGAAGTCATCGCCAAACCAGTCGGCAGCATTACGCTACAGGCGCCGCTAGTGCGCACGGTATCGGCTGACGATATTCTGGCCAACCTCGAGACAAAAACGTCAATCGTGCTGGACGCGCGTGCGAATGATCGTTTTCGCGGCGAGAATGAAACCATAGACCCGGTCGCCGGTCACATCCCGGGAGCGAAAAACCGCTGGTTCAAAGATAACTTGCAGCCCGATGGATGCTTCAAATCTGCAGCAGCATTGCAGGCAGATTTCAGTGCACTCATTCGCAGCCCGGACACCACGATCGCGCAGTGTGGTTCGGGCATATCGGCTTGCCACAACTTGCTGGCCATGGAGATTGCCGGCTTGCGCGGCGCGGCTTTGTATCCGGGTTCCTGGAGCGAGTGGTCCTCAGATCCATCACGACCCGTGGCCACGGGAACCGAATGATCTCAGCCACGATGGTGGCTGCCCGACCTCAATGCAAATGAAAACGGTGCGTCAGCACCAGCACGATGCCGACGCCCAGTGCGATCAGCACAAACTGCGGAATCGATTCCCGCAAGGTTGCGCGGCGCTGCATCTGCGGCATCAGATCGCTGACGGCGATATAGATAAATCCCGATGAGGCCAGTACCAGCACATAGGGAATCAGGTGCATGCCATCGCCCAGCATGTAGTAACCCACCAGCCCGCCGACCACCGCCATCAAACTGCAGATCAGGTTGTATACATAAGCGCGTACTTTGCTGATGCCGGCGTTGAGCAGCACTATGAAATCGCCGATCTCCTGCGGAATTTCATGCGCAATGATGGCCAGTGCCGTGATGACGCCCAGTTTGGGATCGGCCAGAAAAGCGGCCGCAATCAGGATGCCGTCGGTGAAGTTGTGCAGCCCGTCACCCACCAGAATCATCCAGCCTGATTTACCGGCCTCATGCGCATCATGCCCATGCTCGTGATCATGGCCATCGCCTTCGTAGTGGTGCGAGTGGCGCAGGATTGCGAATTTCTCCAGAAGGAAAAACCCGAGCAAACCAGCGAGCAGCGTCGCAAACAGGGCATGAATATTGGCTTCGGATTCGAAGGCCTCGGGCAAAGCGTGCAACAGCGAAGTCGACAGCATGATGCCGACCGACAGGCTGACCATGCGCTCCACCATCTTCGACAGCAGGCTGTACGACAGAAAAGCGGCCGCGGAAATACTGATCACACCTGCGAGAACAGTGGCCAGCAAAATGGAGGTTAGCGTTGGATTAATTTTGAAATCCCGGTTGGTCTGAAAAGCCCCGCGATTAGACCATAGCCTGCGGGGCCGGGGCAATTCGTCAGATTACGGAGCAAGCCACTCAGTGGGCCACTTCCCAATTCGCACCGCAGCCGACCTCGGCCACCAGCGGCACTTTCAGCTGCGCGACGCCAGCCATCAGCTGGGGCAGTCTTTCCTTCACGATGGCAATTTCATGATCGGGCACTTCCAGCACCAGCTCGTCGTGGACCTGCATCACCATCTTCGAACCCAGCTTGTCAGTATCGAGCCAGTTCTGGACAGCGATCATCGCTAATTTAATCAGGTCGGCTGCCGTGCCCTGCATGGGTGCATTGATCGCTGCACGCTCGGCACCCTGACGGCGCGGGCCATTGGGTGAATTGATTTCAGGCAGCCAGAGCCGCCGGCCAAATACGGTTTCGATATAGCCCTGTGACTTGGCCTGCTGACGGATATCGTCCATGAACTGCTTCACGCCTGCAAATCGGGTGAAGTATTTGTCCATGTACATCTGCGCAGCAGAGCGTTCCACACCAAGATTGCCGGCCAGTCCGAAGGCGCTCATGCCGTACATGAGACCGAAGTTGATGACCTTGGCCGCGCGTCGCTGCTCGCTGTCGACTTCATTGACCGCCACACCAAAAATCTCGGCCGCTGTCGCACGGTGGATGTCCTCGCCCGAAGCAAAAGCGCGCAGCATGCCTTCATCTCCCGACAGGTGAGCCATGATGCGCAACTCGATTTGCGAGTAATCGGCCGAGATGATCTGATGGCCGGGCGCAGCGATGAAGGCTTCGCGAATGCGACGACCTTCGACTGTTCGAACCGGAATATTTTGCAGATTCGGCTCGTTCGACGACAGCCGCCCAGTAACTGCGATCGCCTGACCATAATTGGTATGCACGCGACCGGTCTGCGGATTAACCATGCGTGGCAATTTGTCGGCATAAGTCGATTTCAATTTGGACAGGCTGCGATAGTCCAGCAACAGCTTGGGCAAAGGATAGT
The DNA here is from genome assembly GCA_039806005.1 of Pseudomonadota bacterium. Lineage (GTDB taxonomy): Bacteria > Pseudomonadota > Gammaproteobacteria > Burkholderiales > Burkholderiaceae_D > Pernthalerella. The sequence continues at coordinate 18,039 of JBDKLM010000080.1, forward strand.
CTTCTGCCAGTTTTTGCAAGACCTCTTCATCAGTTGAAGGCGTGCCACCCGGTGTTTTTTTCACGACAGGCAGGCCCAGCTTATCGAAAAGAATTTCGCCAAGTTGTTTGGGGGAGTTCAGATTGAAAGGCTGGCCGGCCAGCTCATGCGCCTGCTGCTCCAGTGCCAGCAGACGTGCGCCCAACTCAGCCGATTGCGCTTCCAGCAAACCAACGTCGATCAGTACGCCATTACGCTCAACCCTTTGCAGCACGCGCGCGGTGGGTATTTCAATACCCTCATAAATGAATCGCAGTTTTTCATTGGATTCGATACGGGGCCACATCGCCTGATGCAGACGGAGTGTGATGTCCGCATCCTCGGCCGCGTACTCGGTAGCACGCTCGATGCTGACTTCATCAAAACCGATTTGCGATGCGCCTTTGCCGCAGACATCCTGATAACTGATGGTTTTTTTATCCAGCCAGCGCAGCGCAAGACTGTCCATATCATGATTGCGATGCGACTCCAGCACATACGACTGAAGCAGCGTGTCATGCACGATACCTTGCAGGCTCACACCATGGTTCGCGAAGATATGGCTGTCGTATTTCAAATGCTGACCCAGCTTGGGCTTGGCGGGATTTTCCAGCCAGGGTCGAAGTGTTGCGAGAACTTGCTCGATCGAGAGCTGGTCTGGTGCGCCCGGATAGCGATGATTGATCGGGATATAAGCCGCAGTGCCCGCCTCGACACACAGCGAAATACCGACCAGACTGGCGCGCATTGCGTCCAGTGATGTCGTTTCGGTGTCGACGGCAGTGAGCGCGGCCGCCTCTACCTTTGCCAGCCAGTGCTGCAGCTGGGTTTCGGTAACAATGGTCTCGTAATGAACTTGGGGTGGCGGATCAGGCAAGGCATCTGCGGCAAACAAGCCACCTTGCGCATCAGCCTCGGGAGGCTGCGCGGTGGCAGCAGAGGCCTGACGTTCTGCATTGATTTCCCGCAGCCAGGTACGAAAACCCATGCGCGTGAAAAATTCGCGCAAGGCTTCCTTGTCTTCAGGCCGATTGATCAGCTGCTGATCGATGGTACTGAGATGTGCCGACAAGTCACAGTCGCACTTTACCGTGACCAGATGCCGCGCTTGGGGCAGCCAGTCGAGCGCACGACGCAGATTGTCACCCACCACACCACCGATGTCATTCGCATGCGCGATCACCTCGTCCAGCGTGCCATATTGCGTGAGCCATTTCACGGCTGTCTTGGGACCGACTTTTTCAACACCCGGCACGTTATCCACCGTATCGCCAACCAGCGTGAGGTAATCAACGATGCGCTCGGGAGGCACACCAAATTTGGCCATGACGCCGTCACGGTCGAGCTTTTCATTGCTCATGGTGTTGACCAGCGTGACGCGTTCATTGACGAGCTGGGCAAGGTCCTTGTCACCCGTCGAGACCACGGTATCGAGTCCTTGCGAGGCCGCCTGTACGGCAAGCGTGCCGATCACGTCATCGGCCTCGATTCCCTCGACCATCAGGATGGGCCAGCCCATCGCCCGCACGACTTCGTGGATAGGCTCAATCTGGCGCACGAGATCTTCGGGCATGGAAGCCCGATTGGCTTTGTATTCGGGATAAAGGTCGTCGCGAAAGGTTTTCCCTTTTGCATCGAACACGCAGGCAATGTATGCTGCCGCGTAGTCCTGCCGCAACCTTCGCAGCATGTTGATCATGCCGTAGATGGCACCTGTGGGCGCACCCTCTGCATTGCGTAAATCGGGCATCGCATGAAAGGCCCGATACAAATAACTCGAACCATCCACCAGCAACAGGGTTTTATTCATATGGAACGCGACCGGAAACATGTACCGCGACTGCGGCAGCTGACAAATCTTGAGCACGCCACGTCGCGCAAAGCCAGCGAATCGTGGCATATGTTCACGATTATGGCAGAGTTTATTGACGCCGCTGAGCGCCTGTCAGAGATCCGACCAGCGGTCTCCATTTTCGGCTCTGCGCGCATCGGCCCGGACAATCCCTATTACGCCACAGCGATGGATATCGCGCGTCGTCTCTCCGACGAAGGCTTTTCCATCATCACCGGTGGCGGTCCGGGCATCATGGAAGCCGCCAACAAGGGCGCATTCGAGGGCGGCTCGCCCTCCATCGGTCTCAACATCGAGCTGCCCCACGAACAGACCAGCAATGGATGGCAAAACCTCTCGCTGTCCTTTCGCCACTTCTTCGCACGCAAAGTCGCTTTCGTCAAATACGCCGATGCCTACGTCATTCTGCCCGGCGGATTTGGCACCCTCGATGAGCTGAGCGAAGTGATTACCCTGATCCAGACCGGTAAATCCCGCCGGATTCCGGTCATTCTGGTCGGCACGACCTTCTGGCACGGCTTGCTGCAGTGGATGCGCGAGCAAATGGCGGCGCAGGGGCTGATCCACCCAGAGGATCTGGATCTGGTGCAGCTGATTGACGAGCCTGCGTACGTCGTGGACGCCATTTTTGCCTTCTATGAAGAACGGGATATCGTACCGGCCGAAACCGAACGACCGCAGAAGTCCTTCCTGTAACCTGCCCACGAGCGGTTTGCTAGAATGAGGACTGGTGCGCAGGGTATGGCGCTCACTCTCCTTACGGGGCCCTTTCATGAAACAGTACTCATCCGGCTTGCTTCAGTGGCACCGTGTCTGTACCTGCGCCGCGCTGGCGGTCTGCGTCACTCTGGTTTACGGCGTGACCCTCGAGCCCTTGCCCGATGACAGCTTGCCCGCAGCCGCACCCGATGGCACGACTCAGATTACCCAGACGCGCGAACAAAATGCCGTCACTTCGGTGCGCGTGAAACGCGGTAACAATGTCTACCATGTCACTCCTGCAGAGCAAATTCCGGCCCATGAAGGTGGTGTTCGTGCAGCCCAATGGGAAATTTTCGAGTTCCGCAGCAAGTCCTCCAAGGACAGCCCATCGGCGCCCCCGCCACCCAGTCGCTGAAACGCAAGACCCTCGATATTCCACTTAGGCTGAACCTTTTTCCTGTTTTCTTTTATGGCAGTTTTCACTCCGGTCAGCCTTGCAGATGTGATTCCGTGGGCGGAGCAATTCCCGATTGGCCAGCTCAAATCGCTCGAAGGCATCGCTTCGGGGATAGAAAACAGCAATTTTTTTCTGACCACGGACCGCGGTGAGTTCGTCCTCACCCTCTTCGAAAAGCTCAGCTTCGAGCAACTGCCTTTTTATCTGAACCTGATGCGGCATCTCGCAGAACGCAAGGTGCTGGTGCCGGCGCCGATTGCCAACCATCAGGGCGAGATCATTCATTCCCTCAATGGCAAGCCAGCTTCGGTAGTGACCCGACTACGCGGTAGCTGGCAGCCTTCACCCCAAGCAGTTCACTGCCGTGCGGTGGGCAACATGATGGCCCACATGCATCTGGCAGCGCAGGACTATGCGCTCTATCAGCCAAATTTGCGTGGACTGGATTGGTGGCGCGAGACCACGCCGCTGGTGCTGCCTTATCTGGATGAGGCCACTGGACATCTGCTGAAAGCCGAGATGCATTTCCAAGAGGCTTTTGCGGCATCAGACACTTATCACGCCTTGCCCAGCGGCCCCATTCATGCCGATCTGTTTCGCAATAATGTGATGTTCGATGGCGAACAGTTGACCGGTTTTTTTGATTTTTATTTTGCCGGTTGTGATACCTGGCTGTTCGATGTGGCTGTGACTGTCAACGACTGGTGCATTGATCTGGAAACGGGCGCGAGCGACCCGCGCCGAGTGCGCGCGATGATTGATGCCTACCACGAGGTGCGCCCATTCACCGCGGCTGAAAAAGTGGCCTGGCCAGCAATGCTGCGTGCAGCAGCACTGCGATTCTGGATATCCCGACTTTATGATTTTCATATGCCGCGCGAAGCTGAAATGCTCACCCCCCACGACCCGACCCATTTCGAACGTATCTTGCGACACCGTATCAATATCGCTGTCGAAGGTCTGACATGAAGACCGATAACATCAGCGCCAGCCAAGGTATAGAGTGGATACGTCAGGGCTTCGCACTGTTTCGCAAACAACCTGCGGAATTGTCGATGCTGTTTCTGCTGTACATGCTGCTGATGTTTGTTCTGTCACTGATACCCATGGTTGGGCAGCTGCTGCCGCTGCTGCTGGTACCGACATTTTCCATGGCCTTCATGCAAGCCTGCGTGGAAATTGAAGCGGGTCGCAAGGCAAAGCCGGATTTATTGCTGACCGCCTTCCGCTCACCCGCGCTGGGCACGCTGCTGCGTCTGGGTGTGCTGTATCTGCTGGCCGCCATTCTGGCTGTTGCCGCATCCACCGTTATTGATGATGGGATCTTCTGGAAACTGATGTCGGGCCAGTTGCGTGCCGATGAGCAAAACATCCCGGTCGCCGAACTTCCGCTGGCGATGGTGTTTTCTGCGCTGATCTATGTACCCTTCGCGATGGCCTTCTGGCATGCCGCACCACTTGCCACTTGGCAAAACATGGGTTTATTCAAGGCAATTTTTTACAGTTTCTTCGCCGTACGCCGCTGTGGTAAAGCCTTCCTCGCGTACGCACTCGGCTGGATCGTGGTCGGCATCGCCGTACCCGCGATCATCAGCGCTCTCCTGGGCTTGATTCTCGGCAAAGCTATTGTCGCGATCATGTTGCTCATGCCCCTGTCTGTGATACTCACGATTGTGATGTATTGCTCTTTCTACCCGACCTATGTAGAAATTTTCGACAAGCCGGAACAAATTCAAACTTGATGTCACTGAATATGAAATTTTGCGTTGATCAAGTAACTATGATTTTTTGACGTAAAAACGCATCAGAATCGAACACTTTTTCTGACACATTCAGGGGTTAAGGGTAGATCATGAACAGTGGAAACATTCAACCAGTAAATTCAAGAGGAAATGCCTATTTTGCTCAACTCGAATCCACAGACAGGAAAGAATTAAAGGACACAGACATTCTGGTTTTTTCCAGAATAGGCGCAACCAGTATTGCGGGCAAGGATGGGAATCCTTTAAAAGGCGGCTTATTCAAAAGCTCTTCTTCCGGATTTTTTAATAATTTATTTAAATACAAAGCCAGAAAAGCTGACGTGCTCGCTATTTTCAGAACAGCCGGGATGTCAAAAACCGATGCTGATAACGCACTCCGCAACGTCACAGAGACAAGCAAGAAACAAGGAATTTCAGGATTGTCTGCAAAGGCCGTAAAAGCCCAGGTAGAAAACTATCAAAAAGAGGAAAGAAAAACTGACAACCGCAGATGATCTGGTGTGTTCTGAGCTCGGTCCGTGAAATTTATTCAAATTCGAACTGCAAACAAGGTCTCGCTTTTTAATCAATCCGGTCCAACTTCGCCACCCCCAGATCCAGCAGCTTCATCCCATTTCTGCCAAAGTTGATATTGGCGCGCGCCTGTGTGCCGCTGCCTTCGATCGCCACAATCACGCCCTCGCCAAACTTTTGGTGAAACACTGTCTGACCAGCGCGCCAGCCATTGTCTTTTTGACTGCTGAGCGATTGTGCGATCGCGTTATTGCCATGCTCGGGCTCATCCAGCCAGGCCGCTTTTTGCGTATGACCGACCCATTTGGTTTGCACCTTCGGTGACAGCCACTTCAGCGATTCATCGGGTAATTCTTCAAAAAACCGCGAGCGCAGGTTGTAGCGAGTCTGGCCATGCAGCATTCGTGTCTGCGCGAAACTCATGTAAAGCCGTTTGCGGGCACGAGTGATGGCCACATACATCAGCCGTCGCTCTTCTTCCACACCGTCTTCTGCTTCTTCGCTATTTTCATGCGGGAACAAGCCTTCTTCCAGACCAGTGATGAACACGGCATCGAATTCCAGACCTTTAGCCGCGTGTACGGTCATGAGTTGAACCGCGTCCTGCCCCGCCTGCGCCTGATTGTCGCCGGCCTCCAGTGAAGCATGCGACAAAAATGCCGATAAAGGCGACATCACGCTCGGTAGTGGCGCGTCGGCGTCAATGATCTCTAGACCCTCGCCAATAGCTACGGGTGCAGCGGCATCAACGCGGGGGCCGAGCAATGCCGGCGCATCCATGCCGAAACCTTCTTCAGACACAAACAGGGTCGCCGCGCTAACCAGCTGCTCGAGATTTTCGATGCGATCGGCGCCATCCTTGTCGGACTGATAGTGCTGAAGCAGCGAGCTTTTCTCGAGCATGATCTGCACCATCTCGGGAAGCGGCAAGCGCTCGGTTTCAAAGCGCATGTTTTCGATGAGCTTGACGAAACTGCCAATGGTAGTACCAGCCTTGCCTGCCACATAAGGCACTGCAGCGTACAGCGAGATGCCGTACTGACGTGCAGCATCCTGCAATTGCTCGATACTGCGTGCACCGATACCACGCGTGGGGAAATTCACGACGCGCAAAAATGCAGAATCATTATGCGCGTTGTCAATCAGCTGCAGATAAGCGATCGCATGCTTGATTTCAGCGCGCTCGAAAAATCGCTGTCCACCATAGACTCGGTAAGGCATGCCTGCAGTGAACAGCGCATGCTCGATCACGCGCGATTGGGCATTGGAGCGATAAAGCATGGCTATCTCGCTGCGCAGCCAGCCTTCGGCAATCAGGGATTTGGCTTCCTCGATCAGCCATTGGGCTTCCTGCAAATCACTCGAGGCCTCGAATATGCGCACTTGCTCGCCGTGGCCGGCGTCAGTACGAAGGTTCTTGCCCAGGCGGCGACGATTGTGAGAGATCAGGTGGTTCGCCGTATCCAGAATGTGGCCGTGCGATCGATAGTTTTGCTCGAGCTTGATGAGATTCTGGACGTTGAACTCTCGCTCGAATGCCGACATATTGCCGACATTGGCACCGCGGAACGCATAAATACTCTGATCATCATCGCCCACCGCAAATACAGCCGCATGTTCACCTGCCAGCAGCTTGAGCCATTTGTATTGCAGGTCATTCGTATCCTGAAACTCATCGACCAGAATATGCTTGAAGCGCGACTGGTAATGTTCGCGCAAGGGTTGGTTGCGCGAGAGTAGCTCATAGCTACGCAACAGTAGTTCGGCGAAATCCACCACACCCTCGCGCTGGCATTGATCATCGTAGGCTTCGTACAATTCAACAAATTTTCGCTGATAGTCGTCGCTTGCCTCAACGTCTTTTGCCCGCAAACCCTGATCCTTGGCGCTGTTGATGAAGTACATCAGGTGCTTGGCCGGATATTTTTCATCGTCGACATTGAGTCGCTTGAGCAGCCGTTTGATGGCTGACATCTGGTCCTGCGAATCCAGGATCTGAAACGTCTGCGGCAAGGCGGCATCACGATGATGTGCGCGCAAAAGGCGGTTACACAGGCCGTGAAACGTGCCTATCCACATGCCACGCGTATTGACCGGCAAAATAACCGACAGACGCGCCAGCATTTCTTTTGCTGCCTTGTTGGTAAATGTGACTGCCAGCAGACCGCTGGGAGAGACCTGGCCAGTTTGCACCAGCCAGGCGATGCGAGTAGTGAGTACGCGGGTCTTGCCAGAGCCGGCACCGGCAAGAATCAGCGCCGGCTGGGCAGGCAGCGTGACTGCAGCGAGTTGCTCTTCATTGAGATGTTGCAGGAGATTTTGCATCTCCCGATTATACGGCGCGATCCGGTCGCGCCGTTGGCTGCCAGGGAGATGCTGAATAAATCTGCGTTTTATGGCGCGCCAGCGCAGCTGTGCGACGCAGGGATCAATAAAATCAATGTCTTGGCTCCATTGATCTTGCCACAAAAGTTTCTGCGTTTATTTAATCAGCGCTTCCCTAAACGGTTTATTGCTTTACCGGCAGAGTCGCATTCGGATCACCGCCTTCGGCCACCGGTGCTTTCACGTAAATTGTGTAGGCACCTTCGCTCGCCCGCATCATCCGATGCCCCTCGAACAAGGAAGTATCTTCAGAAGACAGCTCGTCTTCCGTAAGGGAAGGCACCTCTATCTCAGGACCTGGCACGGTATCCGCGATGATCCCGGACACATGTCGCTTATCGTCAGTCCCTAATGACATCAGACCCGATGGCCTTGCTACGGACACGGCTTTGAAAGGCGATTGAATCTCATCTTTAATGTCATCCGAGATATCCAATCTCGACGATTCCAGCATGTGCGCAAGCCCTTTCTCTCTCGCCGGACTGACTGCCGAAAACAACGAGCGTTTTGAATCAGCCGATTTTTTCGCGTGAGAAGATTTCAACTGAGTCTGTATACGTCTGGCAACATCAGTGATCGCCTTGTTCCAACTGAAAGCATGCAGTAAGTTGGGTGCCTTGAATTTTTCAGGTCTCTGCGAGTGGTCGAGCCAGGCATTGGCAAACCGCAATAACAAATCCTTCTCAGGACTTTGCTGAATAAAACTCTCCAAGGACTGTTTCTTGTCAGTTCGATTCAAGTAGGCTTGCAGTAACTTGTCGATACTACCCACGATAGCGCGCTCTTCCGCCATCGACACTTGCAAGTTTTTATCGCCAAATAATGCGACGCGTAGATTGTTTTTATCTTCCTTGGTTTTATTCAAAAACTGCGCATAGTAGTCCTGATCTTTTTTCGGTAAAGGGCTGAAATTTCTGTTGAGATTGGCTCTTTTGACCCACCGATCACGCGCTCGGACACTGTCATTCAAGGGCTTGAGATGAGGCTTCAGTTCGCCAACGGTAAATTCTGCGCGAGCCACATCCTTTGTGCTCAGGTGATTCAATTGCGAAATGCAGTCCTTATCTTTTTTATCAATCCATTTCTCATGGTTCAGTATATTGGCCGACTTATCCAGCAACTCACCCATGGCCTGACGGTGGTGTCGGATACTTGCTGCCTTGTAGGTGGCTGCCGCGATCCGGTTTTCGCGCTTGGGCATATAGACGTAAAAATTGTCGTTGCCATCCGTACCTGCCCGAACAATCGTCTGCTCAGCTTTTGTTCGGACCGCATCATAGATTTCGCAAACCTTCTTTTTGTCGATGCCGGGATTGAGAATGACCACATTTCTCTTATTTCGGGCGGCATGAGTCACGGCTGCTTGCATAGTTCAACTCCTTTATAAAAAATAAAATATCAAGCTCGAAGAAAATCCCCAACGATGGGTTCGAATTCGGCATCCTCATGTGTGATGGCGTGAATTCTTTCGATCAGGCGGCTGGCCGATTGATGGAAACTCCATAGAAGATGCTGCAGGCTGGCGACGCTCGATTCAGCCAGTACAGCATCACTCATCAGCATCAACTCGCCACTAGGTCCCGTCAAAGCAACGCGAAGGGCGTTATCTTCTGCGTGTAGCAGATTCACACAGAGCATCGTCATATAAACAAGGTGTTGATGCTCTTCCTCTGGTCGACCGAGCAAAGCCGATAAAAGAAGGCGCGTTGGCCCATCAGTGAAAGTCACTGCAATATCAAGCCCCTCGCTGGAATGCAAGGTCCAGCTATCACTTGACTCTTGTATCAGTGACTCGATCCAGGGCGAGGCGGGGCCCAGTGAATGCATCAAATCCTGCACATGCGAGAGCGTGAAAGACAAAGTGAACCTCATTCAATTTTCGAAGATCGAACAGATTGTTTACCCGTTGATCATGAACGGCGCAAACAAACACCTCAGTGCCCAGTGATTGAGCAGAAAGCGTTGCTTGAGTCGCAAGAACTGAATGTTGGTTCCAACAAACTTGGTGGAATTTCTGAATGAAAGGTATTGCGCGGCGAGCGGAGGAATAAAACGAATGGCTGCCGTTTGCAGCAGCTTGGCTAAGAGCCTATGCCGATTTCAGGCGAAGAGTCTGACAAAATCTGCCGCGGCAGATGCAGGACGCTCATGCTGATACACACTGCTGATGGCAGCTACCAGATCAGCACCCTCGGCCACCAGCGGCACTGCATTCTCGGGGGTCATGCCACCAATCACGCAGACGGGCACAGTGAGCGCAGCCTTGGCGCGCGAGATAATATCGACCGGCGTCGACACCTCGTACTTCTTGACGCGTGAAGGATAAAACCCCCCAAAGGCAACATAATTGGCGCCAGCAGCGGCGGCATCATGGGCTCTCTGCAAATCACCATAGCAGGAAGCACCAATGATTTTGTCCGGGCCCATCACGGATCTGACGGCGGCGACGGTTGCATCGGTACCACCCACGTGCACACCATCAGCATCGATTTCCTCGCACAGCGCAAGATGGTCATTGATGATGAAAGGTACCTTGTATTGTCTGCACAAATCACGCAATGCCGTGGCTTGGTGTCGCTGCAATGCGTCCGTCGCCGTCTTGTGACGATACTGCAGCATCGCGACGCCCGCTTTTAGGGCGGACTCCGTTACTGACAACAACTGATCGGTATCATCCCAATCGGGCGTGACAAGATACAAACCTTTCATGAAACCTCCTGCAAATATGGGGTAGTTCGCGCCGGTATACGCTGTCCGTCAGCGATGGGATAGGCGTTGGTAAGCGATGCGTGCACAAACGATTGTGCCCGCGACAAGGCGTCTTGCATGTCCTGCTGATTCGCAAGACAAGCGGCAATGGCGGATGCCAGCGTACAACCCGACCCGTGAAACTCGCCGCTCAATCGTGGCCAGCGCCATGATTGCTCGTGCGCGCCGCTGAACCAGGTATTGATGATGGTGTCGCCATCGCCATGACCACCCTTGATCAGCACATGACGGGTGCGCTTGAGTAGCTGCACTGCCTGAGCTGAGATCGAAGTTTCACCATCACACAGCCGCACAGCCTCGGGCAAATTGGGTGTGACGAGCGTCGCCTGCAACTGCAGTGGTCGCAGCATGGCGACCGCGTCTTCACGCGACAAGGCATCGCCGTGGCCACTGGCAAGCACCGGATCTAGAACCACCGGCACGTCGGATGTCTGTTGTCTGAGACCTTGGATGGTTTCGGCAATTACCGCGACATTGTCCTGACTGCCTGCAATACCAATCTTGATGGCTGCAATAGGAAACTTCTCGCACAGCATGCGCACTTGCTCGCGCAAGATGCCTGCGTCGACGGGGTAGATCGCCTTGACTCGGTCATTGTCCTGAACCGTCAATGTGGTAATCACTGGCAGCGCATGCGCACCCATCGCGTTGATCGCTTCGATATCTGCCTGCACGCCGGCACCGCCGCTGGGATCGAGCCCGGCAAACACCAGCACACAGGGACGCTTCATGCGACGCGACCCGCCATCGGTGATGAAGGTGATGCTGCAAAACGTCGCGGAATGCGACCGGCCAGATAGGCCTCGCGACCTGCTTCGATGGCGAGTTTCATTGCGCGCGCCATGCGTATGGGATCTTGGGCGCCCGCAATCGCGGTGTTCATCAGCACGCCATCACAACCGAGCTCCATCGCAATCGCTGCATCAGATGCCGTGCCCACGCCGGCATCGACCAGCACCGGCACTTTGGCCTGCTCGATGATCAATGAAAGATTCCATGGATTGAGTATGCCCATGCCCGAGCCAATTAACGAAGCCAGCGGCATCACGGCACAACAGCCTATCTCTTCAAGCATCTTCGCTTGTATGGGATCGTCACTGCAATACACCATGACATCGAAACCATCCTTCACCAGAGTCTCGGCGGCTTTCAGTGTTTCCGGCATATTGGGGAAAAGAGTTTTTTCATCGCCAAGCACTTCGAGCTTGACGAGCTTGTGACCGTTGAGCAGTTCACGCGCAAGCTGCAAGGTGTAGACCGCATCTTTGGCGTTGTAGCAGCCGGCCGTGTTGGGCAAGATCGTGTATTTCGATGGAGGCACAGCATCGAGCAGGCTGGGAGCATTCGGGTCCTGCCCGATGTTCACGCGACGAATGGCGACCGTGATGATGTCTGCGCCACTGGCCTCGGTGGCCAGACGAGTCTCGTCAAGGTCTTTGTATTTGCCGCTACCGACCAGCAGGCGCGAGCGATAGGTTTTGCCTGCGATGGTGAGGCCTTCCGGCTGTTGATTGTCTTGCATAATTCGGAGTTCTCCGTAGATCAACTAAAGTCACTGTGTCCCGGCTTTCGCCGGCCGCCAGTGGGGAATTCGGGTCGCATGCAAGTGATGACAGGTTTGAGATCACTGACAAAAAAATCGTCAACCACCACCAATCGCGCGCACCACATCCACCTTGTCCCCACTGGCAAAGCGATGCTCTCGCCATTTCGCGCGCGGTATCACCGCACGGTTGACGGCAATCGCCAGCGCCTGATTCGTCAGTGACAAGGCATCGATCAGGTCCTGCACGCTATCGCTGTCGCTGATCATGCGGACCTCGCCATTCAGTTCAATAGCAATTGTTTCGGTCATGGTTACTGCTTGCGATACAACTCGGCACCCGCCTTCACAAATTCCACGGCCTTGACTTCCATACCCTGCTTGAGTGCTGCAATTTCCGTGATGCCTTCTTTGGCTGCGTAGTCGCGCACTTCCTGCGTGATTTTCATCGAGCAGAAGTGTGGTCCGCACATCGAGCAGAAATGGGCGACCTTCGCAGAATCCTTGGGCAGGGTTTCATCGTGAAATTCCTTGGCCTTGTCCGGATCCAGACCAAGATTGAACTGATCTTCCCAACGGAACTCGAATCGCGCTTTCGACAATGCGTTATCGCGAATCTGCGCGCCCGGATGTCCCTTGGCCAGATCGGCCGCATGCGCTGCGATCTTGTAGGTGATGATGCCGTCCTTCACATCCGTCTTGTTTGGCAACCCTAGGTGCTCTTTCGGCGTTACATAGCAAAGCATCGCAGTGCCGTACCAACCGATTTGTGCTGCACCGATACCTGACGTGATGTGGTCATAGCCCGGCGCGATATCAGTGGTCAGCGGCCCCAGTGTGTAGAACGGCGCCTCGTGGCACTGCTCGAGTTGCAGATCCATGTTCTCCTTGATCATCTGCATCGGCACATGGCCGGGGCCTTCGATCATGACCTGCACATCATGCTTCCAGGCGATCTGGGTCAGTTCACCCAGAGTTTTCAGTTCGCCCAACTGTGCCTCGTCATTGGCGTCATAAATCGAACCGGGACGCAAGCCATCGCCTAATGAAAAGGCCACATCGTAGGCTTTCATGATCTCGCAGATGTCTTCGAAATGTTCGTACAGGAAGGACTCTTTGTGATGGGCAAGACACCACTTGGCCATGATGGAACCACCGCGCGAAACGATACCGGTCATGCGCTTGGCAGTCAGCGGTACGTAACGCAGTAACACACCTGCGTGAATGGTGAAGTAATCGACACCCTGCTCGGCTTGCTCGATCAGCGTGTCACGGAAAATTTCCCAAGTCAGATCTTCCGCCTTGCCATTCACTTTTTCCAGCGCCTGATAAATAGGCACGGTACCAATGGGCACAGGCGAATTACGAATGATCCACTCGCGTGTTTCATGAATATGTTTGCCAGTCGATAGATCCATCACTGTGTCACCACCCCAGCGAATGGACCAGGTCATTTTCTCGACTTCTTCACCGATGGACGAGGTCACTGCAGAGTTGCCGATATTGGCATTGATCTTCACCAGGAAATTGCGACCAATGATCATTGGCTCGCTTTCGGGGTGGTTGATATTGTTGGGGATGATTGCGCGACCACGGGCCACTTCACTGCGCACGAATTCCGGTGTGATTTCTGCGGGAATCGCCGCACCATACGACTGCCCCGGATGCTGACGACCCATGAGTTCGGCCAGCTTCGCGCCATTGGGACCTGAGGTTTTGAGGCTCTCGATATATTCCTGACGGCGCAGATTTTCACGAATGGCGATGTATTCCATCTCGGGCGTGATGATGCCTTGACGCGCGTAATGCATCTGTGTGACGTTCTTGCCCGCTTTGGCACGACGAGGTTTGCGGTGCAGATTGAAGCGCAGTTCGGCCAGCTTGGGATCATTCAGACGTTCGATGCCGTACTGCGATGTCGGACCGGCGAGCTCCTCGGTATCGTTGCGTTCGGCAATCCAGGCCGCGCGCAATGCGGGCAAACCGGAACGGATGTCGATCTTTACGCTGGGGTCGGTGTAAGGACCGGAGGTATCGTAGACGTAGACAGGCGGATTTTTCTCGGCACCAAACGACGCCGGCGTGTCACTCTGGCTGATTTCGCGCATCGGTACGCGGATATCGGGGCGTGAGCCTGAGACATAAATCTTGCGCGAGTTCGGCAGCGGCTGGATCGCGGCTTCGTCCACCGTGGCGGTGGCGGCGAGGAACTGCGGATTGGCGTTCATGAGCTTCCTTTGCTTGTCAATTTGCGAAGGAAACGGTCAGGGAAGCAGGATGCTCGACTGTCGCTTTCCTACGCTGGCATTATCCAGATCAGGTTCGAGGGTATGTCTCACCTGCCATTGCTTCGTCGGCAGGACCCCTAGCGTTTGGCCGCGATGGGCGCGGCAGGCTTGATTATATCGCTTGCGCCACTGCGGCGGACGGGCTTTGCGCAAGTGATCGCCAAGTCTCGCCGCTCCAACATACCTAGGCCTTGCATGCGTCACCCGGCGCCCTTCGCAATGCCCACTTCACCGTATAATCTTGCGTTTCGAAAAATATTCGCAAAATCATGGAATTAGCCAAGGCCTTCGAGCCCGCAGAGATAGAAAAATTCTGGCGTACCGAGTGGGAAAAGCGCGCTTACTTCACCGCGACACTGGACGAAGGCAAGCCCTCGTTCTCCATCCAACTTCCGCCGCCCAATGTCACCGGCACCTTGCACATGGGCCATGCGTTCAATCAGACCATCATGGATGGACTGACGCGCTATTACCGCATGCGTGGCCACAACACCGCGTGGATACCCGGCACTGATCATGCGGGCATTGCGACGCAGATCGTGGTTGAGCGCCAGCTGGATGCGCAAAAAATCTCGCGCCACGATCTCGGTCGCGAGAAATTCCTCGAAAAAGTCTGGGAGTGGAAAGAACACTCAGGCTCCACCATCACCGGCCAGATGCGTCGCATGGGTGCGTCCACCGACTGGAGTCGCGAATACTTCACGATGGACGACAAAATGTCCAAAGCCGTCACCGAAGTCTTCGTTCGTTTGCATGAGCAAGATTTGATTTACCGTGGCAAGCGGTTGGTGAATTGGGATCCAGTGCTGGGTACTGCCGTGTCGGATCTGGAAGTGGTCTCCGAAGAAGAAGATGGCAGCATGTGGCACATCCGCTATCCCTTTGCCGATGGTAGCGGACACCTGACCGTAGCCACCACGCGCCCCGAGACTTTGCTGGGCGACGTGGCTGTGGCTGTTGATCCTACCGATGAACGCTACGCCGCCTTTGTTGGCAAATCGCTGAAGCTGCCTTTAACGGATCGAGAAATTCCCGTCATTGCCGACAGCTATGTCGATAAAGCTTTCGGCACCGGTTGCGTGAAAATCACCCCTGCGCATGATTTCAATGACTATGCGGTGGGTCAGCGACACAACCTCGCGCAGATCAGCATCTTTACACTGGATGCGAAAGTCAATGACAACGCTCCTGCTGCTTATCAGGGTATGGATCGTTTTGCAGCACGCAAGCAGATTGTGGCTGACCTGGATGCGCAAGGTCTGCTGGAACTGGTGAAGCCGCACAAACTGATGGTGCCGCGTGGTGACCGTACCGGCGTGGTGATCGAGCCCATGCTCACTGATCAGTGGTTTGTCGCGATGAGCAAGCCTGCGCCTGCGGGCACTCATTTTCCCGGCAAATCGATTGCCGAAGTCGCGCTGGACAAAGTCGCGCAAGGCGAAGTGACCTTCGTGCCGGAGAACTGGACTACCACCTACAACCAGTGGCTCAATAATATTCAGGACTGGTGTATTTCACGTCAGCTCTGGTGGGGTCATCAGATTCCGGCGTGGTATGACGACGCTGGCAATATCTATGTGGCACGCAACGAGAGTGAAGCCCAAGCAAAGGCCGCGGCGGCCGGTTACAACGGTACGCTCACGCGCGAAGCGGATGTATTGGATACCTGGTTCTCGTCGGCGCTGGTGCCCTTCTCCTCGCTGGGCTGGCCGGAAGAAACACCTGACTACAACTTATTCCTGCCTTCCACCGTTCTGGTGACGGGCTTTGACATCATCTTCTTCTGGGTCGCGCGCATGGTGATGATGACCACGCACTTCACCGGCAAAGTACCCTTCAAAACCGTGTATGTGCATGGACTGGTGCGCGATGCTCAGGGACAGAAAATGTCCAAGTCCAAAGGCAATACGCTGGATCCGATTGATCTGATTGATGGGATCGGTGTCGATGAACTGGTAGCCAAACGCACGGCCGGGCTGATGAATCCCAAGCAGGCAGCGAGTATTGAAAAAGCCACGCGCAAGGAATTCGCTGGCGGTATCGCGGCCTATGGTACCGATGCGCTACGCTTCACGATGGCGAGCTATGCCTCTCTGGGTCGGAATATCAACTTTGATTTGAACCGCTGCGAAGGTTATCGCAATTTCTGCAACAAACTGTGGAACGCAACGCGCTTTGTGTTGATGAATACCGAAGGCAAAGATTGCGGACTTGCCGAGCATGGCGCAGAGGCTTGTGCAACCGGCAGTTATCTGGATTTCTCGCAAGCTGATCGCTGGATCGTGTCGATCTTGCAGCGCACTGAAGCAGAAGTCGAGAAAGGCTATGCCGAGTACCGTTTCGACAATATCGCATCAGCTATCTATAAATTCATCTGGGATGAATATTGCGACTGGTATCTGGAAGTTGCAAAGGTGCAGATTCAGCATGGGAATGAAGCACAGCAGCGCGCGACACGACGAACCTTGTTGCGCGTGCTGGAAACCATACTCAGACTCGCCCATCCGATCATCCCTTTCATCACCGAGCAGTTGTGGCAAACGGTGGCGCCACTATCGGGCCGCACGCTGAACCCGGCGGGTGATTCGATCATGATGCAGGCGTATCCAGAACCGAACCTGAAAAAAATCGATACGCAATCCGAGGCCTGGATGACGGAACTGAAGTCACTCACGGATGCCTGCCGCAATCTGCGCGGCGAAATGCAACTATCTCCTGCGCTGAAAGTACCGCTGTTTATTGAGGGTGCGGATCATGGTCGTTTGCAGAGTTTTGCACCCTATCTTCAGGCCTTGGCCAAGCTATCTGACGTGCAGGTCGTCGATACACTGCCGGAATCACCTGCGCCTGTCTCGGTGGCGGGCAGCACGCGGCTGATGCTGAAGGTCGAAATCGACATTGCGGCTGAGCGTGAGCGACTGGGCAAGGAAATACTGCGACTCGAAGGCGAAATCACGAAGGCGAATGCCAAACTGGGTAACGAGAGTTTTGTCGCTCGCGCACCGGCGCAAGTCGTCGCCCAGGAAAAAGAGCGTGTACAGAATTTCAGCGCAACGTTGGAAAAATTACGTGAACAACTGGCAAAACTAAAATAAATAAAGGAGACCATCGTGCGCATACGAATTCTGCTACTGATAGCACTCGGACTGACGCTGATATCAGCTCATGCGGCAGCCAATGAAAATCCCGTGGGACTGTGGCGCACCATTGACGACAAATCCGGCAAGGAAAAATCGCTGGTACGTGTAACCGAGTCAAACGGTCAGCTGCAACTCACAGTTGAAAAACTTTTCCGCGAGCCCGGTGAGGAGCCTAATCCTCTGTGTGACAAATGCCCGGGCGAGAAAAAAAATAAACCCGTCATCGGCATGCAGATTGGCAGTGGCCTGAAAAAAGATGGTGATGTCTGGTCTGGCGGCGAGATCCTTGATCCACAAAATGGCAAGACCTATCGATGCAAGGTGTGGCTGGAAGACAAAGGGAAAAAATTAAATGTGCGAGGCTTTATTGGCGTTTCGGTGCTGGGGCGTACGCAGACTTGGATCCGGGAAGAATAGTCGCCTCACCACAAATCGCCATTGGGATTAGTCTGCGGTGCGGCGACGCCGAAGTGCTTGTAAGCCGCCGGCGTAGCAATACGCCCACGCGGCGTGCGCTGCAAATATCCCTGCTGGATGAGATAAGGTTCGAGCACGTCCTCAATGGTGTCGCGCTCTTCACCGATTGCTGCGGCGAGATTGTCGAGGCCCACAGGCCCGCCGCTGAATTTGAAGAGCACCGCTTCCAGCAGTTTGCGATCCATCAGATCAAACCCGACCGGATCAACATCCAGCATCTTTAGTGCCGCATCTGCTATCGCACTGGTGATCTCGCCCTTGCCTTTGACTTCCGCATAATCACGCACCCGACGCAGCAGACGATTCGCAATACGCGGTGTGCCGCGACTACGGCGGGCGATTTCAAGTGCGCCCTCGCCAACAATTACGGCATTGAGCAGGGATGCACTGCGTGTCACGATGCGCGCCAATTCTTCCGCGGTGTAAAACTCCAGACGCGACACGATGCCAAAGCGGTCTCGCAAGGGGTTGGTGAGCATGCCTGCGCGAGTGGTGGCGCCAACCAGCGTAAATGGTTGCAAATCCAGTCGGACCGAACGGGCCGCCGGACCTTCGCCGATCATGATATCGATCTGGTAGTCCTCGAGCGCCGGATAAAGAATTTCTTCAACCACGGGCGAGAGCCGGTGAATCTCATCAATGAACAGCACGTCATTGGCTTCGAGATTAGTCAGCAAGGCGGCCAGATCACCGGCGCGCTCAAGTACTGGACCGGAGGTCTGCCGCAGATTGACACCCATTTCGCGCGCAATGATGTGCGCCAGTGTGGTCTTGCCCAAGCCGGGTGGGCCAAACAAGAGCGTGTGATCGAGCGCCTCACCGCGATTGCGCGCAGCTGTGATAAAAATTTCGAGCTGTTCGCGAATTTTTTCCTGACCCACATACTCGTCGAGCTTGTGGGGACGCAGTGCACGCTCGATCGCCTCTTCGTTAGGCGACACCGGGGTGGCGGCAATGATGCGCTGCTCGCTGAAATCGTCGGTCTGTATGCTCATCGCTGCATTGTAGCCTGAGGCTGGCTGACTCAAGCTTTGGAAAGGGCTTTGAGCGCATGACGTATGCCGTCGGACACGCTGCTACCGGCAGGTACCTGCTTGAGTGCGAGCGTGGCTT
Organism: Pseudomonadota bacterium; assembly: GCA_039806005.1. Taxonomy (GTDB): domain Bacteria; phylum Pseudomonadota; class Gammaproteobacteria; order Burkholderiales; family Burkholderiaceae_D; genus Pernthalerella. The sequence goes on from JBDKLM010000080.1 coordinate 37,059, forward strand.
CCTTGTCGGAATAGCCGAGTGCCAGCAATGCATTCAGAATGTCGCTGTCGCTGTCCTGGGCCACTGCACCGCCGCCACCGAGATCCGCGCCGAGCTTGCCTTTTAATTCGAGCAACAAACGCTCTGCCGTTTTTTTACCGATGCCAGGAATTTTGGTCAGTCGGCCCGCCTCCTGCAAGGTGACGGCCTGCGCCAGATCCGCCACGGACATGCCGGATAACAGGGACAGCGCCGTACGAGCGCCTACGCCACTGATCTTGATCAGTTCTCGAAACAACTCGCGCTCCTGCGCGGTGCCAAAACCAAACAGCAACTGTGCATCTTCGCGCACGACGAAGTGGGTCAGCAAAACCACCTTCTCGCCAACAGAGGGCAATTGATAGAAGGTGCTCATGGGGACGCTGACTTCATAGCCAACACCCTGGCAATCGACGATTAATTGCAGGGGATTTTTATCGAGCAGGATGCCGGAGAGGCGACCGATCATGGAAAGTCTCTTGTCGTGATACGCAACGGTGAATGATAACGCAGCGCCGAGCGCCTTCAGCCAACCAGACGACCGCCACGCACGCGCAATCCTTTGCGAGCCAATTCAGGCGCCAATCCACTCAGGGTCGCGATACCCGTACCTGCATGCGCATGACAGATGGCGACACCCAGCGCATCGGCAGCATCGGTACCGGGCAGGCCTTCGAGTTTCAGCAAACGCTGCACCATGGCCTGCACCTGCGATTTTTGCGCCTTGCCCTGCCCAACGACCGCCTTCTTTACTTGCAAGGCGGTGTACTCAGCGACTGGCAAATTAGCGCCAACCAGTCCGCAAATCGCCGCACCGCGCGCTTGTCCGAGGAGCAGCGTGGATTGAGGATTGACGTTGGAAAAAACGATCTCGATCGCAGCACAATCCGGCTGATAGGTAGCGATGACTTCGGCTACGCCATCAAGGATGACTTTAAGCCGGGACGGCAAATCACCGTCGGGTATGCGTATCGTGCCCGAGGCGACATAGGCGAGCCGATTTCCCTCTTTGCGTATCACGCCAAAGCCGGTCACGCGCAAGCCGGGGTCGATGCCGAGGATTTTCATGCCGGGATTATGACAGGAGGGCGGGGTAGAGGTCGTGCCAGTAAGGATTGGCTTGCTCTATGAGCTGGATTTTCCAGCCGCGCTTCCAGTTCTTCAGCTGCTTTTCTCGCTGGATCGCTGAGCGTATTTCAACGGCATGCTCGTACCAAACCAAGTGATGCAATTGATACCGCGAGGTGAAGCTCGGCACGGCATCTGTTTTGTGTTCGTAAACGCGCCTAATCAGATCATTGGTAACGCCGATGTACAAGGTACCATTCCTTCACTGGCCATCATGTATACGAACGGCATTGGTAAATTTCAAAGACACTGGACCCCGGCCTTCGCCGGGGTGACGTTGTTTAAGGTGATCGCATTTAAAAATCTTGATCTGATCATTTTTGAGCTGTTTGGTCTGCTCACTTTGCTGGTCTATCTGAAGACGACTTTTACGCTCGATCTGATGACCTATCTGTTCGATACGATGGCTTATAAAGTGTCATCCCGGCGAAAGCCGGGATCCAGCGTCTTTCGCATCAGCCCTGTCAATGCCTGAAGTGCCGCACCCCAGTAAACGCCATCACCACCCCCTGCTCATCCGCTGCATCAATCACTTCCTGATCGCGCATCGAGCCACCCGGCTGCACGACCGCCGTCGCACCGGCATTGACCACAACATCCAGTCCATCGCGAAACGGGAAAAAAGCATCGGAAGCCACTGCAGAACCGGCGAGCGAGAGATTGGCGTTTTGCGCCTTGATCGAGGCAATGCGCGCTGAATCCACGCGACTCATCTGGCCGGCACCGACACCGAGTGTCATGCCATTGCCACAAAAGACGATGGCATTTGATTTGACGAATTTAGCCACGCGCCATGCGAACATCATGTCCTGCAGTTGTTGTGGGCTTGGCTGTTTTTTGCTGACGATGGTGAATTCGGCAGGCGTCACCTGCTTCGCGTCTGGTGCCTGTAATAACAAGCCACCGCCGACACGTTTGATATCGAAGGCGTTGCTGGCATGGCCGAGCGGAATTTCCAGCAGGCGCACGTTTTGTTTGGCTGCGAACAGCTTGCGTGCATCATCACTGAATGCCGGCGCAATCAGTACTTCGACAAATTGTTTGGCAATCGCTTCCGCTGCCTTGCCATCGACAGCGACATTGAACGCAATAATTCCACCGAATGCCGATGTCGGATCTGTCTGAAATGCTTTTGCATAAGCTTCGGCGGCATCTGCACCCAGGGCAACGCCGCAAGGGTTGGCATGCTTGATGATGACGCAGGCGCTGCCTTCGAAACTTTTGACACACTCCCATGCCGCATCGGCATCAGCGATATTGTTGTAAGAGAGTTCCTTGCCCTGCAACTGCCGGTAGTTTGCGAGCGCACCATCAACCGTGGCGATATCACGATAAAAAGCGGCGGACTGATGAGGATTTTCGCCGTAGCGCATGTCCTGCACTTTGGTGAATTGCAGGTTGAGTGTCTCGGGATAGACGGATCGAGTTGCATGCTGACGGTCAGGGCCGAGCGCGCCAAGGTAATTGGTGATGGCGCCATCGTATTGCGCGGTGTGTGCGAATACTTTTTTGGCAAGCGCGAAGCGGGTTTCGTAGCTCACATTGCCCTGCCCACTCCGCATCTCATTCAAGACCTGGTCGTAATCGGAAGGATCACAAATCACCACCACATCTTTGTGATTTTTTGCCGACGAGCGCAGCATCGCAGGACCACCGATATCGATATTTTCAATCGCGTCTTCGAGCGAGCACTGATCTTTTGCGACAGTTTGCTGGAAGGGATAGAGATTGACCACCACCATATCAATGGTGGGTATGTCATGCGTGGAAAGCGCTTGCATGTGCGCGGGAAAATCTCGACGAGCAAGAATGCCTCCATGCACTTTGGGGTGCAAGGTTTTGACACGTCCATCGAGCATTTCGGGGAAGCCCGTGTAATCCGCCACCTCGGTCACTTCAAGGCCATTGTCGGCCAGCATACGGGCGGTGCCTCCCGTCGATAGCAACTTCACGTTCATGGAAGCCAGCGCACGGGCAAATTCGAGCACGCCGGTTTTATCGGAAACGGAAATAAGCGCTTGTCTGATCATGAGAAATTGTCAAAATTTGAATGCGACGGATAGGGGAATGCAGAATAAATCCCTGTTTTGTATTGACCCCGCGCCGCTGTGAAAAGGTGTTTGGCTGCGAATGCTTGTTGTGTTATTGGACTGGCGCTGACCTGACCGCGTGCACCACCATCCATCTGCGAGGTCAGAGCAAACCGTGTTGCTGCAATTTTTTACGCAGTGTGTTGCGGTTAATGCCCAGCATCTCGGCTGCGTGCGACTGATTACCGCGGGCGCGCGCCATCACGGCCTCCAGCATGGGTTTTTCAACGGTAAACATGACCATTTCGTACACATTGTGTGGCTGCATTTCCCCAAGATCGCGGAAATATTTCTCAAGACTTTTCTTGACGACATCCTGAATATTGTCTTTGCTCATGCTGAATCGGTTGGTACAAATTATGAGGATTTATGCAAATTCTGCAGTTTCATGCGGCCAGCTTGTGCGCGGCGGGCGAGTATTGTAACCGCTCACCCAGCGCAAGCTGCGACTGAAAAAATGCATCGACTGCTGCCCGCTGAGTGTCGCAATCCTCGATCAGGTTCATCTGTCGACGAAATATCTCGCCACCTTCGAGCGATCTGACATACCAGCCAATGTGTTTGCGCGCTGTTCTTACACCAAGATAATCGCCATAAAACGCATAGTGCTCGAGCAAGTGGCGCGACATCAGTTGCCTCACTTCCTCTATGGTCGGTGGCAACAGATGCTGGCCGGTACGCAAAAAATGATCGATCTCGCGAAAAATCCACGGACGCCCCTGCGCGGCACGGCCAATCATGACGGCATCGGCACCGGTTTTTTTGAGGACAAATGCTGCTTTCTCGGGTGTATCGATATCGCCGTTCGCGACAACGGGAATGCGTACCGCAGCCTTGACTGCGGCAATCGTGTCGTACTCAGCCTCGCCGCTGTAACCATCTGCGCGCGTTCGGCCATGCAGCGTGAGCATCGCGATACCGGTTTGCTCGGCAATACACGCAATCGTCAGGGCATTTTTATGCTGGCGGTCCCAGCCGGTACGAAATTTCAGCGTGACCGGCACATTGACCGCCGCGACCACGGCTTCGAGCAGTCGGGCAACCAGCGGCTCATCGCGCAAGAGCGCCGAGCCGCACCAGTTGTTGCAGACCTTTTTGACGGGACAGCCCATATTGATGTCGATGATCTGGGCACCGCGATCGACGTTAAAACGCGCGGCTTCGGCGAGCAGTTCAGGATCGGCACCGGCAATCTGAACGGCCTTGGGCTCCATTTCACCTTCGTGATTAATGCGTCGTGCTGTTTTCTCGCTGGCCCACACGCGTGGATTGGAGGCAGCCATTTCAGACACCGCATAGCCTGCGCCGAGTGCCTTGCACAGCTGGCGAAATGGCCGGTCGGTCACACCCGCCATGGGGGCGACAAAGACATTGTTGCGAAGCTGATAGGGACCTAGCTGCATGAAGGGTTCCGCTGGGGGTGGCACTGCAGAAAGCTGCCTATTTTATACGCAGCGGGGCCCGACACTCAGTTTCGGGGATTGGCCTCAGGCGGCAGGATGGGATCGATCGATTTCATCCAGACCATCGGCCTCGATGTGCGCAGCATCACCCCATTGCAGCACGCGGAATGTTTGACCATCCCATTGCAGGCGATTGATCGCTGCATTGAGGATCGCAAAATCACGCGGTGATGTGATGGGCAAATCATGCGCTGCGCGATAGAGACAATCGAGTACGCCACCATGGGTCACCACCACGATGCGCTGACCCGGGTGTTGCCGGGCAATGCGAGTGACGACGTCCACTGATCGCTGATGAAACTCTTCCAGCGTTTCTGCCTCGCGCTCACCGGCCGGAAAACGTGCCTGCGGATCGCGCGACTGCCAGAGCGCAAATGCTTCAGGGTGATGATGACTGATTTCTTCGTACATCAAACCTTCGAACGCGCCATAGCATCGTTCGCGCAGCGCGATATCGATATGCACAGGAAGTTGATGAATGTCGGCAACGGCCTGTGCAGTATCGCGCGCTCTTTGCAAGTCGCTGGCGTAAATCGCGGCCGGGGGCTCATTCTGCAAGGCACGCGCCAATGATCGCGCCTGTCTCTGCCCTGCCTCATTCAAGCCAATGTCGATATGCCCTTGCATGCGCCGCACACGATTCCATGCGGTCTCGCCATGGCGAATCAGGAGTAGGTCAGTCATCGGTACGCACTCGGGTCGTCAAATTGAATGGCATGCACATCATGAAGCCTTCGCAGGCGACACCTGCAACCAGAAAGTCACCGGACCGTCATTCACGAGTGCGACTTGCATGTCAGCCCCGAAGCGGCCTGAATCAACTACGGGATGCAAAGCGCGCGCCTGCGAGCAGGTGTAATCAAACAGCCGACTGGCCTCAGCGGGCGGCGCGGCGGGAGTGAAAGAGGGACGGGTACCAGAACGAGTATCGGCGGCCAGCGTGAACTGCGGCACCAGCAAGAGCCCACCCTGTGTTTGGGCAAGGCTGAGATTCATTTTGCCCTCGGCATCGGGAAACACACGGTAGTTGAGCAATTTGGCGAGCAAGGTATCCGCTTCTTTTTCACTATCGCCCCGCTCCGCGCATAACAAGACCAGCAGCCCCTTCGCAATGCGCGCTATGCACTGCGCTTCCACCGTCACACTCGCTTCAGTGACACGTTGCAGCAGTGCGATCAAGACAGTGTCACCCGCGCAAATTTTCGTTTGCCAACCTGCACGACAAAGGTGCCCGCATCGACCTTGAGGCCTTTGTCGCTGACAGTGACGCCATCGATACGCACACCGCCTTGTTCGACCATGCGCAGCGCTTCCGAGGATGATGCGCACAGATTGGCCTGTTTCAAGAGCTGACCTATACCCATGGGAGCGCCGGATAATGCGAGTTCCGGAACTTCATCGGGTATCCCGCCGCGTGCACGATGATTGAAATCGGCCAGCGCATCTTCGCCCGCTTGCCGCGAGTGGAAGCGCTCGACGATTTCCTGGGCCAGCAAGACCTTGATGTCGCGCGGGTTGCGACCACCGTCGACATCGGTTTTGAATTGGGCGATTTCAGCTATCGAGTGGAAGGACAGCAACTCGTAATAACGCCACATCATCACATCGGAAATACTCATCACCTTGGCAAACATGGTGTTGGCAGGCTCGGTGATACCGATGTAATTGCCCTTGGATTTGGACATTTTTTCAACACCATCCAGACCTTCGAGCAGTGGCATGGTGAGTATGCATTGGGGCGTCTGGCCGTAATCTTTTTGCAATTCCCGCCCAACGAGCAAATTGAATTTTTGATCGGTACCACCAATTTCGAGATCGGATTTCAGCGCCACCGAGTCATATCCCTGCATCAGCGGATAGAGCAGTTCATGTACCGAAATGGGCGTGCCCGCCTTGAAACGTTTGGTGAAATCTTCACGCTCCAGAATACGGGCAACGGTATAACGCGCTGACAGCTCGATCATGCCGCGCGCACCCAAGGGATCACACCACTCGGAGTTGTAACGAATTTCAGTACGCTCGGGATCGAGCACCAGGCTGGCTTGCGAAAAATAGGTTTTCGCATTTTGTTCTATTTGCTCTCGCGTCAGCGGTGGCCTCGTGACATTGCGACCGGAGGGATCGCCGATCATCGAGGTGAAATCACCAATCAGAAAAATGACCGTGTGACCGAGATCCTGCAGCTGTCGCATCTTGTTGAGCACAACGGTGTGACCCAGATGCAAATCCGGTGCAGTGGGATCCAGACCGAGTTTGATTCGCAGGGGCTTGCCAGTTTTTTCGGATGCGGCCAGTTTTTGCGCGAATTCGGATTCAATGAGTAGTTCGTCAACACCCCGCTTGACGATGGCGAGTGCCTCGCGAACCTTGTCGGAGATCGGCAATGTGGGAGCTACTGTGCCGCTCGATTGAGAAACAGAATCAGCCTGCGTTTTTACGTCCATGATGGCTTGTACCAGGTCAAAAAATCGTGTGTTGCGTTTGCTATAATGCGGCCTTTGTTTTTTCTTGAAATGCAGCGCGGCGAAAGCGGCAATGCGCAGAAAAACAGCAAATTTTATCCTATCGCATGCGTCTCACCGACAAATCCCGGATAGCCCTCATCCGCCTGTGGCGAAAGCTCTTTTTGCTGCCGAAGAGCCGCAAGCTTTCGTTTGCCGCAGCCGGTCTGTCTCTCATCGCATTTGGCGCTGCCGGTGTTGCGCCTTTGGCACCGGACGCAGCCGATCTGCCCGTGGTGACCATCACCGAAGAACTGGCGCTTCCCGACCTCTCTACCCAGATCAGCGCATTGCGCAGGACCGAGACATCTTTTGTCGTCGAAGAACGGGTGCGCCCGGGTGACAATCTGTGGTCGCTGCTCAATCGCATGGGCGTGAATGATGCAGTTGCAGCGAATTTCATTCGCAAGGACGCCCGCGCGCGAAAACTGATCAGCCTGCGCTCAGGCGCACGACTGCAGGCAAGCATCAGCCCGGAGGGGAAATTGCTCTCCATGCAAACACTGTTGGACAGTGCTGACCATCAGAACAACACCACCCGTCTGATGCTCGAGAAAACCACCGATGGCTTCAGCAGCAAAATCACTGAGGTGACGCTGGAGCCACGCCTGGAGATGCGTTCCGGTGAAATTCGCTCCTCATTTTTCGCCGCCACCGACATGGCGCAGCTGCCGGATACGGTGACGGAGCAGCTTCTGGAAATTTTTTCGGGTGATATTGATTTCGCTGCGGACCTCCGCAAAGGCGACCACTTTCAGGTGATTTATGAATCGCTATGGCACGACAGCGAATTTGTTCGCAGCGGCCGTGTGCTGGCAGCGGAGTTTCACTACAACGGCAACCACCGGCAAGCTATATGGTTTGGCAACGCCGATGGACAGCGGGGCCATTATTACGACGCGTCGGGCAAGTCGCTGAAAAAATCTTTTCTCAAATCGCCACTCCCGGCATCGCGTATCACCTCGGGCTTTGCGATGCGCATGCATCCGATTTCAGGCGAATGGGCACAACACAAGGGTATTGATTTCGCTGCACCCGAAGGTACGCCGATACGCGTAACGGCCGATGGTGTCATTGATTTTTCAGGTGCGCAAAACGGTTATGGCAACGTAGTGATCGTTAAACACGGCCCGGTATATTCAACGGTGTATGCCCACATGAGTCGCATCGCGAGCGGCATGCGTGCCGGTACGCGGGTGACGCAGGGTGAGGTAATTGGTTACGTGGGTACAACCGGCTGGTCAACCGGACCGCATCTGCACTACGAATTCCGCGTCAACAATGAATCGCAAGACCCAAGCACGATCGCATTGCCCCAGGCAGTCGCGTTGTCTGCTGCCGACCTGCCACATTTTCGCAAGCGCGTCGCCGATATCACGCATCGCTTTACGATGATGTCGCCGAACCCCGTGACTTTGGCTTCGCGCTGAACGTCGATCACGGCATCGCCTTGCCCATCCAGATGCCTTCAAGCCCTCTTTATATCGGCCTGATGTCGGGCACCAGCCTCGATGGCATTGATGGCGTACTGAGTTCAGCCAATCAGACTTTGCATGCGGCTTTCGTTGCATTTCCCGAGGCGCTCAGAGCTGAGCTGCTGGCGCTGCAATCAGCCAGCGAAGATGAAATTCATCGCGAGGCTTTGGCCACCAATGCACTGACTGAGCTGTATGCGACGTGCGTGCAGCAACTGCTGTCAGACGCCGGCATCAACGCGAAACGGGTAAGCGCCATAGGCGCCCATGGACAAACGATACGCCACCGACCTGAGCTGGGTTACACGCGACAGATCATCAACCCCGCACTGCTGGCCGAACTGACGGACATTGATGTGATCAGCGGTTTCCGCCATCGCGATATCGCCGCCGGTGGCCAGGGTGCACCACTGGTACCCGCCTTTCACCAGTCTGTCTTTGGCAGCACGACGCAGACGCGCGTGGTGGCCAATATCGGTGGCATCAGCAACATCAGCATCCTGAGGCCGGATGGCAAGGTCACCGGCTACGACACGGGTCCCGGCAACCTGCTAATGGATGGATGGATTCACACACAGCGTGGTCAGCGCTATGACGAAGGTGGTCAGTGGGCAGCGTCCGGTGGGGTGTTGCCAGACTTGCTCGCTGCTCTGATGAGCGAGCCCTATCTTGCGCTGCCCGCACCCAAAAGCACCGGACGCGACTTATTCAACCAGACATGGCTGAGGCAACATCTGCAGCGCTTTCCCGCTGCCGCGCCTGCCGATGTGCAAGCGACTCTCACGGCTTTCACTGCCCGCACTCTGGCCGATGCAATACAGCGCGATGCAGCGAGTGCTGAAGCGGTATACGTGTGCGGCGGCGGCGCGCTGAACACCCATCTGATGCATTCGTTACAGGAGCAGCTGCCATGCCCCGTGTCGAGTACAGGCGCGCTGGGCATCTCACCACAACATGTCGAGGCATTGGCTTTCGCATGGCTGGCTGAGCGCTTTTGCGAACGTTTGCCGGGTAGCTTGCCAGCGGTGACCGGGGCGCGCGGCACGCGTGTACTTGGGGCGCTCTACCCTGCGTGACGATGGTGCCTGGCTTGCATAAATGAAGGCAACAAAAAAGCGCGGACCAAGCCGCGCTTTTTGAAGATGCGAAAAACAGATCAGGCGGAGAATGAAGAGCCGCAGCCGCAGGTGGTCGTTGCATTCGGATTCTTGATCACGAACTGCGCGCCTTCAAGGTCATCTTTGTAATCAATCTCGGCGCCTACGAGATACTGGTAGCTCATCGAATCGATCAGCAACTGCACGCCGTTTTTCATCATGGCCGTGTCGTCTTCATTGACGATTTCGTCAAACGTGAATCCGTACTGGAAACCCGAGCAGCCGCCGCCTTGCACGAATACGCGCAGCTTGAGATCGGGGTTGCCCTCTTCTTCGATCAGCTGCGCCACTTTGTTGGCCGCGCTGTCCGTGAAATTGATGGGTGCCGGCATTTCGGTGATTGCGTTCATGTGAATGCTCCTGCCTTATGAATCAATAACTTGGGATTATAGCCCTGCGCGCCGGGCGCTGCCGACAATGGCGCATGTTCTTGAGGGATATTCGACTCATCGGCCTGCATGGTCATCGCCACGCAGGAAATATCGCCGATTATGCGCCCCCCGACCAGTAATTCAACCCTGTCGCTGACATGGGGATTTCCGACCGTGGGGCCAGGTACGTCAGGGAAGAATCGGGACGTGGCGCAAACCCGTAGTCTCATCGAGACCGAACATCAGGTTCATGCATTGCACGCCCTGCCCGGCGGCGCCTTTGACCAGATTATCCTCGACGACCAGAATGACAAGCAAATCGCCACCACCGGGCCGGTGAACGGCGATACGCAGCATGTTCGAGGCTCTTACCGAGCGCGTTTCCGGATGACTGCCCGGAGGCAGTACGTCGACAAAGGGATCGTCGCGGAAGTGCGATTCGTACAAGGCCTGGAAATCGGTATTGCGGGCCTCGGGCAACAAGCTGGCGTACAGCGTCGAGTGAATACCCCGAATCATCGGCACCAGATGCGGGACGAAGGTCAGACCTATCTTGCGGCCTGCGATGGCCTCAAGCCCCTGAACAGTCTCGGGCAGATGGCGATGACCCTTCACACCATAGGCCTTGAAATTGTCAGCAGCTTCGGCCAACAGCGTGTGTACCTCGGCTTTGCGGCCGGCGCCAGAGACACCGGATTTGCAATCGGCGATCAGCGCACCCTCATTCACCAGAGGCTTGCCTTGCGTGAGCAGTGGCGCAAAACCCAGTTGCATCGAGGTGGGATAACAACCGGGCAGACCAATCACGCGCGCTTTGCGAATCGCTTCACGGTTGACTTCGGGCAGCCCGTAGACCGCTTCTGCCAGAATATCGGGGCAGCTATGTGGCATGCCGTACCACTGCTCGAAAACGGCCGTGTCTTTGATACGAAAATCGGCTGCAAGATCAATCACCTTCACGCCGGCATTCACCAGCTCTTGCGCCTGCGCCATCGCGACGCCATGTGGTGTGGCGAAGAACACCACGTCACACTGATCAAGCCGCGCTTTTTCTGGCGCCGAAAATGCCAATGACACGTGGCCGCGCAACGAAGGAAACATGTCGGCAACCGGCATGCCGTCTTCTTTGCGCGAGGTAATGACACTGAGCTGCGCTTGCGGATGCGCAGCAAGAATGCGCAAGAGTTCCACGCCCGTGTAGCCCGTCCCACCGACAATTCCGACCTTGATCATTGCAGACTCCCTGAGGCAAGCACCAGGCGCGAGGCCTCGTGTGCGAAGAAATTCTTTAAAAGGAAAAACGCGGCCCAAAGAAAAGAGCCGCAGGGCGCAAACCCGGCGGCTCTTGATCCAGCCACACCAGCGGGTTAGCGCTTGGAGAACTGTTTCGCGCGACGTGCTTTGCGCAGACCGACTTTCTTGCGCTCGACTTCACGCGCATCACGCGTGACGAAACCGGCTTTGGAAAGTTCAGGCTTGAGCGCTGCATCGTAATCAATCAGTGCGCGAGTAATACCGTGGCGAACTGCGCCGGCCTGGCCGGACTCGCCGCCGCCGTGCACATTGACCATGATGTCGAAGCGATCGACATTGTTGGTCAGTTCGAGTGGCTGGCGAATGACCATCAGGCCGGTCTCACGCGAAAAATATTCCGCAGCAGCCTTGCCATTGACGGTGATCTTGCCAGTGCCGGTCTTGATGAACACGCGCGCCACTGCACTCTTGCGACGGCCGGTTCCGTAGTTGTAGTTACCGATCATGTCTGTTCCTTAGATATCGAGCGACTTCGGTTGCTGAGCGCTGTGCGGGTGTGTGCCTTCGGCATATACCTTCAGCTTCTTGATCATGGCGTAACCCAGCGGACCTTTGGGCAGCATGCCCTTGACTGCTTTTTCCAGCGCGCGGCCAGGAAATTTTTCTTGCATGTCGCGGAATTTGGTGGCGTAGATACCGCCCGGATAACCTGTGTGGCGGTAATAAATCTTGTCATTGGATTTCGCACCAGTCACACGCAGTTTGCCTGCGTTGACGACGATGATGTAATCACCCGTGTCTACGTGAGGGGTGAATTCTGGCTTGTGCTTGCCGCGCAGTCGGCGTGCCACTTCGCTGGCAACACGTCCGAGGATTTTATCCGTGGCGTCGATCACAAACCAGTCGCGCTGGACTTCGTGTCCTTTTGCGGAAAAGGTTTTCATGATGTTCCTAAAAAAAGATGTCGTGCTCGCTTTGGTGGTTCCGCCGGCCGGCGGACGCGCCCTTGTTATATTTTCTCCTCGAGCAATCTGGAGAACCGGCGATTATAGTGTTTTCAAGGACTTGGCGTCAATTACACCGACCAAAACCACTCTGATTGCGGGTTTGGGGTCGAGAATCCTGCCTTTTTGACATGATTTCTGGCGCAGCACCCAAGTTCGCGACCGATGCGCCCTGGCGTCCGGGCCTACAATATCTATCTTTTTTGCAGGAAGACTTCCATGGAATGCACAGTACGCTGGACCGGCTTGTCAGGCATGAGCTTTGTTGCAGAGACCGGCTCGGGTCATCTGGTCACGATGGATGGCGCGCCCGACGGCGGCGGCCGCAATCTCGCCCCTCGCCCTATGGAAGTCGTGCTGGCCGGCACCGGCGGCTGCACGGCCTACGACGTCGTGGTCATACTGCGCAAAAGTGGGCAGGACATTCGTGGCTGCGAAGTTACCCTGAAATCGGAACGCGCAGAGAAAGATCCCAAGGTGTTCACCAAGGTGCATTTTCATTTCATCGTGCGGGGGCGAAATCTCAAAGCCAACCTGGTCGAGCGGGCGATCAAGCTCTCGCATGAAAAATATTGCTCGGCCTCGATCATGATGGAGAAGACAGCGGAGCTGACTCACTCTTATGAGATCGTCGATGACCTGGCCGATCTACCGGCACAAACATCATCGACCTAAGGCGACAGCGCTGCATCAAAGGCTGATTGATCACTCGCTTGCAAGGCACAACCACTTAGGGTTGGCAGCCTTACCCGGACCGACTGAATTGAGATTTCCGAAAACTTGCGAGCCCCGTCTCTAAGCGGGACTTAGAGAGTCACCACGGGAGGTCGACACGACATCGCCTCTATATATAGTAGGCAGTCCCGGTCATTATTTTCGCCATGCCGCGCATTGCCGTCCGCACCGGCGTGGGCAAGTCGGCAGCCCCCATGGCTTGGGCTGATGCGCCATGCGCTGCCTCATCATCCCGCATCTGAGCCACAATCGCCCGTGATCGCAGGTCTGCGGCAGGCAACTCCGATAGATGGCTGTTCAGGTGCGCCTCCACTTGCCGCTCTGTCTCAACGACAAAACCCAGGCTCTGAGCATCTCCCATACGAGCGGCAATCGCGCCCAAGGCGAATGAGCCGGCGTACCACAAGGGATTAAGCAGACTGGGCCGAGATCCCAGCTCGGTCAAACGAGTAGCCGTCCAGGCGAGATGATCAAGTTCTTCTTCACCGGCATGTCGCAGTTGCACCTGCGTGGCGGGATTGCGGGCAAACCGTGCCTGCGCTTCATACAAGGCCTGAGCGCATACCTCACCCACATGATTCACTCGCATCAGCCCCGCGCTATGCCGCCGATCTTGTTCGCTCAATACCTGTTCCGATACCTTCGCAGCTGGGCTAAGCCGATGAGCGACCGACACTCCGGTCATCACACGCAGGCTGCGATCAAAGGCAGCGATAAGTTCGTCGAATCGCGTCATTTATTGTCATCCTACTAATTTTTATCTAGAGGCGTTGTAAAGAAGCCACAGAATGTTAGCAAAATTTCCAAGAATAAAAAATTAACTTTGCCCAACAGACTTAGTTTTGCTTCAATGCATGCTGACTCTAGATCCAATGGTCTTGGAGCCCTTATTTCGCGGATCGAGCCGATGCGAATTGGTCGAGCAGTGAAATGGAAATTTTAGCATTACAACATTTTGGAGATTATAAAATGAGAAAGACTCAAGTAGCACTGGCCGCAATGGCTCTGGTGGCATCGACAGCTGTGCTGGCTGATGGCGTGACGGTTTACGGTACTCTGGACACGTCGGTAACGAAGACGAGCGGAAGTTCAAATGCTTTTGATGGCACCGGCAACTGGGGCACGTCCCTCTTCGGTATCAAGGGCTCGGAAGATCTGGGCAACGGCATGACTGCATCCTTCAACCTGGAAGGTGGATTGAATGCTGGTTCCG
>JBDKLM010000081.1:0-13605 GCA_039806005.1 Pseudomonadota bacterium
GCCCAACCCATCATGATGGAAAACGTCTGGCAAGTCCTCAAACCCATGCTGCGATAAGATCCATTCATGAAATATCCCGCATTGCTGCCTGCCGGCGAAGTGCTCGCGCATTTGGACGACTACGACAGCATCATTGATGTGCGTTCCGAGTCGGAATTCGCACTTGATCATGTACCGGGCGCGATCAATTGTCCGGTATTGAATGACGCCGAGCGCGCACAGGTGGGTACCCTCTACAAACAAACCGGCGCATTCGAAGCCAAAAAAATCGGTGCTGCACTGGTCGCCAAAAACATTGCGCTGCACTTGCAGGAAAAACTGGCAGACAAACCCCGTGACTGGAAGCCTCTGATTTATTGCTGGCGTGGTGGCAATCGCAGCGGTGCGATGGCGCATATTCTGGCGAAAATCGGCTGGCCCGCAGTACAGCTTGATGGTGGTTATCGCGAATACCGTCGCAGTGTGTTGAGCCTGCTTGACTCGGAGCCACAGACGCTCTCTTTTCGGGTCATCTGTGGCACCACCGGCAGCGGAAAAAGCAGGCTCCTGACATCGCTGGCACGTGAAGGTGCGCAGGTGCTTGATCTCGAACAGTTGGCGGCGCATCGCGGTTCCGTACTTGGCAGCATCCCCGGTGAGCCCCAACCCTCACAAAAAATGTTTGAGAGTCGGATCTGGCAAAAACTGCGGAGCTTTACGTCGACGCGTCCGGTCTACGTGGAATCGGAAAGCCGCAAAATCGGCAATTTGCGGGTGCCTGAAAAGCTGATGGAAAAAATGCGCGCGTCTGCCTGTGTGCATTTGCAGACCACCACCGCTGACAGAGTCAGCTTGCTGATCGAAGATTATCCGCATCTCGCAGCAGACGGCACACTGCTCGGAGGGCAGCTGGACCATCTGGTGGCCTTGCACGGTCGCACAAAAATCAGCATGTGGCGGGATATGGCGCAGACAGGCGAGATTTCCCGATTGGTGGAAGAGCTGCTAAGCCAGCATTACGATCCGGCATATCTGCGCTCCATAGAGAGAAATTTCAGCGGCTATGCGCAGTCACGATCGCTGAGACTCGATGATATTTCCGGCGAGGCTTTTTCCAAAGCAGCCCAAGCACTGCTGGCCGACGATATGGCGAGTTGAGTAGAGACGATCTGGCTGCGTATCTGGGAGTATGCAAGTCGTTGCATCCCGGCCTGCCCCGGGATGAACAATCTGAGGAAAAAAGCGAGACTTCCGACAAGCCAAGTCTCGCCATCTACAGCTTACTTGACGAGGGGTGCAGCTTTGGCCGCGACAGGCTTGAGAATTTCTGCCTTGGCGCGCTTCTTGATGACCTCTGTATAGGCGCCCATTTCCTGGGCTGCAAGGAATTCATCCACCTGCTGTTGCTCAGCCTTGCGCGCTTCGTCGTCAATGACCTCGTCGTTGATCTTGTTGACGCGGTAAATCGCATAACCGCGACCAGAAACGGGAACACCGACGTAGGCCGGCAGTTTGCGTGGATCGGCCTTCATGATGGCAGTGACGGCGGAGGGCGAGAGGCCGGCAGTGTTGTTCCTTGAAACAGCTTTTGCAGCGCCAAACTCGGCGTTGCCGCCTCCACGCAACTCGGCCAGACGGGCTTCGCCAGCTTTGACCGCAAGCTTTTCGGATTCCACGCCAATCAGTCGCTCTTCGATGACGGGACGAACCTCGGATACCGGTATCTTGGTCACCGGCTTGTGATCAACCACCCGACCGGCAATCAGCACACTAGTGCCCACTTCGATAGCCTCGGTGTTGCGCTTGGCGCGAATCGCATCGTCAGCAAAAATCGCTGTGAGAAATTTGGGTTGGTTATACGCTGCCGTTTTCGGCAGTGAAGGATTCGGCTTGCGAGTGAGATTCTGTACTGACTCAATTTTGAGTCCAAGTTTGTCTGCGACTGGCTTCAGACTGTCGGACTGTTCGTAGACCATATTGGTGAAGGTCTCTGCCATTTCGGCATATTTTTTACCTGCCTGCTGACGCTTGATCTCGGCCGCAATATTCGCTTTGACTTCAGCAAGCTCACGAGTAGCCGGCGCTTTGATGCCCGTCAGCCGAATGATGTGAAAGCCGAAATCGGATTGAACCAGCCCACTGATCTCGCCTTCTTTCAGAGCAAACACCGCGTCCTCGAAAGGCTTGACCATGTCACCCTTGCCAAAGAAATTCAAATCACCACCACGTTCGGCAGATACAGCATCCTGAGAATTTTCTTTTGCAAGCTTGGCAAAGTCAGCAGGGTTTTTACGCACCTGCTCAAGAATTTTTTCTGCCTTCGCCTTGGCCGTTGCCTTGTCAGCGGCAGAAGCATCCTTGGCCGCATTAATCAGAATGTGGCTTGCACGTCGCTGCTCGGGTGTTTTGTAGCGTGCGATATTCTGATCATAAAAGGCTTTGATATCGGCATCCGACGCCTCGATGCGCGATTCGACCACATCCGGGGATAACACCAGATACTCGATTTTGACGGTTTCCGGTACTTCAAATTGTGCACTGTTCTTGTTGTAGAACTCATTGACCATGGCATCGGTGGGCTTGACTTGGCCTTTGAACTCCTGCCAGCCAACTGACAATTCCTGCACCTCGCGCACCTGCTGGTTCAATGAAGTAATACGAGCCGCCACGGTTTTCGAGGCGAACGCGCTGTTTTGAATGGAGAGGTTCACCTGCTGCATCGCAAGTTCATGGCGCAGATTGGCTTCGAACCTGTCGGGTGTCATGCCCTGAGCAGCGAGCAGTGCCTGATAGCGCTGCTTGTTGAAGCTGCCATCAGGATTAGTCAGTCCCTGAATCTCTCGTATCGTGCCGCGCAACTGATCGTCAGACACAGTGAAATGATTTTTGATGACATGAGAGGACAATGCCTTTTGTGCGAGCAGACCTTCCAGGGTGCCTTGGCGCGCCTCTGGCGTATCAAACATGGCGGGATTGAACTGCTCGCCAAACATTTGGCGGAAGCGCTCAAGCTGGCGAGCTTGCGCTGCATCCCATTCACGTTGAGAGATATCCTGACCGTCGACCCTGGCAACTGCCGGTTCACGATTGGACATGCGCATATAGCTTTCCAGCCCGACAAACGCAAAAGAAGGAAGAATGATCAGCAGCAGCAGAAACTGCATCAGTCGGCGGTGAGTGCGAATGAATTCAAACATGGTCGGTCTGATGTCTCCCGCCCTTGGTGGGCGTTTGTCTTTGTCGGGTTGTCACTGAGTACCTCGCGGCCCCGGCGCAATGCCTTCGGGACTACAGGGCACCATATGAAAAAAGGCGAACACAGGGTTCGCCTTTTTGGTTTTTGGCGGAGTGGACGGGACTCGAACCCGCGACCCCCGGCGTGACAGGCCGGTATTCTAACCGACTGAACTACCACTCCTGAACTGCTATTGCTGACTGGTTGGTGGGTGCTGAGAGGCTCGAACTCCCGACCTACGCCTTGTAAGGGCGCCGCTCTACCAACTGAGCTAAGCACCCGCTGAAACTTCCTACTACCCGTTTCGCCTTGGCCAGCCAAGCCCGACGTTTGTCACCACGTCGGAAAAACCACTAGTTTAATGCATCTTTCAAAGCTTTGCCAGGCTTAAATTTTGGCACCTTCGACGCCTTGATCGTAATTTCCTGATGCGGTGCGCGCGGATTGCGTCCGATACGCTCGGCACGAGCGCTGACGGAGAAAGTTCCAAATCCAGCCAGAGTGACCGAACCATCCTGTTTCAGCGTTGATGTCACTGCCTCAATCACTGCTTCAAGTGCACGGCTGGCGGAAGCTTTTGAAATGTCGGCCGACTTGGCGATTTCATCAATCAGTTCAGTTTTGTTCACTGACATTCCCCTCGGATATGTTGTTGGATTTTTCGGCAGAAGATTTGTCTTGTAAGCCGGCCGCACGGCTGCAGGACGACCTGCAGCGGCTATTAGACAAGTGGCGATCATTGGTGTCAAGAAATTTACCAATAACACTTTCCTTAATCGCACTTCAGACTGCGAACTTCTGTCAAACCGTTAACTCTGTAAAAATTTTGCATCAAAAAAGCGCCCACTCGGGCGCTTTTTTTCAAACAATGGATTGACTCAATCCCAGTTCAGTGCTTGACAACTGCAGGATCAGTTGAGCTCTCGGCAGTCGCTACTGCAGCTGCAGGCGCAACATCTTCGTCCGTCAATGGTACAGGTTGACGCTCGAGAGCGACCTCAAGCACCTTTTCTATCCACCGAACCGGAATGATTTCAAGCCGACTTTTTACGTTATCAGGTATCTCGGCGAGATCTTTCACATTCTGTTCGGGGATCAAAACGATCTTGATACCACCGCGCAGGGCAGCAAGCAGTTTTTCTTTAAGACCACCGATAGGCAGCACTTCACCGCGCAGCGTGATTTCACCTGTCATCGCAACATCCGCACGCACTGGAATGCCTGAGAACACAGAAACCAATGCTGTGGTCATTGCAATACCTGCCGATGGTCCATCCTTCGGCGTAGCACCTTCAGGCACGTGAATGTGAATGTCAGTTTTGTCGAAAACATCGCTCTTGATACCGAGTATTTTTGCTCGACTGCGCACCACCGTACGTGCAGCTTCGATAGATTCTTTCATTACATCACCGAGCGTACCAGTGCGGATCACATTACCTTTGCCGGGCATGGTCATGGATTCGATCGTGAGCAAATCACCACCCACTTCGGTCCACGCCAGTCCGACCACCTGACCAATCTGATTTTCCTTGTCGGCTACGCCAAAGTCATAGCGACGCACACCCAGGAATTTGCCCAGATTTTTTCCGGTCACGGTAATTTTTTTCTCTTGCTTGGTCAGGAGCAGCATCTTGACCACTTTGCGGCAGATCTTCGAAATCTCGCGATCCAGCGAGCGCACACCTGCCTCGCGCGTGTAGTAACGAATGATGTCGCGCACGGCCGATTCAGCCACCGAAATTTCGCTGTCCTTCAAACCATTGTTCTTGATCTGCTTGGGCAGCAAATAGCGCTGAGCGATGTTGGTCTTTTCGTCTTCGGTGTAACCCGAGAGTCGGATCACTTCCATACGATCCAGCAGCGCAGCAGGAATATTGTAAGAGTTGGCCGTCGCAACGAACATCACATCGGACAGATCGAAATCGACCTCGACATAATGATCCCCAAAAGTATGGTTCTGCTCCGGATCCAGCACTTCCAGCAACGCAGAAGCCGGATCGCCGCGGAAATCTTGTCCCAGCTTGTCAATTTCATCGAGCAGGAATAAAGGATTGCGGACACCTGACTTGGTCAGACTCTGCAAAATCTTGCCGGGCATCGAGCCAATGTAGGTGCGGCGATGGCCACGAATCTCGGCCTCGTCGCGAACACCACCCAGTGCCATGCGAACAAATTTTCGATTCGTCGCACGCGCTATCGACTGTCCGAGAGACGTTTTGCCCACGCCGGGAGGTCCGACGAAGCAAAGAATCGGCGCTTTCACTTTGTCGACACGCTGCTGCACGGCGAGATATTCCAGAATGCGTTCCTTGATCTTGTCGAGGCCGTAGTGATCGTCCTCGAGCACTTTCTCCGCATGAGCGAGGTCGTTATTGACCTTGGATTTTTTCTTCCATGGCAGGCCGATGAGTACATCAATGTAATTGCGCACCACGGTGGCTTCCGCGGACATCGGTGACATCAGCTTGAGTTTTTTCAGCTCGGACTGCGCTTTCTCGCGCGCCTCTTTGGGCATCTTGGCGGCGATGATTTTCTTGTCGAGTTCTTCGAGGTCCGCGCCTTCCTCGCCCTCGCCCAGCTCTTTCTGAATCGCTTTGACTTGCTCGTTCAGGTAGTACTCGCGCTGCGATTTTTCCATCTGGCGCTTGACGCGACCACGGATGCGCTTTTCGACCTGAAGAATGTCGAGCTCGGCCTCAAGCTGACCCAGCAAGTGTTCGTGACGCTTGGCCACATTGAAAATTTCGAGGATGACTTGTTTCTGCTCCAGCTTCAGCGGCAGGTGTGCTGCAATGGTGTCAGCCAGACGACCCGCATCATCAATACCGGCCAATGACGTCAGAATTTCGGGCGGGATTTTCTTGTTCAGTTTGACGTACTGATCAAACTGTTGAACGATCGCACGGCGCATCGCCTCGACCTCGGATTCGTCGCCCGCCTCCGAGTCAACGGGAGACAGGTCAGCGACAAAATGCGTGTCGGCTTCGCTGATCGCGTGGATACGCGCTCGCTGAGCTCCCTCGACCAGTACCTTGACGGTACCGTCAGGCAGCTTGAGCATCTGGAGGATATTCGCGATACAGCCAATTTCGTAGATGTCATCGGCCGAGGGTTCATCCTTGGCGGCCGCTTTTTGGGCGGCGAGCATGATGCTCTTGCCCTGCTCCATTGCGGCTTCCAGCGCTTTGATCGATTTCGGGCGTCCCACGAAAAGGGGGATCACCATATGCGGGAAAACGACGACATCGCGAAGTGGCAGCAGAGGCAGCTGGGTGGGTTCGGAAAATTGTGCAGTCATCGTCATGGCGAGCCTTTTGAAAAACCTGTGATGCATGTTGGCACGATACGGCCAATCACAAGGCCTGTGTTCAACAATAGTTACGTCTACTGCGACTGGTCGCTTGTTTCGGTCCGCGTTCAGGCCTTACAGAGCATATATCGGCCATCCGACAGGGATATCAAGCTTTCCAGTGAAAAACTAACAAAAAAGCCACACGAGAGCCTTCCCGGTGGCTTATCGATTGAAGCCCGTGTGCATTGTTGTTGACTGGGATTGTACTGCGTTTGTTCGGACAACTGACGAGAAGCCTTGATTTTTACAAGTTTCTTGCGGTTTTTGCCCGGTTTTTAGCGCAAAACCGGGCATTTGTTATGCCATCGTCTATTTCGCGCCAGAGACTTTTTGTGGCTCGTGATAGATCAGCAAGGGTTTGGCACCGTTAGTGATGGTGTTTTCATCAATAACAACTTTGGCAACGTTTTGCTGGTTCGGCAATTCAAACATCACGTCCAGCAAAGCGTGTTCGACGATGGAGCGAAGGCCTCGGGCCCCAGTTTTACGAGCCAGGGCTTTCTTTGCAATGGCATGCAGTGCGGCTGGCCGGACTTCCAGCTCCGCGCCTTCCATTTCCAGAAGCTTCGCATATTGCTTGATCAGCGCGTTTTTCGGCTCGAGCAGAATCTGAATCAGCGCGTCTTCGGTCAGCTCCGCAAGCGTTGCAACAACAGGCAAGCGACCGACGAGTTCTGGAATCAGGCCAAATTTGATCAGATCCTCGGGTTCGGCATCCATCATCACTTCGCTGGCACTGCGCTGCGTCTGGCTCTTTACGTTGGCCGAGAAACCGATACCACCTTTTTCCGAACGATCCGAGATGATTTTCGCCAAGCCATCGAAAGCGCCACCGCAAATAAACAGAATATTCGTTGTGTCGATCTGTACGAAGTCCTGATTCGGATGCTTGCGGCCGCCCTGCGGTGGCACCGAAGCCATGGTTCCCTCGATCAGTTTCAGCAAGGCTTGCTGAACACCCTCGCCAGACACATCGCGGGTAATGGACGGGTTGTCGGACTTGCGGGAGATCTTGTCGATCTCGTCAATGTAGACAATGCCTTTCTGGGCTTTCTCGACTTCGTAATTGCAGTTCTGCAGCAGTTTCTGGATGATGTTTTCAACATCTTCGCCCACATAACCTGCTTCAGTCAGCGTGGTTGCGTCGGCAATGACGAAAGGCACGTTGAGCATGCGGGCCAGCGTTTGTGCCAGCAGCGTCTTGCCCGATCCTGTGGGACCCACGAGAAGGATGTTGCTCTTCGCTAACTCCACATCATCTTTTTTGCCGAGATGACGCAGGCGCTTGTAGTGGTTGTAAACCGCCACCGACAGCGTGCGCTTGGCCGTATCCTGACCGATGACGTATTGGCCCAGCAAATCGAAAATTTCCTGCGGTGTGGGTAAATCGGAGCGAGGTCCGGCGACCGACTCAACCGAAGATGCCTCATCACGGATGATGTCGTTGCAGAGATCGATACACTCGTCGCAGATGAACACGGAGGGCCCAGCGATGAGTTTCTTCACCTCGTGCTGGCTCTTGCCGCAAAACGAGCAGTAGAGCAACTTTTCCCCGCTGGAGGATTTTTTCTCGGACATATCCTGTAGGTATGGTGATTTTTCCGTGGATCTTACCTGTGAATCAGGAATCCGTCACGTTTGAAAATAACAATCTTGCTATGCTGGATGGTTGCGAAAATACTACCATCTAGCTTCCGGGACCCGTCAGGCTCTATGCATGAGCACTTTGTCGATCATTCCGTATTCAACCGCCTGATCCGCCGACATGAAATTATCGCGGTCGGTGTCCTTGCTGATCTGGTCGATGGTCCGCCCGGTCTTGTCTGCCAGGATCTGGTTCAGACGTTCCCGCAGATAGAGAATCTCGCGGGCCTGAATCTCGATATCAGCCGCCTGCCCCTGCGCGCCGCCCAGCGGCTGGTGGATCATGATGCGGGAGTTCGGCAGGGAGAAACGCTTGTCTTTCGCGCCAGCTGCCAGAAGGAAGGCGCCCATTGAGGCGGCCAGCCCGGTGCAGAGGGTCGATACATCTGGCTTGATGAACTGCATGGTGTCGTAAATTGCCAGACCAGCCGACACCGATCCGCCGGGAGAGTTGATGTACAGGGAAATATCCTTGTCGGGGTTCTCGCTCTCGAGGAAAAGCAACTGCGCCACAACCAGGTTCGCCGTGTGATCGTTGACTGGACCCACAAGGAAAATCACACGCTCCTTGAGCAAGCGGGAGTAAATATCGTAAGCGCGCTCGCCACGACCACTCTGCTCGATCACCATGGGGACCATGCCCAGCATCTCAGTGTCGATTGCGGATTTACGGTAGGTGCTATCAGTCATTGACTTTCTTTCGCGGTAAGAATTGTGATTGGCCGGCGCTCCAATGAGCAAGGCCGCAAGCGGTAGTGTAACCAATCTTGCGGCCGTGGTTCATGAGGCGGTTGTATCAGGACTGCTGTGTATTGCCCATCAGCTCATCAAAGGACACGACGCTTTCCGTCACCTTGGCTTTGGACAGCACAAAGTTGACCACGTTCTCTTCAATGACCAGCGCCTCGACCTCGGCAAGGCGCTGACGGTCGCCAAAATAGTATTTGATGACCTGCTGGGGATCTTCGTAAGCCTTGGCAAAATCCTCGACATACGATTTGATCTGATCGCCCGTAGCGCGCAGCTCGTGCGTCTTGACCAGCTCGCTGAGAATCAATCCCAAGCGAACGCGGCGATCTGCCTGTTCGTTAAACAGCTCTGGCGGGAATGGCATGTCGTTGACATTCATGCCCCGCTGGCGCATGTCCTCGCGCGTCATTTCAGCGAGGCGCTCCGCGTCCTGCTGCAGCAGCACTTTGGGCACGTCCAGCTCGGCCACCTTGAGCAAGGCATCCATGACATTCGTTTTGGTTTTCGACTTCACACGGCCGCCGACTTCGCGCTCGAGATTGCCGCGTATGTCATCGCGCATCTTCTGCATATCGCCATCGGCAATCCCCAGACTCTTTGCAAAATTCGCGTCGATGTCCGGCAGATGCGCCCATTCCACATTTTTGACCGTGATCGTGAATTCTGCTGTCTTGCCTGCCACATCCTTGCCGTGGTAGTCGTCCGGGAACTTCATGGTGAAGGTTTTTGATTCGCCCGTCTTGAGGCCCAGCACGGCCTGTTCGAATTCAGCGAGCATACGGCCCTCGCCCAGCACGAAAGGATAATCATCCGCTTTACCACCCGGGAACTCGACACCGTCAATTTTGCCGACGAAATCCACAGTGACGCGATCACCATTTTGTGCCGACGTATCGGGACCGCCATCGCCATGGGCATCGTGCACACCCTTGGTGTGAAAATGCACGCGCTGCTTGCGCAAAATATCAATCGTCTTGTCGATCTCGGCGTCGGTCACTTCAGATTTGCTGCGCTCGATCTCGACACCGCTCAGATCACCGATCTTGACCTCGGGGTACACCTCGAAGGTCGCCTCGAACATGATGGCGCCATCGACATTTCCATCGGTCTTGGGCTCGATTTTTGGAAAGCCGGCCACGCGGAGATTGTGCTCTGCACTGACTTCGCGAAAGGCACGATCAAGCAGCTCATTGAGCACCTCGCCCTGCACGATCGAGCCATACTGCGCCGAGACCATCTTCATCGGTACTTTGCCAGGGCGGAAACCCGGCGCCTTGGCCGTGCGGGCACGTACCTTCAAGCGTTTTTCTACTTCTGTGTCCATGTCGGACATCAGCACATTGAGCGTCACGCGCCGTTCAAGTTTTTCCAGTGTTTCGACTGCAGTTGCCATGTGAATCGTCCAAAAATGTTAATCAAGTCGGTGGTGCGAGGAGGGGGACTCGAACCCCCACACCATTGCTGGCGTCAGGACCTAAACCTGGTGCGTCTACCAATTTCGCCATCCTCGCAGCACGGTGCCCATCGCCTGTTACAAAAAAAGCAAAGGGCGACCAGGTGTCAAAAGCGGTCGCCCTGCGTGGCCATTGTGGTGGCTGTTTGACTTCAACCCCGAATTTTACTGGAAATTGCCCTCATTCGTCCCTGTTTTTGGCCCCACCCCGTCAGACAGGTCTCCGCACCCTGAACCAGGCGGCGTACAGCGCCGGCAGGAACAGCAGCGTGAGCACAGTAGCCACAATCAGTCCGCCCATGATGGCTACCGCCATGGGGCCCCAAAACACCGAGCGGGAGAGCGGAATCATCGCCAACACTGCAGTGGCTGCCGTCAGAATGATAGGCCTGAAACGTCGCACCGCCGAGCCCACGATCGCATCCCAGGCTGGAATGCCAGCCGCAATATCCTGCTCGATCTGATCGACCAGAATCACCGAATTACGAATGATCATGCCGAACAAGGCAATCACGCCGAGCTGAGCCACGAAGCCAAACGGCCGTTGCAGGATCAGCAGCGCCATGGCCGCTCCAGCAACACCCAGCGGTCCCGTCAGGAACACCAGCACAGAGCGCGAGAAACTGTGTAGTTGAAGCATCAACAAAGTGAACACAATGAAAATCACCAGCGGTACATTGGCGGCAATCGACTCCTGCGCCTTGCCGCTGTCAGCAATCGCGCCTGCCAGTTTGATCTGATAGCCGGGCGGTAACGTGGCGCGCAGCGAATCCAGCAACGGATCGATCTGGCTGGATACGGTCGGTCCCTGAATGCCATCGACCACATCCGACTGCACCGTGATCGCCCACTCGCGTCCCTCGCGCCAGACGACGCCCGGCTCCCAGACAAAACGAGGTGTGGCCAGTTGAGACAGCGGCACAGCACGACCACCGCCGGTCGGAATACTCGCGCTCGATAGAGCCGTGACGGTTGCTCGCTCATCCACAGGTTGGCGAATCACGATATCGATCAGCTTGTCGCCGTCACGGAACTGACCCACGGTACTTCCCGAAAGGATGGTATTGGCAGCACGCATCACCACCTGAGAGTTGATGCCCAATGCGCGCAATTTGTCTTGATCCAGTTCGATGCGCAGCACCTTCACGGCCTCATTCCAGTTGTCATTCACCCCAATCGCATTCGGATTGCGGCGCATGATCTCTTTGACCTGATCGGCGATTGCACGCACCTTGGCCACTTCGGTACCCGTGACCCGAAACTGAACCGGATACGGCACCGGCGGGCCATTCGGAAGCAATTTGACGCGACCGCGAACTTCCGGAAAGTCCGTTTTGAACAGCGCGATGATTTTTTCCCGCAACACGGTTCGTGCCTTGGCATCTTTGGGCAAAACGACAATCTGGGACACATTCGTCTGCGGGAAAATCTGATCCAGAGGCAGGTAGAAGCGAGGGCTGCCCGTACCGACATAGCTCGTCACTGATTCGACATCAGCTTGCTGCATCATCAAGCGCTCGAATTTTTTCGCCTGAGCTTCAGTGGCCTGATAAGAGGAGCCTTCTGGCAGCCAGAGCTCCACCATCAGTTCAAGGCGACTCGAGTCGGGGAAGAATTGCTGCTCGATGAAACGAAAACCGAATACACCAAGAAAAAATCCCGCCAGGGTCAACACAATCGTGGTCTTGCGCCAATCCACGCACCAATCCACGAGCTTTCTCAAGCGCTTGTAAAAAGGCGTATCAAACAGTTCGTGATGGCCGTCGGCGCTCGTGGCCGGCTTTACTTTCAGCAGCAGATAACCGATGTAGGGCGTAAAGAGCACTGCAACAAACCACGAGATCAGCAGTGCGAGAGCATTCACCGAAAACATCGAGAAGGTGTATTCACCTGCAGCGGATTTGGCAAAACCAATCGGCAAGAAACCGGCCGCTGTAATTCAGGTGCCAGTCAGCATCGGCATCGCGGTAGAGGTGTAGGCAAAGGTCGCCGCATCAAATCGCGACAAGCCCTCTTCCATTTTTCGCACCATCATCTCGACCGCGATGATCGCGTCATCCACCAGCAATCCCAGGGCGATGATGAGTGCGCCCAATGAAATTTTGTGAAGATCAATACTGAACACTCGCATGGCCAGAAAAGTCGCGGCAAGTACTAGCGGAATTGTCAACGCCACCACGAGGCCAGGCCGCACATCAATACGCCAGGGCTTGGTATGCAAACCCAGCGAGATCAGGCTGACAGCCAGCACAATGAGCACTGCCTCGGCCAGTACTTTGAGAAACTCATTGACCGATGAGCTGACGGCCTTGGGCTGGTTGGCAACGCGCTGAAGTTCAATGCCGACCGGAAGCTTGGCTTGAATCTTGGCGGCCATCTCGTCTAGGCTGCGACCGAGCGCAATGATATCGCCGCCTTTTTCCATCGATACACCAAGCCCGATCACCTCTTTGCCATTGAAGCGCATTTTGTCGCGCGGTGGATCCGAGTAGCCGCGCGTCACCGTCGCAAAATCACCCAGGCGGAAATTATTGCCATTGGCACGCAAGGGCATGTTTTCAAGCTCTTTGACCGTAGCCAGTGCGCCAGAGACGCGCACCTGCAAATTATCCGTTGCCGTCACCAGAACGCCGCTGCCCTCCACCGCGTTTTGCGCATTGATTTGCGCAACCACACTGTCGAAAGGAATGCCGAGCTGCGCGAATTTTTTGGTCGAAAATTCGATGAATATCTTTTCATCCTGAACGCCGTACAACTCGACTTTGGCGACCGACGGTACACCCAGGAGCTGTTGCCGAACAAAATCCGCATAGTCCTTGACTTCAGCGTAGGTAAAGCCATCGGCAGAGAGCGCGAAGATTGATCCATAGGTATCGCCAAACTCATCATTGAAGAACGGGCCTTGCACGCCTGAAGGCAGCGTGGGTCGTATATCGCCAATTTTTTTTCGAACCTGATACCAGGTTTGCGGTACCTCTTTGGGAGGCGTTGATTCACGCAATTCGATGATGATCAGGGTTTCACCCGGCTTCGAATAACTGCGAATCTTGTCAATGAAGGGCGTCTCTTGCAGCTTTTTTTCAAGCTTGTCGGTGACTTGTTCAGCCACTTGCAGTGCGCTCGCACCGGGCCAGTAGGCGCGAATCACCATCGCCCGAAACGTGAAAGGCGGATCTTCGTCCTGCCCCAGAT
>JBDKLM010000082.1:0-29048 GCA_039806005.1 Pseudomonadota bacterium
CATCACCGAATCGCCAGCTCGCGCGATCACCGGGCCGGTCCAGGGTATAAGTGGTATCGAGGCGCAGATGCGTATCAGCCTCCCCCAGCCGAAAGTAGGCATGGCTTGAAGTCAACACACCTGGCCCAACAGCTGCGCCAAGTTCAGAAATTAGACTTTGCCGCGAGCCTGCGGGATTCTGCTCCCAAAGAAGATCATAGTTAACAAATAGACCTGAAGACGTAGGATAGGCCGCAGATGGAATAGGCGCCTCCGGTGCCAGGCGAAATAATTGAAATGCTGATGCCGAAAATTGAATATTCAGCGTTTGTGATGCAGTTTCAAAATCAATATCTTGTGAACCGATGTCTTGAACAGAATAAAAAGCAACGCCATTGAAATATAAAGGCTTTGCCGTTGGCAGTTGTATTCTTTCTTTACGCAGAATATCGGATGGCAGCCACCATACCTCATCCGATGACCGTAAAGCCGTGACCGTGTTTTTGACCGGAATTCTGTTGATATTTAGCCGTATCAATACCGGCAATACATCTGATGGAAGATCAGATGAAACAGCAGAAGAATCTACTTCTGCATGAGCCTGGCAAGCAAAGAATAACAAGGTAAGCGCATAAATCAGCAGAAGTAAATTAAAACTCTTGCCATGCCTAGCGTCATGGCGGTACGGCGCTGGCATAGGAAACTATCTGTCCATTCCGAGTTGTCGCCCTGATGAAAAATTTTTCGGCCGAATAAAAATCATGATTTTTTATTTTTAAAAAAACATTCCTCTCTTGCCCCGGAAGTACATAGAGGGATTTTTCAAGGCGCGCAAAACTTTTCTCGTTTTTTTCATCAGAAAATAAATCAAGAGATTGTATATGGGTATGCGATCTACCTGTATTTACTATTTTCATCTTGAGATTTCCATCACCCTGTAACATGGAATGAAATTCAAGATTAGGCTTGGCGGTTTTTTCTGATGCGATAAAAACGGGAAGGCTTATTTTCAATGCTAGTTGGGCTCCCTTGAATTCGGCCGTAGGTGGTTCAGGAATCTCTTCAATAAAAAGACGATACGAAAGTTCTTCGTCTGCATCAGCCTGTCGAATCAATCCTGCACGAACAATTTGCAAACTATTCGCTTTCAGGTGAAATATTTGGGGGTTTACAATGACATCGCGCGTCGGAATGAAATGATCTGTACCATCTCTGTGCGACCAAGCCAGAATTTGCAGCTGAACCGTCACAGGCCTGGGTTCTAAATTCTGTAAATTAATGATCCGCGTGGGCTCAGATTTCGATAATTCCACTCTGAGTGGCGTGACACTGAATGATCCAGCACTAACCACACCTGGAATCCAGATCACCAGTAGCCAGAACATAGAGAGAAAACCTCTGGGAGATGTAAAACGATTCATGGAAATTCCTGCCCGGTCAGTTGGCATGAAGATTTCTGTCAAGGTGACCAGGCAGGTGCTCATTAATAATCGACTTGAGCTGTTACAACGCCGGTGTAAGAACCGGTGCCAAGAGCGGTCTGTCCCGAGGCGATTTTTCCGCAAACGCTATATTCTTGTGCGACATAGCCTGTAAATTTTTTCAGTACAAGTCCGTTTGTGCCGGTACCCCAAGTGGTCAGCAGGTTGGCGGAATCACAGGCGAGCAAGCCGTCGGTGGGCTGAAAAAGTGTGTAAGCGATAGTGTCGGTACCGTTCGACAGAGCACGATCACCGACTTGAGCACCGCCACCCAGCAACGAAACGGTAGGAACAACATCCTTGATGCAGGTCACGCGAATCGTACCTTGCGCCAATTTGTCCGAATCAGGGACATAGTTGCCAAAGTCTACGTTCGAAGCAACTTCAATTTTGCAGCTGTCCTGAACATGAGCCTGCACAGTCAGATTGGCCTGAGCGCTGCCTGCATTGACAGTGCCTGCGGAAACGAGAAAAGCGAGAGACGACAAAAATGCAGCTGAATTGCGTTTTTTCATATTCAGATCCTTTCAAGATGAATGAGGTTGGGACCTGAATTTTAAAAATTTGAATGGTGATTTGTTTCGATTGAGATATGAAATTTTGGAATGGAATTATTCAGTCAGAATGAGTATGGTGAGATTACTTTTACTCATTTAATTGATTTTTAAAGCATGGAAATCTTTTAGCTTTGGTGTTTTTTGTTGTCACATGTTGTTATTTTTTAACGAATAAAAATTAGACAATTTGGTAAAAAACAACATGATTTTTCTTGAATATTCTATTTTTTGATTTGAAATTTTTACGCCTGCCGGCAAACGCAATTTCGCGGCACAAAGCAAGCACGAGGAATTTTTAGGCAGCTGATTTGCGTGTACAAAGCAATCGCTGAATTAGAAGAGACAAAAGGCTCGCGGCCAAACAAAAAAACGAGGGGGGTGAGAGTTGATTGATCAGCTGCTGCCATCGAAGAACGACAAGCGACTTGGATACTGTGATATCAGTTCAAGTGTCGCCACGCTGACGTACGATGTTGCGATGATTTGCTATCGCTCGACCTTCTCAAAAGCCTGCCACGGGCGATTGCCGGGGCAGGCTCTGAAAAAGTAAAGCGTGGTCTCTGCTTTAACTTCAGGCGTTGAATGACTTACCTTCGCCGGCCAGTTTTTCCAGCAGTGGGGCTGGCTTCCACGCTTCCGGATGGCCGCCTTTTGCGTACTTGCGAATCGACATCAGGACGTTGGGCAATCCCACGGTATCTGCATAGAACATGGGGCCGCCGCGATACAGCGGGAAGCCATAGCCGGTCAGGTAAACCATATCAATGTCGGAGGCTCGCATGGCAATGCCTTCTTCCAGTATCAACGCTCCTTCGTTGACTAGTGCATACACCAGTCTCTCGACGATCTCCTGCTCGCTGATTTTCCGGCGAGTGACTCCCAACGACCCAGAGTGTGCGACGATCATTTGATTGACTTCCTCAGAGGGATAGGCCTTGCGATCTCCCGCTTTGTAGTCATACCAGCCCGCCGAGGTTTTCTGACCAAAACGTCCCTTCTCGCACAGTAGATCAGCCACTTTCGAATAGGTCACTTCAGGTTTTTCTATGTATCGACGCTTGCGGATATACCAGCCAATATCGTTACCAGCCAGGTCGGACATGCGGAAAGGGCCCATCGCAAATCCGAATTTTTCGGCAGCCTTATCAACTTGCTCTGGCAAACAACCTTCTTCGAGCAAAAAACCAGCCTGACGAATATATTGCTCGACCATGCGATTGCCGATGAAGCCATCGCAAACACCGGAGACCACACCGGTTTTACGGATTTTTTTGGCGAGTGCCAACGTGGTGGCGAGTACATCCTTGGCTGTCTTTTTTCCACGTACGATCTCGAGCAGCTTCATCACATTGGCAGGGCTGAAGAAGTGTGTACCAATCACATCCTGCGGACGTTTGGTAAACGCAGCAATCTGATCCACATCCAGCGTAGAGGTGTTTGACGCCAGAATCGCGCCGGGCTTCATCACTTCATCGAGTTGCGTGAACACCTTTTCCTTGACTGCCATGTCTTCGAATACCGCTTCAACCACGATATCGGATTGCGCGAGATCAGCGTACGACAGCGTTCCGCTGATTAATCCCATGCGCTTGTCGAGCTGCTCTTGCGTGAGCCTGCCCTTTTTCATGGTGTTTTCGTAATTCTTGCGTATGGTCGCCAATCCTTTATCCAAGGCTTCTTGTTTCATCTCGAGCATTTTTACGGGAATACCGGCATTGGCAAAGTTCATTGCAATGCCCGCACCCATCGTGCCTGCTCCAATAACTGCCGCCGATTGAATATCGCGTAGGGGCGTGTCTGCGGGGACGTCAGGCACCTTGGATGCAGCACGTTCGCCAAAAAATGCATGGCGCAGCGCTTTAGATTCCGTTGTCTGCACAAGCTCCAGAAAAAGATCTCGCTCGTAGCGCAGACCATCGTCAAATTTTTTGCCGACAGCAGCAGCGACTGCATCGACACACTTGAGTGGTGCCGGAAATTTGGCCGCGACTGCACGTACCGTATTACGGGCAAATTGCAGATAGCCGTCTGCATTGGGGTAATTCAGTCGTATATCTCTGACCTTGGGAAGGGGTCTGGTATCTGCCACCTTCTTGGCGAACGCCAATGCACCTTCGATCAGGTCGCCCGAGATCATCTGGTCAAACAATTTGGTCGCTGCGAGCTTTTCGGAAAGTACGGTATTGCCCGTCACAATCATGTTCAGTGCAGTTTCAACACCGAGTACGCGAGGCAGTCTTTGCGTGCCACCCGCGCCAGGCAGAATGCCCAGCTTCACCTCAGGCAAGGCGATCTGAGCGCCTGCCGTCGCGACGCGGTAATGACATCCCAACGCCAGTTCCAGGCCACCGCCCATGGCAATACCGTGAATCGCTGCAATAACGGGTTTTTCCGACTCCTCCACGACGCGAATGACGGTGTGCAAAGAAGGTTCTTGCAGAGCTTTGGGAGAATTGAATTCGCGGATATCGGCGCCACCTGAAAATCCCTTTCCGGCGCCCACGATAATGATGGCCTTGATTGCGGGATTGTCCAGCGCGCGACCGACACCGTCGACGATACCGGCTCGCGTCGCATGGCCCAAGCCATTCACCGGGGGATTGTTCAGCGTGATAAGGCCAATGTCGCCGTGTTCCTGATACGTCGCGCTCATGTCGGGGGTCTCCTGTGTTTTCGAGTGCTGGCAGTATACCTTGCCAGCCTGCAAATATAACCCAGAAAAGCACGACCGTATTATTCAGAATGATGAATAGTCGCCATAAATTG
Organism: Pseudomonadota bacterium; assembly: GCA_039806005.1. Lineage (GTDB taxonomy): Bacteria > Pseudomonadota > Gammaproteobacteria > Burkholderiales > Burkholderiaceae_D > Pernthalerella. The sequence continues at coordinate 4,784 of JBDKLM010000082.1, forward strand.
ATGCCACGAGCATCTGGCGCCCTTCCGGTGCGCGGCGAGATCGCTTATTGATTCCCTTTTTGCTTGATTTTTAGAAGCGCACCCCTTTGCTGATCCTCGTGGTACGCATAGCCGACCCGCCCTGCAGTTACCCTGCCGATCACCATCATATTGGCAGTGATCGCATCGTGGTCATCCGCACTGAATGGTTTTTCGTAGCTAGTGACAACCCCTTGATATCTGAACTCAAGCGACTCCAGCGCTCGCCGCAGCGTGTCACCATCGAGTGACTTTGTTTGCCGCATCGCAAGTGCAAGCAAATGCATCCCGTCGTAGCCTTGGGCAGCACTCATAGGGGAAGGAATCAGATCGTTTTTGAAGCTGCGCCGGTAAGCAAGCAAGAAACTGTTTTTGGCTGTCGAGCCAGCGTCTTGTATGAAGGTTTGTGGCATCAACGCCCCCTCACCTGCAGGTCCTGCCGCATCAATGAAGTTACGCATGGACAGGGTCCAGCTGCCTAGTAGTGGCGCCCGCCACCCCATAGCCTGCATGCCGCGCGCAATTTGAGCCAGCTCCGGACCAATACCCCAGCCAACAACCGCCGATGCGCCCGCGGCATGAGCCCGTTGCAGCAAGCCGCTCATGTCGGTCTCGCCAATCTTGAACCGCAACTGCGTCACCACGTCCAGCCCAGACAGCCGTGCCTGCTCCGAAAATGCCTGCAGACCACTTTCGCCGTAAGGGGTGACATCGGTCATCAGCGCCACGCGCATCAGTCCGCGGCGCTTGAGATCCGAGCAAATGATGCGCGCCTCCAGATCCAGCGTGGGCGAAACGCGAAAAATGAAATTACCGCTAGCGGCCGGCGGCGCGAACTTTCGGGTCAGTGCGGGTCCGGTAGAAACGGCCACCATCAGCGGAATTTTCGATTTTTGATAATAATCGATGGAGGCAAGTCCAACGCCGGTGTTCACGATACCGATGGTTGCAGTGACCTTCATCCGCGTCAACTCTTCGGCGATCCTGGCACCCAGTTCATTGTTAGCCTGATCGTCACGTTCGATCAGTTCGATCAGACGGCCGTGGATACCCCCGATACTATTGATCTCCTCCACAGCCAGTCGCACTCCATTGCGCATGCTCTCGCCCATAGGCGCGGAGCCACCGGTAAACGGTCCCGACAAACCTATTCTGATCGGCTCTTCGGGTGCCGAAAAAACCTTCGTGCAGAACAGCATCGCGACAAGCAATATCACGCGCCCCAGGGAACCAGAAAAAGCTGCAGTCACTGTCTATCCTCCACCATTATTTTTAGCAGGAAGATTTTAGGCGGCTGACAGCCACTGTCTATCGACATGTCGCAAGTGTGGTGAATAAATCACCTATGCGAAAAACTCGCCACCAGAAAACAAAAAAGCCTGCGTGATACAGGCTTTTTTGCAGAGTGTGACAGTTCAGGAGGGACGCTTCATATTGCAGGAGGTAGGCTGCGAAGCCACATAGGAATCGATTTTTTGGTCTGTTTTCCAACCATAGCCCGTATTTTCCTGATCGAATTTCACATCCTTGCCATTGGTCTTCACCCAAGTCGTAATGTAAAGCGGCTGCTGAAGCTGGTGGTCGGTCTTGCGCATTTCCACCTCGCCATTGAGCGTTTTGAATTTTTGACCTTCCATCGCAAACGCAACTTTCACTGGATCTGTGGAATTAGCCGCAGACACGCCCTTGCCGAGCAACTGAATAGCCGAATACACGGTCACCGCATAGAAATCGTCATTGAATTTCTTCTTGAACGACTCTATCAGTTCTTTGCCAGCATAGGTCTCGTTATTGACATTCCAAGTACCCACATAGCGCACGTGATTCGCACCAGCAGCACCCATGACAGTAGGAACACCTGTGGTGTACGCGTAGTAAGTGTAAAACTTCGCTTTCAGGTCAGCTTCACGGGCCGATTTCACCAGCAAGGCCAGATCCGAACCCCAGTTACCCGTGATAACGACATCAGCTCCGCTGGCACTGATTTTTGCTACATACGGGGAAAAATCCTTCACGCTGCCAATCGGGTGCAAATCATCACCAACGATTTCAATATCAGGACGCTTGCGCTTCAAATATTCTTTCGCAGCGCGGGTAACTTGATGGCCGTGAGCGTAATTCTGGCCAATGATGTACACCTTCTTGATACTCTTGTCTTTGGCCAAATAGGTCGTCAATGCCTCCATCTTCATGTCGGAATTGGCATCAAGCCGGAAATGCCAGAAGCTGCATTTGCTGTTGGTCAGATCTGGATCTACAGCAGCGTAATTCAGGAACACGACTTCCTTGCCGGGATTGCGTTCATTGTGCTTGTTGATCGCATCGATCAGGGCACCTGCAGCCCCTGATCCATTGCCCTGCACGATATAGCGATAGCCTTGATCGATGGCGGTCTTGAGCACCGTCAGGGATTCTTGAGGGCTCGCCTTGTTATCGAAGCCCGTGATTTCGAAGGTATGGCCGGTCACCCATTTTTCGCGATTCGCGATTTCGGCCACAGCCTGATAGCTGCGCAGCAGATTTTGGCCCACGGGCGCAAAGGGTCCTGACAAAGGATCAATGAACGCCACTTTGATCGTATCAGCCAGGACGTTGGTCGAAGCCATTGCCGCTGTCAGCGCTACGCCTGCCAGTAGGGAGCGGGTTGGATAGTTCATGTTTTCTTCCTTGAGAGAGGTTGAATATTGTTTTTTCTCACTACACTTCCAGCCATTCCTTGCGAATCTCGGGATTATTGCGCAAATCGTCTGGCGAACCTTCAAACACAATACTGCCACGACCCATCACGTACACGCGCTGCGATATGTCCAGCGCAATCGCGAGCTTTTGCTCAACCAGCAGCACCGAAATACCGCGCGCCTTGAGTGCTTTCAGATAGTCAGCCACCAGCTCCACAATCTTGGGCGCCAGACCCTCGGTCGGCTCGTCAATCATGATCAGATCAGGATCGCCCATCAGTGTACGGCAGAGTGTCAGCATTTGCTGCTCGCCCCCGGACAGGACGCCAGCCGGCGTGTGCTGACGCTCTTTCAATCGCGGAAACATCTGATACATGTCATCCATGTGCCAGCGCGAAGTCTTGCCTTTCTTCACGCCCAGCAGCAAATTGTGCTCGACACTCAGCGTTGGAAATATATCCCGATTTTCCGGCACATACCCCAGTCCGCAATGCGCGACTTTGAATGCGGGCAGCCCCAGTATGGACTCACCCTTGAACTCGACCGAACCCGTTGCCTGTACCAAGCCCATGACGGCCTTCACAGTCGTGGATCGTCCCACACCATTGCGGCCGAGCAGGCTCACGATCTCGCCTTTGTCCACGTGCAGATTCACGCCGTGCAATACATGACTTTTACCGTAAAAGGCGTGCAAATCGCGAATCGCCAGAAGCGCACTCATGCTTTCACCTCATCGGGCGCATGGCTGCCAAGATAAGCTTCCTTCACCTGGGCATTTTCACGGATGGCCGCCGGTGTATCGCAGGCCAGTACTTCCCCATAGACCACAACAGCAATACGGTCTGCCAGCCCAAATACCACGCTCATGTCATGCTCGACCATGAGCAAGGTTTTCCCTTCCGTGACGCGCGAGATCAGATCCACTGCGGCATCCGACTCCGATCGGCTCATGCCCGCCGTGGGCTCATCAAGCAGAATAACGTCCGCACCACCGGCGATCGTAATGCCAATCTCAAGGGCACGCTGCTCGGCATAGGTAAGCAAGCCCGCTTCTGTATTCCTTCGCCAACCCAGTCCAATCGATTCCATGACCTGTTCTGCTGCATCACGAGCATCTTTCAAGGCACTCAGCTTGTGCCAGAACGAATAACGGTAACCTAGTGACCATAAAACCGCGCAACGCAAGTTTTCGAATACCGACAAGCGATGGAAAATATTCGTGATCTGAAAACTGCGCGAGAGCCCCTGCCGATTGATTCGATACGGCGGCAAACCGGCGATGGATTGGCCATTCAGTAAAATTTCACCACTGGTCGGCGCAAAGCGGCCAGAAATCAGGTTAAACAAGGTCGACTTGCCGGCACCGTTAGGGCCAATGATGGCGAGTCGTTCACCTTTGTGAATTTGAAGATTGACGCCGCGGATGATTTCGGTATTACCAAAGCGCTTGCGTACTTGGTTCAATTCGAGCGCGTAAGGATTCATCGTCCACCTCGCGCAACTGATTTTTCAATCTCGGCATTGACATCACCCCAGGTAGCAAGAAAGCGCGACCTGATCAACAGAAATCCCGCAAGGCCGACCAATAAAAGTGCCAGACCCACGAGCCAACCTGATGCTGCCGCCGTGTCAACGACTTGGCCAAACAGATGCATCTCCGTACCCATCGCTGACTCCAGAGTCCGGTGATACAGCAATTCAATCAGGATAATCAACCCGGCCACACCGATGGCACAGGCAAGCAAGAGGCTGAGACCAAGCGGAAGAATGCGTCGAAAATAGCCGTGGGCAGCCACTCTAATATTCATCATGATCAGACTGGCCAAACCACCCGGCGCATACATCACGATCAGAATGAAAAATAACCCAAGATACAGTTGCCATGCTTTAGTGAATTCAGACAGCATCACCGTCAGGAACACGCCAACGATTGCGCCCAACATGGGACCGAAGAAAAAGCCGATACCGCCGATAAAGGTAAACAAAAGCACAGCGCCCGAGCGAACCGCACTGACATTCTCCGCACTCACGATCTCGAAATTAATGGCCGTAAGCGCACCGGAAATACCCGCAAAGAATCCGGACAAGATCAGCATCAGGTAACGCACGCGCTGGGTGTCATAACCAATAAATTCAGCCCTCTCGGGGTTGTCGCGCACGGCATTTGCAATGCGCCCGAGCGGCGTTTGTGAAATGGCGAACATCGCTGCCGTACAAACGAATAGCCAGAAAGCGATGAGGTAATACACCTGAATCTGCGGACCATAACTGATGCCAAATAGCGGTTTGCCGAAAACGCGATCTCCCGCAATACCACCCTCACCACCGAAAAATCCGGGGAACATCAGCGAACAGGCGAATACCAACTCGACGATCCCGAGCGAAATCATCGAAAAAGTTGTGCCAGATCGTTTGGTGGTCACATAACCGAACAGTATTCCAAACAACAAACCGGCCAGTCCACCGACCAAAGGCACCAGCGTTAATGGCACAGGCAAAACACCACTGCCCGCCAGATTGATCGCATGAATCGCGAAAAATGCCCCCATCCCGGAATAGACAGCATGACCAAACGACAGCATGCCGCTCTGACCCAACAACATGTTGTAGGACAGGGCAAAAATCATGGTGGTGCCCATCAGCGAGAGCAAGGATATGACTGAACCTGAACTCATGAGACGCGGTGCAATCAGCAGCAACAACGCAAAGCCACCCCAAATGAGCCAGCGAGCCGGATTCCACGGCGCGTAATGAAAAGGACGGGCGCTCTTGGTCATGTTTCTCTCGTGCCGAGAAGGCCTTTGGGTCGGAAAATCAAGACCAGTACCAGCAGCAGATAAGGCAGGATGGGTGCAATCTCGGCCAGTGTCAGGGAAAGCAATCGATAGGCCGGCGCATCCGGCGCAATCTGAAGTCCGGCACGTGTCAGTGGGCCTAACAGGGACCAGTCCAATGCAACCGCAAAGGTCTGGATCATGCCAATCAGAATCGAGGCCAATAGCGCACCGGCGAGTGAACCCATGCCTCCCACCACAACCACCACAAAAATGATGCTGCCTACCGTGGCCGCCATCGCAGGCTCAGTCACAAATGCATTACCACCGATGACACCTGCGAGTGCCGCCAGCGCGCACCCGCCACCAAAGACGAGCATGAAAACACGCGGCACATTGTGGCCAAGTGCCTCGACCGCCTCCGGATGAGTCAGCGCCGCCTGAATCACCAGACCAATGCGCGTACGCTTAAGCAGAAGATAAATCGCTGCCAGCATCAGCAGTGCTACCAGCATCATGAATCCGCGATACATCGGAAAGGCCGTGCGATACAGAACGAACAGAGGGCCATCGAGCTCGGCAGGAATGCGATACGGCACGGCGGCACGGCCCCAGATCAATTGGACCAACTCGACGATCACATAAGACAGACCAAAGGTGAACAGCAGCTCGGAGACATGGCCGTACTTATGTACAGTGCGCAGTCCATAGCGCTCCACGCCAGCCCCCAGCACCGCAACCGCCAGAGGCGCGATGATCAGCGCGGGCCAGAAGCCCAGACTCTGGCTGATCGCATAGCCAAAGTACGCACCCAGCATGTAAAAGCTTGCGTGGGCAAAGTTAAGTACACCCATCATGCTGAAGATCAGCGTGAGTCCGGATGAGAGCATGAACAGCAACAGGCCATAGCTCAATCCGTTCAACAATGAAATCAGCGTGAATTCCAAACCTTGGGCTCCTGCAAACGTTTAACGACGTAGGCGCATCTGTAGCCAGCGCCAGATCAGGCGGTTGGCAATTTATGGTCGCGATACATCTCGCGAATTTTATTCTTCAAGATCTTGCCCGTCGCGCCTAGAGGCAGAGCATCCGTGAACACGACATCGTCCGGAGTCCACCATTTGGCGATTTTGCCTTCATAGAATTTCAACAACTCATCTTTGGTGACTTCCATGTTCGGCTTTTTCACGACGACCAGCAAAGGACGCTCATCCCATTTCGGATGATAGACCCCGATACAAGCCGCCTGCAGTACCGCCGGGTGAGCAACCGCGATATTTTCGAGATCAATACTGCCGATCCACTCGCCACCGGACTTGATCACGTCCTTGCTTCGGTCGGTGATCTGCATGTAGCCATCTTCATCAATCACGGCGACATCGCCGGTCGGGAACCAGCCATCCTGCAGGACATCACCGCCCTCCTGCTTGAAATAGCCATCAATAATCCAGGGGCCTTTGACCAGCAGGTTGCCGTAAGTCTTGCCATCCCAGGGCAATTCCGCGCCCGCATCGTCAACGATTTTCATGTCAACGCCAAAAATCGCCCGTCCCTGCTTTTCAAGCACCGACTGCTTTTCTTCCTCGGACAATGCCTCGTGTTTGCTCAGCAGTGTGCCGCAGGTGCCGAGCGGTGACATTTCAGTCATGCCCCAGGCGTGAACGACTTCAACACCATAGTCATTGCGGAAGGTTTTCATCATCGCTGGCGGACATGCCGAGCCACCGATTACAGTGCGCTTGAAGGTGGAGAATTTCAGGTTATTTTGGGCGACATACGTCAGCAGGCCAAGCCAAACGGTCGGCACACCGGCAGAGAAGGTCACTTTTTCCTGCTCAAACAATTCGTAAATAGATTTGCCGTCCAGTGCAGCGCCAGGAAACACCATTTTTGCGCCAGTCAGCATGACCGAATAGGGAAGACCCCAGGCATTCACATGGAACATGGGCACTACTGGCAAGACCACATCGCGTGCAGACACGTTCAATGCGTCAGGCAATGCAGATGCATAGGAGTGCAGCAGCGTCGAACGATGAGAATACAAAGCACCTTTGGGATTGCCTGTCGTACCCGAGGTGTAGCAGAGACTCGACGCAGAGTTTTCGTCAAACACTGGCCATTCGTAATCATCTGAATTTGCCGATACCAATTCCTCGTAGCACAAGAGGTTGGCAATTTTGCTCTCGGCCGGCATGCGATCACGATCACACATCACCACATAGCCCTTGATAGTGGTAGCCAGCGGTGCGATGGCTTCAATCACAGGCAGAAAATTCATGTCGAAGAAAAGATACTGATCTTCAGCATGGTTGGCGATGTAGGCGATCTGCTCTGGATGCAGGCGGGGGTTGATGGTGTGAAGGACGGCGCCCGAGCCGGAGACAGCGTAGTAGGTCTCCAGGTGGCGATACCCATTCCATGCGAGCGTCGCCACGCGATCACCCATTTTTACCCCCAGTTTCGCCAGCGCATTTGCGAGCTGCTTTGCCCTGCGATGACAGTCGCTGTAAGTGTAGCGATGAATATCGCCTTCCACTCTGCGCGAGACAATCTCGGAGCGACTGTAATAGCGGTCCGCATGCTGAATCAGACTGGAGATGAGCAAAGGTTGGCTCATCATTCGGCCCATCAATGGGCTCTGGGGGTACTGCGCCATATTGTCTCCGATGGGAATTTTTGTACTGAGTCTTTTTATCGCGGGATTGTAGCTGAATTACCTTTCCGCTAACAGCGCGTGATGCTGCGTCGCATCAATTATCAGCAACTGGTGTATATCGTGTTTTTCGGGCTGCTCATCACGCGTCGGACCATGGGCTCGAAAAAAGACAGTGGCAGGGTGTCATAGTCCGGATCGAAGGCCGGCGCGTCATATTTTTCACAAAACTCCAGCGTGCGATCGTAAATCGGTTGACCCTGAAAACGGTCGCGCAAGTTACGGTCCATGCCCAGATGATGAAAAAAATAATAGGCCTGAAACAAGCCGTGCTTTTCCACCATTTCCAAATTCTCCGCGGATACGAAGGGCTTGAGTATTGCTGCTGCGATGTCGGGATGGTTGAAACTGCCCAGCGTGTCGCCAATGTCGTGCAGCAGTGCACAGACAACGTACTCCTCATCCTTGCCATCACGATGCGCGCGCGTTGCGGTCTGGAGGCTGTGGGTCAGACGATCCACGGAAAAGCCGCCAAAGTCACCGTGCAAGAGCTTGAGGTGATCAAGCACACGGTCTGCCAGCCGCGAAGAATACGCTCTGAAATCTTCCAGGATGACTTTCCATTCTTCCTCGGTGCTATCACGCATGTCGGTAAAGCTGCTCTGTGCCAGCATCATTGACTCCCTGTCATTTAATTTTTATAGCCCGGATCAGACCGGTCCAGTTTGCGCAGCAACGCTGGCCATGCCAGCAAACCGCCCTGCGAGTTCGTTACTGCACGCGCCTGCGCCATCGCGTTCTCAATAATACGAGGATCAATGGGCCGAAGCCGCGTCCCCCCAGCCATGGCGCGTACCTGTATTGCGCAAGCCGTCTCAAACACGTACATGTTCAGGAAGGCATCTGCGATTGTCTTGCCTACGGTAAGGAGGCCATGATTGCGCAGCATCAGATAAGTTTTGTCGCCGAAATCTGCCACCAAGCGAGGTTTTTCTTCATCGCTCAGTGCCAGACCTTCATAGTCGTGATACGCCAGACTGTTCAACACGAAAATCGACTGCTGGGATATCGGTAGCACTCCTGCCTCTTGCGCCGCGACTGCAACGCCATTGACGGTATGTAAATGGAGCACGCATTGCGCATCGTCGCGCGCGGCGTGAATCGCCGAATGTATCGTGAAGCCTGCGGGATTGACCGGGAATGGCGAGTCTTCCAGCTTGTTACCCTCGAGATCAATTTTCACCAGCGATGATGCAGTGATCTCGTCGAACATCATCCCGTATGGGTTGATGAGAAATGTGTGCTCATCGCCGGGCAGGCGTGCAGTGATGTGGGTGAAGATCAGATCTCCCCAACCAAATTGCGCGGCGAGCCGATAACACGCCGCCAGATCAAGCCGCATCTGCCACTCTTCCGGACTCACAAGGTGCTGGAGGGATGGAATTTCAAGTCGCTCCGGGGCGTTCATATGCACTGACCTCTTCTCTGTCAAAATACCCGCCTGTCTTATTTATTGAACAATCGTAACAGAAGCTTGGATGAACTCTCCTGAAACCCTGCCGGCACAGCGGCTGCGTCTCGCCGACCTGCGGATTAGCAACCGCTTTGCTACCCTGCCCGGGGATTTTTATACCCAGCTCGCCTCAACGCCGCTGCCGTCGCCCTATCTGGTCTGCGCCAGCGAAGGCGCGGCCGGGCTGATAGAACTGGACCCGCAAGAATTTGCACACCCGGAGTTCATCGCGGCATTCAGTGGCAATTCGACATTACCGGGTTCCAACCCGCTTGCTGCAGTTTACTCGGGCCATCAGTTCGGCGTGTGGGCCGGCCAACTCGGTGACGGGCGCGCCATTCTGCTCGGGGAGACGCTGGCGCCTGCCGAGCCTCTGGGCACACTGGAACTGCAACTCAAGGGGTCGGGCAAAACACCGTACTCTCGCATGGGCGATGGCCGCGCGGTGCTTCGCTCATCCATACGGGAATTCCTGTGCTCCGAAGCGATGGCAGCACTGGGCATACCGACCTCGCGTGCTTTGTGCGTGATCGGCTCCGACATGCGGGTCATGCGTGAAATGCCGGAAACGACGGCCGTCGTAACGCGCATGGCCCAGAGCTTTGTTCGCTTCGGATCCTTCGAGAACTGGTTCTACAAAGATCGAAAGACCGAATTGCAGATGCTGGCCGATTACGTGATCGCCAACAGCTATCCTGAATTACAAGGTGAGGCGCGCCCTTATCACGCACTGCTCTCTGAGGTGACGCGTCGCACGGCGATGCTGGTTGCGCAATGGCAGGCGGCGGGCTTCATGCATGGCGTACTGAACACCGACAATATGTCGATTCTCGGACTCACGCTGGACTACGGCCCCTACGGCTTCATGGAAGCCTACGACCCCGCACACATTTGCAACCATACCGACAGCCATGGACGTTATTCCTATCGCATGCAGCCTCGCATCGCCGAATGGAATTGCTATGCACTGGGACAGGCCCTGCTGCCACTGATAGGCGAAACAGATGATGTCTATGATGCCTTGTCTGTATTCAAGCCTGCCTTCGAATCCAGTATGCAGACTTTGTGGCAGGCCAAGCTCGGATTCAAGAGTGCCATGGAAGGCGATGCTGCGTTGATAGAGCGCTTGTTCGAACTGATGGCTGTCAGTCGTGTAGATTTCCCTTACTTTTTCCGCCACTTATCTTCGGTAACACGGAGTGGCACTCAAGAGGATGAAATACTGCGGGATCTTTTCATCGACCTGGCTGGCTTTGACGCGTGGCTGTCGGCTTACAAGCAAAGACTGACATTGGAAAATAGCGACGATACGTCGCGCAAACAAGCGATGAATAGAGTCAATCCGAAGTATGTGCTTCGAAATTATCTGGCTCAGATTGCGATCGACAAGGCACAGAACAAGGATTTTTCCGAAGTAAAAAATCTGCTCGATATTTTGCAGAGACCCTTCGATGAACAAGCTGAGCACGAGAAATACGCCGCCCTGCCGCCGGACTGGGCAGCGGGGATTGAAGTGAGCTGTTCATCATGACTAGTCCGGGAGAAAAGTAATGTCTGTTAAAAAAATTGTCCGTACTGATGCAGAATGGCGCGCCCTGCTGGAGCCCATGTCGTATGAAGTCACACGGCATGCCGGTACTGAGCGCGCGTTCACGGGCAAATACTGGGACCATCATGAACATGGGATCTATCAGTGCGTATGCTGCGAAACGCCCTTGTTCGAATCCGATACCAAATTTGATTCCGGTTGTGGCTGGCCCAGTTATTTCAAGGCGATTGATCCTTCGCATATTACTGAGCGAGCTGATCACAGCCACGGAATGATCAGGACCGAGATTCTTTGCAATGTTTGCGATGCCCATCTCGGCCATGTGTTTCCCGATGGTCCACCACCTACGGGTCTCAGGTACTGTATTAATTCAGCTGCATTGACGTTTATTCCATCGCCCTAGGTTTACCAGTCATGAAACTTTTATTCGACCTTTTCCCGGTCATTCTGTTTTTTCTTGTTTTCAAGGTCGCGGGAGCCAACCCGGAAGCAGCTCAGGTATTTGCAGCGCAAAACCTGTCAGCACTGGTCTCGGGCGGTGAAGTCAGTGTGGCCCAGGCACCGATACTGCTCGCCACGGCAGTGGCGATTCTGGCGACAATCGCACAGATTGGCTGGTTGCTGGCGAGACGCAAACCCGTGGACAATATGCTCTGGGTTTCACTGGGCATTATTGTCTTGTTTGGTGGCGCCACGATTTATTTTCACGATGAGCAATTCATCAAACTCAAACCCACGGTACTGTATTGGTGTTTCTCACTGGCTCTACTGGTGAGCCCGATTTTGTTGGGTAAAAATCTCATGCGATCGATGATGGGCAAGCAATTAACGCTACCCGATCCGGTCTGGACTCGCTTGAACCTGGCCTGGGGACTCTTTTTTGCAGGCATGGGTGCCGTGAACCTCTACGTCGCATTCAGCTTTCCACTGGCCTTTTGGGTGAATTTCAAATTATTCGGCTTTCTCGGTCTGATGATTGTTTTCATCATTGCGCAAAGCATTTATCTGGGTCGTTACCTGAAGGAGGCAGAATGAATCGCGTCGAGACCATCAATGCCCTGCTACGCGAGGGCTTCGCGCCTCTGGAGTGCCTGGTCGACGACGAATCGGCGCTGCACGCGGGTCACGCGGGCGCTGCATCGGGCGGTGGGCATTATCGTTTACGGCTGGTATCAGCCCGTTTTGAGGGCTTGGGTAAGGTCGGTCGCCACCGTCTGGTGTATGATTGCCTGCGCGAGTTGATGCAAAAAGAGATACATGCACTTGCAATGACCCTGCTGACCCCGGCGGAAGCGGCCGAGAACTAACCAGGCCTCTCTGTAACCGATACGGTACTTTTCCAACATTTTCACCACTATCCACATGAAGAACTTGAAATCTGCTCGCTTGCTGGTCGCGCTGGCCGCATTCGCTTCACTCTCCGCGATGGCGCAAAACGTTGCTGTCGTCAACGGCAAAGCCGTTCCCTCGAACCGTGTTGATGCCATGGTCAAGCAAATGGTTCAGCAGGGACAGCAAGACACACCTGAGATGCGCGCCATGATCAAAGATGAACTGATCAATCGCGAAATTCTGACGCAAGAGGCTGACCGTCAAGGCATTGGCGCCCGCGCCGACATCAAAAATCAGATCGAACTTGCTCGTCAATCCATCGTTATTCGTGCACTGGCTGCCGAATACCTGACCAAGAATCCGGTCAAAGAAGAAGAGATGAAGGCCGAGTACGACAAATTCAAAGCACAGTCGGGTGGCAAGGAATATCACGCTCGCCACATCCTGGTTGAGAAAGAAGAAGATGCCAAGGGCATCATCAGCAAGCTGAAGTCCGGTACGAAGTTCGAAGAACTGACCAAGAGCTCGAAAGACCCCGTCTCTGCACAGCACGGCGGCGATCTTGGATGGGCACCGGCAAATGCCTTCGTCAAGCCCTTCTCTGACGCCATGGTCGCGCTCAAGGCGGGTGAATTTTCTCAGACACCCGTTCAGACCGAATTCGGCTTTCACGTGATCAAACTTGAAGAAATACGTGATGCTCAGGTACCCAAGTTTGAAGAAGTCAAAGCGCAGATCTCTGAATCACTGCAACAGAAGAAGCTGCAAGCTTTCCAGCAAGATTTGAAGAAGAAAGCAAAAATTCAGTAAAATTTATCGCCGAACCCGATTGGGGTTTCAAGCACAAAGGGCTCCTCGCGGAGCCCTTTGTTTTTTCATCGAATAAAAACGCAACAATGCGTATCAGCCGATCCAGTGCACACTTTTGGAGATTAGCCTATCCACTTGCGGGCGTTGCGGAACATGCGCATCCAGGGCGCATCCTCGCCCCACTCGGCAGGATGCCAGGAATTGAGGACAGTACGGAATACGCGTTCCGGGTGAGGCATCATGACGGTGAAACGACCATCGTTTGTCGTCACTGAGGTAATGCCCGCCGGTGAGCCATTGGGATTGTAAGGATAGCGCTCGGTATATGCGCCCGCATTATCAACGAAACGCGCTGCCACCAGAACATCGCTCTGCGCACCAGTCGCCGAAAAATTCGCGAAACCCTCACCGTGAGCGACCGCAATCGGCGCCTGAGTTCCCGCCATGCCGGTAAAGAAAATCGACGGTGACTCGGTCACTTCGATCATGGCAAATCGCGCCTCGAACTGTTCAGACTGGTTGCGTGTGAACTTCGGCCAGTGGCCGGCACCCGGGATAATGGATTTCAGGCTGCTCATCATCTGGCAACCATTGCAGATGCCCAGCGCAAAGGTATCCGTACGCTGAAAGAAGGTCTGAAATTGTGATGAGAGCTGCTCGTTGAACAAGATCGTTTTTGACCAGCCCTCGCCCGCTCCCAGCACATCGCCATAAGAAAAACCACCCACAGCGATCAAGCCTTTCACGTCGGCGAGATTGGCGCGACCGGCAATCAGGTCACTCATGTGGACATCAATGGCATCAAAGCCAGCCTTGTGCATAACCCAGGCGGTCTCGACGTGCGAGTTCACGCCCTGCTCGCGCAAGATCGCGACACGCGGCCGTACACCCGTGTTGATGAAAGGTGCGGCGATATCCTCTGCGGGATCAAAGCTCAGCTTGGGACAGATGCCGGGATCAGCTTCATCGAGCAGACGCTCGTATTCGGCATCGGCACAAGCCGGGTTGTCACGCAAGCGGGCAATGCGCCAGCTGGTTTCGCTCCAGGCGCGGTGCAGTTCAACGCGCTTGGCACTGTAGATAACTTTGGCATCGCGAGTGAATTCGATCACGCCCCGATCATTGAGCTTGCCAACGATATGACTGCAGGCGCCCAGGCCGTGCTCGCGCAAAACGTTCATCACCAAAGATTTCTGGTCAGCGCGAACTTGTATCACTGCGCCAAGCTCTTCGTTGAACAACGCGCGCAGGGTGAGGTCATTGCGTCGCTCGCCTACCTGACTTGCCCAGTTCTTGGAATCGCCCCAGTCGCTGGCGTGTTCACCCTCGGTGACCAGAATATCGACGTTCACCGACAACCCGGTACGACCCGCAAAGGCCATTTCACAAAGCGTTGTATACAAGCCGCCGTCAGAGCGGTCGTGATAGGCCAGCAATAGCTGCTCGCGATTGAGCGACTGAATCGCATTGAAAAAAGCCTTCAGGTCTTCGGCGCTGTCGACGTCAGGTACCTCGTCGCCGATTTGCTGCATTACTTGCGCCAGTGCGGATGCACCCAGGCGATTTTTGCCACGACCAAGATCAATCAGAATCAACGCCGTTTCGCCCGCATCGGTTCTGAGCTGTGGCGTCATGGTGAGGCGCACATCGGCGACTGGGCTGAACGCCGACACAATCAGGGAAACCGGCGAAATCACTGCCTTGCTTCCAGCGGCGTCCTGCCAGGTCGTGCGCATTGACAGCGAATCCTTGCCGACCGGGATGCTGATACCCAGCGCCGGACACAATTCCATACCCACGGCCCTGACGGTGTCGAACAAGGCCGCATCCTGACCCGGTTGTCCGCATGCGGCCATCCAATTGGCCGAGAGCTTGATATCGGAGAGCTGACGTATCGACGCAGCAGCGATGTTGGTAATGGCCTCACCGACCGCCATGCGGCCCGATGCCGGTGCATTGATGACAGCCAGCGGTGTACGCTCGCCCATGGCCATCGCTTCACCCAGATAGCCTTCATAGCTCATCGTCGTGACGGCACAATCAGCCACCGGTACTTGCCAGGGACCGACCATCTGATCGCGTGCCGTGTGACCACCGACGAAACGGTCGCCTATGGTGATAAGAAAGGATTTGTCAGCCACGGTTGGCAAACGCAAGACACGCAATGCGGCATCGTCGAGGCTGATCTCAGTCAGGTCGACTGGCGTGCGTTGCAGCGGTTGACGCTGCACATCACGATGCATTTTCGGTGGCTTGCCGAGCAAGACATCCATGGGCATATCGACCGGATAATTGTCGTGCTCGGGATCGAGAACCCTCAGCTGCCGCTCGTCGGTAGCAATGCCCACAACCGCAAAAGGACTGCGCTCACGTTCACACAACTCACGGAACAAGCCAAGACTGGATGGCGCTATACCGAGCACGTAGCGTTCCTGAGATTCATTGCTCCAGATCTCTTTGGGTGCGAGACCACTCTCTTCCAGTGGTACTTTGCGCAAGTCAAAGACCGCACCGCGACCAGCATCGTTGGTCAGCTCGGGAAAGGCATTCGACAAACCACCAGCGCCGACGTCGTGTATCGAGAGAATGGGATTATCGTCACCCAGCGCCCAGCACGCATTGATGACCTCCTGCGCGCGTCGCTCCATTTCGGGATTGCCGCGCTGGACCGAATCAAAATCCAGATCCGCTGTGTTTGTGCCCGTGGCCATGGATGAGGCAGCACCACCACCCATGCCTATGCGCATACCGGGACCACCGAGCTGTATCAGCAAACTGCCCGGCGGCAGACCTTCTTTGTTGGTATGACGCGCAGCGATATTGCCCATGCCACCGGCGATCATGATTGGCTTGTGATAGCCATACACGGTGCCACCGATGTTTTGTTCGTAAGTGCGGAAATAACCCGCCAGATTCGGACGACCGAATTCATTGTTGAATGCTGCGCCACCCAGAGGACCATCAATCATGATCTGCAACGGTGAGGCAATACGCTCGGGCTTGCCGGTGATATCGGCCATGCCGATATCCTTGCGTTCTGCCACGGGCTGATTCACATCGCGTGCGTTTTCCCAGGGACGTACCGCGTGAGTGAGCATAAGGTTGGATACGGTGAAACCCGTCAGGCCCGCCTTGGGTTTGGCGCCACGGCCGGTCGCACCTTCATCGCGAATTTCTCCGCCTGCACCTGTGGAAGCGCCGGGGAAAGGCGAAATCGCTGTCGGGTGATTATGGGTTTCCACCTTCATCAGAATGTGGGTTGTTTCCTCCGAGGGCAGATATTGCTGACCCTGCGCCGCGCGAGGATAAAAGCGCGAGATCAAAGCGCCTTCGATCACCGAAGAATTGTCCGAGTAAGCCACCACCGTACCCTGCGGATGCAGCTGATGCGTATTGCGGATCATCGCAAACAGCGAGCGGTCCTGCGTCTCGCCATCAATGGTCCAATCGGCATTGAAAATCTTGTGTCGGCAATGTTCGCTGTTGGCTTGCGCGAACATCATGAGCTCGACATCGGTAGGATTGCGACCTGCGCTGCTGAAGGCAGCGTCGAGGTAGTCGATCTCATCGTCCGAGAGCGCAAGTCCGAGCTCGACATTCGCGTTGACCAGCGCCTGACGACCACCGGTTTTCACATCAATGTAAGCCAGTGGCTGTGCAGGCAATGCTTCAAAAAGTGCGGCGGCGTCTTCTGGCGCACGAATCACGGTCTCGGTCATGCGGTCATGCAGCAGCGCCACTACCATCGAAGTTTGCTGTTCATCCAGTACGGCGGACTTGCCCAACAGTCCGGATTTCAGCGCGACCGAGTAGATCACACCGCGCTCGATACGATGAATGTGAGACATGCCACAGTTGTGAGCGATGTCCGTTGCTTTGCTGGCCCAGGGCGAGATCGTCCCGAAACGCGGTATGACCACAAATCGTTCGCCGCCAAGATCCGAAGGCGACGGTTCGCCATAGGAGAGCATAGCCTCGAGTTTCTGACGATCGCCATCAGTCAACGGCGTTTTGCTGTCAATGAAATGACAATAGCGACCCGCGATCCCCGTGACTGCGGGATGGATCTCTTTCAGTTGTGACAATAAACGCTGAATACGGAAGGCAGACAGGGCATTGGAGCCCGGCAGAATGAGCATGGCGAAGGCAGCTTGAAGAGGTTTACGCGCTTGAGCGAGCGCGGCAGAAATCAAGGTTGAGATTATAACCCGCCACACTCTCGCAATTCGCTCGCGACGGGCCGCCCTCGTCAGTCATGTGCTATGGTCTGGCGCATACTTATTTAGCAAACGTTCGCAGAATAATGAAGTCAGGCCATTCACGCATACGAGCATTGCACAGCTCACGTCGCAGCGATTTAGTGGCATCGAGTCTGTCGCTCGCTAAAGCCCAAAAGGCTGTGTTCTCGACACTCTACGAATCAACAGCGATGGCAGCAGCAAGCGCCGCCGATACCGCACGCGAGAGCGACAGAACCACCTCCGCACTGGCGGGCATGCCCGTATCCATCAAGGATTTGTTCGACACCGAAGGGGAAGTGACGCTGGCCGGCTCCGTCGTGCTGCGGGATCGGGCGCCTGCTCGGCAGGATGCCCCTGTGGTGGCCCGCTTGCGTGCCGCGGGTGCGGCGCTACTGGGCAAGACCAACATGACCGAATTCGCATTTTCAGGAGTCGGCATCAACCCTCATTACGGCACACCCGGCAATCCTGCCGACCCAACACGCATACCCGGCGGCTCATCCTCAGGTGCAGCAGTCTCGGTGGCCGGCGGCAGCTGCGTGGCGGCGATAGGCTCGGACACCGGAGGCTCGATTCGCATTCCGGCTGCGCTGTGCGGACTGGTCGGATTCAAACCCACCATGCGGCGTGTACCCGTCGCCGGAATTGTGCCGCTCTCGCCGTCACTGGATACGCTGGGCCCGATTGCCCACACGGTTGAGGATTGCCTGCTCATTGATAGCATCATCGCCGATACGCCCCTGCAGCCTGATGCCATCACGCTCGCCGGGCTGCGACTTGCGGTGCCACTTGATGTGGTGCTCGATGACATGGACACGCAGGTCGCCCACGCATTTTCTCTGGCCCTGTCGCGTCTCTCCGCCGCGGGTGTCGAGATTATCGACGTGCCCCTGCCCATGCTGCGTGAAGCGCCGCAGATTAATCGCTTTTCACCAATAGAGGCCTATGCATGGCACCACGACCTCTTGAATGCGCATGAGGATGACTACGATCACCGGGTCGTTCAGAGGATTCGACAGGGCGCAAATCAGGGACCTGAGGTATTGGATGAACTCCGTGCGGCGCGCGCCGATTGGATCGGTCGCGTGGGCGCCGCACTGGCGGGTTTCGATGCGCTCCTGATGCCTACCGTGCCTATCGTCGCACCGCACATCGCACGGCTCGTAGCCTCGGATACCGAATTTTTTGAAGCAAATCGCCTGCTGCTTCGCAACCCTTCGCTCATCAATCTTCTTGACGGCTGTGCAATATCGCTACCCTGCCACGCCTCAGGGGACTTGCCGGTGGGTCTGACAGTGGCAGGGCTGGCGATGACGGATGCGAAACTGATCTCGATTGCTCTGGTCATTGAAAATAGGCTGCGCTTGCAGAGTACGGTCATAGGCCCTCCCTGACAAACACGGCGTTGGCAAGCGATTCGCCATATCTGTCCTTCATTCCGTAAGGTGCTACCGAAAAATCCCGGTCTGCATAGACGGCCACGATCTTGTCATAGCCCAGAGAAAGAACGAATTTGGCGGCATTTTCTGCTTCCTCAGCCTTCCTGAAGGTCAGGCGCGCCGATCCGAAATTGACATAGGCCACACGCGGATTTTGATCATCAAAGAAAATTTCTCCGCCTATCACACCACGGTGCTTGATCAGACTGTGCAAGGGCACGCCTCGGGAACTTGCTTCACAGGGCATCATTTCGCGAATGATGTGCATGCCTTCAAAATCAATCAGATATAGGTATTTGAACTCGCGCTGTCCATACGGCCCTGTCGCGACATCAGTGAATATACCCTCACCCGGCTTTCGGCTCTGTAATTGGTTTTCCAGTGCAAGCGTGTCGGTGTCAAATGGGTTTGTGTTGCTGATCTCCCGGTAAGGAGCGATGTTATAGAGCGTCTTACCGAACTCGAAACCGTCGTAATGCATGGCTTTCAAGCTGCCAATCTCGCGCTCGGACACCCTCACTACCTTCCAGGGCTCTGCGAATGTTGAGCTGACGATCTTGGGTGTACTGGCGATGATCTTGGGGTCGATCACCATCGCTTTCTTTTTCATTTCCAGATATTCCGTGTACTCCTTCGCCAGTGGATACGTGTAAACCGCCGTGCGGTGCGCCACGCGAGGTACGCGTCGGCCATGTCCTGCCGATGCAGTGCTGTCGTGGTTTCCAAGATTCTTTGAAAATCTTGTCCTGATTCGTGTGGCGAGCAAGTTCATGGCGACTCCTCTTTGGAAACTGTCTCTGGTGAAAACTCTCTAACGCCCGCCGGGATCAACTTGAGTCCAAGCTTGCGGTGTTTTCTTTTTTGCAATATGCATGCCATGCACGCTGGCGGGTGACACTGGTTGAATGTGGTGCCTTTCGCTCGGAACCGTTGTGAGCCGTTGACTTTCCAATTACTGATCGCACCAATATGCATGGGTGTTGCCGAGCAAATAAGTGCATGCCCTGTTCTGGGTAAATTGATCGGTGCGGATAGCCGATTAACAGTACAGATTGTTTTGAAATGGGTTTGCGGCTACCCTATAGCGGCTTTTTTAAATCAAGTGTTTTTCTGAAGAACATAGGCATCGACCTGCCCCGGAGCAAATAGAGGGCGACAAGATCTGCCTGGAACTGGAGTCCAATGCGTGTCGCTGTGATTGGTGGTGGTGTTATCGGGGTCTGCACCGCCTACTACCTGGCCGAGGCCGGGCATGAAGTTGCTGTCATAGAGCGCTATGGCAACGTTGCCCAGGAAGCCAGTTTTGGCAATTTGGATCTCATGGGGCCGTCTGCTGTACGTCCCTGGGCCACGCCGGGAACGGTCGGCCGCGTGTTCTCCATGCTCTTTCGCCCAGAATCTCCGATGGCATTCAGTGCTCGTTTCGAGCCGGCCATGTGGCGGTGGTTGCGCCGCTCAATGTCCGAAAGCACACTACCTCGTTACAAACAAAATCAGCAACGCCTCCTGCGCCTTGCTAGCTATAGCCAAGAGCTCATGCAACATCTGGTGCAGACCTGCGAGCTCGATTTCCAGCAACGCAATGGCGCCTTGATGATGTTTCGCACAGCGCGCGAGCTTGAACTGGCGCAGCCCATGATGGAGCTGCTGGGTGAGATAGGCGGCCGCCATGAATTGCTCGATATGGAAGCCGCGCGGCAGCTCGAGCCGGCACTTTCGAGTGAAACCGCATTTCATTCAGCCTTGTATATTCCCGATGATTGGTCAGGCAACTGCCCACTGTTTGTACGGCAGATGAAATCTCTCGCCCAAGACAAAGGTGTGGAGTTTCACTTCAATACCGAGGTACAGGCCCTGCGACCAGAAGTCGGCGGCGTGAGCTTCCAAGTCGAGGGGCGCAGCATCGACACCGATGCGGTGGTTGTGGCAGCGGGCAGTGACAGTGTTCGCCTGCTCAAAGCCATCGGAATCAGCCTGCCACTCTACCCGGTCAAAGTTTATTCGGCGTCAACGCCTATTCAGGAATACGAACTCGCACCGCAACTCGCAGTTTTTGATGATACTTACCGGGTTGGTCTGACGCGTCTGGGCAAGCGCATTCGTATCGCCGGTTGTGCCGAACTGGGATCGTCGAACTTTGATCTGAACCAGAAAGCAGTCAATACCCTGGTCAAAGTGGGTGATGACTGGTTTCCGAACGCCGCAAATTATCGAACCGCAAGTTTTTGGTGTGGCCCGGCGGCGATGCTGCCCGAGGGCGTACCGCTGCTCGGCGCAACCCGCTATCCGAATGTCTTCATCAACACGGGGCATGGCGCGGGTGCTTGGGCGATGGCCGCCGGTAGCGGCAAGCTCATGGCCGACCTTATTTCATCAAGGCGCACTGAAATTGACATGGATGGTCTCACGCTGACCCGATATGGCGACCGGATGCGCTGATCAGCGCGACTCCTTTGATCTCTACAGCGTCGCGCAGATTCGAGCGATCGAAGCTGCTGCGCTTTCCTCAGTCGGACCTGGCATTCTGATGCAGCGCGCTGGCGCCGCCGTCGCGCGCCACGCCTTGACACTTCTTCCTGAAATCTCCAAAGACCTGAATGTATTGGTCGCCGCAGGTCCTGGAAACAATGGCGGTGATGCGCTCGAAGCCGCAGCCCTACTCGCGCAGCAGGGAATTAAAGTCACGATTATTCATCTCGCTGATGAGGCAAGGCTTGCTGCCGATGCCCGTGGGGCGCTCACCCGCGCGAGGCAAAGCAAAGCGGTATTCCTCGAATCCATACCTCCGATGTCATGGTCACTTGCCATCGACGGAATGTTCGGCATTGGTCTCACGCGTCCGCTTGAAGGACCTTACCGAGAACTCGCCCAACAACTAAATCGCTTGAACTGTCCCGTGCTGGCCATTGATGTGCCCAGTGGACTTGACGCAGATACCGGCGGCATCGTCGGTTCCGAGGGGCTAGCTGTCCGCGCCGATGAAACTATCACCTTCATCGCCAACAAACCCGGACTGCACACCTTGCATGGACGCGATAACGCCGGTCGGGTAGTCACGGATGACTTGAGCATTGATCCGACACTATTTCCTGAACCCACAGCCCGCCTGAATTCTCCGCTGGCTTTTGCCGATTCCGTGCACCCGCGATTACATGCATCGCACAAAGGCAGTTATGGCGATTTGCAGGTCATCGGTGGCGCTGAGGGCATGAGTGGCGCGGTGATACTCGCAGCACGCATGGCGTTGATCGCAGGTGCGGGACGTGTATTCGCCGGATTCGCGGGACCGACGCCTGCCTATGACAGCCTGCATCCGGAACTGATGTGTCGATGCGCTGACGACTTGCACGCCGATCAAGGCGTGGTTGTCATCGGTCCGGGTCTTGGCATGTCGCGGCAGGCGCATGATCTGCTGGGCCGCGCACTGTCGGATGCCCCTGCTCTGGTGATTGATGCCGATGGTCTTAATCTGATCGCGGCTGAACCACCCTTGCAAGCCCGTCTCGCACAACGCAAAGGACCCAGCTTGCTCACGCCCCATCCGCTGGAAGCAGCAAGATTGTTGGGTACGCATGTGCATGCCGTGCAGTCCGACCGACTCGGCTCGGCCAATGCACTGGCAGATCGATATCATTCAACGGTCATACTCAAAGGCAGTGGCAGCATCATCGCTCATCCAGGCGATATTTCTGTCATCAATGCCACCGGTAATCCGGCACTGGCAACCGCCGGCAGCGGTGACGTCTTGGCCGGACTCTGCGGCGCACTGCTCGCGCAGGGCTGGTCTGTGCGGGCCTGTGCGCTGGCTTCGACCTGGTTGCATGGCAGCGCAGCGGATGAGATGGTTGCCAGTGGTACAGGGCCGATCGGTGCCACCGCGAGTGAACTGATGCCCTGGATAAGAAAGGCTTTGAACAAACTCGTCAGCGACTACGGCGCCAGGCCGTGATGAGCTTATGAGGCGATGACTCGGCTGAGTTACAGCCGACGGTCATCCACCAGACGCCCGGCAGCGATCGTCAGCTGACGTGAACAGCGTGCTGCCATCGCAAGATCGTGAGTCACGAGCACAAGTGTGGAATGCTGCTCGCGATTGAGTTCAAACATTAATTCGATAATGGCTTCACCGGTCGCCGCATCGAGACTGCCAGTCGGCTCATCAGCCAGTAGCAAAGGAGGATGAGTGACGAAAGCGCGCGCGAGAGCGACGCGCTGCTGTTCACCACCCGACAGGTATTTCGGATAATGCTGGAGTCGCTGCTGCAGACCTACCCGACCGAGCATGGCCTCTGCCTTGCCGGCAGCATCCGCATCACCCCGCAATTCCAGCGGCAGCATCACGTTCTCGATGGCAGTCAGGTGCGAAAGTAACTGAAACGATTGAAATACGAAACCCAGGTGCGCGCGCCGCATCGCGGCTCTGCCATCCTCATCCAGCGAGAAAATATCGATGCCCTCAATGCGGACATTGCCCGACGTCGGTGTATCCAGCCCCGCAAGCAATCCCAGCAGGGTTGACTTCCCGGAACCGGACGCACCCACCAAGGCCAACGTGTCGCTGGCCTGGACGGTAAAATGGATGTCATCAAGAATGGTCAGCTCGCCGCTGGCGTCGGACACTTTTTTGGTCAGCGCCGTGACTTCGATGGCGGGAATTCTCTGGGGGTGTTCAGGCATGCAAGGTCGGTTAAATCTCTATCTGGGATCGTCGGGGTCATATGCAGGGGCAAAACTTCGGCAACTGCTCATCGTGGCCTTAATGCTGTTCATCAGTGGCCACGCAGCGCCGGCGTATTCTGCATCAAAAAGCCTGCTCGTGCTCGGCGACAGCCTCTCCGCCGAGTACGGGCTCCCGCGCGATAGCGGCTGGGTTTACCTTTTGCAGCAACAACTGCGCAAGGAAAAACACGAACTGACCCTGATCAACGCCAGCATCAGCGGCGAGACCACTTCGGGTGGAAAATCCCGACTGCCTTCACTGTTGCAACAACATAAACCGGCCATCGTATTGATCGAACTGGGTGGCAATGATGGTTTGCGAGGATTGTCACTGGCAGCGACTCAGGCCAATCTACGCGAGATGATGGCCATGAGTACGGCCAGCGGTGCGAAACTCATTCTGGTCGGCATGCGTGTACCGCCCAATTACGGTGTCGATTACAGCAAGCGCTTTGCTGCCATGTACGAAGGTCTGGGACGTGAAAAAAGTGTCAGGCTGGTTCCGTTTTTTCTGCAGGGTCTTGATAACACTGAGCTGT
>JBDKLM010000083.1:0-12099 GCA_039806005.1 Pseudomonadota bacterium
TCCACGCTCACCACCTGCCCGGCGCGCGCCTTGCCCGGCGCGGTAGCCAGCAGAATGTCATGACTGATGCGCTTGTCCTCGGGCACAACCAGCCAAACGCCATTTTCATTGACCAGCCGTCCAATCACATGCGTGTTCGCCCGCGCGATGACTTCGACGATGGTGCCCTCGGGGCGACCGCGGCGATCCAGACCAGTGATACGAACCTGCACCCGATCACCATGCAAAACTTTCTGCATTTCCTTTTCAGGAAGAAAAATATCTTCGCCATCGTCCGGGATCAGGAAACCATAGCCATCCCGATGCGCAGATACCCTGCCCTCGATGAAACTCGCCGTATTGGCGAGCTGAATACGGCCTTTGCGGTCAGGCTTGATTTGACCGTCGCGCTCCATGGCGGCCAGTCGGCGTGTCAGGCCGTCAAGTTCGACGTCCTTCACAGAAAGCGCCTTGGCGATGGAGGCAAGTGTCTGTGGGTCTGCGGATGTGCGCAAAATACCCAGAATTTCTTCCCGGCTGGGGATGCTGTACGGGGGCTGGCTCAAAAGATGTGTGTCTCGGTTGGAAGGAAAAACACGGATAGTGTAACGGACGGGCGAGGCCTGTGCTCAAAAAGACCCTGACTCTAGAGGAAAAGCAGGCTTTCCTTCGTTGACGCAGGAGATTATTCCGCTATAATCTCGCCTTCTTTAGGCCCACGTGGCGGAATTGGTAGACGCGCATGGTTCAGGTCCATGTGCCGCAAGGTGTGGGGGTTCGAGTCCCTCCGTGGGCACCAGATACAAAAAGGGAGTTTGCGCAAGCAAGCTCCCTTTTTTCTTGCGCCCATGAGCAAAGCACCTGCGTGCTTTGCGCGAGGGACTCGAAAGGCCGCGCATGCAAGCGCGGACGGGGTCGCGGAACGTGACCGAGCTTCCTCCGTGGGCACCAGATACAAAAAGGGAGTTTGCGCAAGCAAGCTCCCTTTTTTCTTGCGCCCATGAGCAAAGCACCTGCGTGCTTTGCGCGAGGGACTCGAAAGGCCGCGCTTGCAAGCGTGGCCGGGGTCGCGGAACGTGACCGAGTCCCTCTCCCTTTCAGTAAGCGTACTTGCTCACCGCTGCCTCATCCCACTCAATACCATTACCCGGCCGCGAAGGAATAGTCGCGTAACCATCCTTCACCTCGAAGGGTTCGGCGATGATGGGATTACCCCAATCGCGCCACTCCAGCCAGTCTGCCGACTCGGATGCACGCAACAAGTGGGCTGACACCTCGGGGTACAAATGACTGGACAGAGGATGACCAGCAGCGCCGGCAATCGCAGCGGCTCGCATCCAGCCAGTGACACCACCAATACGCATCAGGTCCGGCATGTAGAGATCGGCTGCTTTCGCCTGGACGGCGTCGAAGAAAGAGCGTGGGCCGTAAATGTTTTCACCGATCTGAACGGGGGTTTTCAGCTCTCGGGTGAGTTGCGCGCTTTGGGCATAGTTGTCATACACGATAGGCTCTTCGAACCAATACAAACCCTGATCATCAAGCGCATGACAACGCGAAATGGCCTCTTGCAATGTCTGTCCCTGATTGAAATCGCACATCAGCTCGATGTCATCGCCAATGGCGCTTCGAACATTCGCAATCGCTTTCAAGTCATCTGCGAGCTTGGCGCGGCCAAGTCGGATTTTGATTGCGCTGAAATTACCTTCCTTGACCAGCTCTTCAGCTTCTTTGGCCAACTTCTCGGTTGGCAGCAACCAGCAGCCATTCGTGTTGTAAGTACGAATCTTGCCGGTAGAACCCCCCAGTAAATCGGCAAGTGGCAAACCCGCAGCCTTCGCCAACGCGTCCCAGATCGCCATATCAAGACCTGCCATGGCAATGAGGGAAACACCCTGACGTCCGATCAAATGCAGTGTGCTCATCGCATCGCGGTACATGTCCAGTGGCGCCAGAGGCTTGCCCTTGAATGACTCGACGATATCCTCAATCGCGGGGCCGATGTAACGAATGGCATTTCGCAGATAGGGCTCGAGATAACTGCGTCCGATGATGCCCTCGGTGGTTTTTACATCAATCAGAATGAAAGGCCATTCATTGAACTGCCCCACCTTGGCGACGATAGGACGACGCAATGGTATGGATACCGCGCGAATGTTGACACTCTCTAGTGTGAGCTTTGGTATTTTTTTCATTTTAATTTTCTATGCAAGGAAGATACTGTACAAGATACGGGAATCTTGAAAATCGAAGACTCGATAAAATTTTTTTACACAAAAGCGGCGTTGCAGATTCATTTACGTTTGCCGTCTCTCATTAACGCGGACCGAGATTGACTTCATGATGCCCCGCACCGGCTGGAATCATGGGAAAACAATTCGCTTCTGCGCTAACGTGCACATCAAGAAAAAAAGGCCCCGGACTCGCAAGACACTCAGCGATTGCGGCATCAAGATCTTCACGTCGACTCACGCTGCGTGCCTGCCAACCAAAACCCCGCGCCACGGCAACGAAATCTGGCAAGGCCTCAGTATAGCTGTGACTGTATCGGCCGCCATGAATCAGTTCTTGCCATTGACGCACCATGCCCATATAGCCATTGTTGCTCAGGATGACTTTGACCGGCGTGCGATGCTGCATGGCCGTCGATAACTCCTGAATATTCATCAGTATGGAGGCATCGCCCGTGACGCAAACAACCGTTTTATCCGGATGCGCAATCTGCGCGCCTATGGCAGCGGGCAAACCATATCCCATGGTACCTGCGCCACCTGACGTCAGCCAGCGCATGGGCTTCTCGAATTTCAAATGCTGTGCCGCCCACATCTGATGCTGACCTACATCGGTCGATACGATCGCATCACGTCCTTCGATCTGTTGCTGCAGACTGCGCATGAGCGCCTGCGGTGCAATCGATTCGGCGGTGTCTTCAAATGCCAGAGATTGTTGCTCACGCCAGGCTTCAATACGTGACCACCATCCGGACAGGCGCACAGGATCGACTGGTGTGCGATCGAAGTGTTCCAGCAACTGCGCCAAGACGTCAGCACAATCGCCCACGATGGGTATGTCAGCCTGCACTATTTTATGAATGGAAGCGGGGTCAATATCGATATGAATGATCTTCGCCTCAGGGCAGAAATCATCCAGCCGGCTGGTGACCCGATCATCAAAGCGGGCACCTACGCAAATCACCAGATCCGCATGATGCATGGCGAGATTGGCCTCCAGCGTGCCATGCATACCCAGCATGCCCAGCCACTGAGGACTCGAAGCGGGAAATGCGCCCAGCCCCATTAGCGTCAGCGTACACGGCGCACCGGACCTCTCCACCAACTGTCGAAACAGGCTGCAGGCATCGACGCCCGAATTGATCAGCCCGCCACCCCCATAAAAAATCGGACGTCGTGCAGTGCGAATCGCTTCGGCAGCGTCGGCGAGGCGCCCTTTGGCCTTGATGTGAGAAGGCGCGGAACGCTCCGGCAAAGCCGCATTGGAGGTCACTGGCGTTAATTGAATATCCTTGGGTACATCAATCAGCACGGGGCCTGGTCTGCCTTCAGTAGCAATGCCCCAGGCCTTGCGAACAGTAGCCTCCATCGCGGCGGCATCCCTGACCTGAACATTCCATTTGGTGATGGTGCGCGAAATGCCCAGCGCATCGCATTCCTGAAAGGCGTCCGTACCAATCACGGCGGTTGCCACCTGACCGCTGATGCAAATCACGGGCACGGAATCAGACATGGCATCCAGCAAGCCGGTTGTGGTGTTGCTCATGCCGGGGCCAGAGGTCACAAAGACGATCCCCGGCCGGCCAGTGGTACGCGCATAGCCCTGTGCCGCATGTACGGCGGCCTGCTCATGGCGGACCAGTACATGTCTCAGACGCGGCTCTGCGTACAGCGCGTCGTACAAGGGCAGGACGGCGCCCCCGGGATAGCCGAACACGGTATCGGCACCCAGATCGAGCAAGGTGCGGATCAGCACCGCAGCGCCATTGGGCGCCGGGGCTTGCACGAGGCTATCGACGGCATCTGCCAGCGAAGGGTTCAGAAATGGCGGGGCTTGTACGGTGTTCATGGCATCAATATAGTCTGCATAATGCAGAAAATGCTTTTGATTATCGATGCGACTGCCTATAATTCAGAAGATTCTTTTGTGAATTCAAATTTTCTCAGAATGGAACTGGATAAATTCGATATCGCGATCCTGGAGGCCCTGCAAAAGGATGCGCGCCTGAGCCTGCAAGAACTGGGCAAGCAGGTCGGCCTGACGGCATCCCCCTGCTGGACGCGGATCAGACGCATGGAAGACGCCGGCGTGATTGAGGGCTATGCAGTGCGGGTCAACCCCGAAAAAGTCGGTCTGAGCGAAACGGTGATTCTGCATGTGACGCTGGACAGCCATTCGGATGAGGCGCTGTTTGAATTCGGCAAAACCCTGGAGGAAATCCCGGAGGTACTTGAGGCCTATTTGGTCTCGGGCGATTACGACTACTACATCCGCGTGGCCGTAGAAGGTACACGCGGCTACGAGCGTTTTCTGAGAGAGCGCTTGTACAAGATTCCCGGCATCCGTCACAGCAAATCAAGCTTCGTGCTGCGCCGCCTGAAGCAAAGTCAATTGCCAATCCGCCGCTGATTCACCTACGCGACGCAATCTTTGCGGCGGCTTGCCGCCTAGAGCCGCTCGACACTCATGTCGTCGTAAATCTCGAAAGGCTGATGTATCCAGGGATTGTCAGGAAGGTATTCGACAAAATAATCTGGTCGCATGACCGAACAGGCCTTGTACCAAATAACAGCCGAACGTACTTCGGTCACATCAGGAAAGCGACTGCGCAGATGTTCCTGCACACGCTGCAAGGTCACACCGGAATCAACCAGATCATCAATGAGCAAAATACGTCCGGCGAGCGGACCAGCGGTAGAGGTGATGCCATTGGCGATATCCAGCTCACCACGTTGTGTGCCGGCAGCCTCGCGGTACGAACTGGTGGAGAGAATGGCCAGTGGAACCTTGAAGAGGCGCGAGAATACATCGCCCGGACGCAGACCGCCTCTGGCAAGACAGAGGGCCTGATCGAATTGCCATCCTGATTGATGAACGATCTTGACCAGCGACTCTATCGCGCGATGATAGTCATCCCACGATACCCACTGATGTCCGGCTTGATGCGCGGGCATGAGCGGAAAATCAATTACTCAAACGGATGACGCAAGACGATCGTCTCCTCGCGATCCGGGCCGGTGGACACCATATCGATAGGTACACCCACCAGCGCTTCGATGCGCTCGACATACGCTCGTGCCGCCGCAGGCAAATCTTTCATGGATTTGGCACCGACGGTGGGTTCTTTCCAGCCCGGCATATCCTCATAAATCGGTTCGCAAGACGCTGCCTCTTCTGCACCCGACGGGAAGATATCGACGTGCTTGCCATTGAGACGATAGCCCGTGCAGATTTTCAGGGAATCGATACCGTCCAGTACATCCAGCTTGGTCAGGCACATGCCTGAGACACCGTTGATTTGCACTGAACGCTTGAGCAAGGCAGCGTCAAACCAACCACAGCGACGCGCACGTCCTGTGACGGTACCGAATTCATGACCTACGGCCGACAAATGTTTGCCGACACCGTTGTCTGTCGATAACTCGGAAGGGAAAGGCCCCGAACCGACACGCGTAGTGTAGGCCTTGGTAATACCGAGCACGTAGTGAAGCATATTGGGACCCACGCCCGAGCCGGCAGCAGCATTACCCGCCACGCAATTGCTGGAGGTGACATAGGGATAGGTCCCGTGATCGACGTCCAGCAGACTGCCTTGCGCACCTTCAAACAAGAGATTGGCACCGGCCTTGTGCGCCGCATGCAGCGCGCTGGAGACATCGGTCACCATGGGGCGAATGCGATCGACCGTTGCCGACGCGTCATCAAAGATTTTTTGGTAGTCAACTGCTTGCGCATTGAGGTAATTCACTAGCACGAAGTTGTGATAGTCGAGGTTCTCGCGCAGCTTTTCTTCAAAGCGCTTTTGATTCAGAAGATCGGCAACACGAATGGCGCGACGGGCGACCTTGTCTTCATACGCAGGGCCAATACCTTTACCTGTGGTGCCAATTTTGGCGTCGCCCCGCGCAGCCTCGCGCGCTGCATCCAGCGCCGTGTGATACGGCAGGATGATGGGACACGCTTCGGAAATTTTCAGGCGATTGGCGACTTGAATACTGGAGGCTTCGAGCTTGTCAATTTCACGCAAAAGGTCAGGTACGGACAAAACCACACCATTACCGATGTAGCAGGCCACTCCGGCACGCATGATGCCCGACGGGATCAGCTGCAGCGCGGTCTTTTGTCCACCGATGACCAAGGTATGGCCGGCGTTATGCCCGCCCTGAAAACGCACGACACCTTGCGAATGGTCGGTGAGCCAATCAACGACTTTACCCTTACCCTCGTCGCCCCATTGCGTACCAATGACAACTACATTTCTAGCCATGATGTTTTACGAACCTTGTGAGTTCTGTTTTTTGATAATGAATTTTCCGCCTTCAGCCACGATCTCGCGATCGCAATCGAATTCCTGCTGATCGTTCTCGTGTCCCGGCAAGGATTGAATGACGATTTCGCCCTCATCACGCAGACGTGCGATGAGTGAAGTAAGTTCGGGCTCGCGGCCCCAAGGTGCCCTGATTGCACTAGCCGGCGATGCCGATGGCAGCAGGCGCGCAATTTCTCGCAAATCCATGGAAAAGCCGGTTGCAGGACGCGCCCGTCCGAATGCTTCACCCAGATGATCGTAACGACCACCGCGCGCAACGGCGTTCGGCAAGCCCGGCACATACAGCGCAAACATCGCACCGCTCTCATACTGGTAACCGGAAAGATCGGCCAAATCAATGTTGACCCGCACACCCTCTGCCGCTTTTGCAAGCAGCGCGAGTTCATCCAGCGCATGGGTAACGGCAGCACTGGCATGCAAGGCTTTGCGCGCAAGTTCCAGCACGGCCACATCCCCATGCAACTCGGGAAGAATGCGCAAAGCATTCCTTACGCGGTCCGAGAATGGCGCTGACAAATCATGCAATGCCGGCACATCCTTGGATCGCAACAGCGTGATGATGTTTGCCTGCTGTTTGAGTGCCAGTGCATCGCCATCGAGGATGCCGTTCAAAATGCCCGCGTGCGAGAGATCAAGCGTCACCCCCGACAGCCCGGCCAGGCGCAACGAAGCCAGTGCGAGCGTCTGAATCTCGGTATCGGCTTCAAGTCCTGCATGGCCGTATATTTCGGCGCCGATCTGCAAGGGCTCGCGAGTCGCGTGAAAACCTGAGGGACGCGCATGCAGCACACTTCCTGCGTAGCACAGGCGGGTCACGGAAGCACGGTTCAGCAAGTGAGCATCAATGCGCGCCACCTGAGTGGTCATATCTGCACGCAAACCCATGGTGCGACCGGAGAGCTGATCCACCAGTTTGAACATGCGCAGGTCCATATCCTGATCCGTGAACGGCATCAGGGAATCCACGTATTCGAGCAGGGGTGGCATCACCAGCTCGTAGCCGTAACGGCGGAAATGGTCGAGCAGCTGACGGCGCAGCTCCTCTATCTTGCGCGCTTCAGACGGCAAGACATCGGCGATGTTCTCGGGAAGTAGCCAATTAGGCATGAAAATCAGACGTCAGCGGTGAATTGATGAAAGGCGAGCAGCAGGATACCAAACAGTATCGCGACCAGCCCAAAAAACCGGATCTGGCCGTCTGACAGTTGGGCCAGCTGCAGAAAGGTCTGGCGCCAGCGTTGAGGAGCGACAAAGGGAAACAGACCCTCGAGCAAGAATAACAGGCCAAGGGCCATCAGCAAGGCAGCTCCCACGACGCGTCCTTATTTACGGGCGCCGCCGGGAGCCTTGAAGTACTTCAGGAACTCCGAATTCGGATCAATCAAGAGCACGTCACTGCGGGTCTTGAAGCTCTCGCGATAGGCCTCGAGACTGCGGATGAATTTGTAGAACTCGGGGTTTTGCCCAAACGCCTGTGCATAAATGCGCGCAGCCTTGGCATCACCCTCGCCGCGTATGCTTTCCGCCTGTCGATAAGCTTCGGCCAGAATCACGATGCGCTGACGATCGGCATCTGCGCGAATTTTTTCTGACTCGGCAGCACCTGTTGAACGCAACTCGTTCGCCACGCGTGCGCGCTCGGATTTCATGCGCTCATACACCGAGTTATTGATTTGCTCGACATAATCGACACGCTTCAAGCGCACGTCGACAATTTGTCCACCGATTTGCTTGACCTCGTCAGTCACCTTGGACGCAATGGCGTCCATGACCTTGCCGCGCTCGCCCGAAATAACTTCGCGCACAGTACGCTTGGTAATTTCTTCATTCAGCGCTGCCTTGACGATCTGAGCCATGCGATCCTGAGCACGACGCTCATCTCCACCGAAACTGATGAAGTACAAACGCGGATCGACGATGCGCCATTTGACATAGGCATCGACCAGAATATTCTTTTTCTCGGCAGTGATAAAACGATCAGCCTCTGGCGTATCCAGCGTGAGGATGCGCTTGTCGAGGAAAATCACGTTCTGAAACGGCGGCGGCAACTTGAAGTGCAAACCGGGCTCGTTGATCACCTGCTTGACTTCACCCAGCGCAAACACAATCGCAAACTGACGCTGATCAACGACGAACAGTGTCGACGAAAGAATGGTGAGAGCGATGACCCCGGCGATGACGTAGGAAACAAGACGATTCATCAGCGTGTCTCCCTGTCGCGTGAGCTGCGCGAATCTCGGTTGCGTGATTCTGGACGAGGCGGCTCCGCAGGCAACCCGTCATTGAATTGCGATGGTGCCGATGGCGGCAGGTTTTGGGCTGCGGCAGTCGACTCGGCTGCTGTCTGCGCAATCAGTTTATCCAGAGGGAGGTAGATCATATTGTTGTTGGATTTGGTGTCGACCATGACCTTGGTAGTGCTGGCGAAAATCTGTTGCATCGCTTCGATGTACATACGGTCACGCGTGACGCCAGGCGCCTTCTGGTACTCCGCAAGAATCTTGGAAAAACGTGCAGCTTCACCTTCCGCATTGGCGACCACGCGGGAACGATAACCTTCGGATTCCTGAAGCAGACGCGAGGCGGCGCCACGCGCTCTCGGAACCACATCGTTGGCGTAGGCTTGCCCCTCATTCTTTTGCCGCTCGCGATCCTGTCCGGCCTTGACTGCATCATCAAACGAAGCCTGCACTTGCTCGGGCGGCTGCACGGCCTGCATGGTGACGTTGGTGATCATCACACCTGCGCGGTAGCGATCGAGAATCTGCTGCATCAGGCCCAGAGTATCGAAGGCGATTTTTTCGCGGCCTTCGTAAAGGACGAAATCCATTTTGCTCTTGCCAACGATTTCACGCACAGCAGTTTCGGCGACCTGCTTGACGGTCTCTTCTTGCTCGCGGTTGTTGAAAACCCAGTCGGTCGCGTCCTTCAAGCGGTATTGAACAGCGAATTGAATGTCGATGATGTTCTCGTCATCGGTCAACATCAGCGACTCGCGCGCGAGTTTGTTGCGAACGTTGCTGCGGTAACCCACCTCGACGGTGCGCACCTGAGAGACATTGACAATTTCGTGAGCCTGGATCGGATAAGGCCAGCGCCAGTTGAAACCAGGGGCGGTGGAATGACTGAGCTTGCCAAAGGTCAGCACGACGCCCGTCTGACCTTCCTGCACGATGAAAAAACCGCTTACAAGCCAGAGGAAAAAAATCACCAAGCCGACAATGCCAGCGCTGATGCCAGCCCCGCGTACATCACCGGGAGTGCCGCCACCCTCACTGCCGCGACCACCGCCTTGTCCACCGAAGAGGCGATTCAAGCGCTGATTGAAATCACGCCACATCTGGTCCAAATCGGGAGGACCATCGTTAGGCCGCTTGTCGTTACGCCGGGGTTCCTGTTCGTCGTCCTGGGACCCGCGACCCCAGCGAGGGTCATTCAGCGAGAATTTCAGACCGAGTTTTTTGAAAAATGATTCGAGCATGCTGTTGCGTTCCGCGTAAGTTATTTTCAGAGCCTGTCTCGTCAGATGTATCCAACGAAGCAAATTCTCGGTCGTCAGTGAAACGCTAGTGGCATAGAGAAAACGAGCATGAGCATTCAAAAACACAAACCATCGCGGATAGGGACAAGCATCCGGGAATGTGTCATCAGCCGAAGGGGCTCTCAGACACCGGTCGGCATTGGTACGCTACCAAGATCGGCCTGTTGCTCATCGGATGCGTTGCCGGCCGCGAATCCACTACCAGCTTGCGCAAATTCCGAAATGGCCTGTCGGAGCAAGTCAATACCTTCGCCCGTCTGTGCACTCACAAAAACGCGGTGAATTTTATCATATTCATCACGCTCGATTGCCGGGCGAACACCCGCAAGGTCGATCTTGTTCCAGACGAGAACCTGAGGGATATGATCTGCACCAATCTCACGCAAAACTGCATTCACCTGCTCTATTTGCTCGTCCCTGACCGGACTCGCCGCATCGACCACGTGCAGCAGCAAATCGGCATGAACCGTCTCTTCCAGGGTAGCGCGGAAAGCCGCGACCAGCTGCGTGGGCAATTCCCGGATGAAGCCGACGGTATCGGATATGACCAGATTCCCTGTACCGGCCAGATGCATGCGTCGCGAGGTGGTGTCGAGGGTCGCAAACAGCTGATTGGCCGCATAGACACCGGCTTTGGTCATGTTGTTGAACAGCGTGGATTTGCCGGCATTGGTGTAGCCGACCAGGGATATCGAGAAAGTGTGGTTGCGCTCGCGGGAGCGCCGCTGGGTATTGCGCTGGCGCTGAAGCTTGTCGAGCTTGCCGCGCAAGGCCTTGACCCTGTCCCCAATGAGCCGCCGGTCAGTTTCCAGCTGGGTTTCGCCCGGTCCGCGCAGGCCGATACCGCCCTTTTGGCGCTCCAGGTGGGTCCAGCCGCGTACCAGACGCGTTGCCAAATGCTGCAGTTGTGCGAGTTCGACCTGGACCTTGCCCTCATGACTTTGGGCACGCTGGGCGAAAATATCGAGAATGAGGCTGGTGCGATCAATGACGCGTATGTGGAGCAGGCGCTCGAGATTGCGCTGCTGCGCCGGGGACAGCGCATGGTTGAACACCACCAGATCAAGGGCCAGATCTGCAACGGTGTCGCGGATTTCCTCGGCTTTGCCAGACCCCACGAAGAGGGCCGAGTCGGGCGAAGCGCGCCGGCCGGTCACACTGGCTACGGGCTCTGCACCCGCAGATTTTGACAACAGTGCAAGTTCTTCCAGACTAGCCAGGAAGTCACCCTTGCCAAAATCAACACCTACCAGGACTGCACGCATGGCGCCGCCTTGGCAGGAAGGAATGACTTATTCAGCCTCGGACTCCGAATGAAGATTCACCGCACGAGCAGGCACGACAGTGGAAATCGCGTGCTTGTAGACCATTTGGGTGACCGTATTACGGAGCAGTACGACGTATTGGTCGAAAGATTCCACGTGCCCCTGCAATTTGATGCCGTTGACCAGATAGATGGACACTGGAACGTGCTCTTTTCGCAAGGCGTTCAGAAATGGGTCTTGTAGCAGTTGCCCTTTGTTACTCATGGAAGCTCCGTTTTTTTGTCAAGTTCGGGAGATGGGGTCGGCACGAGAAAATACAAGCGCCAGAAATCACTGCCTGTCGAGAATGTAATCGATTTTGCCACACACTGGCAAACGCCAACGCAGAAATTATGTGCTATTCCTGCTTGGAAAAAGGGTTTTTTCCTGAGCGCAACTCTATGCGCAGCGGCGTGCCCACCAGCGAGAAACTTTCCCGGAAATGCTTCTCCAGATACCGTTTGTAGCTGTCATCAATGGCGTTAAGTGTATTGCCGTGAATGACAATGACGGGGGGATTCTGACCACCCTGATGCGCATATCGCAGCTTGGGGCGCACCGAACCTTTGCGGCGCGGTTGTTGATGATCCAGCGCTTCTTGCAGTGCACGCGTGAGCTGGGGTGTGGGGAGTTTTACCATGGCTGCGGCATAGGCAGCATCGATCGATTTCATCAGTGGCGCGATACCCGTGCCTTTCAACGCGGAGATGAAA
>JBDKLM010000084.1:0-38847 GCA_039806005.1 Pseudomonadota bacterium
CGGCTGCCGGGGCTGCAGCAACATGCCTGCACTCGCAAGAAGTTCCAGCGTACCCAAGGCACGTACGGATCGTGGTGGCAGACCCGTTGTCTTCGCCACAGCACGAGGCATCAATAATTCGGCAATACCTATTCCTACGCCGACCCAGCCCAAGGCCACGCCCAGTCTCGCCGCCGAGGTTTTGGGATTCGGTGATGCTTCGATAGGATTTTCTGCGGGCAGAAACGCTTTTTTCCAGTCGGCTTCCGTAGTTCGTAAAGCAGACTGTCGCATTATTTTCTCCGTATCGGCAAATGACTGAACTTTAGGCCGTTCTACGTTGGGTCGAGTTCCCTCAAGCGCAATCGCAGCAGGGGCGATGCGATCCTGATCAAGGACGATGAACCGTTGAGAAAAAAATGAAAGCGGTCAGTTTTACCGCATGAACATGCTAATCACCAGCGCGGACTTCGCCGCACGTTCAGGCCTGAGTCGCTGTTTGAGGAAAACCTGACGAGCGATACATGTCACCTGCTTTCGTGATGCACAACACATCGACATCCTGCAATGAGGCGGCAAGAGCCAGTGATTTTTTTACGCCAAGCACCATGCAAGCGGTCGATAGTCCATCAGCCAGCAAACCCGAGGGCGCGAGCACACTGACGGCAGCCAGCTCGGTTGGTGAGTCTCCTGTACGTGGATCCACGATGTGGTGCTGCGAAAAGTCATCGGTAAAGCTTGTCGCATAATCACCCGAGCTGGCAAGACAACGACCGTCGGCGGCGAGTACTTGTGCGAATCGAGTTTCATCGCGCGTATCGCGGACTGCAAGCGTCCATGGATCGCCCGCGTCGTTGGTGCCGAGGCTGGCGAGCTCTCCTGTATCCAGCAGCGCATGACGGATGCCATGAAGCTTCAATGCCGCCAGCGCCTGATCGGCACCAAAGCCCTGCGCAATGCCATTGAGTGTGATGGCCATGCCGCGTTCATGCAATCGCAGTTCACGATGGCTGATCTCAAGTTTGCGCCAGTCGACGCGTGACAACACGGGCGCTATCGGCTGTCGTGCATTGGCTGCGTTCCATAACGGCTGCACGGTCACATCAAACGCGCCCTTGGTTTGTTGTGCCAGATGTTGTGCAGTTTCGAGCACTTGCAGCAAGCGAGGATCAGGTTGACGCAGATATCCGTCATGGTTCAGACGACCGACCTGACTGTCAGTGCGATACACACTCATTAACGCATCCACTTCGCGCACGGCGGTGAACGCAGAGGCAAGCGCAGCACTCGCGACGCTTTCATTCTCATGCAACACCGTCATCGACACGGTTGTGCCAAATACGATGCCGGCATCCGTGTAGGCGCGCAGTTGGGATTCAAGCAGCCATAGACCGGTAGCGCCCAGTACGGGTGCGCCCAGCATTGCTGTCAGTAGGGTGCGTCGCTTCATTTGACCTCCATGGCAGCTTGAACTGAGCGTATGGGTATGGTCATGCCGCGCTTGGCTTGCAGAATGCGCGGGGCGCACTGCGTATCGCTGTGATAAATCACCACGCAATCCATGCACTGAAAGCATTCTGCGTATTCAATCTTGCCGTCGGGTCGAATCGCCTGATAGTCGCAGCGATGACGGCAGGTCTGACAAGGCGTGCCGCATTCAGCGCGCCGTGGCAGCCACTTCAGCAGTTGTAGTTTGCCTAGAATGGCGAGTCCTGCGCCAAATGGACACAGATAGCGGCAGAAAAATTTGTAGACCAGTGCGCTGGCGAGCACCATGGCGATCGCATACGCAACAAAGGGCCAGGCGCGCACAAAATACAAAGTGATGCCAGTTTTAAAGGGTTCGATTTCTACCAGACTATCCGCAACTTCAGGCGCAAACCAGGCCGATACCAGTATGGCGACCAGCACGACATATTTGATTTTTTTAAGCTTTGCATCGCTTGATCGTCGCAGTCTGATTTGCGGAATGCGCAGCAGTCGCGCCAATCGCGCGACCAATTCCTGCAAAGCGCCGAAAGGACATAGCCAGCCACAAAAAGTTGCGCGACCCCAGAGGAAAAAGGTGATCGCCACAAAGGCCCACAAGCAGACGGTCATCGGGTCATACAGGAAGAAAGCCAGACTGCGACTCTCTTTGAGTGATTGCAGCACGCCGGTCAGGTTAACGATCGATAGCTGGCCTTGCGCATACCAGCCGATAAAGCCCAGAGTGAATATCAGATAGCTGATGCGTATGACAGTAAAGCGTCGGGCGTTTGCAGTCAGCCATCGCTGCTGCAGCAGAAGCAGGCTGAGTATCAGCAGAGCGCCTGCAAGCACAGCCAATTCATCAGTACGTTGTTGCCAGATGCTGACCCAGGTTTTGTTGTCACCAGCGGGTACATCATAAAAACGTTCCGGCACCTCAATACGATAGGTGAATGATTTGCGGATGATCTCCGGGTAGACCATGCCCTTTTCGCGTTTAGTGTCGAGGCTCAGTTCGAGTGGTTTGGATAAATCCAGCCCGGTTTGTGCAATCACCCGAAAAACTTTCATGTTTTCGGGCGAGAGTGGCGTGCCATCCGCTAGACGTAATTCCAGGTCCAGATCACGCATTTCAATTGGCAGGCCGCCTTGCTTGAGCGAGAGCCGTTCCGGCGATGTGCCGGGCTTGAAGTCTTCGGGCGTAATGGAATATCGGCCACCCCACATCACCAGAATCGCATGGTCACCTTTTTCCAGTCGTCCCGATAATCGCTCCCAGCTAGCTGCATCCAGCAGATTTTTTCCTATGCTGGGCACGGACACGAGTGCGCTGTAGAGATCGATGAACATGCCATCAGGATCGGCGCTTCCATCCGGATCCAGTCCTTCGCCCGCGCTACCAGCATAAGCTTTTTCCACTTCGCGATTGGCCAGTGTCAGATGCGAGATCAGATTTTTTCCGAATAGCTGGGCGCCTGTCAGTGGTTCAAAATAATTCGCTTTGACTCGCGCAATTTGATCGGGATCGTGGCTGCCTGAGAATCCGAGTTTTTTGCGAGCGACTGCCAGCGAGGAGGTCAGCAAGGTCTGGTTGATGATTCGTACCGAAGCCGTCGCTTTCGATACACCATCAATGCGTACATTGTTACCGTCCATGCGCGACTTTTGTCGCGTGCCGGTTTCAATCGTGATGTTTTGCGTGAGCGACAAGCCTTTGTACTGATTCACGAAATTGATCAGCGGTTGTGGACCATAGCCTTCCAAAAAGACAGGCTCATGATGCGAGACCACTTGCACATCCATGAAATTGCCTTTCGCATCCAGTGCCACCAGCAAATTGATGGGCGCACCGGCAAAGCCGGGCAGAGAGACGAAATCTATAGATTCGTAGACATAGCCGATCAGCTCGGTCGATGTCATTTCCTGCTTGAAGATAGGCCAGACCGGGAGTTCAGTGTCCTTGTCGCCCACGATATATGGCGAAGGGAATTTCTGCGACAGCGTGGCTTTCGTCATCACGCCCGCCTGCGCGCTTTGCAGGAGGGCACACAGCAGCAGGAGTGCGGCGAACAGCTGGTGCATGTGCTACAAGAGAAACGCTTGATTAGGGTTTGACAGAGCGCACACCATGTTTTGCAAATAGGGCCGCCATTTCGCCCGATTCGAACATCTCATTGATCGCGGCTTGCAGCAGGTTGGCGAGTTCGGTGTTTTCTTTGGTGACGGCCATGCCGGTCACCCAGCCTTTGCGGGGCAGGCGTTCAAAGGGTGCTTCGGTGACTTCAATTTGTTTGTCGTCACGAATCACGGATTCGATTTCCGAGCGTGCCGCCACGACGGCATCCAGTTCGCCGGCTTTGAGTTTTTCCAGTGCCTCGGCAGGCGTCAGAAAAATCTGCACATGGTCGCGCAGGCTTGCATCACCAAGGAGCACCATCGCAGAGATCGATACTTTTTCTGCGCCCAGTCGTTTGCCTGCCAGTGATTCGGCGCTTTTGAGATCAGGAATGCTGCTCAGGCTGCGTGCCAAGCGAATGGTGTCGCGATAATAGGGCGCAAAAATTTCGACCTTGTCATTCTTTTGCATCACCGCGCGATCAACCGGCACATG
The DNA here is from genome assembly GCA_039806005.1 of Pseudomonadota bacterium. GTDB lineage: Bacteria > Pseudomonadota > Gammaproteobacteria > Burkholderiales > Burkholderiaceae_D > Pernthalerella. Next base: position 4,061 of record JBDKLM010000084.1, read on the forward strand.
CATCATCACATCGGCCGGACCGAAGCCCAAGTAATGGCCTTTCCAGACCATGTTGCGCAAATCATCGTCGATGTTTTCGCCGGCGGGGAAGGGGATGAAGCTTGCTTTGAGACCCAGCTTTTTCGCCAATGCCTCGGCCAGATCGACATCAATGCCGCCAGCCTTGCTGGAGAAGGGCGCGAAATCTTCGTAGACCGCAAACGAAAGCTTGCCGCTGGCGCGGATTTTTTCCATGTCGGCCAGCGCGGCACCGTGGAAAGCGATCGACAGGCTGGCGAGCAGCCAGACGATGAGGCGGCGCATGGTAAAGCGAAACATTCTTGTCCCCTGGCGTGCGCCCGGCGAATGGCGCTTTTTTAATTGAACGAATCATACACGGCGACGCTCGTCACAAGCGCCGCCTTTGCTGCACGTCTCAGGGTTTGACGCGACGTGTTTCCAGATAAGCTTTGATTGCCCATACCGCTTCCTGTTGCAGGATGCCCTCGAATGGTGGCATGTACACGGCACCATTGCGCACACGGCCTTTTCGTACCGTGGTCGAAAAATAGTCGTCGTTTTCCTTGAAGCAGGCGGTCTTGCGATCGGCTGACTGCGTCATGCAGTCGCGGTCCAGCATGCGCAGATCTGGGGCAATGCCACCGGAGATCGCTTCGATACCGTGGCAGCGGGCGCAGTTCTGGGCATAGGCCGAGGTGCCCACCTTGACCGCTGCTTCATTGCCGCGGTAAGGATTTTCAGCAGACCATTTGTCGCCAAGCGCAGGCAGGTCCTTGGTATCGACTGCCTGGGGCGTGACATCGCCGTGAGCGAGCGCGGACAGGGAAAAAACAAGGGCGGCAGCGCCGCTGAGGCCGCAAATGGCCAGGCGTGTGAACAGCTTCATGGGAAAAACTCCGGAGTCGGTTAATTAAACTGCCTTCAGGATCGCAATAGCCGTGCCATGCGGCAAGTACGGCCAATCCAGACCGATTATCAGACTTTTGCTTCAGAACGGAACAAGTGCTACATTCCACAAAACAAGAACGATAAAAAAAGAAACAATCGGGTAGACGGGATGAGACATGGGTCAGGCAGCGGATCCCCAATCCGGGGGCGTGGGATCGTCAGTAACAGCGTCGCGGTTGATATTGCCGGATAAGCAACTTTCTCCGGCGGGCATATTTCATGCCTCGGATCAGGCCGTCATGATTGAAGAATCCCACCGCCGTTCGGCATCGTTCGGTCTGGCGCCCGAATCCCGGCCAGACTACTCGCCCCTACAGAAAGCCGATCTCGTTTGCAGAGTCGATGAGAACCGCGGGCTGTACAGCCATGCGCTGCCGGTGATGGAGACCCTCTACGAGCAGATCATCAACACCCACAGCATGGTCATTCTGACCGATGCTCAGGGCACCATCCTGCACACCATGGGTGACGATGATTTTCTGGAAAAGGCCGACCGCGTGGCTCTGTGCGCCGGGGTTGCCTGGTCAGAAGAGAGCAAGGGTACCAACGCTATTGGCACCGCGATTGCTGAGCAAGCGCCAACTTTGGTGCATGCGGACCAGCATTATCTGGCGGCGAATCATTTTCTGACCTGCTCGGCGGCCCCCATCATTGATCATCAGGGGCGTCTGATTGGCGTACTGGATGTCACCGGTGACCAGCGCAGTTTTCACAAGCACACGATGGCGCTGGTGCGCATGTCGGCGCAGATGATAGAGAACCAGTTGTTCTCGGCTGCCTTCGATGACTCCATTACCCTGCATTTCCATAGCCGACCCGAATTCATCGGCACGCTGATGGAAGGCATAGCGTCATTCTCGATGTCCGGCCGCTTCCTGTCGGCCAATCGTAGTGGCCTGTTTCAGTTGGGCCTGCCTTTGTCGGCGCTGCAAACGCATACGTTCAGTTCGCTGTTTGGCATGCCCGTCTCGGCGCTGTTCGATCACTACCGCGCCAGCGTGCCCACACTGCTGGATCTGTGCCTGCACACTGGTGTGCGTGTGTCGGCCCGGGCGGAATTGCGGCCAGCCAGTTTGTTCTTTCAATCCGAAAGCAAGCTGGATGATGCCGCGCCGCGCAAGAGCGAGCGGTCCGAGGGTCGGAGAGACAATGCGAGGGAAGAAGCGGCGCGTCAGCATCGCCTTTCAAGCCTGCATTATCTCGACACGGGTGATGAAAAAGTCGCTGCAATCATTCGCAAAGTCAATCTCGTCATGGGTCGGGATATTCCCATCCTCATCACGGGCGAGACGGGCACGGGCAAAGAGTTGCTCGCACAGGCCATACACAATGATTCTCCGCGCGCCGACGGTCCATTTGTTGCGGTCAATTGCGCCTCCATTCCCGAAAGTCTGATTGAATCGGAATTGTTTGGTTATGAGGATGGCGCATTTACCGGCGCACGCAAAAAAGGCAGCACCGGCAAGATCCTGCAAGCCAATGGCGGCTCACTGTTCCTCGATGAAATCGGTGACATGCCACTCGGATTGCAAGCGCGCTTGCTGCGTGTGCTGCAAGAGCGGCTGGTCATGCCATTGGGCAGTAATAAATCCATTCCAGTGAATGTGGCGCTCATCTGTGCGACCAATCGTAATTTGCGTGACATGATTGCCAAAGCACAGTTCCGTGAAGATTTGTATTACCGTCTGAATGGCCTGGTCGTTCGTCTGCCGCCTTTGCGCGAGCGCAGTGATCTCGACGTCGTCATTCACCGTTTGCTGGCCGCAGAAGCCAGTGGCGAGCCACCTACGGTATCGCCCGAAGTGATGGCCCTGTTCAAGCGCCACAACTGGCCAGGTAATTTCCGGCAACTGACCAATCTGTTGCGCACGGCGATTGTCATGGCGGGATCGGCGCGCGAGGTAAAAATCGAGCATTTGCCCGAAGATTTTCTCGATGACGTCGGTCAACTTCCAGTCAGCAGTGACATCGTGTCGCAAGGTCCGACCACAGCAGTTCTCGCTGGCGGCAATGTCCGTCTGGAAGATGTGGAACTGTTGACGATACAAAAATCTCTCGATGAACATGGAGGAAACGTATCGGCAGCGGCGCGTGCACTGGGCGTGTCGCGCAATACTATTTATCGCAAGCTGCAGAAATAAAAGTAAAGTCAGACCGAAACCGGCACGCGCAATTGCTCGTGCCGGTTTTTTATTTCAAGGCAATGAATGCAGCGCCAGCACGGCTTCGCGCAGTGCCGCCGCAATCAAGGGATCGGCGGGCGTGTGTCCACCGCGAGCGACCCAATTCAGACGCGCGTGAGGCATGAGTTTGGCGAGACGCGCTGCATTTTCTGGCGGGCAGACCAGATCATGGCTGCCATGCACGATCACGGTAGGCGTGTTGGCGAGTGCTTCTGCTGCGCCGAGCAAAGCGGCCTCGTTCGTGAAGCACGCATTCAAGAGGTAGTGGGCTTGCAAGCGATATTTGCCTATGGCGCGGGCCGAGGCTTTTGATGGTGCGTTGGGTAACGCGAGTTTGCCCGACATCGCTTGCATGATGGCTTCTTCATAGGCACCCCAGCGGGTGGCCGCGTCTTCCGCTTCCGATTCAGACCCATGCAGCAATTGCTTGCCAAGCGTGATCAGCACGTGCTGTTTTTGTTCGTCATGCCAACCGAGCGTCAATTGTTCCCATGCCTGGGGCACCATCGCCCCCAGCGCTTGAAAAAACCAATCCAGCTCGCGCTGACTGGCGAGAAAACTGCCTCGCAACACCATCGCGCGTATGCGATGTGCGTGCTGAGCCGCATAGAGCAGCGCCAGCGTCGCGCCCCATGAGCCGCCGACTACCATCCACCGATCGATGCCAAGTCGTTCGCGAATCAACTCGATATCGGCAACCAGTTTTGTGCTGTCATTGTTGGTGATGTCGCCATGAGGTTGGGATTGTCCGGCGCCGCGTTGATCAAACAGCACCACGCGCTGTCGCGCGAGATCAAACCACTCGAGTACCGAGGGCTGCGTACCGCTGCCGGGCCCGCCGTGCAGCACCACTGCCGCCGGCGCGTCGGGTTGGCCGTACTGGGCCATAAACAAGGTGTGACCATCACCGGTGGGCAGATTTTGCTGGTCGAACGGCGTCGCAGACATGGATTTTTCCGGGCAGGCTTTGGGCTAGAATGGTCCCAATAAATAACACAAGAGACCAGTTTCACCCCAATGCATTTTGATGAAAAATCGCGCGCTTTGATCGTAAAGCGCTGTTTTCAAAGGGGTGAGAGGAGATGATGATGCCTACCTGCTTGTCCGTCCTGAGAGTTTCAGGCGCTTTTTCATTTCGTTTTCCCGTAGTGGCAACGAGCGATCTTTGTATTCGTCGTGCCGTTTGCGTTCGAAATCACGCCGATCTGGCTACGCACAACAATTAACTCCACCTCCTGAAAATCATGAAAATTCTTGTTTTAGGTTCTGCTGCGGGCGGCGGTTTCCCGCAATGGAATTGCAATTGCACCAACTGCGCCGGCGTACGGAATGGCAGTATCAAGGCCAAAGCGCGTACCCAATCCTCGATCGCGGTCTCGGCCAATGGCACTGACTGGGTACTGATCAATGCATCGCCCGACATTCTGTTTCAGCTGCGCTCCAATCCTGCGCTGCAGCCGGCGCGTGCCATACGTGATTCAGGTATTGCTGCCGTGATGGTGATGGATGCGCAAATCGATCACATCACCGGACTGCTGATGCTGCGCGAAGGGAAAAAGAAACTCAATCTCTATTGCACGGATTCTGTCTGGGATGATCTCAATCACGGACTGCCATTGGCCAAAGTGTTGTCGCACTATTGCGGTGTCGAGCATCATGAAATTACAGGACTGTCCGCAGACAAGACGCGTTTCGCACCGATTGAAGTGCCGGGCATTGCGGGTATTCGTTTTCATCCGCTGCCCTTGAAGAGCAAGGCGCCGCCGTATTCGCCGCATCGTGCCAATCCTCAGCCCGGCGATAACAACGGCTTGCTGATCGAAAATCTCGAGACTGGCAAGACCTTGTTCTATGCGCCGGGTCTGGGCGAGATCGAGCCACATGTGCTCGATGCAATGCAAAAGGCCGATTGTGTGCTGGTCGATGGCACGGTCTGGACGGGCGACGAGATGATCACGCTGGGTCTGACGCAAAAGACAGCAGCTGACATGGGTCATCTGCAGTTATCAGGCCCTGGCGGCATGATTGAAGTTCTTGATAGTGTGGGTCAGCGCCGCAAGATACTCATTCACATCAACAATACCAACCCGATTTTGAACGAAGACTCGGCCGAGCACGCAGCGCTTGCGAAGCACGGCATCGAAGTCGCATTTGATGGCATGGAGATTAATGTATGAACGCACCGACCAAAATGACGGAACAAATGCCCTGGAGTCGTGAAGAGTTCGAAGCCAACCTGCGCGCCAAGGGCAAGAGCTATCACATCAATCACCCGTTCAATGTACGGATGAACAATGGCGAACTCACGCCCGATCAGATTCGCGGCTGGGTCATCAATCGTTTTTATTATCAGGTCATGATTCCCGTGAAAGATGCGGCCATCATGTCCAACTGCCCCGACCGTGAAACCCGCCGCAAGTGGATAGAGCGCATTCATGATCATGACGGCTATGGCGACAAGCCAGGGGGCATCGAGGCATGGACGCGCCTGGGTGAAGCCACCGGTGTGTCCCGCGAAGATTTGTGGGCGCTCAAAAAAGTCGAGCCCGGTGTGCGCTTTGCTGTGGATGCCTATGTTAATTTCGCGCGCAGCCGTCCATGGCAAGAGGCGGTTTGTTCCTCGCTGACTGAAATGTTTGCACCCAAGATTCACAAGGATCGCCTCGCTAACTGGCCTACGCATTATCCGTGGGTGAAGGAAGAGGGTCTCGCCTATTTCCGCAGTCGCGTCACGCTCGCCGAGCGCGATGTCGAGCATGGCCTCGCAGTGACGCTGGAATATTTCACGACACGTGAGCAGCAGGAACGCGCGCTGGAAATCCTGCAATTCAAGCTGGATGTCTTGTGGGCGATTTCGGATGCCATCGAAAAAGCCTATCCCTGAAAGCGCATCATGAGCGAACTTACTGCAAAGCCGAAACTTGCCCGCTTGTTCCGCATGCAATGGGAAGAAGCGCAGGGTGCTTATGTACTGTTGTACCCGGAAGGCATGGTCAAGCTGAATCAAAGTGCGGGTGAAATTCTCAAGCGCTGTGATGGCGAGCGTGATGTGCAGGCCATCATCGACGACATTGAGCAAACATTCAATGCCACAGGTCTTGAAAAAGATGTCACCGGATTTCTTGAAATTGCAACTGAGCGAGGCTGGATTGTCTGAGACCACACCCACCACAACAACGACGCAAGTGCCACCACCGCTGTGGCTGCTGGCTGAGATCACCTACAAGTGTCCGCTGCATTGCGTGTTCTGTTACAACCCGCTGAACTATGCGGCTGACCGCAAAGAGCTGACGACAGAAGAGTGGAAAGACGTCTTGCGTCAGGCGCGCGCGCTGGGTGCGGCGCAGCTCGGCTTCTCCGGTGGGGAGCCGCTGGTGCGCGATGATCTCGAAGAGCTGATTGGCGAAGCGCATCAGCTTGGGTTTTATACCAACCTCATTACTTCAGGTATTGGTCTGACTGAAGAACGCATCTCGCGCATGAAAGATCTGGGACTCGATCATATTCAGCTCTCGTTTCAGGATTCAACCAAGGAGATGAATGACTTCCTCTCCAGTACCAAGACTTTTGATCTGAAGAACCGCGTCGCCAAGCTCATCAAAAAGTACGACTATCCCATGGTGCTCAATGTTGTTCTGCATCGCTACAACCTCGATCATGTCGGCCGCATCATTGATATGGCTGTGGAGATGGGTGTCGAATATCTTGAGCTTGCCAATACCCAGTATTACGGCTGGGGCATGGTCAATCGCGAGCAACTCATGCCCACACGCGAGCAGCTCGAACGCGCTGAAGCGGTGGTGAACGAGTACAGAGCCAAACTCGGCAACAAAATCAAGCTGCTCTTTGTCGTGCCTGATTATTTCGAAGAACGCCCGAAGGCTTGCATGAATGGTTGGGGTTCCGTATTTCTCGCCGTGGCGGCGGATGGTTCGGCTCTGCCGTGTCATGCGGCGAAAAGCTTGCCGGGTCTGCAATTCCCCAATGTCACAGAGACAACTTTGAAAGATATCTGGTATAACAGCGATGCATTCAACCGGTATCGCGGTTATGGCTGGATGAAAGAACCCTGCCGTACTTGCCCGGACAAGGAAAAAGATTTCGGTGGTTGCCGCTGTCAGGCCTATGCATTGACCGGTGACGCTGAAAATGCCGATCCCGTCTGCAGCAAGTCGGCGCAGCATGCTGATGTGAAGAAGATCGTATTGCAGGCGCAGGCGCCGCGGACAGAAGAAAAGCCGCTAGTCTATCGAAACGATGCCAACTCCATGCGCTACGCCGCGATACCGATAAAAGAAGAACGAGACAAGGTTACCTGACATGACTGACGTGGCACGCCGGCTTTTTCCGCTTTCCCGACTTTTCAAGCCTCGTGTCACGATCTCCCCGGTTTCCGAAGCAGATCGTCTCTTTCTCCAGTGGTTGTGCTTCCTCGGCCTGCTGCTGTTCGCTTCCTTTCTCATGTGGCGCGCCAATATCTGGGGCGTGCTGGTCGCTGCCGATCCTACCGGCATTACGCTGATGATCATCGCAGTGTTTTCAGGTTCCACTCTCTGGGTCGGCATGCGCGCCTGGGCTCTGATGCATGAGCGTCAGTCACTGGATGCGTGGAAGCTTGCTGCAATTTCTTATAGCCCCTCAAATCTGCCCGAAAGCGGCGATACCGCAGTCCACTCGTATTTTTCCGCGCTGCTCGACAAAAGTCGTCGACATGATTACGACAATGCGCAACTCACCGAAGTGCTGGCCGAGCGCCTGCATGGTCCCAGCGAATCCGCGTGGTGGGTGAATGGCATACAGATCAAATTGGGCCTGCTGGGCAAAGTGATCGGTTTCTCCATTCTGGCGATTGAAATTTCGCAGATACAGAACTTTGATGCTTCGCAGTCGCAGACCCTGCTCAAAACTCTGACAGGCGGTCTGGGCATTGCGCTTCTGACGACTGCTGTCGGTCTGGTCGCGAACATGCTGCTGGGTGTACAGCTGGTGAAGCTGGATCGTTGCGGTGATGGGATACTCGCGGACTCGCTGGAACTGGCAGAAACACAGTTGGCCGCGCTAACCCATCAGGGTCGATAGTGAGCTTGCGCAAGAAGCGTCGTGAAGGGGAGGTCGATCCCTTCTATGACATGCTTTTCAATATCCTGATTGCGTTCGTTTTTTGTTTCATCATCGCGTTGCTGGCGATGAATCCGAAAGCAAAAAAGGAAGGCGATATTCCGGCCAAGGCAGAGTTCATCATCACTGTCTCCTGGCCTGACATGAATCCGAATGATCTGGACACCTACGTGCAGGATCCGGCAGGCGCAGTGGTGTGGTTTCGTTCACGCGAAGCGGGTCTGATGCATCTGGATCGTGACGATCGTGGTCTCGCGGGTGATTCAATCAAGGTCAATGGCCGCGATGTCGTCAATCCGCTCAATCAGGAGGTCGTGACGATACGCGGTTTCTCTGCAGGCGAGTACACCGTGAACGTGCAGTACTACGAAAGTAAAAATAGCGAAGCTGTCGAGACCACGATTTCCGTCGTCAAGGTCAATCCCCGTGCCGAGATCGTGTACTACGGTACCGTCAGACTGGATCGCAAGGGCGATGAAGCTACCGCAGTACGTTTTACCGTCGACCCCGATGGCAGCGTCAGAGATATCAATACCTTACCTAAACAGATCGTTCCGCAGACATGACCCATATTTCAATTCTCCTGACCTTCCTGTATCTGACCGTTGCGATACTGCTGCTGGTACTGTGTCTGGCCACGCCATGGAAACGCTGGATCAAGCTGGTGATGATTCTGGTGGTGACCGCGAGTTATTTCGTGGCCAATTACACCTTTGAAGATATGCTGGGTTGGCCCACGCCGCGCATGCTGCCGGAAAAATTCATCATCGTGTCCGCCGTGATTGAAGAGCCCAATCCTTCGAAGGGTGTTGATGGTGCGATCTACTTGTGGATTTCGCCCCTCGATACGCAACGTCCGGGCACTGTACCTCGCGGCTACAAGCTGCCCTACCTGAAAGATAATCACGCCGAGATCTCGGAGTCGCAGCGCAGGAGCCGTCAGGGCATACGTCAGGTGGCCGTGATCGAAGGTGGTGGTGGCGGTAGTGGCGGTTCATGGCTGAAGATGAACACCGAAAAGAAAGTCAAACTCAAGATCAGCGATGCGCCTGCGGCACGCATGCCGGAGAAGTGATGATGAAGCGCCTGTCCCTGATTCCGGCGGTGGTGGTGTTGGCCGGATGTTCCCAATCCGTACCAGTGGGTGATTCGTATTTTCCGCTGCCAGTCGGCGCGGCTTGGGAATACGATGTCACCTCGGACATCAACAATATTGTTTCGCACGAAACCTACACGCTCAGTGTTGATCGTACGGTCGACACCGACGCCGGTGAGGTCATCGTACGGCGCGCCGAGGTCCCCGGATCGATTGGTATCGAATACTGGTTACGTAAAGAAAAAGATCGTATCGTCCGTATTGCCCAGCGTATCGATGCGGATGAGCAGGCCAAGCTTGACCGTAATCCGCAGGTCGTACTGAAGCTACCTGTCACTGTCGGTGCAAGCTGGATGGTACCAACGGATTTGTTCGTGATTGCGCCCAAATTGGAAATGGGTATGGGCACGACAAAAATGCCCAAGGTGCTGTTGACCTATACCGTTGAAGCTATTGATGAAACGGTGACTGTAGAGGCAGGTACGTTCAAGTCATGCGCGCGCGTGGCCGGTGTTGGCAGTTTTTCGCTGTATGTGGATGCAGTACAGGGCTTTCGCTCCATACCCGTGGTTAACCGCGAGTGGTACTGCAAGGGTGTGGGGCTGGTGAAAGTGGAGCGCACCGAGCTCCTGCAGTCAGCCTACTACTCGTCTGGCAAGATCACGATGGCGCTAACGGAATTTAAACTTCCGTAGAATCACATCCCTCAGTTTTTACGGCCGCATACGGCTCATTCTTTTGCGCGCCAACCCGCAAGTATTTAATCGTGGCGACCAATAAAAAAGCCGACGGCATAAGCCGTCGGCCAAGACTGCACGGGATTTACTGCCGAATTCCGTATCCCAATGCAGGCGGGAGTAAAACGTTTTACTTCACGAGTTTGAAGACCCAGACGGAACCACCCTGCTCGAGAGTGTTGACCTTCTTGGCGACTTCGCCGCCCCACAGAGGCACAGCGCCGCCCCAGCCAGAGACAACGGCGATGTACTGCTCGCCGCCTTCTTCCCAGCTGATCGGAGGAGCAACAACACCCGAACCGGTCTGGAACTTCCACAGATCCGTGCCATCCTTGGCATCGACTGCCTTGAGGAAGCCTTCAGGTGTACCGTAGAACACCAGATCGCTAGCGGTGGTCATCACGCCACCCCACAGAGGTGCCGAGTTTTTCTTTTCCCAGACGATCTTGCCGGTCTTGGGATTAATCGCGCGCAGTGCACCGATGTAGTCATCGTGCAGTGGCTTGATGGTGAAGCCAGCACCGAGGTAAGCAGCACCCTTCTTGTAGGTCACAGGCTCATTCCAGATTTCCATGCCCCACTCGTTAGCAGGCACATAGAACAGACCTGTTTTCGGGCTGTAGGCCATAGGCTGCTGGTTTTTACCACCGAGGAAGGAAGGTGCTGAGAACACTACGTTGCCCTTCTTGCCATCTGGACCTTTGGTAGGGTCGCCAGGACGGTTTGCAGGATCGTAGTTAGGACGACCGGTTTTCAGGTCGATGCCGGTAGCCCAGGTGATCTTGGAAACGAAAGGATGGGCACCGTTCAGCGCGCCGGTCTTTGCATCGATCACGTAGAAGAAACCGTTACGGTCAGCCGAAGCACCCATGCGCTTGCCGTCCATGTCGAACGTGACGAATTCATTCACGCCGTCATAGTCCCAGCCATCGTTCGGGGTCTTCTGATAGTGCCAGGAGATCTTGCCGGTAGCGACATCGATCGCCACGGTTGATGTCGAGAACAGATTGTCGCCAGGGCGAAGGTGGCTGTTCCATGGTGCGGGGTTGCCGGTACCGAAATAGGCCAGACCCGTTGAAGGATCATAGGTGCCGCCGAGCCAGGTCGTTGCGCCGCCCGATTTCCACAGGTCGCCAGGCCAGGTTTTGTTGGTGGTGCCGGAAATGCCGTTTTCGATGGCTTTGCCGCCTTCGTACTTGTAGCCCATGTGGCCTTCGACCACAGGACGCATCCAGACCATTTTGCCGGTCTTCGGATCGCGCGCTTCCACACGACCGATGACACCGAACTCACCACCGGAAACGCCGGTCAGCAGCAGACCTTTGGCGATCAACGGCGCAGCAGAAGCGGAGTAGCCTGCAGCGTAGTCATCGATTTTTTCTTTCCAGACCACGTTACCCGTGTTCTGATCCAGAGCAACCAGCTGTGCATCCAAGGTCGCGAAGATAACCAGATTGTCGTACAGCGCAGCGCCACGATTGATCACGTCGCAGCAAGGCATGATGCCCTCAGGCAGACGGTGTTCGTATTTCCAGAGCTTCTTGCCAGTCTTGGTATCGAGTGCGTAGATACGCGAGTAGGAGCCGGTCACGAACATTTTTCCGTTGTGGACCAGTGGCTGCGATTCTTGACCGCGCTGCTTCTCGCCACCGAACGAGAACGACCACGCCGGGACCAGTTTGGAAATGTTGCTCCTGTTGATCTTGTCCAGCGGTGAGTAGCGCTGACCCTGCTGACCCATACCCCAGGTCAGGACATCGCTGCCACTTTGTGCATCTTTTTCGATCATTGCGTCTGTGACGCCGGCGGCAAATGCCGACGAACCGGTGATCAGTGCCATGCCGACCAGAGACGCCAGTAGTTTTCTTTTCATTAATTTCTCCCCCTTGGTTATGCCAATTTGGCTATTCGGTTGCAAGCGTTGTGCGTGGCACGCAGCCACAGACGAGAAGCAACGGCTTTAACAAGGCAAAGGCCATGCCATGAAAATTTCTCACGCAAGTGGGCCAGAAGCCGCAAAAACGCTCAACTTCGGCGCTCTGTTCTGGTACAGAAAGACGGGAGTGTCACAAAATTCAACAGACGCCCGGTGTGACACTGAGGTTCTCGCCAGTCACAGTCAGCCGGGTCGGGGTGGCATGAATCCTTCATGCAGTGGAGCTCGCCGCAAATACACTGAAATGAGCAGGGTTATTCAATGACGCTTACCGCAGAACTAATGGCACGTTTTCTGGCAGCGGCCGTGCGCTTTTCCGGCCTGCCGGCGGTTGATGCGGCGGACCTGCCTGTCATTGAACAGGTCAGTGCCCAGGCTCTCGCGCAAAAGGTCTGCCCGGACGCGCCGGGTACTTGCAACAGTGTCGCTGCTTTATTCGATACTGAAAGTTATCGTATCTACCTTCGCGACACACTGAATCCCACCGACCCGATGGACAATTCATTCATCGTTCATGAGCTAGTTCATGTGCTGCAGTTCAAAAAATTTGGTCATGAGTACTTCACCAGCTGCCGCAAAGTACTCGACAGTGAGCAGCAGGCTTACTACGTGCAGAATAATTATCTTGGCGAAGAGGGCATAGACTGGCGCGAGGGATTTTTGCTGCGCTTTATGAAATGTCCGCCCGAAGAAGTAGTCAAGGACGAGCTGGGTCGCGATTGAAGGGGAATCTACTCAGCTCCTCTTCAGGCAGCCAAGTGAATGAGGATTCAGAGAATTAGCCGCGGCCTGATTTCACCAGTCCCCGTTGCGGATCGTAGCCCGCTGCCGCAATCAGATAAAACACCAACGCCGAGAGCACGACGACAGACAGAGAGAGTGGCGCGATTTTTCCGTAGAGCGCATAGCGCAGTGCTTCGACTGCATGCGTAAACGGATTGAAGGAAGAGACCAGATAAATCCACTCGGCGCCCGCATTTTGCATACGCTGAATCGGATACAAGGCAGACGACAGGAAGAACATCGGGAAGATCACGAAATTCATCGTGCCGGCGAAATTTTCCAGCTGCTTGATATACACCGAAAGCATCAAACCAAACGCAGACAGCATGAGCGCACCCAGTATCAATGCGGGCAAGGCACTCAATACCTGCCAGGGTGCGAGGCCAATATGCCAAACCACCACGATGATCATGTAAGCCAGCGCTTGCAGCACCGACAGGAATGCACCACCCGCCAGCTTGCATGCCAGCAGATAGCTGCGCGGCAGCGGGGCGGTAAGCAAGAGACGCATCACACCCATCTCGCGGTCATAAACCATGGCCAGTGAAGATTGCATGCCATTGAACAGACACACCATCAAGGCCAAGCCCGGCACCATGTACAGACGATAGTCGAGTTGTGGATCGAACGGCATCACATTGCCCAGATCCGGCATCTGCCGAAAACCGGCTGCGAATACCACCATCCACAACAGCGGTCGCACCAGCGACGATGCGAGGCGGCCGGGTTGGCGCAAAAATTTGTGTACTTCGCGACCGGTAATCGCGGCCAGCGCCAGACGAGCATGCAGCAGCTTCATGGTTTGCCCTCGGCCCGCGTGAGATTCAGGAATGCATCCGTGAGATTTGCATGCCCGCTTTGTTTGATGAGATCTTTGGGTTTACCGTCGAAACGAACTTTGCCACCGGCCATGACGACAATACGGTCAGCAGCTTCGGCTTCGTCCACCAGATGGGTAGCCCACAGCACACCCATGCCGCGCTCGCGACACAGGGTTTTGACATCACTGAGTATCGATGCTCTGGAGGCCGGATCAATGCCGACTGTCGCTTCATCCATCAGCAAGAGCTGCGGCTCGGACAAGAGTGCGCGGGCCAATTCGACCTTGCGTCGCGTGCCGCCCGAGAGTTGTCGGCAAGTCTCGAGCGCGCGATCGGTCAGACCGAATCGCTCCAGCCACTGTGAGATGCGCGCTTTCGCTTCGATGCGGGCGATACCGTGCAAATCAGTCTGAAAGCGCATATTGGCCTCGACCGAGAGATCCAGATCAAGTGCAGGCTGCTGAAAAACGATGGCCAGTCGAGCCAGTGCGGCGATGGGATCTTTGCCTATATCGTGTCCCGTCACACTGGCCGTGCCCGCATCGGGCACGAACAGCCCTGAGAGCATTTGAAACAGCGTGGATTTGCCGGCGCCATTGGGCCCGAGCAGGGCGACGAATTCGCCAGCGCCTACCGTAAAGCTCACGCCATCGACCGCCTTGCGCTCGCCAAAGGATTTGCGCAGTTCGCTAATGATCAAGGGTTCAGGGAAAAGAGAAGACAAGCGATCTCCGATATTTTTTTTGATCGGAGATTGTAACGACTTTGGGTGAGTGACGTACGCAGCCAGATGGGAAGGTCAGGCGGTATCCGTCAGGTTCACAGTAGGCATTGCCTCCCATGGGCGATGACTGCGCCAATTGATTATCCACTCCGCCGGAATCACCAGTGCGAATGCACCCATGTCAGTCACCAGTGCGCCCAGCGTCGCACCTTGCACGCTCACGCCGCGTGTCAGCGCGGGAAAGCGCTGTTCGATTTCCTGTCGTACCAGCGGAGCCAGCAGCGCTTCGTTATGTCGCCAGACACTGCCACCGACGAAAATAGCCTCGGTATCCAGAATGGCCGTCAGGTTGTACAGCGCTCGACCGAACCAGCGCGCCGCTTCGCGTACTGCGGTCAATGCAGCTATATCGCCGAGCTGGGCATCACTAAAAATCGCTTCCAGTGGTTTGCCCAGGTGCTTGCCGAAATTGCGCCCGCCTATCATGCCTTCAAGGTCGCCGCGATTGCCGCAGCCGCACAAGGATTCTGAGGTGTCTGAAAGCAGCATGTGACCCGCATGTCCGGCATTGCCCGCCTTGCCATTCAGGATATGACCATCGACGCACAAGCCGAAGCCTATGCCGGTGCTCCAGGTGACATAGATTGAATTGGCGGGCGCCATGCCGAACGCGCGCTCTCCCTGCAGCGCTGCGACGCAGTCATTCGCGATGCGTACCGCAGCAAAGCGCTCGCGCATTACCGATTCCAGCGGCAGGAAGGTCCAGTCATTCGGCAGATCATCGCCGTTCGGCAGGCCACCGCACAGGTTGGGTGGGATGATGCCGGTCGCTCCGTCGCGTACTTCAAAGGGTCCGCAGCTACTGACACCTAGAGAGTGAAGCTGCTCACCACCGAGTTGCAGCTGCTGGCAGCAAGCATCTATCAAAGCCAATCCCTGTCGCGCGATCGCGTCAGGTGCGCCGGACTTGATCGTTGATTGCGTCAAGCGCAGCAGCGGGCCGCTGGCATTCGCAATAGATGCAGCCATCTTGGTGCCACCGATGTCCAGTGCGGCAACGTAAAGGGAGGCAGACTTGTCAGTCATTAGGATTTAGCTCTCCAGAATTGCATGCGGGTTCGGAAAATTCGGATTCATCAGAAGGCCTTCGATATGGAACAAAGGCCTTCCGTAACTGTGGTGAATGAATGGTTCCCGATAGCTTCAGTGCAATGCGGCCCGTAGGGGGACTCGCACCGATGATGAAATACAGTGTTCAGGTGCGCAATGGTTTGTACCGAATGCGTTTGGGCTTCGCACCTTCCTCGCCAAGACGTTTTTTCTTGTCCGCTTCGTATTCCTGATAATTGCCGTCGAAGAAAGTAACTTGCGAGTTGCCTTCAAAAGCAAGAATATGCGTCGCGATACGATCGAGGAACCAGCGATCGTGCGAGATCACCAGCACACTGCCAGCGAATTCGAGCAAGGCATCTTCCAATGCGCGCAGGGTTTCCACGTCCAGATCGTTGGAAGGTTCATCGAGTAGCAGCACGTTGCCACCCATGAGCAGCGTCTTGGCCAGATGCAGACGACCGCGCTCACCACCCGACAGGTTGCCGACGATTTTCTGTTGATCGCCACCCTTGAAGTTGAAGCGGCCCAGATAAGCGCGCGAAGGCATTTCGAAACGACCGACAGTCAGAATATCCGCACCCTGTGCCACATCATCGAAGACGGTTTTCTTGTTATCGAGGTCTTCGCGCGACTGATCGACGACCGAGATTTTTGCGGTGGGTCCGATCAAGACTTCACCACTGTCAGGCGTTTCCTTGCCCGAGATCATGCGAAACAGGGTGGATTTACCAGCACCATTCGGACCAATGATGCCGACGATAGCGCCCGGTGGAATACGGAACGACAGATTGTCGATCAGCAGACGGTCGCCATAGCCTTTACTGACATTGTTGAATTCGATGACTTCATTGCCCAAACGTTCGGCGACTGGAATGAAGATTTCCTGAGTTTCATTGCGTTTCTGGTATTCGTGTTCTGACAGTTCGTTGAAGCGGGCGATACGCGCCTTGCTCTTTGCCTGGCGACCCTTGGGGTTTTGTCGTACCCATTCGAGTTCTTTTTTCAGCGCTTTCTGGCGTGCGGATTCACTTGATTCTTCCTGTTTCAGGCGATTTTCTTTTTGTTCCAGCCAGGAGCTGTAATTGCCTTTCCACGGAATGCCATGACCTCGGTCGAGTTCAAGTATCCACTCGGCGGCATTGTCCAGAAAATAGCGGTCGTGGGTGATGCCAACGACGGTACCGGGGAAGCGCTGCAGGAATTGCTCCAGCCAGTCAACAGATTCCGCATCCAGATGGTTGGTCGGCTCATCGAGCAACAGCATGTCGGGCTTTGAAAGCAAAAGCTGGCAAAGCGCAACGCGGCGCTTTTCACCGCCAGACAATACATCGATCTTCGCATCCCATGGCGGCAGGCGCAGTGCATCGGCAGCGACTTCGAGTTGCAGTTCCAGATTGCCACCATCGGCAGCTGCGATGATGGCTTCGAGTCGTGCCTGCTCGGTGGCCAGCGCATCGAAGTCTGCGTCGGGTTCTGCATAAGCCGCATATACCGCGTCGAGCTTGGCGCGTGCTTCGAAGGCTTCGCCGAGGCCGCTCTCGACCGCCTGACGCACCGTCATGGAAGGATCGAGCTGCGGCTCTTGTGGCAGATAGCCGATCTTCAGGTTAGGCATGGGTATCGCTTCGCCCTCGATATCCTTGTCGATGCCGGCCATGATCTTCAGCAGCGTCGATTTGCCCGAGCCGTTCAGGCCCAGGACGCCGATCTTGGCACCGGGGAAAAAAGACAGGGAAATATCTTTGAGGATCTGACGCTTGGGCGGGACGATCTTGCCCACGCGGTTCATTGTGTAAACGTAATTGGCCATGGCTAACGAGAGAAAAAAGGATCCGAGAACGCCGGTAAACGGCAAAGGGCGAGGATAACGTAAGCGGAGAAGCGGGTACAGCGTGCGCAGTGATTTAGGGAGCTGCTGTACAAATTCCGTCTTACGGCTAGACGAGTCTTAATCGGCAGCCGCTGGGGTGGCCGGCAGCCGCCATGCCCGCCACAGCGCCTCGACCGAATACAAGGCCAGCGCAGTCCAGATGAGCGCAAAGCCGATTTGGCGGTTGCCCCCAAAGGGTTCGTGATACAGCCAGACACCCAGCATCATCTGGATACTCGGGCCGATGTATTGCAAGAGACCCACGACCGACAAAGGAATACGGCGCGCACCGAAGGCAAACAAGAGCAGAGGTACGGCCGTCACAGGTCCGGCGGCAACCAGCATGAGCATGAGAGACAGACTGCCGCTGGCAAAGGCATGTGAAGAACCGCTGTCGGGCAGAAGAAGGAAGAGCGCTGCCAGAGGCAGCATGACCAGCGTCTCGACGCTCAGGCCTTCAAGCGCGCCCAGCGCTGCGGTTTTGCGTATCAGACCGTACAGGCTGAAGGTAACGGCCAGCACCAGACCTATCCATGGCAATTGTCCAGTGCTCAGCGTGAGCCAGGCAACGCCGCTGCCTGCCAGTGCAATCGCTGTCCATTGCAGAGGTTTCAATCGCTCGCCGAGCAGTACGCCAAAGAGCACATTGAAAAGCGGCGCGATGAAGTAGCCAAGGCTGGCATCGATGATGCGATCCGCATTCACCGCCCAGATGTAGATCACCCAGTTTGCGCCCAGCATGGCCGCGCTGGCGACAAAGGCCAGTGTAATGCGCGGTCGCGCGCGTATGCTCTGCATCCAGTCCCATTGGCGCCGGAATGCAAGGATCAGTCCGAGAAAAATCGCTGACCACACGACGCGATGCGAAAGTATTTCGAGTGAGGGTACGCTCTTGAGGAGTTTCAGGTAGAGAGGAAAAATCCCCCACAAGGTGAATGCACTGCCCGCACTGAGTATGCCCAGGAACATGGCTTAGTCCAGTGCCAGTGGCAATTGGGGTTTGGGTTCTGTCGACTGTTCGACAGACGACTTGGCAGCGGAGCGCGACCTGCCTTCGCGCAGCGGATTGCGGCTGCCGTGTTTGATAAAGACCTGACGCGCGGTTTCGCGCATCTGCGGATCACGTCGCAGTGACCACAGCAAATCACGCGCTAGTTTCGCACTCGTCAGATGATCGACGATGGGTTCCGGGTAATCCGGACCGATCAGAAATTTCAATTCTTTTTGCATGGCCAGCGGCATGGTGGCAGGTTCAAAGATGAATTCATCTGGCACACGCTGGAGCTCGGGCAGCCAGCGTCGCACAAAGATGCCTTTGGGATCCTGGTCTTGCGCCTGTTTGACGGGATTGTAGATGCGCAGCGTATTGATGCCGGTAACGCCCGATTGCATTTGTATTTGCGCGTAATGGATACCGGGTTCGTAGTCCAGAAATTCACGCGCCAGATGCAAGGCCGGCTCACGCCAGTGATTCCAGAGCTGGTAACTGGAAAAACTGATCAGCATTGCGCGCATGCGAAAGTTGATCCAGCCTGTTTGCGAGAGCATCTTCATGCACGCATCAATCAGCGGGAAGCCGGTTTCACCGGCACACCAGCGTTCGAAATAGTCGCGATTGAAATGCGGCTCACGCAGCCCGTCAAATCCGCGATGAACATTACGCATCTCGATATCCGGTTCGGATTCGAGTTTTTGAATGAAGTGACAATGCCAGTGCAGGCGACTTTCGAAAGATTTCAGGCTGGCCAAAGTGCCCGCCGGGCGCACCGTTTCCGGCAGCGCCTTGAGTTGTTCGCGCGTTTTCCAGATCTTGTGCATCAATTCGCGCACCGAGAGCACGCCATAAGCCAGATACGGCGACAGACGCGAGCAGGCTGTTTCTGCAGTCAGCGGACTGGACATGGCATAGCGGTAGTCGGCGAGATGCTGACTGAAAAATTCCTTCACCTGCTTCGAAGCCATGCGTCTGCCGCCCCGCTGGCGCAGCGGTTTGTCGGGAGCATCCAGCCCCAGCTGCCGTGCTGTCATCAGCCCCGAGGGTGTCAGCGTTTTACCGGTCGAGCGCAGAAAGTCGGGAGCATTGAGTACGGGCATGCGCATGCGCTGCATCCACTGACTGGCCCAATCATCGCGCGAGGCCAGCCGGCGTACCACGCCGTTGGACGGATACTCTTTCCATCGCAGGCCCTGCGTACGACACCATTCGGCTACCCGACGGTCGCGCGCATAGCTGATGGCGTTACCGGTTTCTTCATGCGAGTAGAGCGTGAAATCGCCAAACTGTTCTCGCACGCGTTGCAGTACTGAAGTGATTTCGCCGTGCAGTATCAGTAATGAGCTACCGCGACCTGTGAGTGCCTGATTCAGGTCATCCAGACATTCATTAATGAAACCCAGATGCTGCGTTGAATAATCCGGTGCGCGGATGAGCTCGGGTTCGTACACGTAGAGGGGCAAGACAGCCGAGTGGCGACCGGCATCGCATAGCGGTGCATGATCGAAAACCCGCAGGTCGCGCTTGAACCAGACAACGGCAATACCGGGTGATGTCATCGATGCCATGTGCGCCGGGGCGCGTTAGCGGAAGCAGCGGTGCAATGGCTCCAGAAAGCCGAAAACGAACGGCAAGCCGTCTCGGGATCGGGAAACCGACGCGGCGGTTCTTGCAAGTCAGAGCAAAGCACGGGCAGCAATTCTCGATAACCAGGATTGAATGTGGCCACCGAACTGATATCGGCAGCGTTAGCGAGCATTGTACTGAGTTCTGCCAAGTCGCCGACGAATACATGATCGGTCACAGCTTGCATGCGCTGCATCACGAAATCCCATCGCTGCTGTGACCATGGGAAGCCCTGATGAAAGGGGCGATGAATCACGCCCAATCGCAGTCCATCAAATTCGGAATCGTTCAGCATCCACGGATGGACCAATCGCACTCGACGGGTCTGACTGAGTGCCGTTTTGTCAGCACTCAGGCTGTCGGGCGCGCCAATGAGTGTCGGCTCGCTGATGCCCAACAGGGATGGGTTGACATCCACCGTTCTCTGGCTGCGCGCAATCGCTTCCAGTGCTTCATAGGAGGTATCGATTACGCTGCGCGGGCAATGCCAGGGGGCGCCTGCATGTCGGGCGACATTTTCTGCATTGAATAAATACGGCTTGCTGCTGAAGGTCGCTGCAATCCACTGCCACGACAAATGATTCGAGGCCAGATCGCCATCGAGTAGATGACCATACATCCAGTCGGCAGCGACACGCCAGTGCACCTTGCGCAGATGGACCGTATAACTGGCGAGCCACATGCGGGCATGGTTGTGCAGATAGCCGGTCTGATAGAGCGTGTGTACCGCGCGATCGATCACGGGCAGCCCGGTACGGCCTTCGCGGATATCGTCGGGCAGTACGTCACTATATTGAATGCCCTGCAAAGGCGATCGCATGTCAGCAAGAATCGCATCGCCAGCGCGATGCCAGACATGATGAAAAAATTCACGCCAGCCAAACTCGAAGGCGAGCTTGTCTTCCAGCGTGAGTTTGGGCAGCTGCGCGAACAGCACTGGAATCGAGACAAAGCCGTGCGTCAGATACGGCGAGAGTCGTGTGACTTTGCCGTCAAGATGATTGCGGGTTTTGGTATAAGCCGCGATATTGATCGCGGCAATGGTATCGGCCAGCGCTGATTCGGTGGGAGACATTCAATGTCGCTGAATCACATGCTGCGCCGGTACTGCCCGCCCACCTCGAAAAGCGCGTCGGTAATCTGGCCTAGCGAGCACACTCGAACCGCTTGCATCAACTGAGCGAAGACATTCTCGTCGCGGATCACAGCTTCCTGCAGTGCGGCCAGTGATTGCTTGGCGGCCTCGCTGTGATTTGCGTGGAAATCTGCGAGACGCTTTAGCTGGGACTGCTTTTCATCATCCGTGGAGCGTGCGAGTTCCAGCTGCTGTGCAATGGTGTCGCCCTTGGGATTGCGGAAGGTGTTGACGCCAATGATGGGAAGACTGCCATCGTGCTTCTTGTGCTCGTAGAGCATGGACTCTTCCTGAATCTTGCTGCGCTGATAGCCGGTTTCCATCGCACCGAGTACGCCACCGCGCTCAGCGATGCGCTCGAATTCCTGCAGTACAGCTTCTTCGACCAGATCAGTGAGTTCTTCGATGATGAAGGAACCCTGACTGGGGTTTTCATTTTTCGCCAGACCCCATTCGCGATTGATGATGAGCTGAATCGCCAGAGCGCGACGCACGGATTCATCCGTCGGCGTCGTGATCGCTTCGTCATACGCATTGGTATGCAGCGAGTTGCAGTTATCGTAGATCGCAATCAGCGCTTGCAGGGTGGTGCGGATGTCGTTGAAATCGACTTCTTGCGCATGAAGTGAGCGACCGGAGGTCTGAATGTGATATTTCAGTTTTTGCGAGCGCTCATTCGCGCCGTATTTCTCGCGCATGGCCACGGCCCACAGACGACGCGCCACACGGCCGAGTACGGTGTACTCCGGATCCATGCCATTCGAGAAGAAGAAAGAGAGGTTGGGCGCGAAGTCATCGATATGCATGCCACGCGCCAGATACGCCTCGACAAAAGTGAAGCCATTGGAGAGCGTGAAAGCCAGCTGCGAGATCGGATTCGCGCCAGCCTCGGCAATGTGATAGCCCGAGATCGACACTGAATAGAAATTGCGCACTTTGTGATCGACGAAATACTGCTGAATATCGCCCATCACCTTCAAGGAAAACTCGGTGGAGAAGATGCAGGTATTTTGACCTTGATCTTCTTTCAGGATGTCGGCCTGCACTGTGCCGCGCACGTTTTGCAATACCCAGGCGCGCAGCTGTGCTGATTCGTCTGCCGTTGGCTCGCGGCCTTTATCCTGTTTGAATTTGTCGACTTGCTGATCAATCGCCGTGTTCATGAACATCGCAAGGATGGTCGGCGCTGGTCCGTTGATGGTCATGGAGACCGACGTGGTTGGATCGCAGAGATCGAAGCCGTCGTACAAGACCTTCATGTCATCCAGAGTGGCAATCGACACGCCGGAGTTGCCGACTTTGCCGTAAATGTCGGGACGCAGCGCAGGATCTGCACCATACAAGGTGACCGAGTCGAATGCAGTCGACAAACGCTTGGCAGGCATGCCTTCGGACACCAACTTGAAGCGACGATTGGTTCGAAATGCGTCGCCTTCACCGGCGAACATGCGCGTCGGATCTTCGTTCTCGCGCTTGAATGGGAAAACACCTGCGGTGTAGGGAAAGCTGCCGGGAAGGTTTTCTTTCATCAGCCAGCGCAGCAGATCACCCTGGTCGGCATATTTGGGCAGTGCTACTTTGCGAATGCGATTGCCTGACAGCGTTTCCCATTCCAGACGGGTGCGAATTTCCTTGTCGCGGATTTTGACGACATGCTCGTCACCGGCATAGGTGGCTTGCACGGCCGGCCATTGGGTCAGCAGGTTTTTCGCTTCGGCATCGAGCGCATTGTCTCGTTGCGCAATCAGGTCATCCACATCCGCCGTTTTGCCGGCAGCGAGCATGAGACGTTTGGCTTCGCTCAGTTGCTGACGTTCGCGTGCGATGAGAACTTGCTTTTCCACGCGGCGGTGATAAGCGCGCAGGGTATCGGCGATTTCGGCCAGATAACGCGTGCGGGCGGGTGGCACGATGGCATTGCGGCCTGAAGAAAAACGTACCGCAACGGGTGCAAGCTTGCCGGGCGCGATGTTCAGTCCCAGTTCTGTCAGGCGCGGTAGCAGACCCTGATAGAGCGCGGTGACGCCATCATCATTGAATCGAGATGCTTGCGTACCAAAGACCGGCATTTGGTCGGTGGACTTGTCCCATTGCTCGCGATTGCGCTGCACTTGTTTGGCAACGTCGCGCAGTGCGTCTTGTGATCCCTTGCGATCAAATTTGTTGATGGCGACAAAATCTGCAAAGTCCAGCATGTCGATTTTTTCGAGCTGCGATGCGGCGCCGAATTCGGGCGTCATCACATACAGGCTGCAATCCACATGCGGGACGATTGCAGCATCACCTTGTCCGATACCGGAAGTTTCAACGATGATCAGATCAAATCCTGCAACGCGGCAGGCCGCGACGACATCGGGTAGTGCCTGTGAAATTTCCGACCCTGCCTCGCGGGTGGCGAGCGATCGCATGAAGACACGCTGATGACCACTCCAGGGATTGATCGCGTTCATGCGGATACGGTCACCGAGCAACGCGCCGCCGGATTTGCGGCGTGAAGGATCAATGGAAATTACGGCGATGTTCAGCGCGTCGTTTTGATCGATGCGCAGTCGGCGAATCAGTTCATCTGTCAGCGAGGACTTGCCCGCACCACCTGTACCGGTAATGCCCAATGCGGGAATGCGGACTTTCACTGCGGCGTCGTGCAGTGATTTTTTCAGTGTCTCGGACGCTTTGCCGTTTTCCAGCGCCGTGATCAGCTGTGCGAGGGGACGCTGGCGCGCGACCATATCGCCAGCGGTTAGTACATCGAGTGTGCTCGGCGCATGCACGGAGAGATCGGTATCGCAAGCCTGAATCATGTAGGTGATCATGCCGACCAGCCCCATGCGTTGTCCATCTTCCGGGCTGAAAATGCGCGCCACGCCATAGTCATGCAGCTCTTTGATCTCGGAAGGAACAATCACGCCGCCACCGCCGCCAAAGACCTTGATGTGCGCACCACCGCGCGACTTGAGGAGATCAATCATGTACTTGAAGTACTCGACATGGCCGCCCTGATAGCTGGAAATCGCAATACCCTGCGCATCTTCCTGCAGCGCTGCGGTGACGATTTCATCTACCGAGCGATTGTGACCAAGGTGGATGACCTCGGCACCCTGAGACATGAGGATGCGTCGCATGATGTTGATCGATGCGTCATGGCCATCGAAGAGCGAGGCGGCCGTCACGAAACGGACTTTGTTGGCAGGGGTGTAAGCAGTGAGGTTCTGCGATACCGACAGGTCGGTCATGGGAATTCTCCGGAAGTAGCGGCCGCGCGATGACGGGGGCGGTAACGGGTCAGGTTGATGCCCGCCGTACGGGCTCGCCTGATTGACGCTTACGTCAACGTCAATTGCCGCAAGTATAGCGTGAAAAGCCCCCCGACCGTCACCCCGGATGGCCTGCGCCCCGACTGCTGTGCGCTCATCAATGCGGGGATTTTGTATCGGACTTGCAAAAATGTGAACGTGAACCGTCAGCTCACCTGCGGCATCCGCCCGATGGGTGGCGTCACTCACATTGCAATAACAAATTCTGGCGATCAGAGCAGTGCCAAGCGGCGCCGGCCAGTGCGCTACACTCCGAAGCAACTTTTAACGAGGCGTAAACCATGGCTGACCTGATCCTGCACCACTACCCGCAATCGCCCTTCGCAGAAAAAATCCGTTTGGTCCTGGGTCTGAAAGGCTTGGCCTGGCGCTCGGTGCAGATTCCCATGATCATGCCCAAGCCGGATCTGGTCGCGCTGACCGGCGGCTATCGGCGTACGCCGGTGCTGCAAATGGGCGCCGATGTGTATTGCGACACTGCCTTGATGGCCGATGTGCTGGAGCATCTCGCCCCCGAACCTGCGCTTTTTCCGCCTGCGCACAAAGGTCTTGCGCGCGTTCTGGCGCAATGGGGCGACACGACGCTGTTTCAGGTAGCCATGGCGTACAACTTTCAACCTGTTGGGGCCACACAGATGTTTCCAGACCCCGAGCGTTTGAAAATCTTCGCAGCGGATCGTGCCGCGATGCGCAACAACGCACCGCGCATGCCAGCCGCCGATGCGACGGCAGCGTACAAGAGTTATTTGCGACGTATTGCCAGCATGCTGGAGCAGCAGCCGTTTTTGCTCGGTGATCAGCCTTGCATTGCTGATTTTTCCGTTTATCACCCGCTGTGGTTTACAAGGCATCAAGTGCCTGCGCTCGCGGGTATTCTGGAATCCGTGCCCGCGGTCCTGGCGTGGATGGATCGCATGGCAGCGATAGGGCATGGCAGTTCCTCAGCGATGACGGCGGATGAGGCGCTGCACATCGCGCACGGCGCCACGCCAGACGCCTTGCCGCAGGAAATTCATCAAGATCACCATGGCATTGCCTTGGGCCAGCCGGCCGTCATCGTCGCCGAGGCCTTTGGTCTGGAACCAACGGAAGGGATACTGGTGGCTGCAAGTCGTACTCGCTATACCCTGCGCAGAGAAGACCCGCGTGCTGGGCTGGTTCACGTGCATTTTCCGCGAGTGGGGTATGCGCTCAAGGCAAAAGAGGCTGCTTCCTGAGCCGGGATTCGGCAGCTGCTTGAATTTTTCGGTACGCAAAATTACCGCGTGCCAGTTCAATGGTCCATTCAAAAAGATGGGTAGCCTGTTCATCCTCGCCCAGCAAGTGCAGGCACTCGCCCAAGCGGTATGCGGCGCCGATGTAATGATTGTCGATCTGCAGGCTTAGCTTGTAAAAATCGGCAGCACTCGCCACATCTTCCAGATGCTGCAGACAGGAGGCAAGCTTGAATGCAAATCGCGCCTCTTTGGGTTGTGCTGCAAAAACGAAACTCGCCAGTATCAAAGCTTCCTGAAACATTTTTTCGTTCACGAGTTTGCAAGCGGCTTGATAGCTGTTTTCCAGTGCCTGATTGGCTATCCCAAGACATTGCGCCAGCGTTTTTCCGGCAATGAGTTCATCGATGTAGTGTTCTGCCAATGCCGGCGCTGCTTCGAGCATAGTACGGGCGTTGTCGAGAAGGCGATTGATCTCCGGATCCGGATGGTGTCGATGTGACCGCAATGCGCTTGTTAATAGTGGATGCATGGAGGCGGACCGATGGAATGGTTTGACTGGCAGAACGTGCGCAGTAGTCGCCACGCACGTATACAAAGCGGGCAATCGATGTCGATGAATAACCAGTCTTTATTGTGCTGGTGCCTGACTGCTCAAATGGTAGAGGCCACCCAGAAATGAGCCCGTAAGCAAGGCGCCACCACTCAGTAACATGGCTCCATTGGCCATGGGGTTGGCGCTGGGTTTGTCCAGTGTCATTCCCATGCCGCCGGTGATGATCAGTGCCAGTCCACCGAAGGTGCCAGCCGCAGACAGGGCGTTGATAACGTAGTGCACAGGTTTGGGGCAGGTCGGTTTTGCGTTCGCTTCCTCAGACGAGCTATCCGATTCGGACACTTTGATCGAAGAGCTGGATTCCTGTGTTGCGCTCTCTAGTCCTTCGTCAGAGACGCTGGTGGTCGTACTGATCACGCTGTCATCATCATCATCGCTCACGACTGGGATCGGAGTTGTTTTGTTGATTTTTATGCCAGACATATCCGATTTGGACATTGCGCTTCCTTTCAAATGGGTTGATGAATGGCCTGGTGAGATCATTGAAAAATGATCGCGAAGCCTTCTATTTCTCAGTAACGAAATAAAAAAATCGTCTCAGTAATTTTTGACGCAATAAAAAGAATGTTGAAATCAGTGAATAAAGTATTCGATGAACGGTCGAATGGAGACTTGATGAGCTTGCGTACGACAGAAATCTGGTCGAACGAGAGTGTGAAGGTGACGATATGAATGTCGGTCGCGCGTATTCGTGTCTTCAGCGCGAATTTGATGGCTTGCTCTACTCTGCGCCGGGATTTTAATGAGGCGTGTTGATCCCCGATTCGAATATCAGGGTGCGGCCATGGCGGGTTTACTCCACCGTCACCGACTTGGCAAGATTGCGCGGTTTGTCGACGTCGGTGCCACGCGCCAGTGCGGTGTGGTACGCGAGTAGCTGCAGCGGCACTACATGCAGTATCGGGGACAGCAAACCATAGTGCTCCGGTAATCGGATCACGTGGATTCCCTCGCTGGAGGCAATCCGGGAATCGGCATCGGCAAAGACGTAGAGTTGTCCACCGCGGGCGCGGACTTCCTGCATGTTTGATTTCAGCTTTTCTATCAAGGCATCATTGGGCGCTACCGTCACCACGGGCATGTCTTCGGTGACCAAGGCCAGTGGTCCGTGTTTGAGTTCACCTGCGGGATAAGCCTCGGCGTGGATGTAGGAAATCTCCTTGAGTTTCAGCGCGCCCTCAAGTGCAATGGGGTAGTGCAGACCACGTCCCAGAAAGAGGGCATTTTCTTTTTTGGCGAAGGCATCCGCCCACGCAATGATGTGCGGTTCGAGTGCAAGCACCGACGATAGGGCCGCGGGTAAATGGCGTAGATTTTTGAGATGAGTCGCCGCCTGTTCACTGTCGAGGCGACCACGTAGTTGCGCCAGTGTGAGCGTGAACAAGAAAAGTGCTGCAAGCTGTGTGGTGAAGGCTTTGGTCGATGCAACACCAATTTCCACGCCGGCGCGCGTCAGATAAGCAAGGCTGGTTTCGCGCACCATCGCCGAGGTCGCGACATTGCAGATGGCCAGTGAATGTTTGTGGCCCAGCTCTTTCGCGTATTTCAGTGCTGCCATGGTGTCGGCAGTCTCGCCGGACTGCGAGATGACGACAACCAGTGCGCGTGGATTGCTGGCGGGTTGCCGATAGCGATACTCGCTGGCGATTTCAACTTGTGTGGGTATCCCCGCGATCGATTCGAGCCAGTATTTTGCAGTCATGCCGGCGTAGTAGCTGGTGCCGCAGGCAAGAATTTGTATCGCATCGATATCGTTAAAGATGGCTGAGGCGTTTTTTCCAAACAGATCAGGACCGAATCCGAGTACACCCTCAAGCGTGTCGCTGATGGCACGAGGTTGCTCGAAGATTTCCTTCTGCATGTAGTGACGGTAAGGGCCGAGATCGATGGCGCCGGAATAGGCGTTGACGGTCTGGACTGCACGTTCTACGGGTTGATCGTTCAGATCGGTGATGCGTATTCCAGCAAGCTGGACGTCGACAACATCGCCTTCTTCGAGGTAAATGATTTGATCGCTGGTACCGGACAAGGCCATCGCATCGGAGGCCAGAAAATTTTCGCCTTGACCCAAGCCGACGACCAGTGGACAACCACGACGCGCGCCAACGACCCGTTGCGGTTCATCCTTGCAGAAAACGGCAATGGCAAAAGCGCCATGCAATTGTTTGACAGCGATTTGTACGGTACGCAGCAGATCACCATCGTATAAATCATTGATCAGGTGTGCGATGACTTCGGTATCCGTTTGCGATTCGAATACATAGCCGCGTGCGGTAAGTTCGCGCCGCAGTTCTTCGTAATTTTCGATGATGCCGTTGTGAACGATGGCGATGCGGGCTTCACCCTCTTTGGAAGAAAAATGAGGGTGGGCATTGTTGGTTGCGGGTACGCCATGCGTTGCCCAGCGGGTGTGAGCGATGCCGGTATGTCCAGTCAGCTGGGTATCAGCCACCTGAGCTTCGAGTTCAGCGACGCGCGCGACACTGCGCGAGCGTTTGAGTCCTTGTTGATGCACGGCGACGCCGCAGGAGTCATAACCCCGATACTCAAGTCGTTTGAGACCTTCGAGCAGGATGGGGACGATGTCGCGCTGGGCGACGGCTCCGACGATGCCGCACATGGAGAATCCTATTTTTTCTGTTTGACGGGCCGTTGCCAGCCCGCGATGCTGGTTTGTTTTGCGCGCGAGACGGTGAGACTGTCAGCAGGCGCATCCTTGGTCAGCGTGGTGCCGGCACCCAGGGTCGCACCTTTACCCACAGTGACGGGTGCGACGAGCTGGGTATCGCTGCCGATGAACGCATCGTCTTCGATGATGGTGCGATGTTTGTTGGCGCCATCGTAATTGCAGGTAATGGTACCGGCACCAATATTGACGCGTGATCCGACCGTGGCATCACCGACGTAGGCCAGATGATTGGCCTTGCTGTGTGCGCCGAATTGACTGTTTTTGATTTCGACGAAATTGCCGATATGGACGTCAGCGCCGAGTTCGGTGCCGGGACGAAGCCGGGCGTAGGGGCCAATTTGTGCCGCTTCGCCAATCACCGCTTGATCAATGTGAGAGAAAGGCCGGATCGAACTGCCTTTACCGATGCGCGCATCACCGATCACGCAGTGCGCACCGATGGATACGCCGTCGGCCAGTTCAACACGGCCCTCAAAGACGCAGCCAACGTCAATACTGACGTCACGCCCGCAAACAAGCTCGCCTCGTACATCAATTCGGGCTGGGTCGGCGAGGGTGACACCTTGCTCTAGCAACTGATGTGCAACATTGCGCTGATGAATGCGCTCGAGTTCTGCCAGCTGCACTTTGCTATTGACGCCCAGTGTCTCCCACACAAAGGCGGGCTGGGCCGATTCGACGGGAATGTTTTCGCTGACCGCTTGCGCGATGATGTCGGTGAGGTAGTACTCGCCTTGCGCGTTGTTGTTGGATAGCTTGCTTAACCAGGATTTCAATGCGCGGGTCGGTGCGATCAGAATGCCGGTGTTGACTTCGCGGACGGCTCGCTCGGTATCGCTGGCATCTTTTTGTTCGACGATACGCACAATGCGGCCCGCTTCCCGAATGATGCGGCCATAGCCAGTGGGGTCATCAAGCTCAACGGTGAGTACTGCCAGCTTTTCTTTGCCGGCACGACTAATCAGCGTTTGCAAGGTGCTGGTACTGGTCAGCGGCACATCGCCATAGAGCACCAGTGTGGGCTGATCATCATGCAAGTGGGGTGCGGCCTGCATAACCGCGTGGCCGGTGCCGAGTTGTGGTTGCTGCAGTACGAATTGCAGATCGTCGGCCGCAAGCCGGGAAGGTACGGCATCACCGCCATGACCGTAGACGACGCAGCATGCCGAGGGTGCGAGACGGCGGGCGGTATCAATCACATGGGAGAGCAGGGGCTTGCCTGCCAGTGGGTGCAGGACCTTGGGCAGGTCGGACTGCATGCGTTTTCCCATGCCGGCAGCGAGGATGACAACGTTCATAGGCGAGTCTTGGGTTGGTGCAAAATTTTAGCACGCACCCCAGTCGCGGCAGTGCCTGATCTCAGGTGATTTCCCGGAATTTTGGCGAGGCTCAATCGCTATCTGCTGCTTGAGGCTGCAGTTGGATGACATTCACGGGCGTATCGGTGCTCGCGCATGGTGCTTCATCGAAGGCGATATCACCATCGGCAAGGGGCTGTCCTGTGACTTCGAGGTTAGCGAAGTCGAACAGCGATCTATCCATCAGATGCGATGGCACGATGGTCGATAGTGAGGAAAAAATATTATCTACCCGACCAGGAAATTTTTTCTCCCATTCGCGCAGCATGCTTTTGATTTGTTTGCGCTGAAGATTTTCCTGACTACCGCAAAGATCGCAGGGAATGATAGGAAAGTTTTTCAGCGTCGCGTAACGTTCGGTATCAGACTCGCGCACGTAGGCCAAGGGACGAATCACGATGTGCCGTCCATCGTCGGATTGCAGTTTTGGTGGCATGCCTTTCAGTTTGCTGCCAAAGAACATGTTCAGGAAGAAGGTCTCCATGATGTCATCGCGATGATGGCCAAGTGCGATTTTGGTTGCGCCGAGTTCATCAGCCACCCGATACAGAATGCCGCGGCGCAGCCGCGAACATAGTGAGCAGGTTGTCTTGCCCTCAGGGATGACGCGTTTGACGATGTTGTAGGTATCTTGTGTCTCGATATGAAATGGGACATCGATACTGCGCAGGTAGGCTGGCAGTACATGCGCAGGAAAGTTGGGTTGCTTCTGATCGAGGTTGACGGCCACGATCTCGAAGCTGATGGGTGCGCGTTCGCGCAGCGTAAGGAGGATGTCGAGCAGTGCATAGCTGTCTTTGCCGCCTGACAGGCAGACCATGACGCGATCACCCTCTTCGATCATGTTGAAGTCACCAATCGCCTGACCGACCAATCGACACAGACGCTTGTGCAGCTTGTTGTTCTCGTAGGCGACTTTTTCTGCCTGACGTGCGGTCAGGCCTGTGTCGACTTGGCTTGCGTGGGCGGCAGAGGTGTCCATTTACTGGTCCTTGATATGAAATATCTCGACGCCGACGGACTCGCAGTCCGGATAGACATCGGGTTTGCGAGTCGACACTTGCACGCCGCGAACTTTCGGATGCAGTAGCAGCGCGCGAGCGATATCGTCGCACAGCGTTTCTTGCAGCTG
The DNA here is from genome assembly GCA_039806005.1 of Pseudomonadota bacterium. Lineage (GTDB taxonomy): Bacteria > Pseudomonadota > Gammaproteobacteria > Burkholderiales > Burkholderiaceae_D > Pernthalerella. Next base: position 35,468 of record JBDKLM010000084.1, read on the forward strand.
AATATGGCCTTGTGCCACGCGCTCTTCAATAGTGAATCGAATGAAATCGTAATCAACGACTTCGCTGAGCTCATCTTGGGCTGGCGTTGATGAGGCCAAAGGAATGAAGAGGTCGACATTGAACAGCACGCGCTGTTCAGCCTTTTTTTCGAAGTCATGGACGCCGATGTTGCTCATGACCTGATAGTCGCGCAAGAATAAACGACGACAATCAGTGAGTCGCGGATGGAAGAGCAAAGAGGCCATGACAGTTCAATCAAAAAATAAATTCAGGATGTTCAGGTAGCGAGGAACATGACGTCCCGCTGCGTGGGTATCAAATGCTGTCCGCCATCGACCACCAGTACGGTGCCGGTGACAGCTTGCGCGCGCGCGAGATAGCAGACGGCGGCGGCGATGTCGTCAGGTGTGCTGCTTTTGCCAAGCGGAGTCTGCTGGTGAGCTTTCGAAAATCCTGCTTCGGTTTGATCACCCGACACCAACGTGAGGCCCGGTGCCACGCCCACGACGCGGACTTTCGGCGCCAGGGTTTGTGCGAGCAGCGTGGTCGCGGTTTGCAGCCCTGCCTTGGACAAGGTGTATGAAAGGAAATCAGGGTTCAGATTGAATAATTTCTGATCAAGCAGGTTGATCACTACTGTTTGCAGCCCTGCCGGTGTTTGTGCATGCAGTGCTTGCGCCAGAATCAGGGGCGCTGCCAGATTGGCTTGCATGTGCGCGTTGAGGCTGGTGCTGTTGAAACTGAGGGCGTCATCAAATTCAAACAGCGAGGCGTTGTTGACGATGCAGTTGATGGGTCCCAGTAGTGCGCTGGCGCGGTCAAGCAAGACTTTGGTGGCGGACTCATCGGCAAGGTCGCAGTCGATGATCGCTGAGCGCTGTCCCAGCTTTTCTATGTCACCGGCAGTTTTACGTGCTTCGTCTTGCGACGCACGGTAATGCACGACGATATCCCAGCCGTCTGCCGCCATACCCAGTGCAATGGCGCGACCCAGCCTGCGCGCGGCGCCGGTGATGAGGGCAATTTTTCGTGGAGCAGGGTTCATATCAGGGTCTCGTGTTTTTTCGGGCGGCGGCAGCCTTATACAATAGAGGCTATGCCACTACCCGAGCCCTCTGCAGATGCACTGCTTGCGTCACGCGCGCTGGAGTCATTGATCAAAGATGACATTCGCGCACATCATGACTGGATTTCTTTTGCTCGTTTCATGGAACTGGCCTTGTATGCGAATGGCCTTGGTTACTACGCAGGCGGCTCGTCAAAGCTGGGCAAAGACGGGGATTTTACAACCGCCCCTGAAATCACGCCGCTCTTCGGTGCCACCATCGGACGATTTGCTACCGATTGCTTTGGAACCGGACCCTTGCGCATCCTGGAGTTTGGCGCCGGCACTGGTCGTCTGGCGCTGGATGTGATGCAAAGCTGCGCCCTGCAAGGGGTTGCGGTCGAGGAGTATCTGATTGTGGAGTTGTCTGCCGATTTGCGCGAGCGCCAGCGCGACATGCTCTCCGGTTTCCCTCAGGTTCAGTGGCTCTCTGTACCGCCGACCGCATTTTCCGGGCTGATTTTATGCAATGAAGTGCTGGATGCGATGCCGGTGCATTTACTGGTGAAGCAGCAGGACAGGTGGTTGGAGCGGGGCGTCAGTTTGTCCGGGGATCGATTTTTTTACATTGACCGGGACGCCGATGCGCAATTGGCGGCACAGATTCCGGATTCGCACAGCTTGCCGGATGGCTATCTGACGGAAGTGCATCCCCAACAGTGCGGATTTGTGCGTATGCTCTCTGACCTGCTGAAGTCGGGTGGTCGGGGCCTGGCGCTGCTGATTGATTATGGATTTCCTGCCCGAGAGTATTTTTTGCCTCAACGGCAGCAGGGCACGTTGATGTGCCATTACCGGCATCACGCGCATACCGATCCTTTTTATCTGCCGGGTTTGCAAGACATTACCGCTCACGTTGACTTCACTGCGGTGGCGGTGGCCGCGCAAGAGTCGGGATTGACGGTGGCTGCGTACATGAGCCAGGCGGAATTTCTGATTGCCGCTGGATTGACCGAGTTAATGAGGCAAATTGCGCCAGAAGATGCGCGACCTTGGTTAAGTCAGTCTCAGGCTGTCCAGAAACTGACTTCCCCGGCCGAAATGGGTGAGTTGTTCAAAGTACTTTTGCTGAGTCAGGGAGTCGATTTGCCAGAGCGATTTTTGAAAGTTGACCGAAGTTATCGACTTTAGGTGAGATTTTCGGTCATTTTTAGCATGTTTTTTTGGGTTTTGCGGCAACTCTCAATTACTGAAAGTACTCAATGTTTCGTTGGCTTGTGACGATTTTTCTGGCCTTGGTTGTTTTCAGTTCCTTGTTGCCTTGGCTGGAAAAACTGGGGGTTGGGCGCTTGCCCGGAGATCTCAGATTCAGTATTTTCGGCAAGAAGTTTTTTTTGCCATTTGCGTCCACTGTTTTGCTGTCGCTGGTTATATCTCTCATTGCGCGATTTATTTGAAGATCGATCATGATCCGCTGGGTTTTCGCAATTTTCGTGTTAATTAGCGTTTTTTATCCGCTTTTACCGTTTCTTGGGCGCTTGGGTATCGGGCGTTTGCCGGGAGATGTGCGTTTTCAGTGGCGAGGCGTGCTTTTTTGTCTACCGTTTGGCTCGACACTCCTGTGGTCGGCTATTGCCTTTGTTTTGGCCAAACTGGCCCGACTTGCGTAAGTCCCTGCTCACGTTCTGGGCCGCCAAAACGCCCGCTTAGGCCGCTTCCCCGGCGGTATCTCGGGCATTATTTCAATTGACAAAAATAATCCCCGCCCTTATAGTTTGCGGTTCCCTGCGGAGGGGTGGCCGAGTGGTTAATGGCAGCAGACTGTAAATCTGCCCTCTTGCGAGTACGCTGGTTCGAATCCAGCCCCCTCCACCAGGTGGCAAACCGTTAGCGGTTCGGCCAAGACTTGAGCAGTGGTAGTGAACGAGGTCGGTCACCCTAGCGGGTGTAGCTCAATGGTAGAGCTGAAGCCTTCCAAGCTTATGACGAGGGTTCGATTCCCTTCACCCGCTCCAGAGTTTTTGTTGGACGTGCCTTGTTTTATTGGGGCGGCGGGCAACATGCAGCCCTTGTAGCTCAGTGGTAGAGCACTCCCTTGGTAAGGGAGAGGCCACGTGTTCAATCCACGTCAAGGGCACCAGAATAGGTTTGATTTTGTCGGTATCAGTCGGGCGCGTGCCTGAACATTCTCATCAAATAGTTAGGAGTGCAAGATGGCAAAAGGCAAGTTTGAGCGGACCAAACCGCACGTGAATGTGGGCACGATTGGTCATGTGGATCATGGCAAGACGACCCTGACGGCGGCGATTGCGACGGTGTTGTCGAAGAAGTTTG
>JBDKLM010000085.1:0-10219 GCA_039806005.1 Pseudomonadota bacterium
GGAAGATGCTTTGAACCATGCAGATGGATCCCGATAAAGTTCGCAAATTGCAGCAGATGGGTCTCGGACCCGTCTGGCTACGCCGTGGACTGAAGATGGAAGAATCAGCCGGTGACTCTGCTGCAAGCACGGGTACTAGAACGACGTCAGCCGAGCAAGACGCCCATGCTGCGAGCGTGATGAGCATGGATTGGATGATGCTCGAAGATAGTATTCGTGATTGCACTCGCTGTGGTTTGTGTCAGGGTAGAACCCATGCAGTACCGGGTGTGGGCGACCGCAAGGCACGCTGGCTGTTTGTGGGCGAGGGACCCGGCCGTCAGGAGGATGCTCAGGGCGAACCCTTTGTCGGCCCTGCCGGCAAGCTGCTCGACAATATGCTGCGTGCTTTGGGACTCGCCCGAGGTACCAACACCTACATTGCCAACATCGTCAAATGTCGTCCGGTTGGTGCGGACGGACGCGATCGTCCTCCGACAGATGATGAAGTCACCGCCTGTCTGCCGTATCTGGCGCGACAAATCGATTTGATTCAACCAGATGTCATCGTGGCGCTGGGTAAAACTGCGGCTGTCGCACTGCTGGATTTGCCAGCCGACACATCACTGGCCAGTTTGCGCGGCAAAATTCATCATCATGCAGACCGGCCATTGATCGTGACCTATCATCCTGCCTACCTCTTGCGTCAGCCGGTCGACAAGGCCAAGAGCTGGCAAGACCTCTGTCTTTCGATGAGCCTTTTGAATGGACGCTGAAGCGTCCTCTTTCCAACAGCAGTTTCATGCGCGCTGGCATTCCCTGCGTGATCCGCATGTGCGGGCACTCGCGTGGTTGCTGGATGCCCCCGATCTGCTCGACGCCGAATCTCCGCGATGGGAGGGCAAAATCGCCCACCTGCCTCAGCACACCGCCGATCATGCGCGAGATTGGCTGCGGGCCCTAGACGCTGAACCTGAGTTGCTTACAGCATCTTTGGAACTGAATCCATTCACCCGACTGGGGCGCTACGCGGAAAAGCTGCTCGCTTGTTATTTCTCGCATCAACAACAACTGGTGGCACACGGCATGCAGGTCCGCGCGGGCAAGGAAGAAACGGTCGGCGAATTTGATTTTCTGCTCTCGGATGGCGCGAGTTTGCTGCACTGGGAATTTGCGACGAAATTTTATTTACTGTGCTCCCCCGACCCAGCATGGGCCAGTGTGCAGACCGCTGATTATTTTGTTGGCCCGAATCTGGCAGATACGCTGGGCGCAAAAATGCGCAAGATTCTCGACCGGCAGTTATCGCTAGGCCAGCATCCTGCAGCACAAGCCTTGCTGCCTCGGCCTATTGATCAGGCGCAGGCTTTATTGCGTGGCTGGCTGTTTTATCGTCGGGGCGAGCAGATTCCATCTCAGGCACTTGGCATCGCAACCAATCATTGTCGCGGCTGGTGGTGTACCTTGGGTGAAATCGATGCCCATCTGGATACAAGCTGCGCTGTCTTGCCGAGGCTGGCATGGCTCGCACCCGCGCGCATGGGGGATGATGAGGTGCTGACTCGTTCCAGACTTCGCGAGCGCTTGCAAATTCAACTTCAGAACGACCCTATGCCAGTGATGGTAGCCAGCCTGACTCGACACGAAAATGTCTGGCTGGAGAGCGATCGGGGATTCATTGTGCCGGACGACTGGCAAGGCAGAGCGGGTAAAACGCTGCGTGGGTTGACCGCACCAAGGACCTGAACACCGCAAACAGCCTGGCGCGACAGGTCTAAGTGCCGACGTGTTTTTCTTCGCCGATCAGATGCAGTGAATCATATTCGCGTTGATTCGCTGCGTGCTTTTTCATGACCATCCACATCACACCCGAGACAGATAGTCCAAAGAGGACGATCACGATATTCACGCTCAGGTCGAGTTTGACCAGCAAGGCGTACAACCCGAGCATCAAAAGAATGGATGCGTTTTCGCTGAAGTTTTGCACCGCAATCGAGTGTCCCGCACTCATGAGCACGTGTCCGCGATGCTGAAGCAGGGCATTCATGGGCACCACAAAGAAGCCCGACAGGGCGCCTATCAGCACCAGCAGCGGATAAGCCAGTGTTGTCGAATACACGAACACCATGATGGTGACGATCAAGCCCATCAGGAAACCTATGGGCATGACAGTCAGTGATTTTTTCAGAGGTACGCGTTTGGCCGCGGCCATCGCACCAAAGGCAACCCCAAAGGCAACGACACCTTGCAGTACTGCCCCCTTGGCCAGAGGCAGGTTGAGTGCTTTTTCGGCCCACTTCAGCACAATGAATTGCAGCGTTGCACCCGCGCCCCAGAACAAGGAAGTCACTGCCAATGAAATTTGTCCCAGACGGTCGCGCCACAACGCGGTAAAGCATTCGGAAAATTCAACGACCAGCTTGATGGGGTGGCGCTTTTGTGCAGCATAGCGCGCACCGGTATCCGGAATATTCAGATTGAAGACCGCCGCGAGTACATAGGCGAGCATCACGACGCCCAGTGCGAATTCCAGCGAGAGACTCAATTGAAGATGATTGAAAGGCACCAAAAACGCCAGTGCCTGCGCCAGTCGCTCACTGACCAATACCCCACCCAGTACGGTGCCAAAGATAATCGACAGCACGGTAAGACCTTCGATCCAGCCATTGGCTGCCACGAGTTTCTCGGCTGGGAGGAGTTCGGTCAGGATGCCGTATTTGGCAGGCGAATAAGCGGCAGCGCCAAAACCCACCACGGCATATGCCAACAGAGGATGCACGCTGAAAAACATCATCAGACAGCCTGTGATCTTCACCAGATTGGTAATGAACATCACGCGACCTTTGGGGAAGGCATCGGCGAATGCGCCTACAAAAGGCGCCAGAATCACGTATGACATTACAAAAAAGAGCTTCAGCATGGGCGTCATCCATGCCGGCGCCTGAAGCGAAACCAGCACGGAGATGGCGACGATGAGCAACGCATTGTCGGCAAGCGAAGAAAAAAACTGCGCTGCCATGATGGTGTAGAAGCCGCGGTTCATTCGGGGAAACGGTGATTTGTAGGCTTGTGGCGAGTACAACGGCGGCTTGCTTTATACCACGAAAGCCGGTTTCGACCCGGTCGGGGGCTCGGCGCTCATCGCGATGGCGCGTGCGTCCGGTAAAATGCGTCTGAATCCTTTCCATCGCATTTCTATCCATCGAGCTCTCCCACTGATGTCCAGACCACTCGTCGCCATCACCCATATCGCTGCGATGCAGGCCAATCTCGCCGTGGCCAGACATGCCGTTCCCGGTGCCAGGGCCTGGGCCGTGGTAAAGGCCGATGCCTATGGCCATGGTCTTGAGCATGCGACGCGGGCATTTGATGCCGCCGATGGCCTGTCGCTGATTGAATTCGATCGCGCTGCACGGCTGCGTGAATTGGGCTGGCAAAAGCCGATCATGATGATGCAGGGCATGTACGATGTGGCTGATATCGAACATCTGGTTCACGATGACTTGCAGCCCGTTATTCATCACATCGAACAATGCCGCATGCTGGAAACCACACGCGTGAGCCGGCCACTGGCGGTGCATCTGAAAATCAACACGGGCATGAACCGTCTTGGTTTCATGCCATCGCAAGTGAGCGATATCTATCAACGCCTTAAAGCACTGCCCTCGGTACGTTCCGTATCGCTGATGACGCATTTCGCCAATGCCGATTCGAACGGCACCATGCCTGATGTGGCGGCGCAGATCGCTGCCTTTCAGCGCGCGACCGTCGGGCTGGATGCGGAAATCAGTCTTTCCAATTCTGCAGCGACCTTGTTGCAACCGCACATACGCAGCGACTGGATCAGACCCGGCGTAATGCTGTACGGCGGCGCGCCGGGAGTTCAGAGCGCGCTATCGCTGGGATTGAAACCCGCGATGACGCTGCAAAGTCGCGTGATCGCCACTCAGTCGCTGCAAGCAGGTGATTCGGTGGGATATGGCAGCTTGTTCATTGCTGACCAGCCCATGCGAATTGGCATTGTCGCTTGTGGCTATGCCGATGGCTATCCGCGACTGGCATCGACGGGCACACCTGTGTTGATTAATGGCGTGCGAACGCGCGTACTCGGTCGTGTATCGATGGATATGCTCAATATCGATCTCTCGCCCTTGCCTGACGCTGATGTGGGCAGTGAAGTCACGCTGTGGGGTGAAGGTCTGCCCATCGACGAAGTGGCGGCGCATGCTGGGACCATAGGCTATGAACTGATGTGTGGCGTAGCGCCGCGCGTGCGACGCGAAGTGCGCGACTGATCATGGCCAAAGCAAAAACTCAGTACGCCTGCACCGAATGCGGTGGCACCAGCAGTAAATGGGCCGGGCAATGTCCGGCCTGTGGTCAGTGGAACACCATGGTGGAGAGTGTGGTGGAAACCGCGGCCAATCGTTTCGCCGGGCAGCCGCAGGGGCTGGTGCAGGGCGCACCCGTGATGCGCTTGAGCGATATCGAAGCGCAAGACGTTCCCCGCTTTGGCACTGGCATTGAAGAATTCGATCGCGTACTCGGTGGCGGACTGGTTCCCGGCGGCGTGGTTCTGATTGGCGGCGATCCCGGCATAGGCAAATCAACGTTGCTGTTGCAGGCACTTGCCAATCTCTCGCGAATCAAATCGGCGCTGTATGTGAGTGGCGAGGAGTCGGGTGCTCAGGTTGCCTTGCGTGCGCGACGTCTGGGCATAGACGCAGGTGATTTGCACTTGCAGGCCGAGATACAGCTGGAAAAAATCATCGCCACGCTGACCGAGCAAAAGCCGCAAGTGGCTGTCGTTGATTCCATACAAACGCTGTTTTCGGATGCGCTGACTTCCGCACCCGGTTCGGTCGCTCAGGTGCGCGAGTGCGCGGCGCAGCTGACGCGATTTGCAAAGCAATCGGGCGTGACTATCATTCTGGTCGGCCATGTCACCAAAGAGGGTGCACTTGCGGGGCCGCGTGTGCTCGAGCATATTGTGGATACCGTCTTGTATTTCGAAGGCGATACGCATTCGAGCTTTCGTCTGGTGCGTGCCTTCAAGAATCGCTTCGGTGCTGTCAATGAGCTGGGTGTGTTCGCAATGACGGACAAGGGGCTCAAGGGAGTCTCGAATCCTTCTGCGCTATTCCTTTCGCAGCATGATGCTCAGGTGCCGGGTTCCTGTGTGATGGTCACGCAGGAAGGTACGCGGCCGCTGCTGGTCGAGATACAGGCACTGGTGGATGCGTCGCATGTGCCGAATGCGCGCCGCTTGTCGGTGGGCTTGGAACAGAATCGGCTGGCGATGCTGCTGGCAGTGTTGCACCGACATGCGGGTGTGGCAGCTTTTGATCAGGATGTCTTCATCAATGCAGTCGGTGGCGTGAAAATCACCGAGCCGGCTGCCGATCTTGCAGTGCTGCTGGCGATTCAGTCATCCATGCGCAGCAAGCCGCTACCGCGTGGTCTGGTGACCTTTGGGGAGGTCGGACTGGCTGGCGAAATTCGACCCGCGCCGCGTGGACAGGAGCGTTTGCGTGAAGCCGCCAAGCTGGGATTTTCGGTGGCACTGGTGCCCAAGGCTAATCTGCCCAAGCAGAAAATTGAAGGACTGCAGGTGATAGGTGTCGAGCGGATTGACGAGGCGATGACCAAGGTCCGCGAGCTGTCCTAGAACCTGAAAAACACCGCTAGGGAGACGCTGAATAAATCTGCGTTTTATGGCGAGCCAGCGCAGCTGTGCGACGCGGGGATCAATAAAATCAAGGTGTTGGCTCCATTGATCTTGCCACAAACGTTTCTGCATTTATTTAATCAGCGCTTCCCTAGCGTTCCTCTGATTGCAGCATCAGCTGGCGTGCGGCTTCGCGGCCACTGCGTACCGCGCCCTCCAGGGTCGCAGGATAATCACTGGCCGTATAGTCCCCCGCAAGAAACAAGCCTTTCAACCCCGTGTCATTCTTTGGCCTGTACAAATTGGGTGTGCAGGAAAAAGTGGCTCGCTTTTCGCTGATGATGCGATGCCATTGGGGATTGAGCAGAGCCGGCAGGTCCAGATCGGCGGCGATTTGCAGCACAATTTCCGCCAGCAGCACGTCATTTCCCTGCGCGATTGCTTCGGACGAGGCGCTGATGACCACCGCCATCAAACCCGCTTGCCAGGCATCGAGCTGTCCACGGTCAAAAATGAATTGTGCCCAACGATGTTGTTCAGGGTCGTCTTGCAGCGCATAAAACACTGCCGGCAATTTTAGGGCTGGTGCGTATTGCAGATAGCAGGTCGTGATTGGCTCGTAAGTCAGCTGCAGCGATTCGGCCATGGACGGCAACAAGTCCATCAGTAACGTGCGCGCCTGTGCTGGCGGCGTAGCCATGATCACCGCGTCGACTTCCTGATCTGAATTGTCTGCATGCACACGCCAGCCTTTTTCAGTACGTGCCACGGACCGCACTTGGGTACCGACATGTACGCTGCCGCCATGATGTTCGATGTAGGACATGGCGGCGTCCGGAAAGAGTGATGACAAATCCCGGCGGGGAATGAGCATGTCGGATGCCTGGCGGTGCGCGCCTAGACTATCGCGCAATACATTCAAAAACACGATGGCAGAGGCACGCTCAGGCGGTGTGTTGAGCGCCGCAATGCAAAGTGGTCGCCACATGAGTCGGACCAGGCGCTCGGTTTGGTCAAAGCGCTCGAGTAACTCGGTGACTGTGCAATCCGTATGGAGTTGCCATTGCATCCATCGTGCGGCAGAAGAAAATCGGGCCAGTGCGAGTTTGTCGGCGATCGTCAGACCTTTAGCTCGCAGAACGGCCCAGGCCATATGAAACGGGGCAGGCAGGCGGGGGGCTTGCATATCCATGCCACCGCTGTTTGCCGGATAACGCATTTGCATAGGCAAGCGCAGCAAGGCTTCGGAGGGACGAAGGCCGACGGTTCGCATCAGGTGAAGCGTGTCGCGGTAGGCGCCCAGCAGGATGTGCTGTCCGTTATCGAGTGTGGTGGCCTCATGCTCGACTCGCCTCGCTCGTCCACCCAGAGTGCGCGAGGCCTCGAGCAATATGACTTTGGCGCCGCGCCGTGTGAGTTCGACCGCCGCTGCACAGCCCGCCCAACCGGCGCCGATGACGGCGACTGTGGGCTTGCGCATCAGCCTTTGACCCAGGTTTTCCAGGCCAGCCACAGCTTGCGAAGCGGCGTGAGCGAGATTTTGTGATCGAGGACTTTGAAATCATCGCGTTCAATTTCTTCCAGCACGGCGCGATAAATCGCTGACATGATCAGCCCCGCTCGTTGCGCGCGACGATCAGCTGCAGGCAAGAGGGCCATTGCTTCGTCATAGAGCGCCCGCGCACGCTGGGTCTGAAAGCGCATCAGGGCGACAAAGCGATCGCTGTGGGTGGCATTGAGCAGTTCAGAGGCTGGCACCTGATGGGCCTGCAACTCCGATATCGGCAAATAAATGCGGCCGCGACGCGCATCTTCACCGACATCACGAATGATGTTGGTGAGCTGGAACGCCAGACCGAGCTTTTCTGCATATTGCAGCGTACGCGGGTCGGTGTAGCCAAAGATACTGGCGGACATGATGCCCACGACGCTGGCAACATGCCAGCAGTAACGCTCAAGTGCCTTGAAATCCAGATAGCGTGTCTGGGTGAGATCCATCTCCATGCCGTCAATGACAGCGAGCAAGTGCTCTCCCTGAATGTTGAATGGCTTTAGGTGCGGCATCAGTGCCTGGGTCACCGGATGATTGGGCTGCCCGGCCAGCATCTGCGCGACTTCCTTGCGCCACCAGGCCAGGGTGGTCTGCGCCAGTGCAGGATCGCTGGTTTCGTCGACGACATCATCGACCTCGCGACAGAACGCATACAAAGCCGTGATGGCCTGCCGTCGCTGCGGCGGCAGGAAAAGAAAGCTGTAATAAAAACTCGAGCCGCTTTGAGCGGCTTTTTGCTGGCAGTAGTCTTCGGGAGTCATTCTCTGAGCTGAATGCATCATTCTTGTCTATGGGGTGCCGCATCCTGGGTTGCGAAGCGCAAGGCTCGCCAGAATATCAGCAGCCAATCACTTTTTTTCAGCGTGGGTCGCGCACGGAAGACATCGTAACCGACCGCTTCAATTTTCTCGAGAATACGCAGCCCACCGTGCACGATGAGTCGCAGTTCCCAACCCAGTCTGCCGCGGATTTGCAGGGCGAGTGGCGCGCCGCTCAGCATCATCGCGCGCGCGCGCTGAACTTCAAAGGCCATCAAGGCGCGCCAGCGATCATCGACACGTTCGGCAGCAATTTGCTCTTCGCTGACGCCAAACTGCTGCAAGTCTTCCAGCGGCAAATAGACGCGTGATTTATGCCAGTCGATCGCCACATCCTGCAGAAAATTAATGATTTGCAGCGCACTGCAAATAGCGTCGCTGCGCTCAAACGCAGTCGGCGTGGTGTTGCCAAACAGGCTGAGCATGATGCGTCCGACTGGGTTCGCCGAGCGACGGCAGTAGTCCAGCAATCCGTCAAAGCTGGGGTAGCGAGTCTGGCGAACATCCTGACGAAAGGCCGACAGAAGCTCGCGCAGGTAATGCGTTTCCATGTGGTGTGCGGCCAGGGTGGCTGCGACTTGTACAAAGAGCGGGGATCCGGGCATTTGACCCTGATCGATCCTGTCCAGCTCGGCTTCGTAGGCCATGAGTGCGGCGATGCGCTCCTCTGCCGGCGCGTCGCCCTCGTCCGCCAGATCGTCGGCGCTGCGCGCGAATGCATAGATCACCCTGACCGGGGCGCGCATCGACTTCGGGAGCAGGGGGGAGGCGACTGGGAAGTTTTCGTAGTGGGCGTTGGACATCAAGGCGTTGCAAAGGTCAGGCATTGAATAAGCGACATCGCAGAAAATTCCTTCGCTATAATTACTTACCTTTGAGTCAGTAATTGAAAAAAGCCGTGGAAAATGGCTCGAACCGCAGGCACTGGTGCAATCTCTGCCCGAATAGTAAAGGAAAATCCGTGACGCTCCCGTTCCCGAAAACCCGCCAACATCACTTGTCAGGGTTGAAGTCGCTCATTTCGATGTCGCTGTCTGGCGCGGTCTTGTTGCTCGCGTCGTGCTCGGAAAAGCCGCCAAAAACCGAGGATATTCGGCCCGTGCGGGTATTGGTTGTGGCGCCTTCTGGTGCAAAAAATCAAGTCGAACTGGCGGGTGAGGTGCAGCCTCGTTACGAATCGCGGCTGGGTTTCAGGGTCGGGGGCAAGGTGATAGCGCGTCGTGTGGATGTGGGCACCGTGGTCAGACGCGGTCAGTTGCTCATGCAGCTTGATGCCAGCGACTTCCAGCTCGCACAGGCGCAAGCCAAGGCCAGCGTCAGCGCAGCAGACAGCACGCTATCGTTGGCGCAAGCGGAACTCAATCGCTATCGCGAGCTGCGCCAGAAAAATTTCGTCAGCCAGGCTTTGCTGGAATCCAAGGAAGCGGCCTACATGGCAGCGCTCGCCAATCATGAGCAAGCAACGGTCGGGCTGAAAGTTCAGGCAAATCAAAGCAGCTACACCAGCTTGATTGCTGATGCCGATGGCGTGGTGACGGGTATTGATGCGGAGGTCGGCCAGGTGGTCTCGCCGGGAATGCCGGTGGTCAGAATCGCGCGCTCGGGCGAGAAGGAAGTCCGGGTCAGCATTCCCGAGGATCAGGTCGCGAAACTAAAGCGCATCAGCGATGTGACGGTTCGTACCTGGGCCAATCCGGAATTGGCTCTCGACGGAAGGTTGCGCGAATTATCCCCAGTGGCTGACCCCGCTACACGGACTTTCACCGCCAAGATTGCGTTGCCCAAAGCCGGCAGCGAAATTCAGTTGGGTATGACCGCCACGGTGTCATTTGCCAACGAAGCAGCGCCTGGCATCCGATTGCCGATGACGGCGCTTTTCAACCACAAGGAAAACACGGCTGTGTGGGTGGTGGAGCAAGGCGCGGTCAAACTCGTCATGGTGGAAGTGGCGGGTGCGGTGGGCAACGAGATCGTGATCGCATCCGGTCTTGCGCCGGGTCAGAGCGTGGTGACAGCAGGCGTGAATTTGTTGCGTGAGGGGCAGAAAGTGACTGTGCTCGGCGATACGGCTGCGGCACCTCAGCAAGGAAAAGCGCAATGAGAGAGCGGCTGAATCTGTCTCGCTGGGCACTGGAGCACATTCCCTTTATCCGCTACCTGATGGTGGTGTTGATGTTGGGTGGTATTTTCAGCTACTCAAAT
>JBDKLM010000086.1:0-6058 GCA_039806005.1 Pseudomonadota bacterium
ATTACCGGCACCCCGATTGCCGCAAAATATCTGGCGAGACGGGGGATAAACGCTTAATTTGTAAGAAAAATGGAAACCTGACTAACGCGAGCCAGTGCCGTAGCGGAGGAGTTCTCACACCCCTAGGTCTGTTGCTTATTGGTTCCCTGCCGGGTGTGGCTTAGATGCAGATTCGGTACCGGGGTGAGGTAACAATTGAGGGAACCAGCAGCAAATCACCTCTGATGTTGTTGTGCCTCTTAACATTCTGGCGGAGAGAGGGGGATTCGAACCCCCGGTAGGCTATGAACCTACACACGCTTTCCAGGCGTGCGACTTAAACCACTCATCCATCTCTCCTGAATTCGTTGCGGCTGAAGCTGTCAAACGAAGCCCGCGATTATAGCAAACCTTCCCTGACTACCCCCTACCGACAGGGCTGATCGGACATAAAAAAGCCGCTTCGCCCGAAAGCGAAGCGGCAATCCGGTAATAGGGCCATCGGAGTAAGCCCTACGACCTTCCCCCACAAAAACTCATTGCAAAGTTCTTACTGCCATCGATTAGATGGCCTCTTTCAGCTGCTCCAGAATAGCCGGATTCTCCAGCGTGGAAATATCCTGCGTAATTTCCTCACCCTTGGCCAGCACGCGCAAGAGCCGGCGCATGATCTTGCCCGAGCGAGTCTTGGGCAGATTGTCACCAAACCGGATTTCCTTGGGCTTGGCGATCGGGCCGATTTCCTTGCCTACCCAGTCGCGCAATTCTTTGGCCATGGCTTTGGCTTCTTCGCCGGTCGGACGTGTGCCTTTCAGGACGACGAATGCGCAGATTGACTCGCCCGTGGTTGGATCTGGCTTGCCCACCACGGCGGCTTCGGCCACCAGATGATTTGCCACCAACGCTGATTCAATTTCCATCGTGCCCATGCGGTGACCGGAGACGTTCAGAACATCGTCGATGCGGCCCGTGATGGTGAAGTACGCAGATTTCTCATCCCGAATGGCACCGTCACCGGCAAGATAAAGCTTGCCGCCCAGTTCTGCGGGGAAGTAACTGGTCTTGAAACGTTCCGGATCGTTCCAGATCGTGCGAATCATCGAAGGCCAGGGTCGCTTGACTACGAGGATGCCCCCATGACCGTTCGGCATATCGTTGCCTGATTCATCAACAATCGCGGTCATGATGCCCGGCAGCGGGAGGGTGCAAGAACCCGGCACCATCGGTGTAGCACCCGGCAAAGGCGAGATCATGTGACCGCCCGTCTCGGTCTGCCAGAAGGTATCCACGATGGGACAACGATTGTCACCCACGTTTTTGAAGTACCACATCCAGGCTTCCGGATTGATGGGCTCACCTACTGACCCTAACAAACGAAGCGATGACAGATCAAAATGCTGAGGATGTACTTTCGCGTCCGCATCGGAAGCTTTGATCAGTGAACGAATCGCTGTCGGTGCGGTGTAGAAAATGCTGACTTTGTGACGCGCAATCATGTCCCAGAACCGGCCTGCGTTCGGATAGGTCGGCACGCCCTCGAATACGATCTGCGTTGCGCCTACTGCCAGCGGACCATACGCGATGTAGCTGTGCCCGGTGACCCAGCCAATGTCGGCTGTGCACCAGAAGATGTCGCTGGGCTTGATGTCAAAGGTCCATTTCATGGTCAGCGCGGCCCACAGCAAGTAGCCGCCTGAAGAGTGCTGAACACCTTTGGGTTTGCCGGTCGATCCGGATGTGTAGAGAATGAACAGCGGATGCTCTGCGCTCACCCACTCTGGCTCGCACTGATCCGATTGCTTGTCCATCAGCTCATGCAACCAAAGGTCGCGAGCACCCACCATGCTGATCTTGCCTTGTGTGCGCTGATAAACCACGACATTTTTAATCGCTTCGCAGCCCCCCATACCCAGAGCTTCATCGACGATCGCCTTGAGTGGCAGTTGCTTGCCACCGCGCACCTGCTCATCCGCCGTGATAACGGCGACTGCACCGGCATCGATAATGCGTTCCTGGAGAGACTTGGCAGAGAAGCCACCGAAAACAACGGAGTGCGTCGCACCAATACGGGCGCAAGCCTGCATCGCTGCAACGCCTTCGACTGACATCGGCATGTAGATGATGACGCGATCACCTTTTTTGATGCCGAGCGATTTCAGGCCATTGGCGAGCTTGCAGACTTTCTGATGCAGTTGGCGATACGTCAGGCGCGTGACGGTGCCATCATCCGCTTCAAAAATGATGGCGACACGATCCGCATTGCCATTGCTCAGATTACGATCGAGGCAGTTGTAGGAGACATTGAGCTGGCCGTCTTCGAACCACTTGTAGAACGGTGCCTGGGATTCGTCGAGAACTTTGCTGAAAGGCTTGTGCCATTCGAGATTCTCGCGGGCCAGACGACCCCAGAAACCCTCATAGTCCTTCTCGGCTTCGGCGCACAAGGCACGATAGCCCTCCATGCCGGAGACCGCTGCATTTTTTACAAAACTCTCGGGCGGATGAAAGATCCGATGCTCATGCATCAGGGATTCGATCTCGGACATACGGTCTCCTGCCTATTCATTGTTTTCGGCCAAGATAAGCGGGTACGCTTACTCAGGGCTTACACAATGTTTGTGCCTGTGGCTTGCCCCGTCGAGTCGCGTCAGATACCGCCCGGTCATAGGTACCCCGCGTGTAAAATGCGCGTTGGCATTATTTCTACGCTGGACACCCAAAACCTCTGATTCCGCCATGACTTCCGAGCAAAAATCTCCGCAACAAATCTCGACGCTTGCCAATTTCATATTCATGACACGGTGGCTGCAACTGCCTCTGTACATTGGGCTGATTCTGGCGCAAGTCGTGTACGTTTACCACTTCTGGGTCGAGCTGGTCGATCTGGTGGGCGCTCTGATGGGCAATGGCACGGCGCTCAGCCATATTCTGAGCGCCACCACCGTAGACGGTGCAACGCCACAGGCCAGGCTGACAGAGACCACGATCATGCTGGTCGTACTCGGACTGATTGATGTTGTGATGATCTCCAATCTGCTGATCATGGTGATCGTCGGTGGATACGAGACTTTTGTGTCGCGCATGCATCTGGAAAATCATCCTGATCAGCCGGAATGGCTATCCCACGTAAACGCTTCGGTGCTGAAAGTAAAACTCGGCACTGCAATCATCGGCATTTCTTCGATTCACTTACTGAAAACTTTCATCAATGCCGGTGCACATGAAGTTAAAACACTGGTAGCGCAAACAGTGATCCACCTGGTCTTCCTTTTGTCTGCCCTCGCCATCGCCTATGCCGACCGCATCATGGCTGCGACTTTGCATGACAGTAAAGAGAGCCACTGATTACGGCATCAAAATTTTATTTTTTAAACTCTGAACACCATGACCACCATCAAGCAAGAAGATCTGATCGAATCCGTTGCGGCTGCCTTGCAGTTCATCAGCTACTACCATCCGGTCGATTACATCCGTCATCTCGCGCGCGCCTATGAACGCGAGCAAAGCCCTGCTGCCAAAGATGCGATCGCGCAAATCCTGACCAACTCGCGCATGTGTGCCGAAGGCAAGCGCCCTATCTGTCAGGACACAGGCATTGTGAATGTCTTCCTCAAAATCGGTATGGATGTGCGCTTCGAAGGATTCCCCGGCTCGATTACCGACGCAATCAACGAGGGTGTGCGCCGTGGCTATAACTTCGCCGATAACAAGCTGCGCGCCTCGGTGGTCGATGACCCGCAGTTCGAGCGCAAGAACACGAAAGACAATACGCCCGCAGTCGTGCATATGGAACTGGTGCCGGGCAACACGGTCGATGTGCAGGTCGCTGCCAAAGGTGGCGGCTCGGAAAACAAAACCAAGTTCGTGATGCTCAACCCATCGGATTCACTGGTGGACTGGGTGCTCAAAACCGTTCCCACCATGGGTGCTGGTTGGTGCCCGCCCGGTATGCTGGGCATAGGCATAGGCGGTACGGCAGAACATGCGATGCTGATGGCCAAGCAATCGCTGATGGGCGATATCGACATGAGCGATTTACTCGCACGGGGTCCGCAAAACAAGCTCGAAGAGCTCCGCGTTGAACTGTATGAAAAAGTGAATGCACTGGGCATAGGCGCCCAAGGCTTGGGCGGCCTGACCACTGTGCTGGATGTCAAGATCATGATGCACGCGACTCACGCTGCATCCAAACCCGTCGCGATGATTCCCAATTGCGCCGCAACCCGACACGCGCACTTTGTACTTGACGGTTCGGGTCCGGCATATATCGAACCACCCTCATTGTCCGAGTGGCCCGAGGTGCATTGGACACCCGACACACAAAAATCAAAACGCATTGATCTCAACACGCTAACGGCTGCCGAAGTCGCCTCATGGAAGCCAGGCCAGACTCTGCTCCTGAATGGCAAGATGCTGACCGGCCGCGATGCGGCTCACAAACGAATTCAGGACATGCTCGCCAAAGGCGAAAGTCTGCCAGTTGATTTCAAAAATCGCGTGATCTACTACGTGGGTCCGGTGGATCCCGTGCGCGATGAAGCGGTGGGCCCCGCGGGACCGACGACCGCCACTCGCATGGACAAGTTCACCGACATGATGCTCGAGAAAACCGGGCTGATTGCGATGATCGGCAAAGCCGAGCGTGGCCCGGTTGCGATTGAATCGATCAAGAACCACAAGTCGGCTTATTTGATGGCTGTGGGTGGCGCTGCCTATCTGGTCTCGAAAGCAATCAAGAGCGCCAAGGTGGTCGGGTTCGCCGATCTGGGCATGGAAGCGATTTACGAATTCGATGTCACCGACATGCCGGTCACCGTGGCCGTTGATTCAAACGGCACTTCAGTGCACAACACCGGCCCCAAAGAATGGCAGGAACGTATCGCTGCCACGATAGGCAAGATACCGGTGAGCGTTGGATAAGGCCCTGCCCTCAGGCTCCATGTCCGCCACAGCGCCTATCGGCATTTTCGATTCCGGCATAGGCGGCTTGTCGGTACTGCGCCATGTACGCACGCTGCTGCCCAATGAAGAGCTGCTCTATTTTGCGGACTCCGGTTTCGCGCCCTATGGTGAAAAACCGGAGTCGGTGATTGTCGAGCGTGCACTGGGTATCGCCGCGTTTCTGCTCAGCTTCAACATCAAGGCCATGGTGGTGGCCTGCAACACTGCAACGGCGGCAGCGATTGCTGCCTTGCGCGAACGTTATCCAGATCTTCAGGTCGTCGGTGTGGAGCCGGGACTCAAGCCGGCGGCAGCACTGACGCGCTCCGGTGTGGTGGGTGTACTGGCTACGGCGGGCACGCTGGCCAGCGACAAATTTCAGAAACTGCAGCAGCAGATTTCCGCTACCACGGGCGTGACTTTCATTGCACAAGCCTGCAACGGACTGGCGGACCAGATCGAAAAAGGCGAACTGCAATCACGCGATACCGCCGCGCTGGTACAACGCTATGTGGCGCCCTTGATTTCACAGAGGGCCGATACCCTGGTGCTGGGCTGCACTCACTACCCTTTTGTCGAGCCGCTGATCGCCCGCGCCGCTGCTGCGGCCGACGGCACTGTGCATCTGGTCGACACCGGTGAGCCAGTCGCAAGACAACTTGAACGCCTGCTTGGCCAACATGGACTGCTGCGCACCGATGCGCCGCCGCAGAGCGGGCTGCATGCCTACACCACCGGCAGCCGAACTGGCCTGAGCACTGCATTTCGGGTGCTGCTCGATCTCGATCCACCGGTCCACGAGGTGGCCGGCCTTGCGGGCTGAGGCTAAATACGCGCCAGTACACGCTTTGCAGGTCAATGGGTGCCGCTGGTGGCTGGAATTTTGTATAATTGCGGGCTTGTTTCGGCGCTGGCCGGGACAATGCAGTCTCAGTGGTGGCCGTAGCTCAGTTGGTAGAGTCCAGGATTGTGATTCCTGTCGTCGTGGGTTCGAGTCCCATCGGCCACCCCACTAGAATCAGTTAGAGCCCGACCTTGTGTTGGGCTTTTTTGTTATCCGGCCGCCCCCAACCGCCACACCGATGTCACCTCCGCTGCCCGCGCGAGATGCAGCGCATCGCTGGTATCCGCCACTTTG
>JBDKLM010000087.1:0-3338 GCA_039806005.1 Pseudomonadota bacterium
TGGCCAAAGCCAGTGCAGCAATCAGAAACGGAACGTACGACATCATGGATGAGTCCCTGTTAGGTTAGTCGAGTCTAACCTTGTGGGCGTGGATAGTCTGATTGTGCGAACTGCTCCAGCAGTTGTTCACTCGAACTCATCGTTGGTTTGACCTAATGCTGCGACTGATATCGACCAATTGTGTTGAAAAACTCCCCATGACCTTCTAAAGTTGTGCGACTCGCGAGCCAATGGAGGACAGTCATGATGGGAAGCCAAGGCTCCACTCAGGAGCAGTTGTTCTATTCGTTCAGCCTAGAAGACCAAATCCCGCGTGATCACCTGTTGCGGGGCATCGACCGATTCCTCGACCTCACCGAACTGCGGCCACATCTAGCGTCTTTCTACAGCCATACGGGCCGACCCTCCATCGATCCAGAGCTCATGATCCGGATGTTGATCGTGGGCTACTGCATGGGGATTCGATCAGAGCGCCGGCTCTGCGAGGAGGTGCACCTCAACTTGGCCTATCGGTGGTTCTGCCGACTTGACCTGAATGACCGGGTGCCCGATCACTCCACCTTTTCCAAGAATCGACACGGACGCTTCCGTCAGAGCGATGTCTTGCGCTTTGTTTTCGAGACAGTGCTGCGCCGATGCATGAACGAAGGTCTGGTTCAGGGAGAAGGATTCGCCATTGATGCCAGCGTCATCAAAGCTGATGCCAACCGAGCGCGCGGCATCCCTGGGTCGGAGGTTGTGAATTGGGGCGATGGACAGGGCCGCAATCGTGCTGTCCGCGAATACCTCGATGCACTGGAGGCCTCTAATCCCGTGGCCGACGAACCGTCGAGCCGGCCAACGGAAACACGTAAAAACGTCTCTCTGACAGATCCCGCCGCACGCTGGACTGCGGCACCTGCAGGTCCCGCGTTCTTCGCGTACTCGACCAACTACCTAATTGACTTGGCTGCGGGGATCATCGTGGACGTGGAGGCTACGCCGGCGTTTCGCACGGATGAAGTCGAGTCGACACGCACGATGATAAATCGTGTTGAAGAGCGGTTCGATCTCAAGCCGCGCCGCTTGGTTGGTGACATGGCCTATGGTGCAGCGCCAATGCTTGGATGGTTGGTACATGACAAACACATCGAGCCGCATGTTCCGGTGTGGGACAAGACGGGCCGAACGGATGGCAGCCTATCAGTTAGCGACTTCCAATGGCACGAAGATCGCAACGAATACATCTGCCCCGCCGGACATCCACTACGCAGCGGGTGGCGGCAGTTCACCAGCCCGCGCACCCACATCACCAATGCTGATACGGTGATCTATCGCGCCAGCCAGAAGAGCTGTGCGGGATGCGCCCACAAGACGAACTGCTGCCCGAACACCCCGCATCGCAAGATTGCCCGCAGCGTCTACGAGGATGCGCGCGACGTGGCACGTACTGTATGCACAACACCCGCCTATGCGCAGTCGCGCAAGGACCGCAAGAAGGTAGAGATGCTGTTTGCCCACCTCAAGCGGATATTGAAGTTAGACCGACTGCGGCTGCGAGGCATAAGCGGGGCGCACGACGAGTTCTTGCTGGCGGCAGCGGCGCAAAACCTGCGCCGAATGGCCAAGAAATGCTGGTCAGTACCTGAGGTGATACCTGTATGAGGTAAGAAGACGGGCTGCGCCCGTCTCAATCAGCCTGATCACCCGCTGCGTCGGTCTGACAATGATTACGGGACGCGTCGGTCAGCGAGTTTTTCAACACAATTGACCCAAAGCCGTCATTGGCCCTATTTTTTCACTGATTCGCCATATACCAATCGCGACTCCGATTGACGACGCGCACCACCAACAACATTACCGGCACCTCGATCAGCACGCCGACCACAGTAGCCAGTGCCGCGCCCGACTCGAACCCGAACAGACTGATAGCCGCCGCGACAGCCAGTTCAAAGAAGTTCGAGGCACCGATCAGCGCCGAAGGACAGGCGACCTCGTGCTTTTCGCCTAGTTTGCGGTTGAGCCAGTATGCAAGAGCCGAATTGAAGAACACCTGGATCAAGATTGGCACTGCCAGTAATGCAATCACCAGAGGCTGACGCAAGATCGCTTCGCCCTGGAATGCAAACAGCAACACGAGCGTAGACAATAGCGCCGTGATTGACCAAGGACCGATTTTGGCCATCACTGCCTCAAACGTTTCTTGCCCCTTTGAGAGTAGAGCCTTGCGCCACGCCTGCGCTATTAGCACTGGGATCACGATGTAGAGCACGACAGAAGTCAACAAGGTGTCCCATGGCACTGTGATTGCAGAAATTCCCAACAGGAACCCTACTAGCGGTGCAAAAGCAAACACCATGATGGTGTCGTTGAGCGCGACTTGCGACAGCGTGAAAAGTGGATCGCCATTGGTCAGGCGACTCCAGACGAACACCATGGCCGTGCAAGGCGCAGCAGCCAGCAGGATCAGACCTGCGATGTAACTGTCGAGTTGATCAGCGGGCAGCAGCGGCGCAAACCAGTGGCGAATGAACAACCAGCCTAGAAACGCCATAGAGAACGGTTTGACCAGCCAGTTCACGAACAGCGTCACTCCGATACCCCTCACTTGCTGGCGAACTTCGTGCAATGCACCGAAGTCCACCTTGACCAGCATAGGAATGACCATCACCCAGATCAACAACCCCACGGGCAAGTTGACCTGCGCAACTTCCACGGCCCCAATGGCCTGGAACACACTGGGAAGGAATTGTCCAAGTGCAATGCCAAGCAAAATGCAGAGAAACACCCAAAGCGTCAGGTAACGCTCGAAGACCGTCATAGGCGCCTGGGCCGCTGCCTTGGCCGTCACTTCACATTGAGCACTCATGGTCAGCTCTTGGCCATGTCGCGAGCCGTGCGTTCAATCTTGAGTTTGCTCAGACTGTCAGCAGGTAAATTCACGAAAATTTCCAAGCGCTTGCGAATCAGGTGGAGTGTTTGTACGAAAGCCTTGCGCTTCTGATCGTCATCTCCGTCACCCTCTGACGGGTCGGCATATCCCCAGTGTGCAGTCGCAGGCTGACCCGGCCAGAAAGGGCAAACCTCTCCAGCAGCGTTGTCACAGACCGTGATGACCAAGTCCATGTGCGGTGCATCTGGCTTACCAAATTCATCCCAGCTTTTGCTGTAAAGCCCCTCGGTTGAGATACCTGCCTTAGCCAAGGTCTCAATTGCCAGCGGATTTGGTCTTTGGTTCTCACGAGGACTGCTTCCGGCCGAGTAGGCTTTAAAACGACCTTTGCCCAAGTGATTCAGCATAGCTTCAGCCAAAATGCTGCGGGCAGAGTTATGGGTGCAGAGAAATAAAACATTCAAAG
>JBDKLM010000088.1:0-3930 GCA_039806005.1 Pseudomonadota bacterium
ACTACAACTCAATCAATCCATGTCGCACGGCGATCAGAGTGAGCTCAGCCTGGTTGGCAACGCCGAGTTTCTGCTTGACGTTGTAGAGATGCGTACCGACGGTACGAGGGGAGATATTCAGAAGTTCGGCGATTTGATTGACAGAGGCGCCCTTGGCGAGCTGGATGAAGACACCAAACTCGCGTTCCGATAACACTTCAATCGGACTTTTCTCACCGTTGAATTCTTCGAGCGCCATACGCTGCGACAAATGGCTGTCGATATACATGCGTCCTTCGTTAACCTGACGAATGGCGTGAATCAGTTCATCCGGCGCGGTACGCTTGGACAGATAGCCCAGAGCACCAGCCTTGAGCATGTAGCGCACATAGCTGGGATCTTCATGCGATGACAAGCCCAACACGCGCGCGTGCTTGTCGCGAGCCACTATACGTCGCGTGGCCTCAACGCCCATAGTCCCGCCCAGTGAAATATCCATCACGATCACATCAGGCTGGGTCGCGGCTATCTGCTGATAAGCCGCTTCGGCCGACTCTGCTTCGGCCACAACACGGATATCGTCGGTCGCTTCAAGCAGCATGCGAAACCCCATACGCACGACAGCATGATCATCCACCAGCATTACATTGATTGTTTTTTTCATGAACTCAGGCTTTCCTTGATGGGAAGTGAGACGACGACTTCGAGCCCGCCCTCGGCTGATGGCTGAAACAGGATGTGACCACCATGGGATTCAGCGCGCTCCTGCATACCGCGCACGCCATAATGACCATCGCGTTTGACAGTGGATGCGCCGCGCCCGTTGTCAGAGATGACTAGCTTTAGCTGCCCTTCACTGCTACCGATACTGATATGCGCCCGCGTGGCGCCTGCATGACGAACAATGTTCGTTACTGCCTCCTGAATGATACGGTAGGCAGACAATTCAAGTGCTTCCTCCAAAGGTGGAACGCTGTCAGGAACCTTCAGATCAAACCGGATATCTGGATTGTTATGCTGTGACTCAGTGAGCAAATCGCGCACTGCATCAACCAGCCCCATGCCTTCAAGCTTGATCGGACGCAGCCGGGGAATCATTCGGTGCATCGCATCCGAGGTCAAGCCGGCTGTATCAAACAACATCTTGGCATGCTGCTCCAGCGGACCGCCGGCCACATCGGGACGCTGCATCATCGATTTGGCGATACTGCGTATCGCAGTCAGCGACTGACCCAATTCATCATGCAACTCGAGCGCCAGTGCTGCGCGCTCTTCTTCAATACGCGCATGCAGCTGCTTGGTAAATTCCCGCTGCGCATCCAGCCGGGCCTGAGCTTCGGCACTGGCCTGCCGCACCTGAATATTGTCCTCGACCGCTTGCGCCATACGATTGAAAGTCCGTCCCATCTGCCCTGCTTCCTTGCCCGGCAAGGGCGGCAGACGCACCTGATGATCGCCACGCTCGATTTCACTCAAACCGCGTTCGATTTTTTCCAGTGGCGCGACCCACAGGCCGATCAGCCAGAACAGCGCAACGTCAGCCAGCACAAACAGAATCAATTGCGCGATCAGAATGTCGCGAAGGTTATCCCAGCCGTCCAGAATGGCGCGCGTGGCATTGGTCACAATCACCAATTTTGCGTCACCAATCGCAATCACGCGCTTCATCTCGGGCGGGGATACCACGTCGGCGTACCACTGCGGCGCATCGCGCCCAGCCTTGTACATGGAGGGCGGTGACTGATAGCGTAGAACACCTGTCTTGTCATACAGCGCAATATCGTTGGCTCGTATGCGGCCGGTTGCCTGCAGAAAGCCGATGAGATCAGTTAAATCATCACTGACATACGAACTGCTCACGCGCGCTAGAAGCTGTGCGGCGATACGACTCGACGCTTCCATCTCCTCGCGCACGCTGTCGCGCGTGGCGCTGACCTCGACCCGAATCAGGATCAGGAAGACCAGCACGGTCAGCGCCAGAAAAATCAGGTTGATCTTGAGCCTCAGGCTCATGCCAGGTCGGGATGCGGTGGCGCTGGTCTCGGCGGGGTTCATCGTTATCATCTTCGGTTGCATCGCAACATGGCAGCCGGGCCCGTCTGTTGCGGCCTGTCTCTCGCTAGCATCATAGCAGTACGCGCATGCTGGCTGACCCGCGTTTCCGGAGGTACAGTGGCGTCACCACGCTGTTCATGAAAATCATGAGACCAATTTACGCGTTTCGCAGATGCATACCGACGGGGCTCAGTTCATGATCATGCCCACTGAATGGGATTTCCGTTCAGTACACTTAAATCTACTAGGAGATAATCATGGCATGGACTACACCTGCAGCGACTGATCTGCGTTTCGGCTTCGAAATCACGATGTACATCGCTAACCGTTAATTCGGTTATCTGGCAGTCCGGTCTTCCGACTGGCTGCCAAACATAGAGAATTCGGAAAAGCGGCCTTCGGGCCGCTTTTTTTCACATATGAAAGTATCAATTTGATAATTTCTTAGGCCAACAGCGTCCAACTCGTGAACCGCATCAAAAAGTTTCGAATAATCAAAGAATTTAATGATTTTCATGATGTGAAGCTGAGGAAGTCTGAGATAACCTCGTCGACTTTTTAATTGGCCCCGGTTTTGGGGCAACGGCGTACCCACATGAACATGAAAAAAACCACTCTCGCCGTGATGATCGGCGCCTGCTTTGCACAAACAGCGATGGCTCAGGAAGAAACCAAGACCCTGTCACCAATTGTTGTGACGGCTACGCGAGTAGAACAAGATAGCTTTGATCTGCCGATGTCTATCGACAAAGTCGAGAAAAAAGATATTCAGGAAGGCCAGTTGCGAATGACGCTATCCGAGAGTCTGTCGCGCATTCCCGGCATAACCGCTCAAAACCGAAATCAGATGGCCCAAGATCCACAAATTTCTTCACGTGGGTTTGGTGCGCGCTCCGCATTCGGAGTCCGTGGCATTCGACTTTACGTGGATGGTATTCCCCTGTCTATGCCCGATGGGATTGGCAACCCGGGTAGCATCGATCTAGACAACATCAGCAGTATCGAAGTGATGAGGGGGCCTTTCTCGGCAATGTACGGCAACTCTTCCGGCGGCGTTATTCAAATGTTCACGGATAAAATTCCGGCCATGCCAGAGGCGAGCGGCGACGTACTGTTCGGCAGCTTTGGTACACGTCGTGAGTCAGTCCAGGCGACTGGCACGCGCCAAGGCATCGACTACCTGCTGAGTTTCTCCAATTATGAATCGGATGGCTATCGAGCGCAGAGCGCCAACGAAAAGCGCATGGCGACGATCAAGCTGGGAGTCAAACTCTCTGAAGACAGCAAGCTCACGACACTGTTCAACTGGTTCGATCAGTTCGCACAAGATCCCGGAGGCTTGACCAGTGCAAACCTGAGCACCAGCTACACAATGGCATCGCCGAACAATGTCTCGGCCAACGCGCGTGTCATACGCAGTAATTCGCAGATCGGCTTCAATTTCGAGAAAGTTCTTGATGCGCGCAATACGCTCAACGCAATCGCCTACGCAGGACAGCGCGACAACACTCAGTACCTGTCCACTGGCGGCGCCACTGGCCGTGCCAGCGCCATTGGCCGCAATTTTTATGGCGCTGAATTGCGGATGACTCATCGCGGAACGATGCTTGATCGCCCATACACTGCAACCGCAGGCTTGACCGCTGGTTTTATGGATGACGCGCGCACAGACAGTCCCGCATCGGCTGGGGTGATCAATGGTTCGCCAACGCGAGATGAGATTCAGAAGGCAGACAACTTCGATCAATATTTTCAAGGCATGTGGGCGGTAGCAGAGCGCTGGGAAATGCATGCAGGCGTTCGTCATACGCGCCTAAAGCAGCGTGTTACCGACTACTTGCCTCTGGCAAATGGCAATGGCACAGGATCGCTAAGCTTTGACAAGACAATCCCGGT
>JBDKLM010000089.1:0-11276 GCA_039806005.1 Pseudomonadota bacterium
AAACTTTGATATCACTGGGCTTTGCCAAGGAAGTGCCCAACGGGGTCCAGGCTTCCTATGACTATGCCAACGGTGTTCTCAAGCTCAACGGCAAAGTCAGTAACGCGGCCCTGATTGACACCATGCTGCAAAATATCGATCAGCAAATTCGCAGTTTCCTGACCGGGCAGAAAATCCGCGTTAATGGCGGTGGTCCCGCAGAGGAAGAACTCGAAGACCCTCCAGCGGAAGAAGTTGAAACCTGACGTGACTCTCATCATCTTTGATGGTGCCTGTCCGTTTTGCCGTGCTTATATTCGTCTGCATCGGCTGCGTGAGGACATCGGTCCGGTCGAATTACTGAGTGCTCGCGATTCGGATGATCGGATCACTCATTATCAGCAACAGGGCTTCGATCTGGATCAGGGCATGTTGGTGGTGATGGGCGGTGTTGTACATGCAGGTGCCGATGCGATGTATGTGTTGGCAAGCTGTAGTACATCGGCGGGGTGGTTCAATCGCTGCAATCGCTGGATTTTTTCTTCTCGTCGGCTTTCTCGATTGATGTATCCCATTCTCAGAGTCGGTCGGCGTATCGCTTTACTTTTGCTGCGTGTGCCGCTGATTCGTGAGACTTACCACTGAGCAGAGCAGTAAACAATCGCTGGGAAGTTGACAGCCCATGCCCAGAAAAAGCGATTCAGTCCGAAAAACCGAAATACCAGAAAATGAAATAGGGCGGCGATGCCGCAGCCAAGCACAGCCCATGCAGGTCCGGCCATGGTGAGCGGAAAACAGCATTCCCAGAGAATGAACGCCCAAGAGCAAGTGATGGCAACGATGGGCTTGCGAAACACACTATGCTCACTTAGAGGTCCATACAATCCACCATCCAGAAAAAAACTCAGCGCACTGCCATCGCGCCATGCCGGAGAAAATAATTTAATCGCGCCGGAAATGAAATAAGAGCTCATGGCATGAATCGTGATGTACCAGAGTCCTGCTTTCCAGGCCAGTACTGGCCCTACCCAAAGTCCCGCAATATTGGCGATCACGAGTCCCGTGAGTGCCACAATGGTCATGAAATCACTGCCACCGTTGAATGCGCCTCGCCAGCGTATCAGTATCACGATCGTGCTTGCGAAAAGCAGGACTGCACTGAATGGACTGCTGCCGGCAAACAGGCTCGCCGCAGCACCAGCGCGGAGCAGCAAATGGAGATGGTGAATGCGATCCTGGTAAAGCAGTTCGAATACCTTGCGCAACCACTCAGGAGCATGCGACACATCGGCGCGCTGTATCTGCCATGACCAGACACCCTCAGAGCGCGTCTCTGACCGCAAACGCAAAAATTCCAGTGTCTGTATCAGTAAACTGATCGCACACAGACATTCCAGTACGCGGACCGACGCGTACAAGCTGATTGGAACGCTGATATTCATGTGGCCTGTACCGGCGAGGTGAGTACCGCCATGCTTTCATCGGGTTCGCTGCGGGCCGGTATGAGCCGCAACTGGAACTGATATTGGATGGCTTCGGCACGCAACAGGGAGCGCACCAATCGCTCGACCAATTGATAAGTCACCAGATCGCGTACATCGCCATCATCGGGCAGTGTCTGCACATCGGCGCTGAGATGATCGACCAGATTCTGGTTGGCCAGTGCCAGGTTGTTGCGTGGGTTGTGAAATAGATCGCCGAGACGAAAGCGGGCGCGTGGCATGAGCATTTCCCATGCTTGCCACTGTCCCGTGCTGTCCTGGATACGGACATACAGTCGTGGCTGATGACCCAGCCCGTGGTAGAAGCGCCAGTTGGGGAAAAAGCTGCGCAATAAAAATAACCAGGGTCCGGATATCACCTTCCCCCGGCGCAGCAGACTGGCCAGCAGAAAAATGAAATAAGCAGCGATCAGAAGAAGGCTGATGTCCGATACGCTAGTCGTCATGTTCATGGCAGGGAAAGTGTTGTCACCGAAATTCTACGCGAAGGGCCGCCCGGATCTGCCCATCGGCGGTTACGGGGTCGCGCCTGAGTGCTCCGAACCGCGCCGTGAGGAGGCGGGCGAGCGCCGCGAGGGATTTCCCCGTGCCGGGGCTGCATTGTTTAAAATCACGGCTTGAGTCTTTCAGAGGTTGCAGATGAATGTTGGGATGATCGAAGCAAGGCACTGGGTACTGGCAATCTTCATTGCCTCGGCGCTGTACGCCCATTTCCGCGGCACCGTCCGCTTTGGATTGGTACGAGCGCTGACGGACTTTACCGTCCTGCTGGCGCCAGTCAATGCGGTCATGTATTTGTTCTCGCGCACGCGCCGCACTGCTTACATCGATCCCAGCGAGTTTCCCGAGCTGGCACCCCTGCAGGCCAACTGGCAGATCATCCGCGATGAAGCGATGGCCTTGGCCGATGGCGGTCAGATACGCGCCGCGTCTGGTTATAACGATATTGGTTTCAATTCCTTCTTCCGCACTGGCTGGAAGCGTTTTTATCTCAGCTGGTACGGGCGTGATCTGCCTTCGGCCATGGAGAGTTGCCCCAAGACGCTGGCCTTGCTGAAACAAATACCGAGTGTCAAAGCGGCGATGTTTGCCTCACTGCCCCCGGGCGCGACGCTGGTGCGACATCGTGATCCCTATGCCGGTTCGCTGCGTTATCACCTTGGGCTGGTGACGCCCAATGATCCGGGTTGTTACATTGAAGTCGATGGTCAGCCCTATCACTGGCGTGATGGCGAGGCGGTGATGTTCGACGAGACTTTCATTCATCATGCGGCCAATACCACGGACCATCAGCGTGTCGTGCTGTTTTGCGATATCGAGCGTCCGCTCTGGACTGCGCCAGCGCGCTGGTTCAACCGCTTGTTTGCGAAATATGTGATGGCCACTGCTTCCTCGCAAAACGTCGAGGGGGAATCGATAGGCTGGCTCAATCATTTCTTCAGCATTGCCTATCATCTCCGCGTGCTGGGCAAGAAGCTCAAGGCCAACTACCGCTCCGTGTATTACATCGCCAAGTGGGTCGCTATTGGCGGCGCACTTTGGTTGATTTTCTGGTGACCGTGCTCTGCAGTGATACGGGTGGAAAATTGACTTGGGCAACCGGGGTGATCGCTCCGAAGTTTCTTATTTACAATTATTCTGAAAGTTGCTAGATTCCGGGGCATTCAGACATCCCGACACGGACGTGTCCCTGATGAATACTCAGCTTCCCTATAAAGCAGCGTGTGTTGCGCTTGCGGCCAGCCTTGGTGGCTGCGCCAGCCAGTCCGAGCTGACCGCTTTGCGTCTCAATCCCGATAATCCCGAATACCGCAGCGAGGCCTGCCAGAACAGCATCGAAGGCAGCACCGTGCATCGCGATATCAAAAGCGTGACTATGGTCGCTACGCCAGTGCTGCTGGTTGTCAGTGGCGGGCTACTGTTGCCAGTCCTGGCCGCCAATGCCGGGCTGGATGCAGTAGACCGCATTGATGCATCGAATATGGCGAATCGATGTGGCAGTCGTGGTGAAAGTGGCAGCGAAATCGCCGGCAGCGTCGCAACCGGTGCCGTGCTCGGCGCGGCTACCGGGTTGGCACCTAAATGACAACAACCCGATTGAGAGATTCCATGATCAATCTGCGCGTGATCGCGACACGTATGCTTTGCTTGTTCACCTTGCTGTCGATAAGCGGTGGTGTTCAAGCCGGTTGGACCAGTGTCGGCCGATTCGAACGGGGGGAGTTTTACATCGACCGCAGCACTATCGAAATCAAAGGTGATCAGCGCGAAGTCTGGAGCATGATGAATTACCGTAATCCGGAAATGCATCCCAATGGGCATATTTTCCGGTCCACGCGCTCGCTGCTGCAAATACAGTGCAAAGCGAGACTCGCGCGAGCTGTTCACATGTCGCATTTCACGGATGCCATGCTGGGTGGCAAACAGATCAGCAAGATGGGCTCTTTACCCGAATGGGATCCAGTACCGCCTGACACCCCCATGCGGGAAATTCTCGACCTTGTCTGCCGATCGTGACACCACAGGCGGATTGCGCTGGCATCTGCGCGCTTTCTGGCAAAGGCGCCGCTGGCAGCGTACGTCGGCACTGATCGCCGACTGGCTGGATACAACACGTCCGACCTCTTCACATTTGCTGCTGATTGGCGGTAGCGCAGGCTGGATGATGTCATCGGCCTGGCTGCAGCGGTTTCGGCAGATCGATCTGATCGACATTGATCCTCATGCTTCGTGGTTGTTTCGCCTGAATCACGGGCGCGCCTTGCGTGCTTCGGGTTCGCACCTGCAGTTTGTTCAGATGGACGGTCTCAAAGCGCTTGATCGTTTGCTCACAGAGGCGCCCGAGGCGACGATTTTTTTCGATAACGTTCTCGGGCAGCATCTCTACCGTGTTCGCGACATGGCGCGGGCCGAATCCGAGTTGCATCAGATTGCTGCTCGGCTCAAAGGACGCGATTGGGGGAGTGTGCATGACCTGTATTCCGGGCCGGTTGACAGTCTTCGGGCGGTATCGCAGCCAGTATCGCTCTATCACGCGGTCAACGATGGCCAGGGTCTTGTGGTCAATGGCTTGCGCGACACACCGATGCACCGATTGCTGCTCTCCCAGCTAGGCGGGCACGATGAATGGATGGATCACCTGACCTCGGGCCTGTTCCCGGTCGGTACCGCCAGCCATGTGATTGCCTGGCCTTTCCTGCCGGATTACGCGCATTGGCTGCAGGCCGGCTGGGTCGCTGGCGCTGGCTCAAGTTCGGGATAAATTTGCCGATACCAATGAAACGGTAAAATCCATCACCGCCCGGGTAAATTCCGCCGCTCGATTGCAAGAGGATTCAAATGAAATACAAGCTCGTCAGTCTGTTGGTCTCGGCATTGCTGGCTGCGCCTGCGCTTGCAGGTGGTCCTGCGCCGCATTGGGAATATGAAGGCGAGGCCGGTCCGGCGAAATGGGCCGGCATTGACTCGGCCTTCAAGGCCTGCGGCATAGGCAAACGCCAGTCGCCCATCAATATTGAAACCCGAGATGCGGAAAAGGGTGGGCTCAAGCCAATCGCATTCACCTATCTGCCAGGACCTGCCGAGGTCGTCAACAACGGGCATACCATACAGGTGAATTTACCCAACTCGGGCTCCGCGCGTTTCGATGGCCTCGAGTACAAGCTGGTGCAATTCCATTTTCATACGCCCAGCGAAGAAAAAATCGACAGCATGGCGCGGCACATGGTGGCGCATTTTGTTCATCGCGCCGGTGACTCCAAACTTGCTGTTGTGGGTGTGTTGTTCAAGTTGGGCAAGGAAAACGCAGCGCTCAAATTGGTGTTCGACAATCTGCCGCAGAAGCAGGGACTGACGTTCGAGATCAAGGAATTCAATCCTGCCGATTTGATCCCTGCAGATCCTACCTATTTCGCCTACGTCGGATCATTGACGACACCACCGTGTACCGAAGATGTGAAATGGCATGTGATGCGTACGCCCATCGAGATTTCGTACGCACAGCTGGCCGCTTTCAAAAAGCTTTACAAGATGAATGCGCGTCCGGTGCAGCCACTCAATGGTCGGCGCGTGCAAATGCTGCAGCAGTAATGCGCACCTGCGTTCTGTTTGCGTTTGAATATTTTGCGGGGTGGAACGCGTGCGGAGCAGGCGTGTGATGCTTTGATCAGATCTTGTCGAGGGACTCATGCAGCCGCAGGATTTTTTCTTTCAGCTCGGGGCGCGATTCCATCATGTCGCCATTCGCAATCAGATTTTTTCTCGCGATCGGTTCAACAGGTTTGACTCGTTCAACCGGTGGTTTCATCAGCAAATAAATCACAGTCAGTGAAGCGCTCAGTATCAACCAAACGATCCACACGCTGCCACCGGGCAGGGCGCCCAACTGCGCAACACTGCCCAGATCAGTCAACCAGCCCGACCAATTCAGCTTCAGCCACCAGAGAATATTGCCTTGCGATTTGCTGATCCAAGCGGATACTGCAAAAAACAGGCACCAATTCGCCAGCAGCAGTAGTGCAGGAATGCGGTGTCTGGGTTGCATGAAGGTCGATTAGCCTTTGAGCGTGGAAACCAGTTTGTCGTGCAGCGACTCGGCAATCTGCATGCGCAGTTTTGATGTCTCGTGCACTTCCTGCTCGCCGCGGTAAGCATTGGACACCAGTTCCGAGGCGAGGCTGCGTACACCTTCGATTTCGGAATCCAGCGCTTCTATACGGGCGCGCAGGGTTTTTTGTTCCTGAATCTTGCCACCAATCAGCCGGATCGCCGCATGCACCTGAGTCCAGGCTTGCAGGCGAGGGTCATTGATTTTCAGGCTGTCGAAAACGTCCTGCATCGATTCGCCCAGATTAACCAGTGCCTCGGCAGATAATGGCTCCGAGGTGATTTTAAGTTTATCTTCGGGTTTATCTTCCGACTTCAGATGGTCATTAATCGAGATAACCTGGCCGCCAGCGTCAGACCAGCCGGATTTAGGCTCGAATCGCATCATTGTCGGTTTTGCCGATGACTTTCCCATAATTAATTACCTCTCTTGCAAAATAATCTTGTATTTGCCGAAAAAGCTGATCTATACTGCAACGTGATAATATGGCAAAACTTCCCCTCAAGCAACGTTAAATTATAATTCGTTAAAAAAATCAACGGCTTGCGGCCGAATCAAAGGAATACCATGAGCAATGCACTCAAGATCCTTATTACCAGCCAAAAAGGTGGGGTTGGCAAAAGTACGGTCTCGGCAAATCTGGCCGCGTATTTTTCTTATATTTCTGGCAAAAAAACCGCATTAATCGATTTTGATCATCAGGCAACTGCCGGAAAATGGGTCAGAAAAGCTTATCCAATTGGCATTGATTGCATGACTGTGGATTTGCCGAATGCCAAAGGTTCGGGTATCGCGCTATTAAAAGCCAAAGAGGCGATGCGTAAATGCGTCGATACGATGGAAGTCGTGATTACCGACCTGACCTGGACCGATGTGCTGCCGCCAGATTTTCTGTTCGAGTTTGATCTGGTGCTGGTCCCCAGCTCCCTGTCGCGGGTCGAGCTCGACAGCACACTCGAATTCGTGAACCGTTTTTCCTTTGTTTTCAATTCCCGTCTGCGCAATCCGCCCAAGCTGGTGATCGTTCCCAGCCGGGTCGACAACCTGCAGACCTACGAGAGCATTTTCTCCAAGTCATTTAACGCCGGTTTCTTCCTTTCGCCGCCCGTCATGTACAGCACCAGCGCCAATGAATTTTTCGGCACTGAATTTTTCGTGATGACGACGAACAAGGAGATTCGCGAGAACTTCATTGAGTTTGGCCGCTCCATCGAGCAGCTGGGTGAAATCGAGGCGGATCTGAAGCTCAATACCCGTCAAAATGCACTCACCCACAAGGTCAGCGGTTCCATCCTGGATCGTTTCCGTGCGGTGCGAAATTCCACCGAAAATCCCTCGGTTCGTTCGGCTGCTAACGACAGCGCGCGAATCAAGCCCGGTGGCCGCATCAAAGCGGTCATTCCGTCTTTCCTGATGATGGGCCGCGACGGCTAAAGTCTGCGCCTGCCTGATTACTTGGCGGGCGGTTTTTTCGCCTTGGGGTCAGGCGGCGGCGGCGGTGGTGGCGGTGTGCCGTAAAGCAGCAATGCGATATCCGGATTCGTCGCCGCAAAAACTTCAAGCAAAGAATCAATCGCAGCCGCTGCAGCGGCTGAATCTCCCGTACCCAGCCACTGCGCGCGGTTGTTGCGCATGACCAGCAATTGCTGAGGAGTGCATTGCTTGCCGCGCCGTTTTATCCAGGCCAGCGCACGCTCCCGGCGCTTCTCTGAATCCTGAGTGTCGATACCGATAGCCCTGAAATCCGCCACGATGCAAGGCGGTGGCTCGGCGCCGGCCTTTTTCTTTGGTGTTTCCGTCGGTGTTGCTTCGTCCGTCTTTGCCTGATCTGCGGCGGGTGCTTGCGCCGAGGGGGCGGTCGCGTTGGGGGCTGGTTTGGTATCCGCCGTTTTGTTGGCCGGCGGTGTGGTTTTTGCCGTCTCGTCGGCCTTGGGTGCATTCGCTGCGGGCTGTGCAGCCGGAGCCGCCGGCTTGGCTTGTGTCGCCGCTGCGTTGCCAGCGGCAGGTCGTGCTGCCGGAATAGCCGTCGTCTCTGGGGCTGGCGTATTTTGCGCGCGACTGATCTCCCCTGACAGGATCAATCCAATTGCGAGCATCCATGCATGTGATTTCACCGGGTATTGCATACGTGAGCTCATTTACTCAGCATTTCTCTTGGAGGCCGGCGTGGTGTCCTGATACAGGACCGTGATGCTGATACGACGGTTGCGCGGATCGGCCGGGTTTTCAGGGATGTAGGGTGCTGAGTCCGCTACGCCTTCGATCTTGGCAAACTGAGACGGCGGCAAGCCCGCGCCGGCCATGATGCGACGTGTGCTCTCTGCACGCTGACCCGAGAGCGACCAATTGCTGCGTACGCCGTCGTCATAAGCCAGACTGTCGGTATGACCGCGTACGGCAACTTTGTTCGGCATCCCGATCAGGGACTTCGCCACTTCCTGGATCAGTGTCTCAGCGCGCCCCTGCATCTTTGCGGTACCCAGCGAGAACATGGAGAAGTCCGCCTTGTCGATCACCTCGATACGCAAGCCTTCTTTCTCCCGAATGAACTTGACCTGATCCTTGATCTTGTCGAGCTGGGGATTTTGCTGAATCTTCTCTCGTACAGCTTGCTCGAGTTTGTCGAAATTCTTTTTATCCGCTTCGGCGGCGATCTTTTGTCGCTCTTGCTCGGATAGCTCACTCGGATTTTTATCGTTGAGCTCGTCTTTGGAAGTCCCGCTGTCCTTCGACTGTCCCGCCTCGGATCGGGGAGACTCGCGTTCCATGAAGCTGGTGCGCTTGGCTGTGTTCGGGAACCCATCGGGGTCCATCAATGAGTTGCCACCACCGATACCACCGGGGCCGGCAAGGGTACTCATCTGAACGTTACTGTGTGAGGTCGGCTTGAAGTAATCCGCAATACTCTTGCGCTGATCTTCCGTGGTGGCGCCCAGCAGCCACATCAGCAGGAAGAAGGCCATCATCGCCGTCATCATGTCAGCCAGCGCAATCTTCCACGCACCACCATGAGCGCCGGCGTGATCGCCTTCGATCATCTTCTTCTTGACGATGGGTTCGAGCGGCGGGCCTTCTGGCGCGCCTTCGGCTGGCTTTTTATCGTCTGCTTCAGCCATGTGTCATTCTCGTCTGGGTCGGTGGAATGCTCTGTGAATCGACACAACGCAGGAAAAATCCAGTCCTGTCGGGCCAGCCCGCTGCGTTATGCTCTTTATGCAACATAATACCGTACATATTGCCACGAAGCACTTTTTAGCGGATAGAACGAGGCCAGACTTGCCCACCGACTTTTTATTGTCGCCCCTGCGGTCAGCACTGAAACAGGCATTTGTCGCCGTGGTTCTGCTCGCGCCATTGACCGCGCTTCTGGCACGCGAGCCAGAGACACCCGATGCCGCACCGGAAGCAGCAACAGCCAAAGTGACCCAGACGCTGGTGCGCGCACAGCGTTTCATGGCGGTGTCGGCAAATCCGCTGGCGACACAAGCGGGCCAGCAAATTTTGCGTGATGGCGGTAGCGCAGTAGATGCAGCAATCGCCATGCAAATGGTGCTCGGGTTGGTTGAGCCGCAATCCTCTGGCCTTGGCGGTGGCGCTTTCCTGCTGCATTACGACGCTGTGGGGCAGAAGGTCCGCAGTTACGATGGCCGCGAGACAGCACCTGCATCCGTAAGCCCCGATTTATTCCTGCGTCAGGGCAAGGCGATGCCATTTGGCGAAGCGGTGAACAGCGGTCGCGCAGTAGGTACACCCGGCGTGCTGCGCATGCTGGAATTGGCGCACCGGCGTCACGGCAAGCTGCCTTGGCAGCGCTTGTTCGGGCCTGCGATCACACTGGCCGAACAGGGATTCGCCGTCTCGCCGAGGTTGCATGCACAGATCGCGGGAAACCGCGCGCTGTTTGCGCAGGAGGCAGCCCGTTCGTATTTTTATCCGAATGATCAGCCTGCTGCAGTGGGTCATGTACTTAAAAATCTGGCCTACGCAGCAGTGCTCAAACGTATTGCGGCCGAAGGCGTCACAGCTTTTTACCAAGGCGAGATCGCCGCTGACATCGTTGCGGCCGTCCGTGCACACACTGTACCCGGTGAACTGACGTTGGCAGATCTTTCAGCCTACCGTGCGAAAGAGAGAACTGCGGTTTGCGGCAAGCACGCGCGCTACCAGGTGTGCAGCATGGGCCCGCCTTCATCGGGGGGGATAGCGGTGCTGCAGATGCTCGGCATGCTGGAGCAGCATCAGTTGGATCAGATGCAGCCAGGTTCGGTCGAGGCCGTGCATTATTTCGCCGAAGCTGGCCGTCTGGCTTTTGCGGATCGCGAGCGCTATGTCGCCGATCCGGATTTCATTACCGTCCCCGTCGATGCCTTGCTGGACCCGCGCTATTTGCGCTGGCGTGGCGCCCAGATCGATAGCCGCTTTAGCATGGGCACTGCACTACCCGGTGATCCTGTGCATATCTTGGCCCAACGTGGGAAGGATCAGGCCGCCGACCTGCCATCGACTACCCATCTGGTGGTAGTCGATGCTGAGGGTCATGGTGTGTCCATGACCAGCACAATTGAATCCGAATTCGGCAGCAAGATTTTCGTGCGCGGATTTTTGCTTAACAATCAGCTGACCGATTTCTC
This sequence comes from Pseudomonadota bacterium, assembly GCA_039806005.1. GTDB lineage: Bacteria > Pseudomonadota > Gammaproteobacteria > Burkholderiales > Burkholderiaceae_D > Pernthalerella. The sequence goes on from JBDKLM010000089.1 coordinate 10,719, forward strand.
GCTGCAGCCGAACGATCCTGAAGGACGCCCGGTGGCCAATCGCGTCGAACCCGGCAAACGACCGCGCAGCGCCATGGCACCCACGGTGGTCATGCGCGACGGGCGCTTGTTCATGCTGGCGGGTTCACCCGGCGGCAGTGCCATCATCAATTTTGTCGCCAAGACCCTGATTGCCGTGCTCGACTGGCGGATGGATGTCCAGCAATCGATCAACTTGCCGAATATCGGTAGCCGTAATCGCGACACCGAGCTTGAACGGGGCGGTGCAGCCGAAACTTTGCAAGAGGGCTTGCGGCAGCGTGGTCATCGCGTCACCATCCTGCCTATGCCAAGCGGCGTGCACGCCATCGTGCTCGACAAAGACGGTATCACCGGTGCTGCCGATCCGCGTCGCGAGGGTCGTGCTGGCGGCGATTGAACTCACCTCTCTGGAGAATCCCTGACATGAATTCGTTTTTTTTGCGCTGTCTGGTTTTGTGTTTTTTGCCGGTACTGAGCGCGAGCGCCGATACGCTGGCAAAAATCACCGAGCGTGGCAGCATCGTATTGGCCTATCGC
>JBDKLM010000090.1:0-4025 GCA_039806005.1 Pseudomonadota bacterium
GCCCAAGCCACACGAACCCTTTATTGATCTCGTGCCGCCGCAGGGCATACGCCTGACGCCGCGTCACTATGCTTACCTGAAGATTTCCGAAGGCTGCAACCACCGCTGCAGCTTTTGCATCATTCCTTCCATGCGTGGCGATCTCGTTTCGCGGCCCATCGCTGAAGTGATGCTCGAAGCTGAAAATCTGTTCAAAGCCGGCGTAAAAGAGCTGCTGGTCATTTCGCAGGACACCAGCGCCTATGGCGTGGATGTGAAATTTCGTACCGGCTTCTGGCAGGGCAGACCGGTACGCACGCATATGACGGATTTGGTTGCCTCGCTCGGTGCGCTGGCAAAAGAATACGGCGCTTGGGTCAGACTGCATTATGTGTATCCCTACCCGCATGTGGATGAGGTCATCCCGCTGATGAATGACGGGCATGTGTTGCCCTATCTTGATGTCCCACTGCAGCATTCGCATCCGGATGTGCTCAAGCGCATGAAGCGACCTGCGAATGGTGAAAAGAATATCGAACGCATACGCGCCTGGCGTGCAGTTTGTCCCGATATCACGGTACGTTCGACATTCATTGCCGGTTTCCCCGGTGAGACTGAAGAAGAATTTTCGCATCTGCTCGACTTTCTCAAAGAAGCGCAAATCGACCGACTGGGTTGTTTTGCTTATTCGCCCGTTGAGGGTGCAAGCGCCAACGCGCTTGCCTCACCTGTCCCCGATGAAGTGCGCGAGGAACGTCGTGCACGCGTGATGCAGCTGCAGGAAAGTATTTCTCGCGAACGGCTGCAAGCCAAAGTGGGCAAGACCCTCAAGGTGCTGATTGATCAGGTGGACCGCAACGGCGCGACTGCGCGCTCATCTGCTGATGCGCCCGAGATCGATGGTGTGGTGTACGTGAAGCCTCCCTATGATCCTGCTATCGCTTTGAAAGTGGGTGAGTTCGTTGACGTGAAAATCACCACGGCGGATGCCCACGATCTCTGGGGTAGTGTGGATTGACGCAAGCTGGCGTGAATGAGGAGAGAGCGTGAGCGATAAAAAATCGTTTCAGACACTGCTGACCACGACAGATTACCGTCCGCCAGAAGGTTTCGATGCTTTCCCTACGCCGATACATCATGCATCGACTGTCCTGTTTCGTGATGTGGCCGCACTGCGCTCACGCAACTGGCAAGAGAAAAATGGCTATACCTATGGCTTGCATGGGACGCCGACCACCTTCACGCTGGAGGCTAGATTAGCCGAGATCGAAGGCGGTACTGATTGTCTGCTTGCGCCCAGCGGTCTCGCTGCCATTGCGATGATTGATCTGGCGTTGCTGCGTGCCGGCGATGATGTGCTCATCCCCGAGAATGTCTACAACCCGAATCGTGAACTTGCGCAGTGGCTGTCGCGCGATTTCGATATCACCGTTCGCTACTATGATCCGCTGATCGGTGAGAACATCGCTGCGCTCATACAGCCCAACACGCGTCTGATCTGGACCGAAGCACCGGGATCGGTTTCGATGGAAGTGCCGGACATACCTGCGATCTGCCGCGCCGCTCATGCACATAAGGTTCCTGTTGCTCTGGATAACACATGGTCGGCGGGTATTGGTTTTCGAGCGTTTGAACACGGTGTCGATATCGTCATGCAGGCGCTGACCAAATATCACTCGGGTGGCTCGGACGTGCTGATGGGTGCCGTGATCACGCGCGACAAGGATTTACATCTAAAAATCGCTGCGGCGCATATGCGGCTGGGCATGGGTGTGTCAGGCGATGATGCTTACCTTGTGCTGCGAGGTTTGCCCAGCATGAAACTGCGTTTCGACGCGCATGATGCGGCCGCGCGCCGGATTGCGCAGTGGCTTAAGGAGCGGCCCGAGATTTCTCAGGTATTGCATCCTGCATTATCGGATTGCCCTGGTCACGCGATCTGGCAGCGCGACTTCACTGGCGCTGGTGGATTGTTTTCGGTACTGTTCGATCCGCGTTTCACCGAGGCACAGACGGATCACTTCATCGATAGTCTGAAGTTATTTCGCATCGGTTATAGCTGGGGCGGCGCCAATAGTCTTGCGGTGCCTTATCGAATGGGAGCGATTCGAAAGCAGTGGCGTAGTGCAGGCCAACTGGTACGCTTCAATATCGGTTTGGAAGCAGTCGGGGATTTGATTGCAGATCTGGAGCAGGCATTGCTCACATTGGCATAGCCTTATTGGTACCCAGATCCAGAAAGCCTCGGATCAGGCGATACGCTTTCCATAACCAGGCAGCGAACCAGATAAGGAAAGCCACTGGTATGCCGAACAGGGTGATGAAAAAAGCAAGGCCTATCGTCATCCAGACGATGTACCACCAGAACGAACGAATTTGCCAGCTATGGTGCGAGCCTAGAAAGCTGCCTTCAGTCTCTGCACGTTTCAGATAGTTGGCGATCAGCGGCAGAAATGAGAGCGCGCCCAATGAGAATACCATCGACAGGCCATGCATCAGGTAAAGCCACCACAGCAAGCGCTTGTGAGCTTCGGTGTCGCTGTCGTAGTAAATTTGTTCGTCCATCATCGCTTGTCTTATTTGATCCAAATAATTGAGTCGCTGCTTATTCGGCTCACCGGAACAAATTCAGAACGCCGTCCAGCCCGGCGTAGTTCAGTGTGACATTGGCCTTTGCCTGAACTACGGGTTTGGCGCGGAACGCGACCGATAAGCCGGCGATGGACATCATGGCAAGATCATTGGCGCCGTCGCCAATCACGATCGCAGCAGCGGTAGATGCACCCAGCGCTTCACATTCATCCATCACGGTTTGTCGCTTGGCATCGGCATCGATGATGCGACCAATTACTTGGCCCGTCAATTTACCTTCGACGACTTCGAGCAGGTTGGCGCGCGTGGCATCGAGCGCCAGCATTGCTTTCAAACGATCAGTGAAATACGTAAAGCCACCTGATACCAGCACAGAACGCAGTCCGGCAGCTTTGACTCCCTGCAGCAGGCTGTCAGCGCCGGGAGACAAGCGCAAGCGTTCTTCAAAGACCTGATGCAGCGCCGAGGCATCCAGACCCTTGAGCAAAGCCACCCGTCGCATCAGGCTCTCGCGGAAATCCAGCTCGCCACGCATGGCCGCTTCGGTAATCGCGGCGACTTCGGCTTTTAGTCCCTGCATGTCGGCGATTTCATCGATACACTCGATCGTGATCAGTGTCGAATCCATATCCATCACCAGCACGCGGAAGTCTGACAGTTGCCGGCTAACGTCCATGAAGGTGCCATCCATGCGAGCAGGGTGACACGCGGCCGCCACTTCAGAGCGTAGCGCATTGCTGCTGTCTACCTCATCACAGCGAAATGCCTGGGGTGCAATCGGCGTAATTTTTTTTGCATTGACAATAGCTGCAATGCGCTTGACGGTGTCGCTATCTGCACCGGGGCCTTGAAGAATCAGTTTCGTCGATGAATTCATGATCGAGCTGTGTCAGCGTATCAGTGGGACAGTGCGCGTATGGTGGCCTTGAGTTGGTTGACCCGCGCCGCCAGATCGGGCATGGCAGCGGTGATTTTCAGCTTGTCCTGACCGGACAGGCGTATGTGACGACTTTTCTGTACAAGTTCAATGATGCGCATGGGATCAATCGGTGGTTTGGGTTCGAACTGCAACTGCGCCGACTCTGCATGGGCATCAATCTTGACGATGCCCACCGTTTTTGCCGATACCCGCAAGCGATGCGTCTCGATCAGCGCCTTGACGGCATCGGGTAGTTTGCCAAACCGGTCAATCAGTTCTTCCTGAAGATTGTCGATACTTTCCTGCGTCTCACCGTTGGCCAGTCGTTTGTAAATCGAGAGCCGCTCGTGTACGTCGCCGCAAAAATCACTGGGCAACAAGGCGGGGACGTGCAAATTGATTTCGGTCGTAGTCGATAGCGGCGATGCAAGGTCAGGCTCTTTGCCGTTTTTAAGCGATTTCACTGCAGCCATAAGCATGTCGGAATACAGCTGGAATCCGATCTCAGTCATCTCACCCGACTGGTTTTCGCCGA
>JBDKLM010000091.1:0-22505 GCA_039806005.1 Pseudomonadota bacterium
GTCACCACATCCGCATGCGGCACAGGATTCGGGTACACACCACCGGCGATCAAACCCGAGTAATGCGCCATATCCACCAGAAAGTACGCACCGACGTCTTTGGCGACTTTGGCAAAACGTGCCCAGTCGATTTTCAGTGCATACGCTGAAGCACCGGCAATAATGAGCTTGGGTTTGTGCTCATGAGCGGTGCGCTCCATGGCGTCGTAATCGATCTCTTCCTTCTCGTTCAAGCCGTAGCTGACGACGTTGAACCATTTGCCGCTCATGTTCAGATGCATGCCGTGTGTCAGGTGGCCACCTTCGGCGAGCGACATGCCCATGATGGTGTCGCCGGGATTCAACAACGCGAGGAACACCGCCTGATTCGCCTGCGAACCCGAGTTCGCCTGCACGTTGGCGAAGTTCGCACCGTAGAGTTGCTTCAGACGTTCAATCGCAAGGCTTTCGGCGATATCGACGAATTCACAGCCGCCGTAGTAGCGCTTGCCGGGATACCCTTCTGCGTACTTGTTCGTGAGTTGCGAGCCCTGCGCTTCCATCACGGCAGGCGAGGCATAGTTTTCGGAGGCGATCAGCTCGATGTGGTCTTGCTGGCGCTGATTTTCCTTCTGGATCGCCGACCACAAGTCAGGGTCGACGCGGGCAATCGTATGGTCTCTCGAAAACATGAAACACTCCAATAGGTGGGGGAATAGCTTATTGCCGATACATGAGGTGAGCGGGCTCGACATACGCTCGGACAAACGGTTGGGAGATACGGACCGACATCCGGCGCATCTGACATCAACTTCGCCGGCCAGCCCTGCGGGACTGGCTCCGAGCCGTTTTGCCGCGCAAAACAGCCCCCGATTCTATTAGACGGGCCGTATTTCATCAAGGACGCGCCAGGAACAGGCGCCCATTTCGGCTAAAATTCGCCCCAGTCGCAACTCCTTTGCAACCTCTCTACTTCGGAGCCTACTCATGATCGTAATGATTACCGGCGCCAGTGCTGGTTTTGGTGCCGCGATGGCACGCAAATTCATCCAGACCGGGCACAGGGTCATTGCTGCCGCACGCCGCACCGAGCGCCTGGACGCACTGGCAAAAGAATTGGGCCAGAACCTGCTTCCGGTCGCACTGGATGTGACCAGCAAAACCTCGATCGATCAGGCTCTCGCCTCACTGCCGGCTGACTGGCAGAACATCGATGTGTTGATCAACAACGCAGGTCTGGCACTTGGCCTCGAGCCGGCGCATGAAGCGCACTTGAGCGACTGGGACACCATGATTGCTACCAACTGCAGTGGTCTGGTCACCATCACCCGCGCGCTTCTCCCACGGATGGTGGCGCGTGGCGCTGGTCTGGTGATCAACCTCGGTTCGGTGGCGGGCGCTTACCCCTACCCGGGCGGGAACGTCTATGGTGCGACCAAAGCCTTTGTCGATCAGTTCACGCTCAATCTGCGTGCCGATCTGGTGGGTACCGGCGTGCGAGCCACCAATATCGCGCCCGGCATGGCCGGCGGGACCGAGTTTTCCAATGTGCGCTTCAAGGGGGACGATGCCGCCGCCGCCAAGGTCTATCAGGGCGCCATGGCCCTCACGCCGGAAGATGTGGCCGAAGCCGCGTGGTGGGTCGCAAATCTGCCACCGCATGTGAACATCAACGGCATCGAGATGATGCCGACCTGCCAGGGCTTTTCACCGTTCACGATCAAGCGTACCAGCTGAACGATGGGCAGCGCATTTCGCTGGCCACTGCGGGTGTACTACGAAGATACCGACGCTGGCGGTATCGTGTTCTATGCCAATTACCTGAAGTTTTTCGAACGGGCCCGTACCGAATGGCTGCGGGCTGCCGGCGTAGGCCAGCAGCAGCTGTCGGCTGAAACCGGGTGCATGTTTGTAGTAAAAAGTACGTCCATCGATTACCATGCGCCAGCGAAACTCGACGATTGTCTGGAGATTAGTGTGCAAATACAGAAGCTAGGGCGTGCTTCAGTCTTGTTCACACAGGAAGCCTGGCGGGTGAACGACCACCCTCCCGTGCGCCTTTGCACAGGCAGTATCCGTGTCGGTTGCGTCGACATGGCCTCAATGCGCCCCACCGAGATTCCTCCCACAGTGTTCAAAAAAATCAGCACTGCAAACGCGTCCACGCTCACCGCCGGAAGCTGAAGCAATGTACGGCGCCACCTTTATTTCCATCAAAGATCTGCCATGACAGTGACCCAAGACCTCTCATTTTTCACCCTGATTTCAGGCGCATCGGCGCCAGTGCAGGCCGTGATGGCATTGCTGGTGATTGTGTCAGCGATGAGCTGGACCTACATCTTTCGTAAACTGTTCGCGATACGAACAGCCCAGCAACAAACCGATGAATTCGAAAAAGCTTTTCTCAATGTGGACTTGAATGCAGTCTACGCCGAAGTCACTTCAATGCGTCGCAGAGAAAGCGGCAAAAGCGGTGCATTGGAAAGAATTTTCGAAGCTGGCATGAAGGAGTTTCGCAAACCGAACACGCACAAACCCGGCAAAGATCATGATCCGGGCGCACCTCTCGATGCCGCCCGCCGTGCGATGCGCGCCGCGTATCAGCGCGAGATGGATGCGCTAGAGACTCATCTCGCCTTCCTCGCATCGGTCGGATCAGTGTCCCCCTATGTGGGTCTGTTTGGCACGGTGTGGGGCATCATGAATTCCTTCCGGGGTTTGAGCAATTTGCAGCAAACGACTCTGGCGGCAGTCGCACCAGGTATCGCCGAGGCACTGATCGCAACCGCCATTGGTCTCTTTGCAGCGATTCCAGCGGTCGTGGCCTACAACCGCTATTCGCATGACATCGATCGTCTGGCGATTCGCTTCGAAAGTTTCATCGAAGAGTTCTCCAACGTCCTTGCCCGACAGGCACGCTAATGACAACTTCCAGTATGCGCGGCACACGCACGCGGAAATTCAAATCCGAAATCAATGTCGTGCCCTACATTGATGTCATGCTAGTGCTGCTGATCATTTTCATGGTCGTGGCACCATTGACTACACCGAGCACCATCGATTTGCCCAGAGCAGGACGTTCCACTCAGCCCCCTACGGATTACATCGAAATCGAACTCAAGGCAGACGGTTCCGCCAGCATCGGTATTCACGGCCAGTCCTACGATCAGGCACGTCAGCGCGACGACTTGATCAAACGACTGGCGGCAATTCACGACAAGCACCCGGACCTGCCACTGATGATTTCTGCGGACAAGAACATTAAGTACGACGAAGTGGTGCAAACGATTGCGCAGGCCAACAAGACTGGCATCGCCCGCGTTGGGCTTTCCGCACGGTGATTCTGCATTGAGCCGGCAGGTTATTCCCTACACCATTCCGCCCGAGCCCCATCAATGGCGCTCGGCAATGCTGGCTCTGCTGGTGCACATCGCGCTGCTTGGCTTTCTGTGGATTGGCGTCTCATGGCAAAGTCTGACGCCAACCACTATCGAAGCAGAAATCTGGGACGAAACTTCGCGCGACGCGGCGCCACCGCCGCCCGAGCCTGACCCCGTGCCAGAACCACCCAAGCCTGCGCCAGAAATCAAGCCACCCGTACCCGAGGTCGCACCGGAACCCCCCAAGGTCAAACCGGCTGATCCTGACATCGCACTTGAGCAAGACAAAAAGCGCAAGCAAGAAAAGGAAAAGCTGGCTGAAGAAAAACAAAAACGCGAAGAGCAGGAGAAAAAACTTGCAGAAGATCAAAAGCGCCAAAAAGAAGAACAAGCGCTGAAAGACAAAATAAAGCTCGAAGAAGAGCAGAAGCGCAAACAGGAAGCCGCCGCTGCCGAGGAGAAGAAACGCAAGCAGGAACAAGTCACCGAGAAGCCGAAAAAGACGCGAAGTGCTGAAGATATGGACCGAATACTGAGCCAAGCCGGTGACGGCGAAGCCGGTACATCCGATAAAAAAACAGTCGCAGCAGGCTCTGATTGCGCGCTCTACCTGGGGAAAACGGTAAAATCCAATACCAGTTTCCCCGACATGCCCGGCAATCTCGTAGTCACGGTCAGAATTCGCTTGAATGCCAACCGGATGCTGGAAGATGTAAAAGTGGTAGACCCCTCAGACAACCTGTCGTTTGATAAACAAGTGGAAAGGGGCATACGCAAATCTGGCCAGTTCCCGGCAGATTGTCCCGAAGACTTCGTGTATCCGCACTATTTGAAACCTCGATGAAACCGAACGCATGAAAAGATATTTCTTGCAGTTTATAGCGCTGGCCTTCTTGCTTGCGACTGGATTATCCGCTCTGGCACAGCTCAAAATCGAAGTGACGGGCGTAGGTTCGGACCAGATCCCGATCAGCGTTGCGGGCTTCGCCGATGATCTGCCCGGCGACCAAGCCATCAGTGCCATTGTGCGAGCCGATCTGGCCCGCAGTGGCCTGTTTCGCCTCATTGAAAGCAATGAGATCATCCCGGACAATGCCCCGCTGGATGCTGCAGCATGGAAAGCTCGCGGCGCCGATGCCGTGGTCACCGGTAGCGTCATCAAAGGTGCCGATGGGCGCATCGAAATTCGCTACCGACTCAGAGATGTGACCAAAGTCGGGGACATTTCGCAGCTGGAAATAAAGAACATACAAGCGCAGTTTTCGCGCACGGCGGCGCATCGTGTGGCCGATGATGTATTCAATGCACTCACTGGTGTGCGGGGTGTTTTCGCGACCCGCATTGCTTATGTCGCCAAAGCGGGCTCGGAATACCGACTCGAGGTCACGGACTCCGACGGCGAGAATCAATTCGTTGCGTTTCGTTCGACCGAGCCCATCATCTCCCCGGCGTGGTCACCAGATGGCAAGAAACTGGCCTATGTCTCTTTCGACAACAAAAAACCCATCGTATACGTCCAAGAGCTGGATACCGGCCGACGTATCCCGGTCGCGAATTACAAAGGCAACAACTCGGCACCTGCGTGGTCACCCGATGGTAAAAAACTTGCCATTGCGTTATCGCATGAGGCACAGACCCATATTCATTTGATTAATGCCGACAGATCGGATCGCAAGCAACTCACCAAGACCAACGGCATTGATACCGAGCCCTGCTTCTCACCGGACGGTCAAACCATTTACTTCACCAGTGATCGCGGCAACAGTCCACAGATTTACCGAATGTCCGTCGAAGGCACGGACGTGCGTCGGGTGACTTTCCGAAGTGACTACAGCATTAGCCCAAGCGTGTCCGCTGACGGTAGAATGCTGGCCTATATCTCGGGGCGGGGTAGAAACTACCAACTTCAACTGCACGACCTGACGACGGGTGCTGAGAAAGCCCTGTCGACGGCCTCACATGATGAATCGCCGAGTTTTGCGCCGAACAGTCGCTACATCGTCTATTCGAGCGGCAAAGGAGTACTGACCGTGGTGTCCACGGATGGCAATACGCGCTATAACCTGACCACAAAAACATCGAATATCAGGGAACCAGCCTGGGGACCGTTTACAAAATAATCACATTTGTCCACAATCCTGCAGGAATCGAATGCTGCATATTGCTTGAGGGACAAGTGTTCGAACCGAACTGTTTTAAAACCAAGGAGGAAAAACCATGCGTTTAACCAAACTCACCGCGGCACTTGTGGCACTCATGATGCTGCTGTCGGCTTGCTCGACCGTCAAACTGGACGAAGCGCCGCCCATCGAAAGCCGCAAGCCCGGCGGCTCGTCAACGACTGACAAAAGTCAGTCGAATACGGCCTCCGTACCCTCCAGCAGCACTGATACAGGCGGCTCGAAAACTGATGCCAACGCCAACGCTAACGCAAACGCGAATGCCAACGATCCACTCAATGATCCGTCGAGCGTCCTGGCCAAGCGCAGTATTTATTTCGATGTCGACAGCTACGTGATCAAAGAAGAGTTCAATGCTGTGATCGATGCGCACGGTAAATATCTAGCCTCACGTCCAGACCGCAAGGTGCTCATTCAGGGCAATACCGATGAACGCGGTGGCAGCGAATATAACCTTGCGCTAGGCCAGAAACGTGCGGACGCCGTGCGTCGCGCTCTCGCACTCAAAGGTGTGCCAGACTCGCAAATGGAAGCCGTATCGTTTGGCAAGGAAAAACCCAAGGCACTGGGTAGCGGCGAAGAAGCATGGAAAGAAAACCGCCGCGCTGATATCGCCTACTGATTTCAGTCATGAATCCGAAAACCAGCATACTGTATGCCACCGCCTTCGCAGTGGCATGCAGTGTGTTACCCATCCAGTCTCATGCCTTTGAAGATGCGGATGCCCGCCGCAAAATCAACGAATTAACTGTCCGCCTCAAAGATCTGACCACACGCATCGATAACGAAGTTGAAAAACTGGCACAACGTATCGATACCAAGGCCGACGATAAAAAACTCAATGCCCTGCTCGCCGAGCTGGAAAAACTTCGCGCTCAGTTGCGTGGTGAAGTCGCCGAACTGCGTGGTCAAGTCGAGGTTGTCGTCAATGAATTGAATGCAGCTCAGCAAAAGGTCGACAAGCTGAGCAATGATCTGGCCAATGCACAGCGCCGGGAGAAAGATCTCTACGCAGATATCAATCAGCGGCTGAGCAAACTGGAACCGCGCAATCAGACCATTGATGGTGTCGAGGTCGAAGTCACTCAGGCAGAACAAAAACAGTTCGACGAGGCTTCAGCCCTGCTCAAGAAAAAAGACTTTGCTCGTGCCTCCCAAGCGTTCATGGGGTTTCTGCAGCGCTTCCCCGGCTCAGGCTATGCCGCTCAGGCCTATTACTTTTTAGGCAGCAGCTATTTCGCCGCGGGTGACTGCAAAAATGCCATCCCGGCGCTGCAGACTGTTATCAATCGCTACGCAATGACGCAAAGAGCACCAGATGCCATGCTCAATCTTGCAATTTGTCAGGACGACTTGAGCGACGTGAGTGCAGCGCGCGACACGATGGAAGCTTTGATCAAGAAGTACCCTGAATCATCTGCAGCAAAGACTGCCAGAGCAAAGCTGGGCGCACTCAAATAGACCACAGAGTGTGCTAAAACGGCCCGTTGTTTGCGTTTGACAAGACTTCAGCGATTTCAGTATAATCGCGGTCTTTCGGGTCGTTAGCTCAGCTGGTAGAGCAGCGGACTTTTAATCCGTTGGTCGCTGGTTCGAATCCAGCACGGCCTACCAAATAAAACAAAAGCCCCACTCACAAGGTGGGGCTTTTGTTTTGTCCGTTTACTTCATTCCGTTGCTGTATCGTTGCGGTAACGCGCGAGCTTGTTCACCTTAAGACGCCGTTCATCTGCCTCCAAGGCCTTCAAGCGGCATTGCGGCAGGCTCCCTTACGAACAAGGAAGATCCATGCAAATACATGCCGACCTCACCCAGCGTGTCGTCATTCATCAGCATGAACTGAGCTGGACCCCCAGCCCTGTGCCAGGCGTTGAACGGCGCATGCTGGACCGTGTGGGTGATGAGGTTGCCCGCGCGACCTCCATCGTTCGTTACCTGCCCGGTAGCCAATTCACACAGCATCAACACGAATTGGGTGAAGAGATACTGGTACTCGAAGGTCAGTTCAGCGACGAAAGCGGCGATTACGATGCGGGTACCTATATCAAAAATCCGCCCGGCTCTTCGCATGCGCCCTTTACCAAAACAGGCTGCCTGCTGTTGGTAAAACTTAGGCATATGCATCCGAACGATAGACAAGCTCAGATCATCAACACTCGAACTGCAACCTGGTACCCAGGTCTGGTTCCGGGATTGTCCGTGTTGCCTTTATCCGAATTTCAGACCACGCATACAGCGCTGGTTCGCTGGGCACCCAATACTTATTTCAATGCGCATCGACATTACGGAGGCGAGGAAATTTTCGTCGTGGAAGGTGTGTTTGAAGATGAACACGGACGATATCCAGCAGGCTCATGGATAAGAAGCCCACATCTGAGCGCTCATCAACCCTACAGCGTTGAAGGCTGCACGATTTTTGTGAAAACAGGCCACCTGCTGACAGACTGATCACCTGAAAAACCAATACGCCTCGATTCGCAGAAGGCTCACGCCGATATCCACAGGACCCGCACTGATGAATCTCATGATTTAGATAACGATTCCTCGACTCTGTTATCTTAGCCTTGCAGGACGTAAGGAAGCGTTGATTAAATAAATACAGAAATTTTTGTGGCAAGATCAATGGAGCCAAGACATTGATTTTATTGATCCCCGCGTCGCACTGCTGCGCTGGCTCGCCATAAAACGCAGATTTATTCAGCGTCTCCCCAAGCTTGGTTTTTTGAAAAGTTTACCAAAAGAGGAGGCAAAGTGAAACAAGACAACCCAGCGACAAATCCATCGACTCCGGATCAATCGAAAGAACAACGCCTATCCCGACGTCTTTTTCTGGCAAGTGCGGCGCTTGCCGGCACCACGCTGGCTAATAGCGGTTGCGCCAGCATCGGACTCGGCGGTGGCGTTAACCCTGGCGAGATAAAACAAGGCAGCTTTGTGACCAGCGATGGCGTCAAGCTGAGTTATCTGGAATCAGGACGCGGTCGCCCCATCGTCATGGTCCCCGGCTGGTCGCAAACCGCGGCGATGTTCCAGGATCAGATCACGGCGTTTTCCGAAAACTATCGCGTGATTGCAGTGGATATGCGCGGTCACGGCGACTCGGACAAGCCAAAGCATGGCTATCGCATGTCCAGACTGGCGACAGATTTGCATGAACTGCTGGATAACCTCGGTGTAAGCAATGCCACGCTGGTCGGACACTCCATGGGCTGTTCGGTGATCTGGGCACACTGGGATTTGTACGGAAAGCATCGCACGGGATCGATGATCCTGATCGATCAGGCGCCCTACACCACCATCCCACCCGGCATGTCAGATGCCGAGAAAGCAGACGCTGGCGCTGTTTTCACGCCGCAGGCACTGTACGATACAGCGGCCGCACTCTCTGGTCCGGATGGCGACAAGACGACTGCTGGTCTGGTCAATGGTATGTTCTTCACCAAGGCTTACCCCGCCAAAAAGCTGGAATACGCGCTCGCACAAAATCTCAAATTCCCTCGCAAGGAAGCTGCCAAATTACTGGTAGATCATTGTGTGCAGGATTGGCGTGACACGATCACCCGCATCAATGTGCCTACACTCGTCGTCGGTGCCAAAGGCAGCTTTTTTACTCCGGCATCGCAGGCATGGATAGCCAGCAAAATACCGGGCGCAAAGGTCGAGATTTTTGAAGTTGATGAAGGTGGCAGTCACTTCATGTTCATGGAAAACCCATCCAAATTCAACAAGATCGCATTGAACTTCTTGAAGTCGGTGTAACGCTCTGGCGAGTTTGACCCGTCAGGTCATGCGCCGATAAAAAACCCAGCCAGATGTTGGCTGGGTTTTTTGTTGACCTGGCACGTATCCAATGACTACGCCTCATTTTTCTCTACACGACAGCGTATGCCATCAGAGGGTCGCACACTGACGCGAGAGACGGGAAACACACTCGATGCATTTAGCGGCACGAAAGAAAACCGTCGCAATACCTCGCACAGAATCAGCGAGGCTTCGAGTTGTGCAATCGTCGCACCTGTACACGCTCGCGGACCTAGTCCGAAAGGCAAATAGGTACCCGGTGTGGGCGCTCCGCCATTCGCTTCAAAGCGAGCAGGAATAAAGCGATCCGCTTGGGACCAATAGGCCTGATGCCGATGGATCAGCCAGGGCGAGATCACGATAAAACTGTCTGCGGGTACGTTGAGACGCCCAAATTGATCTTCACGCAAGGCGCGACGCGTGAGAAAAGCCGCAGGTGGATAGAGCCGCAATGATTCGCGAAAAACATCACGAAGAAAACTCATGGACTTGAAATCATCGAACTCGAAGGGGCGATCGGCCAATATCTGTCGGATTTCTTCACGCACTTGCGTCAGTATCTGCGCCTGCTGCGACAACATAAAAAACGTCCACGACAGGCTGCTCGCTGTTGTCTCATGACCTGCCAGAAAAAAGACCGCTAACTGATCAATGATTTTTTCACGACTGAAGGGAGAGCCTTCTGCGTCACGCGCATCAATGACCGCTTGCGCAAAATCGACATATACCTTGCCTTGAGAATTGAGCATCAGCCGCTCATCCAGCATGTCTGCCAACAAGCCCCTGAGTATGGCTGCATCACGCATTAATGCTGCGCCGGGTAATGCAGGCTTGCGCGGATCGCTGGCAAGTACATGTTGCAACTGAAACTGGGGACTGTTTTTTTGAAACGAGGAAAAAGCTTCAAACACTGCGTCCGCTCGTGCCGCACCTATCGGTTTGGAAAAAATAGTCCTCATCATGATATCGGCTGTCACATGCGTGAGCTCCGACTCCAGATCCACAATAGCGTCGGTCTCCAGCAGTTGCAATCGTTCGACGAAATCATGAACGGCCGCGCGCATATCCGGAAACATATGCGCCAGCCGCATGTGCATGAAGGCCGGCTCCAGCATCTGACGATCATGCTCCCATAGCTCTCCTGAAGAAATCAGAACCCCATCCCCGAGCAAGGGCGACAAAGCCGAGACCATCAAATCACTCTTGGGATAATTTGCTCTATCTTCCGTGAGAATGCGACGAATCGTCTCGGGATGATTGACGATGAATACCGGACGTCTACCCACCGGCACGGTCACAATGTCTTTGGTATAGCAGTCACGCGGCAGCGTTTGCAGCAGGTCAGGCGAGCGCTGAAAAAGTATCCTGAGACCGATGGCGAGATTGGATCGCAAGACGGGCGCAGGTGGACGCCAGCCTTCGGCAAGCAATGGGGCAACTGAATTCATGAGCACTTGATCGGGGTCGCTGTCGCTTCTCTTACCATCGAGTTGATATCCGGATTTTTCGGACCGGAGGCACGAAATATACACGCCATTGGCAGCATCACTAGCGCTTTACCCCAGTCATGGAATAATGGAGTCGCAAAGGCACGGTCAGCATGCCTGCATCTTGCGATTTCCCACCGAGACAAAAAAACAATGAGCAAGTCCCTTTCACGTACTGCATTCTTGACCCTACTGTTGATCGCCGTGATGATGGGTGCGAATCACGTCTCCGCGCGCTTTGCTTTTAATGACGGTGTCAGCGTCACGACCGCCGTGATTTTTCGCAGTGGTGTTACGGCCCTCATCATTACTCTCCTTCTGCTCAGTCAGCGTGTATCGCCGCGCCTCCAGGGCCGACAACTGATGTTTATGCCTGTCGTCGGTACGCTGGTGGCCATACAGAGCTACTGCCTGTATTCGGCGGTCGCCCGACTACCCGTAGCACTCGCTCTGCTTGCGTTTAATACCTATCCCTTGTGG
The DNA here is from genome assembly GCA_039806005.1 of Pseudomonadota bacterium. GTDB lineage: Bacteria > Pseudomonadota > Gammaproteobacteria > Burkholderiales > Burkholderiaceae_D > Pernthalerella. The sequence continues at coordinate 11,308 of JBDKLM010000091.1, forward strand.
GCAGCATTCTGGGCACGGATTATTTACCGTCACAAAGCCGAGAAATTTGTTCTCAGGGCGATGCCGGTCATTCTGTTTGGTCTGGCATTGGCGCTGGATGCCTTTGGTGCTGCGTCCGGCTTGGGCGCTTCTGCGCACTGGCAGCAGATCGGCAATGGGGTGGCCTTTGCGACCACCGCCGCCGCTACGTTCGCACTGGCCATGGTAATGACGCAGCACGAGTTATTGGCGATTGATGGACGAGTCAGAACAGTCTATACGCTGGGTACGGTGCTGCTGCTGACCACCGCATTTGCACTGAGCACCGGAGACTGGGCGCTGCCCAAAACTGCCACAGGTTGGTGGGGTCTGGCAGGACTCACTGTCCTGTATGGCACCGCTTTCACACTAATGTTCAGCCTGCTGCCACGGCTGGGTGTGGTCGGCAATTCCGCGATCATGAACGTGGAACCTGTGTGTGCGCTGGCGCTGGCCTGGCTGCTGCTCGGTCAGTCGATTGCGCCGGTGCAGGTACTGGGCGCACTGATCGTTGTCACGGCCGTGATGGCACTCGGACTGCGCAAGCACGCCAACTGATCAGGTCGCCGCGAACTCGACCAGCAAGTCCTTTGCCGTGACCACGCTACCGGGCTTCACGTGGGTGTGCAGGACCACGCCATCCATCTCGGCACGAATCATGGTTTCCATTTTCATGGCTTCGATCGACACCAAGGGATCACCCCTGCCAACCTTCTGACCCGGTTTGACTGCAAGCGTCACCACCATGCCCGGCATGGGCGCGCCCACGTGCAGCGCATTGCCTTCTTGTGCTTTCGGATGCGATACCGAACTCACCACACCCGCGTGCTGCACACGCACCATGCGCGGCTGGCCGTTGAGTTCGAAGAACAGTTTGGTCTGTGCTTCTTCTTCGAGGTCGGTGCGTCCGAGCAGACGAATGACCAGTGTTTTCCCGCGATCGATGTCTACCGAGATTTCCTGACCATCCTTGAGTCCTTCGAAAAACACATCGGTGGGCAGCACGCTCACATCACCGTGCTGACGTCGATGCTGAGCATACTCGGTGAAGACTTTCGGATACATCAGATAAGACGCGAGTTCCTGCTCGCTGATCTTGCGATCAACTGCCTTCTCGGCGCTCGCTCGCGCCTGTTGCAAATCCACGGCAGGCAGACTTGCGCCGGGACGACCTTCCAAAGGCTTCGCACCCTTGAGGACTTTCTTTTGCAGCGCTGCCGGAAAACCATCCGGCGGAAAACCCAACTCGCCGCGAAACAATGAAATCACGGATTCAGGGAAAGCAATCTCCCGATTCGGATCACTGACATCGGCCGGTGTCAAATCATTGGCAACCATGAACAAGGCCATGTCACCTACCACTTTCGAGGTGGGCGTTACTTTCACGATATCGCCAAAGAGTTGATTGACATCCGCATAAGCCTGCGCGACTTCGGTCCAGCGATGATCGATGCCCATCGCCCTCGCCTGTTCGCGCAAGTTGGTGTACTGACCACCCGGCATTTCATGTCGATACACATCCGAGGTACCCGAACGCATATCGGCTTCAAAAGGTGCGTAGTAACGACGCACACCTTCCCAGTACTGCGAGATGGAGAACAAGGCATCTTTGGACAGACCTGGGTCACGCTCGGTATGAGCAAGCGCAGCCGCAATCGAGCCCAGATTGGGTTGTGAAGTGAGACCACTCATGGCATCCATGGCGCCATCAACGGCATCGCATCCTGCATCGATGGCCGCCAGCACACTGGCAGCACCAATGCCACTGGTGTCATGGGTATGAAAATGGATGGGCAAACCCACTTCTTCTTTCAGCGCCTTGACAAGCGCACGCGCTGCAGCAGGCTTGCAGACACCCGCCATATCTTTGATGCCAATAATATTGACGCCAGCACGCTCGAGTTCCTTTGCCATGCTGACGTAATACGACAGACTGTATTTGGCGCGCGCAGGATCAAAGGGATCACCGGTGTAGCAGATCGCACCCTCACACAGCGCACCGGTCTCTCGTACTGCATCGATTGCCACGCGCATGTTCTCGACCCAATTAAGCGAATCAAACACGCGGAACAGATCAATACCCCCCGCAGCCGCCTGAGCGACAAAATGACGCACGACATTATCGGCATAATTGGTGTAGCCCACTGCATTCGACGCTCGCAGCAGCATCTGGAACAGAATATTGGGTACACCTTCACGCAACTCGGTCAAACGCTCCCAGGGATCTTCTTTCAGAAAACGCATTGCGACATCAAAGGTCGCACCACCCCAGCATTCCATGGAAAAAAGAGTTGGCAGCATATGCGCGTAATACGGTGCGATGGCTCGCATATCCGAGGAACGCATGCGAGTTGCAAACAGTGACTGATGCGCGTCACGCATCGTGGTGTCGGTCAGTAGTACTGATTTTTGCTCGAGCATCCATTTTGAGAATTTCTCTGCACCCAGCTCGCGTAATCTGTCGCGGGAACCCGGCGGCACCGGAGCAACCCGACTAACCTTGGGCAAGAGCGGCGGAGGCAGAATGTCAGCCGTCCCTTTGCGCCCTTTCATTTCGGGATTGCCATTGACCACGACATCACCAATGAAGCGCAGCAAGCGAGTCGCACGATCGGCGCGTCTGGCAAACTGAAACAGCTCGGGTGTCGTGTCGATAAAACGTGTCGTGCACTCACCCGAAATGAACTGCGGGTGATTGATGACGTTTTCCAGAAATTGCAGATTGGTGGACACACCACGGATACGGAATTCTCGTAGTGCCCGATCCATGCGCGCTGTGGCCTCAACCGTTGTGGGTGCCCACGCGGTCACTTTCACCAGCAGCGAGTCGTAATACGGCGTAATCACCGCACCCGAATACGCAGTGCCTCCGTCGAGTCGAATGCCGAAACCCGACGCGCTGCGGTAAGCGGTAAGGCGACCGTAGTCGGGTGTGAAATTATTTTCCGGATCTTCCGTCGTTACACGACATTGCAATGCATGTCCGTTGAGTCGCACCTCCGACTGATTGGGAATATGCAGGCCTTGTGCATCGGTATCACCGATTTTCAAGCCTTCGGAAATGCGTATCTGCGCTTTAACGATATCAACACCGGTCACTTGCTCGGTGACGGTATGTTCAACTTGAATGCGAGGATTGACTTCAATGAAATAGAACGCACCCGTATCGGCATCCATGAGGAATTCGACCGTGCCTGCATGTGTGTAATTGACCGCACGCCCCAGTCTCAATGCGGCCTCGCAAAGGGAAACCCGGTCTGCATCACTGAGATACGGCGCGGGTGCCCGCTCGACTACTTTCTGATTACGCCGCTGCACCGAACAGTCGCGCTCGAACAAATGCATCAGATTGCCATGCGTGTCACCCAAAAGCTGCACTTCCACATGGCGCGCACGACGGACCAGCTTCTCGAGATACATCTCGTCATTGCCAAACGCGGCGGCGGCTTCGCGCCGCGCGACTTCCAGCTGCGCCGGCAATTCTTCTTCGGATTCAATCACCCGCATGCCGCGACCACCGCCGCCCCAACTCGCCTTGAGCATTAAGGGATAACCCACTGCACCCGCCAGTTTTCGGACTTCGTTCATATCGTGCGGCAAGGCGGGCGTGGCAGGCACCACGGGCACACCCGCCACGATGGCAGCATTGCGCGCAGCGACCTTGTTGCCCAGCGTGCGCATCACATCGGACTTGGGACCAATGAAGATAATCCCGTTATCGGTGCAGGCCTGGGCAAAATCGGGATTCTCGGACAGAAAACCATAGCCGGGATGAATGGCATCGACCTGCGCTTCTTTGGCGATACGAATGATGTCGTCAATATCCAGATAAGCCGCAATCGGTTTCTTGCCTTCGCCAACGAGATAACTCTCGTCAGCCTTGAATCGATGCAGCGCAAAGCGGTCTTCTGCTGCGTATACAGCGACTGTGCGTATGCCCAACTCGGTTGCAGCGCGCATCACGCGAATGGCGATCTCGGAACGGTTCGCGACGAGAATTTTCTGGATTTTTTTCATCTTGGGGCGGCAGGGTTGTCAGGGCTGGTACAGACAGCATCGGCGATAAACCGATGCACGGCGTTGGAGATAAAGAATTTTGTAGCAAGATTTATTCTGACGCACTGAACCCGCGATGAGGCCGTGCTTTAGCTTATGATCGTTATGATAACAAATTCGGGGTTCTTGATACGAATTTGCGAGATCACTTATTCTCTGGGTATAGCCCCTTGTCGGGGAAGCGCTTTTTGAATAAAGCCTGCAAGCTTTTGTTCAGCGCTCTCGCTACCCGCCATCCAATTTCAGGAGTTACCCATGACCCTTGTTTCCTGCTACGCCGCGCACGCCGCAGACGCGCCACTGAAACCCCATCAGATTACTCGCAGGGCCACAGGGGCAAAGGATGTTCAGATCGATATCGAATTTTGCGGCGTTTGCCACACTGATATCCATTACGCAAAAAACGACTGGGGCCGCAGCAACTACCCCATCGTTCCCGGGCATGAAATCGTCGGTACCGTCCGCTCCATCGGGCCCGAGGTCAAGGATTTGCGAATTGGCCAGCGCGTCGCCGTTGGTTGTTTTGTGGGTTCCTGCCAGCACTGCTCCTCCTGCCACTCGGACATGGAGCAGTACTGTCTGAATGGTTTTACCGCCACCTACAACACGCCCAGCAAAGATCCTGGCGGCTTCACCTATGGTGGCTATTCCAAAAGCATTGTGGTCGACCGTCACTTTGTATTGACCGTACCTGACTCGCTGGACCCTGCGGGTGCCGCGCCTTTGCTGTGTGCGGGCATCACCACCTACTCGCCACTCAAGCACTGGAACGTCAAGCCCGGCATGACGGTCGGTGTCATCGGCCTCGGCGGACTCGGACACATGGGAATCAAATTTGCGCACGCAATGGGAGCACATACCGTGATGATTACGAACTCGGCCCACAAGGCAGAGGACGCCAAGCGTCTGGGTGCGGATGATGTATTGCTGTTTTCTGATAAAGACGCCGCTGCTCGCCATGCAGGCAAGTTCGATTTCCTGCTCAACACCATACCCGTGCCACACGATGTGACGGCTTACATGGACCTGCTGAAAGTGGATGGTACGCTGTGCATCGTCGGCTCGATAGGTCCGACATCCGATCTCAATTCCCGGCCGCTGATTTTCGGACGACGCAGTATCGCTGGCTCACTGGTGGGCGGCATTAAAGAGACGCAGGAGATGCTGGATTTTTGTGGTGAGCATCAGATCGTGTCCGATATCGAGGTCATCCCGATGCAGGACATCAATCTTGCCTATGAGCGGATGCAGACTAGCGATGTCAAATATCGATTCGTGATTGACATTCGCCAGTCGCTGAGCTGAGTATTGCTCCGCGCTGACACATGAAGTACCCATGACTGAATTCATCAACGACTTTCGGAACTCATGAAAAAAATAGGCCTTGGATTTCTGACCGTGCTGGTCGCTCTGATCGCGGTTTTCAGTCTGTATACCTGGATCACGCTCAGCTGGTCTTACTCGACGGGTGAGCGCGCCGGGTTGCTGCAAAAATTCTCGAAACGCGGATGGCTTTGCAAAACCTGGGAAGGCGAACATCTTTTGACAACATTGCCGGGTGTGATCCCTGAAAAATTCCTGTTTACGGTACGCGATGAACAGCTGGCCAATCAGCTGGCCGCACATGCAGGTCAGCGGTTGGTGCTGAAATACGCGCAGCACAAAGGGGTTCCCTCCTCGTGCTTTGGGGATACCGAGTATTTTGTCGAGAGTTTCGAAGTCCTGAAAAATGAATAACCAAGTAAATTGGTCGAGTTAAAAGCTGTGCCCGGACTGCATATCCGTATACATTAGGGAATTATTGTTAGCCGTGACTCGCACATGGCAAGCGGGCCGACCGCGTCTGAGGAGTAGCACCATGGATCAAAAACGCAGGGATTTTCTGGATTTGACAACAACGCTCTCAATGGCGATTGCGGGTGGCGCCCTGCTGCCCTGGTCCGCGCAGGCAAAGGAATGGGACGGGCTGCTCAAGACCAAGACCTATCAGGAGGTAGCAAAAACTCTGGGAGGTAATGATCTGGTGGTGGAAAGCACTGCGATTACCGTGTCAGGACCTGAGATGGTCGACAGTGGCTATATCGTCCCGGTCTCGGTCGAAAGCCGGCTGGAAGGCACCGACCTGATCGTACTGGTCGTTCAGAAAAACCCGACTCCCGTGGTTGGCGTCTTCAAATTCCCGGACGGCACACAGCCCTCACTCAATACGCGCATCAAAATGGGGGAAACCTCATCCGTCTATGCGGTGGTCAGAGCAAAAAATAACTACTACGTCGCGAGCACCATGATCAAGGTGCGTGCCGGTGGCGGCGGTTGCGGTTGATATCAGGAGACGACCATGAGTGAACCCATGCGCATCCGAGCAGTACAGGTCAAGGATCTCATTGAGGTCAAGCTGATGATCCGTCATCCAATGGAATCCGGCCTTCGCAAAGATGAAAATGGCAAGAAAATCCCGGCCCATTTCATCGAGACGCTGGAAGTAAAGTGCAACGACAAGATCGTCCTGGAATCCTATCTGGGCATGGCTGTGTCGGAAAATCCGTTTATCCAGTTCAGCTTCAAGGGTGGCGCAAAAGGCGACATGCTGGAAGTGACCTGGAAAGATAATCGGGGTGATACCCGCACCGACAAGGCAGCAATCACCTAAAGGTTTTTGCACCGGCGCGGTCACCAAGCATCAACTGAGCTTTATCGTGAGATAAATCGCAAAGCTGAGCAGGGCAATCACGACAGCGCTGGTGACATACAAACGAATAATGAATTCCCGCTGACTCGCTCTGGCCTTCTGCAGGCGCTCTTCAATCGATTCGGGATCATTGCTGGGCGGGGCTGCCGAGGCTTGCACTGCCTTTAACTCCGCCAACCCTTCCTTCACTTCAGCCGGCGTCTGATCCACTCCGTGAGAATCTTCCATTGCGACCTCTTGCATTCTCTTTTTAACAAGTCATTGAGTATTCGTTTCAGACCTTATCTTACACATCATCGCCTGCTGCCTGCAAAAAAATGCAGGCTAGATTCTGACTTTCCAATACGGAGGCCGTGAGATAATTTATATCATTCATGCTAAGGCATCATCATGCCTGGCTCTGGGAGAAGGGACGAAATGAACGGGACGAGAATTTCAGTCGGTGTACTGGTGGGGATCTGCTTATCCCTTTTCTTCACCAGCACTCACGCGCAGGAATCCAGAATCGCCACGCAATCGGTTCGCTGCGCAGCGATTTTTTCGGTACTCGCAGAAACGGCTGCGAGCGAACCCAAATATCAGGCCAGATTCAAGTCTGCGGAGACGATTTTTTCCGAGTTATTCGTCAAAGAATATAGCGACAAGCAAGTTACCGTGACGCTGGATGAAGCCCATCGAAGGTGTGATCTGGTGCTAAAGGAATTGAGAGACACCTATGCCAACCGACGCGCTTACATCATCGAAGAAACCGTCTTGTGCGGGGCATGGGGCGAAGGGTTTCTCGTTCAGGGCGAGACCTATGGCTACGTCCCTGTCATTCCCAAAGTGATACCGCAAAATATCCGAGCAGATTACGAAGCCAGAGGCAATACCGCCTTTGCGGCTTGGGTACTGAAGTAACAGAAGGCAGAAACCATGATGAAACATCTGCCGATGCTGCTATTGCTGTGGACAACTGCGTTCACTACCCCAACGCAAGCACAGCACATGTATGACGGTAGCGGTCGACAAATCGGTCGCGTCGATAGTGAAAGGTACTACGACGGCTCGGGTCGACAGATAGGCCGTCAGGACGGCATGCAGATTTATGACGGTTCAGGCAGGCAGCTCGGACGAATCGACGGTGATCGCGTCTACGACGGCTCGGGCCGTCAGATCGGTCGTATTGAGGGCGAGCGTCTTTACAGTGCTTCTGGCAGTACCATGGGGCGTATCGAGGGCGACCGCATTTATGATGGCTCGGGTCGACAGATTGGCCGAACCGATGGACTTCGCCGCATGCAGGCGATTATCTGGTTTTATTTTTTCATGTAGAGTCGTCCGACCACCCAATTATCCAACCAGTACGCTGCTCGAAGGCGGCAATATCCTCTGCGGTATCCAAATCAATAATGAAGTGCGCGTTCGTCGTCTCGTAGCGATACACCACTTCCGGATGTTCATCAATGTAGCGTCTGAAATCGGCTTCAGCGCCACTACGCAGCATGCGCTGCACGACTTCCCCTGAAAACACCACAGGATTGCCACGCTGTCCATCTACCACCGGATAAAGCACACCGGTACCTGTCGGACGTTGTTCGAATGCGCTAATGAGTTCTTTCAACTCGGGAGCGCCCACCAAGGGCTGATCTGCCAGCACCACCATCACCACATCGAAGCCGATACCAAGGGCCGCAACACCCAAGCGGACCGAGGATTGCTGACCGCGCTGAGGCTCGGGATTCCTGACACAGCGCACCGTTTGATCGCTGATGGCGGCTTCGATCTTTTCATGGTGATAGCCGGTGACGACCACAATCTCATCGAAGGGAATCTCGCGCAGTGCGCTCAAATGACGGTGAAGCAAGGACATTCCCTGCAGACGCAACAAGGATTTAGGTACCGAACCCATGCGCGAGCCTTCACCAGCTGCGAGCAGCACTGCCGCGATTTTCATAGGCTTGTCCCGATCCGTGGAGTGAGTAATATCTGACCGCATTGATTTCATGAGCTAGACTACAGGCGCTTGTGATTTTATATTTTTCATTACCAAAATGTCATTCCCGCTGAAAATCTGCAGCGCGCTTGCTGGCAGCCTTATGGCTGCTCTGAGCCTTGCATGGGCTGGACCCACTGATACGTCAGGCAGAGACACAGTCGCCGACACGCATCTGGACTCGTCGGGAGTGGACAGGCCTGAGTCGGCTGTTGCGAGTGAGGCAGCTATCACTGCATCGTCCGACACGATGATCGAATCGCTATCACAGGGCTTGAGCATCGTATCTGAAGCCAGCAAGTATATGGGCATACCTTATCGTTGGGGCGGCACATCACCGCAAACCGGCTTTGATTGCAGCGGTTTTGTGCAATTTATTTTCCGACATGCGCTGAATATCAAGCTGCCCAGGATGCCAGTGGACATGTCACGCCTGGGATCACGCATCAGCCGTGAAGAACTCGCACCGGGTGATCTGGTGTTTTTCAATACGCGCGGCGGAAAATTCACGCACGTAGGTATTTACGTCAACGACTCCCAATTCATTCACGCACCCATGCCGGGCACTCGCGTGACAGTGAGCCGCATGGATAGTGCTTACTATCGACATCGATTCACTTATGCTGTGCGCATTCAGCCTGAGTGACGCCTTAGTCATTTTTTTATTACTTGTTTACTGATTCCATGAACTTACATATACGCCATCGCACACACCCTCTCCGAAACACACTGCTTACTACGCTGGTGATGTTAAGCACCGGCTTGATGCCCGCTGTGCAGGCAGAGACGCCGATCGAAGACAGTTTGCCCAAATTTGTGAACTGCTCGAGCACACCGGTCGACTCGATGGCCACCGACATACGTCTGGCAGCGACGGGCGATCTCGTGTTCTCGGAAAATCCCCAAATTAATCGCAATGCCTTCACTGAATTCATGCCTCTGCTGAACAAAGCAGATCTGGTTTTGGGCAATCTGGAAGGCCCGATCACGGATGCCGATACGCCACGCAAGCCTTATGTGCCCGGCCGTTCGTATTCTTTTCACTATCCTGTCGAAACTGCCCAGGTTCTGAAAAAAGCGAATTTTCATATTTTGTCGATTGCGAACAATCACGCACAGGATTATGGATCAACCGGTTTCGCCGATACGCAACGTCACCTGACCGCGGCGGGCATAGAGCACACTGGCCTCAAAGGCAGTTATGTCATTCGTCCGGTGAAAGGCATCAAGATAGGCGTGATCGCGCTTGCGCATTACCCGATGTATAACAACGTGCTGGACATCGAGGCAACGGCCAAGCTGGTCGCTGAAGTTCGCGCCAAGAGTGATCTGGTTATTCTTTTTTATCAGCTCGGTGGCGAAGGTGATGCTTTTGCCATGATCACCAACGACGACGAAGTTTTTCTGGGAGAGCAGCGTGGCAATGCAAGAAAATTTGCCGCTGCCATGATCAAAGCCGGCGCGGGTGCGTTGATTGCTCACGGCCCGCATCTGGTCCGGGCTGCAGAATGCATCAATGGCGTACCAGTCCTGCATTCAATCGGTAATTTTGTGGGCGCGGGTGGTTTGAGCGCCCAGAATCTGGCTAATGTCTCTGCATTTCCTGAAATGATGTTTGACGCCAGCGGCAAATTCAAATCAGTGCGTATCGTGCCAGTGACTTTCACGCCGGAGCGCTTGCCAAAGATTGATCCGACAGGCCGCTCGGTACACTTGATTAATTGGCTCAATTCCCGCGCCACGAAAACCATCCCCGAGTTTCGGGCATTAAATTTCAACGGCTACAAAGATCAGGCCGATGTCTTTGAGAAGTGGTTCAGGTCAACGCGGTTTGGCGCACAGGCGCCGCGGGATTAAAAATAAATTTTTACCTCACCAAAGCCGCAATTTGAGCATCTGATAGTGAGGCGAGCTGCATGCTGGTCAAAGCGGCAATCTGTGCTGTGGTCAGCAGCAGCAGCTGTGCACTAGTTAAATCAGTTAATTGCTTTGTCGTAAGCGCAGCAATGTCACCAGGATCAATCGCTGGCACTTGCTGTGTATCCAATGCATTTAGCTGGTCAGATGTTAATGCTCGAATCTGATTTTCAGTCAGCGCGCTAATTTGAGATTCTGTTAAATACCTAATTTGTGTTGAGGTTAGTGCTGCAATTTTTTCAGGATCAATTGCAGCTAGGCTACTCGTCCCTATCGATGAGATCGTGGAGCTTAAGCCATTGAGCTGCAATTCAGTTAAGCTCTTAATTTGCGTGGATGTCATTGCGGCAATCTGATCAGAACTGAACAAGCCTATCTGAGTTGAATCAATACTTGACAGTGTTCCTGCGTTGATTTTTGCAATATCCGACGTCTCAATCGCCTGCAACTGTGTCGAAGTCAACGCATTGAGCTGCGTTGAGCTCAGCGCCCTTATCTGGGATGAACTCAGCGCTGCAATATCGTCAGTTCCCAAATTCGCCA
>JBDKLM010000092.1:0-11034 GCA_039806005.1 Pseudomonadota bacterium
GTAATCAAAGTGCTGAGGCACGAACTTTTCGAGATGTTCTGCTCGCGCCAAAGTTTGTACTGATGCACACAGGACATCGACTTCAACATCTCGGCTACGACCCTTGTAGAAACCTACGCGGGCGCGAGGTCGTATGCGAATGAATGTTGCTGCAGCCTGAGCGAGAATCTCTTCGCGGTGCGCCACGAAAAGCACTCGACGTGCACCTGTCTGGACAACGTCGAAGGCAGCAAGCCAAGTTTTGCCAAGCCCCGTGGCGAGCACAACGACGCCACGTCTGAATCCTCTCTGCCGCGTCTCTTGAAGGGCAGAGAGTGCAGTTTCCTGAATAGCGGTCGGCTCAGGAGGCACCTCTTGTTCATTGCTGCCGGGCGCCACTGATCTTGGCGGTGGTATTCGCCGCCGTTCATAAGCCTCTATCCAGGCATCCGACAAAAGCACAGTTTTGGGGTGGGAGAAGAGTTCATCAAACCGGGACATCACTTCCAAAAAGCCACGCTCATCGGGATAGGTTACGCGGTAGTTCCACTCCAGACCCTCTTGAAGCGCTAGACGGCTAATGTTACTGGAGCCGATGAAGGCAGTGCCTTCGAGCAGTTTGCCACGGTATAGGTGGGCAAATATGTAAGCCTTAAGGTGGAAGCTACTACCAGCCGTTACGAAGACCCGGATTTCAGCACCTTGCTCTTGAAGCAATAAAAGGAGGCGAAGTGCTTCTGGGTCGGTGACGTCCAAATAGTCACTGGTGAGCACACGCAACCTTCGACCACCACTCTCAAGAGTGGCCTGCAGATCGGGTAGGAGTAGTCGAAGACCAGTTGTCTTAATGAATGCAACGGCTAGGTCGACGTCCGTCGCACTGGACATGGCCGCAGATAAGTGAGGTAGGAAATAGTCCCGATCACCCGCGACAAGACGCGGCAAGAGCTTTGGCAATTTTTTGACAATCACATTGGTCCATTTGTCGGAGCGATCGGGACGCTGGTCATCGGTTAACCAGATTTCCGACCGATCAATGTTTGGAAGGCCTCCAAGCCAGTCCGCGACCTGGGACTCATCAGCGTCCGTAAACCACCGACCACTTTCCAAGCGAGTACCGATTCCCCGCTTAAAGCTAGCGTAAAGAACGCCGCCAGGCGCGAGTGCAGTCCACAATCTACACAAGACCACGAGCATCTCTGTGGGTGCTACATGCAAAAGGCTAGCGCAGCACCAGATACCGTCGTAGGCAGCCACCTCGTCAATATCCTGAAACGTTCGCACTTCCACCGCGAATCCGCAGTGAGAGGATGCGCGCTCCGCAAGTTCAGGCGAGGCATCGAACGCCGAGACTAGAAATCCTTGTAATGCGAAAGCTTTGGCATCTCGCCCTGATCCACAGCCTGCATCGAGAATCCGCGAGCCTGGCGGAAGCAAGGATGTAAAACGCGCGCGGAGTGCCGACATGTCGACTCCCACGGTGCTTTCGAAGAATTCGGCAGCAAACTCACGATAGTAGCGAGTGTTATCGTTCATTCTTGTATTTGGCTGTGCTTTTAATTTTTTTAGTTCGTCTCAGTTCTGGCGCACCGAGCAAAATCCAGTACTACGCTCGCGCCAGTAACCACATCACGCTGCGAGAAATCTCGCCCCAGCGCCTGATTCATTACCGCGATAACTGGTACCTCGATGCCTGGTGCCATATGCGTGATGGTCTGCGGGGGTTTTCTCTTGACGGTATCCGCGCCATTACGACGGTTAATAAAAAAGCTACTGAAGTCTCCATCAAATCGCTCGATCAGTTTCTCGCTGCCAGCTACGGCATTTTTGCGGGTGAATCCAAACATGTTGCCAAGCTTAAATTTACCCCTGAACGCGCGCGTTGGGTAGCGGCTGAGCTTTGGCATCCGGACCAGAAGGGCTCATTTGATGAGTCTGGTGCCTATATCCTTGAATTCCCCTACTCCGATGACCGTGAGCTGCTGCTTGATATCGCCAAACACGGCGCTGCAGTTGAGGTGCTCTCGCCCAAAGCGCTGCGTGACAAGGTGCGGCAAGAGCACGAGGTGGCTTTCTTGCAATATCAGCATTGATTTAAAAGATTTCCCAATCGCCCACCGCTTCCATGTCGATGCGGTCTTTCGGGCAGATGGGTGGTCCGTAATGCAAAAAATCTTTAAGCATCGGCACCGTGAATCCGCACTTGCTGCACTTGGCTCGCGGGCGCGGTGATCGGGTTGCTGCCTTTCTGGGTACGGAGAGTCTGGCGTGCGGGTAGGCGCCTAGTTTGGTTGCCAGTTCTTTCAGCTTCTCTTTCAGTATGGGCCCAGCACCTGCGCTGCGCATGGGGCCAACCAGGCCTAGGCTTGTTGCTATTTTTTTAAATTCCTTGCCGTGCTTGTGCTTGCAGTCATCTACGGCGTGGACTAGCTCATGTACCAGGGTGTCCAGCACCTCCACTGCGTCTTCCAGAGCGGGCGATATGAAGATCTGGTTGACGCCGTCCTTGCTGGACTTGGTGCTCCAGCATTGCCCGATATGGCCACTGCGCGCGCCGGTGCTGGCAAAGCCGCACGAGACTCGGCATGAGGGGATTTTGTGGCCGGCTTTGGTGAAGATGGGTGTTAGTTCTTTTACTGCGGCTTCTAGCCAGGATTCTCGGGTGATTTGTCTCATGAGGAAGAGACTAACCGGGCGATAGCTCAAATGATGAGCCTCACATACTGGAACTGCCGAGCAAACTGCTTATTTATTGCTAGCCAACACAAATTTTTGTGACATGTTTAATCCAGTTACGAACCAAAATGTTAACAATGCTATTGAGTCGTGTGGCGTCAGTTTATGGCAGGTGCAAGCTCAGGATTGTTTTTGAATTTCATCTCCACCTCCCAAATATCCAAAGCCTCTTGCATACGAAGCCAGCTCTCAGGTGATCCACCCACTGCCCGCGAAATACGAACAGCCATCTCGGCAGTGATCGCTTTCTTTTCGTGCAAGATATCTGACACCCTAACTCTGCTCACCAAAAGACGAGCAGCAAGTTCACCTTGCGTCCATCCTAAGTCAGGCAATACATCTTCTCTTAATACCGCACCGGGATGAGTTGGCCTACGATTTGGATCGCGCAGTATGTTCATCAGTAATAGTCCGCGAAGTTAACGTTAAAAAGACGGCGAGTAAACCACGTCTGAGTATGCGGCAGCAAGATGTAGGATCCCATCATTTCAAGGGGATAGCGCCATTGTCCGTGCCACAAAAATTTCCAAATGTAGCGAATCAGCGCTTCATGTCGCACTAAAAATTCTCATAGCCAACAAATAGCAGCAACATACGGGTATACAGGTCGTATTCATACGGCCTGCGAGACAAAAGGTTTCGCCAATGTCAGACCCTCGGCTCTGGCCACCAGCAAACTCCGCATAAAGTCGATTGGCAAATTTGCGCTGTCTAACTTATTCTTGCCGATCACCACCCAGAACCCGACCTGCTAGGCAATAGTGCGACTCTCGGCCTGCCATACAGCTTGACTTGTTCATAGAGATGATCGTTGATTCGAACTAGCATTACCGTGATAATGTACTCAACGATGACTTACTAGGATCGTAGCGCTCAACTTCGATTCGTCAATAGGAGTAGATGCAAACAACAACGGAATGATTTGGCAGCGGCAAAGATCACAGCAATGCTAATAAATAGGCAGATTAGATTGCAGTAAATTCAATGCGCACATGGGAACTTCAAGAAGCAAAGAGTCGTTTCAGCGAGGTTGTGGATCTCACGCTGACTGAGGGGCCGCAGCTGGTGACCCGGCGCGGTGCGGAAGCAGTCGTGGTTTTGCCGGCAGAGGACTATCACCGTCTCGTTGGCGAAGCGCCTAACCTGATCGACCACCTTCTCAAAGCACCCAGAGGCGACGCACTCGTCATAACGAGATCCAAAGAACTCATCAGAGGCTTTGAGTGAAAAACCACTTGAGAGGATCACACGACGCCTGATAGCTTTTAAGGAGCGCGGCCGAAGAAAGAGTAGTCTGATGGCTCAATGAACGCAAATCGGATCAGGCGTCCGGTAATTCACCGCCAATAGCTTGTGCAATTCAACCAATACAGCTAGATACTTATGAAATTGTTGACTATCATCAAGAGCCTATAGCTATGCGAAAAATTCCTTATTCCACGCCCGGCGAGATTCTTTCAGAAGAATTTTTGCAGCCTCTGGGGATTTCAGCCTATCGATTGGCTAACGATATTGGTGTACCTCGGATGCGAATCGTCGAAATCGTCTCTGGCAAACGTGCGATTACCGTCGATACAGGTTTACGCCTGTCTGGTTATTTTGGTGTCAATGATGATTTTTGGACGGGGTTACAGTCAGATTATGAAGCTGCAAGATTCAAAAATGGTCACCACCCGTGGCGATGAGGTCTGTAACGGGAATCCGGCCATCGGATCATTTTTGACATTACTGGAAAATGATATCTCTTCAGGCCAACATCTAGGAAATTTGCAGTACGACTTGGTGCAAGCCATGTTCGCCACGTTGACACAACCGGTTGACCTGGCGAGCGACGTTGAAGACGACGTGGCGCTGTGATTTTGCGTCAAGTGTAGCTCGTAGCGGATTTTTTCGGCGATACTGAGAGGACTAAAAATGCGTAAGATAAATAGAGTACAAGTCTATGTTGGCGGTCTTGATGGTATGGGAAAACGCTTCATCAGTGCATGGACCCTTGCAGCTAAGGGTAAGAAAGTGGACGAAACACATGTCACTTTTCTAGATATCAAGACTACGCTGGACACCTTGTCTCCACGACGCTTGGAGATGCTAAAGTTCGTTCGGCAGTTTGGTGCTGCCAATGTTAAAGAACTGGCACTGGCTCTTGATCGAGATTACAAGAAAGTCCATAACGACGTATGTGTATTGGAATCAGCTGGGCTGTTGGTACGCGAAGGCCGAAAACTCCATGCGCCATGGGATGAAGTGAGAGCCAGTGTGTCGCTGGCGATGTGATTGTTCTAATCCCAGAATTCATCCCAACAAAAAGCCGGATCGATATCAGAATCTGATCCGGCTGGGGAATTCTGGTAGGCACGATTGGACTCGAACCAACGACCCCTACCATGTCAAGGTAGTGCTCTAACCAGCTGAGCTACGCGCCTAAAGAAGCGAGATTATAGCCAGATTTATATGAACGCGCCAGTGTAGCCCACCAAGCAAGCTCATTACTTTGTTTTTTTGACATCGCTTCCACGGCTACGAGGGTTAACAAGCCTGTGGGCCTCACGACCGTCGAACCTCCATAACCCCCTTCACCTCCCGAATAATCGTCAGCGCGCGCTGCAGCTGCGCGGTAGACGAGATCTCGCCCGTGAATGACATGAATGCCTGGCCCTTGCTGCTGCGCGTCGATACGCCAATGACGTTGATTTTCTCGCGCAGGAAAATATCGGAGATATCCCGCAGCAGACCCTGCCGGTCGAGTGCCTGCACAAACACATCGACTGGATAGACCGTATCGGCAGGCTGATCACCCCAGGTGGTTTGCACCATGCGCTCGGGGGCGCGCAAGACCATCTGCGAAAAATTCTTGCAGCTGGTGCGGTGGATGGAAATGCCTTTGCCACGCGTGATGAAACCCACAATCGGGTCGGGCGGTGCCGGCTTGCAGCAGCTGGCCATTTGCGTGAGCAAGCCGGTGGTACCGAGTACCAGCACACCGGATTTTGCGCCCTGCGTAACACTCGACGCCTTGCTCTTGCGCGGCAGTACAGCTTCATCCGGATTGACCGCTGCATTGCGACCCGCCTCGTCGGCATGCAACGCCTGCTCGACGAGTCGCATGCTCAGTCGATCATTGCCAACGGCAAGCAGGAAGTCTTCGAGTTTCTGAAATCCCAGCTTGTGCGCGAGATCGTCGAGATTGGTGGAAGTCTTGCCTTCGCGCTGCAGCGTTTTTTCCAGTGAAGCGCGCCCACGGGCGAGTGTTTCGGCCTCTTCGATGGCATTGAACCAGGCGCGGATTTTTGAACGCGTACGCGGGCTGGATGTGTAACCCTCCGATAACCAATCACGCGACGGACCCGCAAGACCGGAAGCAGCGGCTTCACCTTTGGCCGTAATGACTTCTACCGTTTGTCCATTCTTGAGCGGCGTATTGAGCGGCACCATGACGCCATCAATTTTTGCGCCTCGGCAGCGGTGGCCGATATCGCTGTGCAGGTAGTACGCAAAATCAATCGACGTCGATCCCTTGGGTAGTTCAATCACCCTCGCCTGTGGCGTGAGTACGTAAATGCGGTCATTGATGGAAGCTGCTTTGATTTGCTGCACCCACTGGCGGTTGGCATCGTCAGCGTCATCGGCACCGACGACCACGTCGACCATTTCGCTTTTCCAGTTGAGCAGTTGTCGCAGCCAGGCGATTTTTTCATCATAAGCCTGGTCTAGCGAGGCTGAGCTGCCTTCCTTGTATCGCCAGTGCGCAGCCACACCATATTCGGCAAATCGATGCATCTCCTGCGTGCGTATCTGTACTTCCAGTGTTCTGCCATCGTCGGCTTCAACCACGGTGTGAAGCGACTTGTAGCCGTTGGGCTTGGGGCGCGCGATGTAATCGTCGAACTCTTCGGGGATCGGTGTCCAGATGTCATGCACGATCGAGAGCACCGCGTAGCAAGTCTTCACATCATCCACGATGACCCGAAAAGCGCGCACATCATGCAGCCGCGAGAAATCCAGCGACTTGCCCTGCATCTTGCTCCAGATGCTGTAAATGTGTTTGGGCCGACCGAACACGTCGGCTCGCACGCCATCACGAGCGAGCGCCTCTTTCAATCGGTTGATCGATGCATCGACAAAACTCTCGCGCTCTACCCGTCGCTCTTCGAGCATTTTTGCCACGTGCTTGTAGCTTGCGGGGTCGGTGAATCGAAAGGACAAATCCTCCATCTCCCACTTCAGCTGCCAGATGCCCAAACGATTGGCCAGTGGGGCATACAGATCAAAACTTTCTCGCGCATAGCGCAGCGTCATCTCGTTTTCGAGTTTGCGTTCAGCGAAAAAACGCAGTGTGGTCAATCGGGAGGCGAGTCGCACCAGTACCACGCGCATATCGGTGGCCATTGCGAGTGTCATCTTGCGCAGGGTTTCAAGCTGACTTGCGGCTGCGTTGCCGGTCTTGCCCTCGGTCTGCAGAAAATTGGCACCTTCGTGCAAACGCATGAGCTGTCGTATGCCCGAAACCATATCGGCAATCTCTTTACCGAAACGCGACTCTATCTGTTCCGCCAACGATGCATCCAGAGCCACCAGTTCGAACAGCATTCCTGCGATACGAGTGTCGGCATCGGTTTTGAGGCCAGCAAGTGTGGCCACTACCCCGGCAGAAAACGCCATCGCATCCTGACCTGTCGGCACGACGCGATTGAGATACGCGTCCCGTACAAACTCCGTGGCGGCTTTCAGGCGAGCAGCGTCATCGGCACTGAGGCCCGAGGTCAACTGCTCTTCTCCCTGCGTGACAGCTACCACTGAAACCATGGTCAATCCAGCAAAAAGTTTTTTACCAGCGCTATCTGATCATCATGCATGAAGGTCGGCGCATGACCCACACCGGGTATCTCGGCCAGCTGCGCACGCGGTCCTCGCTGCGTCATGGCCTGCGCCGTCTCGCGGGTGAGCAGATCGGATTCACTTCCGCGCACCAGCAAGACAGGCGCGCGTATCGCATCATAGGCAGCCCACAAGCCGGCTTCGCTGCGCTTGGTGCTCTCTTCGGTGATGCCTTCGAAGCCCTTGGCAATGGCGGGATCATAGTGACGCCGCCATTTGCCGTCGCTGCCTTCGCGCAGCACGTCGCGTGCCAGCTTGTCCCACTCGGCGTCGCTGTGCGGCCCGAAGGGCGCGCTGACGGTGCGAATGTACTCGCAACCCTGCTCGAAATTGTCAAAGCAGACCTCCTTGGCGATGTAGTCGCCAATCCGCATCAGTGCCGGAAAATTGAGGTTCGGGCCGATGTCGTTGAGGACCATTTTTTGTATCGGCGAATCAGGCAGCGCCGCCAGCCCCATGCCGATCAGTCCACCCATGGACGTACCCACCCAATCCACTTGCGCCACGTCCAGCCGCGCGATCAGCGTCACCATGTCGCTCACGTACTGCGGTACGGCGTAGAGGCGCGGATCGCGCAGCCGTTCGGAACGCCCTCGCCCGACGACGTCCGGGCAAATTACCCGGTAGTGCTCGCTTAGTGATTCGGCGAGCCGGTCAAAGTCATCCGAGACCCGTGTCACGCCATGCACGCAAATGAGTACGCGCGGGTTGTGATCATCGCCCCAGCTTTGATAGGCCATCCGATGCAGCCCGGCGGGTGAGAGGCATTGCACCATTTTGATTCGAGACTGCGTCATCGTTGCGCTTCCTGTCCAGAGTGGGTCACGGTTGGCGACATTTTACTGTTCTCTGCGCGTACAATCCTTGGGATTTTCCAGGCTCACGACATTCATCTTCACGAGGATCATCATGCAGAAACCGCAGCTGTCCGGCAAAACCGCACTGGTCACCGGATCCACCTCAGGCATCGGACTGGGCATCGCGCAAGCTCTGGCCGCAGAAGGCGCCAATATTGTTTTTAACGGCTTCGGAGATGCTGCCGACATTGCGAAGCTTCAGCAAGCGACTGCAAAGGATTATCAGGTCGAAACCCTGTACTGCAATGCCGACATGACCAAGCCTGAAGAAATAGCGCAGATGATGCACGACGCCGCTGCGCGCTTTGGCAGTATCGATATTCTCGTCAACAACGCAGGCATACAGCATGTGGCCAATATTGAAGATTTTCCCATCGAGCGCTGGGATGCGGTGATTGCCATCAATCTCACCTCGGCATTTCACACCACACGACTGGCTCTGCCAACAATGCGCGAAAAAAACTGGGGCCGCATCATCAATATCGCGTCGGCGCACGGTCTCGTCGCCTCCGCTGGCAAATCAGCCTATGTGGCCGCCAAGCACGGCATCGTCGGCCTGACGAAAGTGACTGCGCTGGAAACTGCGCAGACCGGTATCACGTGCAATGCGATCTGTCCGGGATGGGTACTGACGCCGTTGGTGCAAAAACAGGTCGATGCGCGGGCAGCCGCGCAAGGCATTTCGATAGATCAGGCCAAACGCGATCTGGTGTCAGAAAAGCAGCCTTCAGGTGAATTCGTAACGACAGACCAGTTGGGTGCGCTGGCTGTGTTCATGTGCAGCGATGCGGCGAAACAGGTGCGGGGTGTGGCTTGGAATATGGATGGAGGGTGGGTGGCGCAGTGATGGGGGTGAACTCTTAGGCCATCGAAGGGTGATGAAAGACGCTGGATCCCGGCTTGCGCCGGGAGCGAGTGGGGAATTCGGGTCGCATGCGATCCGCCCACGTAGCAGTCATCACATGCAAGTGATGACAGTAGTCGTTGAGACTACCGTTAAACTCCCACCGTCATCCCGGCGCAGGCCGGGATCCAGTGTCTTTTTGTGTGTGGACAGAGATTTTTTACCGAACGCGATAGATTGATGACCAAAGCATCAGGAAAACCAACGAAAATATCTTCAGCAAAGTGAATGGCACAAACCAAAATCTAGCCATCATCACCCAAAAACAATCTCACACCCCGTATTCGCTTCAAGCTCTTCACGACTCACACCCGGCGCCATCTCCACCAACTGCAGGCCCTTGTCAGTCACATCAAGCACCGCCAAATCCGTAATGATCCTGTCGACCACACCCACACCGGTCAGTGGCAGTGTGCATTGCGGCAGCAGCTTGTGAGAAACGGAACCGTCCTTGGCCTTGGCCACATGCTCCATCAGCACGACGACGCGCTGCACACCGGCCACCAGATCCATCGCGCCGCCCATACCCTTGACCATTTTGCCGGGGATCATCCAGTTCGCCAGATCACCCTGTGCCGACACTTGCATCGCACCGAGGATAGCGATATTGACTTTACCGCCGCGAATCATCGCGAACGAATCTGCCGAACTGAAAATCGATGAACCGGGCAACGCAGTCACCGTCTGCTTGCCTGCGTTAATCAGATCAGCGTCAACTGCTTCTTCGGTGGGAAATGGGCCTATGCCCAGCAATCCGTTCTCAGACTGCAGCCATACCTCGATATCGGTCGGTACGTAATTGGCGACCAGCGTCGGCAAGCCAATACCGAGATTCACATAAAAACCGTCTTGCAATTCCTGCGCAGCGCGCGCTGCCATTTGTTCACGTGTCCATGCCATGGTGATTTCTCCGCCTTACTTTGCACTGATCGTGCGTTGTTCAATGCGCTTCTCGGGATTGGCGTTCACGATGATTCGGTGAACGAAAATACCGGGCGTATGTATCGAATCCGGATCCAGCTCGCCGGTCGCTACCATTTCCTCCACTTCGACGATGGTGATCTTGCCGGCCATCGCAACATTTGGATTGAAGTTGCGCGCAGTCTTGCGGAAAATCAGGTTGCCGGTAGGGTCAGCTCGCCAAGCCTTGACCAATGACACATCCGCCACCAGTGATCGCTCCATGACGTAGTGATCTCCATCGAATTCGCGTACTTCCTTGCCATCAGCGACGATGGTGCCAACACCCGTCTTGGTGAAGAAAGCAGGAATGCCCGCACCACCCGCCCGCAATTTTTCTGCGAGTGTGCCTTGCGGTGTGAATTCAAGTTCCAGTTCGCCTGCGAGGTACTGCCGCTCGAATTCCTTGTTTTCGCCGACGTAGGAGGCGATCATTTTTTTAATCTGGCGTGTCGCCAGCAACTGGCCCAGACCAAAACCATCGACGCCGGCATTATTGGAAATCGCTGTCAGGTTCTGCACACCGGAATCGCGCAGCGCAGCGATCAGCGCCTCGGGAATGCCGCACAAGCCGAAGCCACCGACTGCAATCGTCTGGCCATCCCTGACCACGCCAGCCAGGGCACTGGCTGCATCCGGATATACTTTTTTCATGAATCCCCTCAAGTGAACTGTTCTGGCATCCTGGGCCCAGAGCGTCAGCACAAGTACCAACCGGGCCGT
>JBDKLM010000093.1:0-40842 GCA_039806005.1 Pseudomonadota bacterium
GCACCACCATCACGACCATCATCATGGCGGCAGTCATACGGATAATATTGCGGCATTTGTCTTTCGCAGCGATCGCGCCTTCGATCCGGCCCGTCTCGAAGAATTTCTGGGCAGCCTGATCAAGGTCTACGGACCGCGCATGCTGCGCTACAAAGGGGTGCTTTGGATGGAGGGTGCCTCCCGCAAGGTGATTTTTCAGGGAGTGCATCAGACCATGGGCAGCGACCTGGGCGGGCAGTGGGGGGAAACCGAGACACGGAGCAGCAAAATCGTTTTTATCGGACAAAACTTGCCGAAAGGTATTTTTATCGAGGGTCTGGAGCAATGTCTGGTATAAAGTTGGTAAGGTTTCCAGCGGATTGATATGGTCTTCAATACGAAATCCGTTAAAAATCATGCAAAGCTTGTCCTGTGGCCGGGCAATGCGATTAAAATAGCCGCCGGTTTCAGCCGGGTGAAGCTTAAGGCTTGATGGAGACGACCCGGAACCACGGCCCAAAGTCACTGCGCAGCCACAATTTCGCTGTAGCGACGATGGGTAAAATTCACAGATTCGCAGCAACGAGAGCAACTGACGTGGCAACCAATACAAAAACCTCAAAGACCGCCGGTACCGACGGCGCTCATCTCACCGAAGAGCAAATTCTCGCGATGGGCGAGAAGGACTACATGAATCCTGCCCAGCTCGCTTTTTTCAAGGCGCGCCTTCAGCAGCTGGAAAAGGACTTGCTGAAAAACGCAGGCGAGACTACCGAACATCTGCGCGAAACCGTTCTGGTGCCGGACCCTGCGGATCGAGCCACCATCGAAGAAGAGCATGCGCTTGAGCTTCGCACTCGCGATCGCGAACGCAAGCTGCTGAAAAAAATTCAGCAATCGCTGGCATCGATTGATTCAGGTGACTATGGCTGGTGCGAGGAAACCGGCGAGCCGATCGGGATTCCGCGGTTGCTAGCACGTCCGACTGCCACCCTTTCTCTGGAAGCCCAACAGCGGCGCGAGCTCAAGCAAAAGCTCTACGGCGACTGATTCGTCGACAGCACGATGCGCCCGGCTGCTGCGAGCCGGGCAACTCTCTTCAGCCCTGATATCCCGCCAGCACTCTGCGCAGCACTAGCTAGGGTGCAATCACGTCCGGTTTAAAGTAATATCTGGCGATCATCTGCTTGTGATTTGGCATTTAGTCCGTCAGCTGCATGTCATCAACCGCGCCCATCCGCCGAAAAATGCATCACCGCGCTGCGCTTCTGAGCCTGGTGTTGATGCTCAGCCTGTTGCTCACGCAGTGGCTGGGTTACGCACACGCGATTGCCCATGCGGATAGTCGGAATGAAGCGATCTCAGTCGAGATCGCCAAAGCTGCCGCTCCCGATCACCAAAAAACGGCCAGTGCCTGTGCGGCTTTTGATGCTGCAACACTGGGTGCAGGCCTGTACTCGCCTTCCATCACGCTGGGCCTTGTGCCCGCACCTTCGTTTGCTCCGCTCGCGCTGGCAACTGTCGCTCACGCGCCGGCCTTTTTCGTTCATTTCTCCTCACGCGCGCCCCCACTGAAGGCCTGAACACCGTATCAGGACCATCGTCAGCAATAACACGCGGCGGTAAGTGCTTCAGTCATCAGTGGAGAAATGCATGAATTCACGCAAGAATTTTCTCGCGCATGCAATCACCTGCGCATTGGCAGGTATTGCAGTCACAGCGCATGCTCAGGAACAAACCAAAAGTCTCGCTCCCGTCATCGTCACTGCCGATCCGTTTGGTGCGAATGAAAACGCGATGATTCTGGCGCCCGCCAAAGTGCTCTCGGGCGACGAATTGCGCAACAAGCTCGGCAGCTCACTCGGCGACAGCTTGGGCAATGAGCTGGGTGTAAATGCTTCAGGATTCAGTACGGGTGCATCGCGCCCCATCATTCGCGGGCTGGAAGGACCCCGTATAAAAATTCTGCAAAACGGCATGAGCAGCGGTGACCTGTCGGCGATATCCAATGATCATGCGGTCGGCAGTGGCATGATGAGCGCGCGTCAGATCGAAATCTTGCGCGGGCCTGCCGCACTGCTGTACGGATCCGGCGCCATCGGGGGATTGGTCAATATCGTCAATGACCGCATACCCACCACGCTGGAACCACGCGCGACGGGTGAATCCGAATTGCGATACAGCTCGGTGGATCAGGGGACCGGTCTGAGTTTTTCAGCCGATCGATCGGCCGGCGCTATTGGCTTGCATGTGGATGGCAATGTAATGAATGCCGGCGACTATCGCATTCCCGGCAGCAGTGCGGTCGATGCCAGCGCTTCGAACAACGATACCGGCAAGCTCGGTTTTTCCAGCAATCGCGAAAACAATATCGCCGTTGGCGGTTCCTTAATACAAGATTGGGGCCATATAGGGGCATCGCTCTCCCAGCTCGACAAGGTCTATGGCGTTCACGGACGCGATGAACTGTCCAAAATCGATCTCTCACAAACTCGCTTCGATGTGGACAGCTACATCAAGTCGCCCTTCGCAGGCTTTGAAGGCTTGCGCATCAAACTGGGGCAGACGAATTATCATCACACAGAACTCGAAAACTCTGGCACAGATCCAAGCGTGCGTTTCAGCAATCGATCCTTCGAATCCCGCTGGGAGTTAAGCCACCTGCCCATCGCCGGATGGCGCGGAAAATTCGGCGTCCAAACAGAGCAGTCGAATGTGCAAGCGCTGAGTCTGGACGGGGCAGATCCAACCGTACCTCGCACGCGATCGCAATCAACTGCGGCTTTTATCGTCGAAGAGCATGACTTTGGCGACTGGAAAATCAATCTCGGTGGCCGCCTTGAATCAGTGTCGCGACGCCCGCTGACGGATACCAAACGCTCATTCACCCTCGGTTCTTATTCTGCCGGCGCGCTTTGGGCCTTTATGCCCGGCTATGGTGTGGGCGCTACAGCGTCTGTCGCACAGCGCGCGCCCACAGCTGAAGAACTGTACTCCGGTGGCGCCCATCACCCGACGGAGACCTATGACATTGGCGATGCCAATCTGAAGAAAGAAACCTCAAAAAATATTGAGCTCTCCTTGCAGAAAACAACGGACGCATTACGCTGGAAGGCAAATGTATTTCGGAACAAAGTGAAAGATTTTGTCTACGGGTCGCTTTCTGAAATCGCCATAGCAGATCAACCGAATTTTGGTGACATGGAGTTCAGCCGCACCTTCAGCCAGGCCGACGCCACCCTACGCGGTGCTGAAGCCGAATTGAGCTACAACTATTACGACCCTGGCTGGTTTGGTCGCATATTCGCCGACACCTCGCGCGGCACACTCGATAATCTGGGCAATCTGCCCTTGCAACCGGCAACACGCACGGGGCTGAGTTTCGGTTATCAGGATTCGCAATGGCGCTCATCACTCTCCGTACTGCATTCAAGTGCACACAATCGCATTGCCAGCAGCAGCATCTCGGAAGAAACGACAACGCCGTCTTATACCCGCGTGGATGCCAGCATCAATTATGTGCAGCGCTACGGGACCACGGATGTCACCTGGTTCCTGTTGGCTCGCAATCTGCTGAATGAGGAAATTCGTCTGTCGACGTCGCTGCTGAAAGACTACGTACCGCAGCCGGGAAGAAATCTCATGCTCGGTCTGCGTACCCGCTTTTGATAAAAAGTTGACTAGGGAGAGACTGAATAAATCTGCGTTTTATGGCGAGCCGGCGCAGTCGTGCGACGCGGGGATCAATAAAATCAAGATCTTGGCTCCATTGATCTTGCCACAAAAGTTTCTGCATTTATTGAATCAGCGCTTTCATAGATCAGCAGTTTTAATAAAGACGCAGCATCCATGGCCATACCTCGTGGTGTCCGATGCTGCGTCAAAAAAATCCTACACTACACGTCGCACTGTTTGACAAAAACGACACGCATCGTTGTAATTGCAAAAGACACATTGATTCGCATGCGAAGCGCACTGCCAATGGTCCAATCCGTGCGGCGGGGCATATCAGAATGCTGCCGCTTCCCTCCATCGAACTGATGCGAACGTGAAGATCTTCAGCTTATTCGGAAAAACTGCAATACGCCACGTGCGAAATACTTCGGCACCGCCATTGCAGCCGGATCTGCAGGCACTCGATACCTCGAGAAAAATCGATGCCATCGAATATGAAATGTCCGCCGAATTCAGCACCACGCTTTCCTCTCAATCCAAGGCCTCAAGTTTATCGGGGCAAGCAAGCGATCTTCGACAAAATATTGAAGAAGCCGCCATTCTTTTTGGCAGCAGCCAAACCGCTGCCGCACGTGAATTACTAACGGCCGCTACTGCGCAGACGAAAGGCAATCCTGACGAAAAACTGGCTTGGCGCATGCTTTTGGAATTGCATGAATTCGAATCTGATCAGGTGGGTTTCGAACAACGCGCGCTCGCCTATGCGCAACGCTTTGAAACCTCGCCGCCTCCCTGGCAATGTGCCGGCACCCTATCGGCCAGTATGGCCGCCAATAAACTGCCCTCACTCAGCTTTCGCGGCAAACTCTGCGCCAGCAGTGGGCCGATGCTGAAACAGCTGTTTCAGATGGGCTGCCAGCATCGGCGCTTCCGTCTTGAATTTGTCAATGTCAGTGAGGTTGACCTGGCAGGTTGCAGCAGCTTGCTGCATACGCTGACTGCGTGGCAGGCACAGGCTTGCGATGTCAGCCTGCACAATGCCCATGGGTTAACAGAAAAAATTCGCGACCTGATTCAGTCGGGACGACGTGATGACGACGACAGCGGCTGGCACTTGCTGATGGAATTGCTCTGGCTGATGCAGGCGACAGCAGCGTACGAAATGACCTGCCTCGATTACAGCATTACCTATGAAGTATCGCCCCCTTCGCCGCGATCCAGTCAACCGACCTTGCATGACACGAAGCCGGGTTCTTCGGATCAGCCTTTCATCATGCCAGTCACCATAGAGCTGCCGATTGACAGCCTGCTGGCCAACATCGATCTCTACGCACAACCCCATGATCGTATGGTGCTCGATTGTTCGGGTCTACGCCGCGTGGATTTCAATGCTGCGGCCCCCTTGCTTGCGGGCCTGAACCGACTCGCCAGCACCAAAACGGTAGAATTGCGGCATACCAGCTT
Organism: Pseudomonadota bacterium; assembly: GCA_039806005.1. Lineage (GTDB taxonomy): Bacteria > Pseudomonadota > Gammaproteobacteria > Burkholderiales > Burkholderiaceae_D > Pernthalerella. Next base: position 5,119 of record JBDKLM010000093.1, read on the forward strand.
TCTCGTCTCCGTGTTGCTGCAGCTCGTCGGCGGGAATGGCAAACTGAACATCATCCACCGCAAAACCTGAAGCGCAGACACCCTCGAGGCCTGACTCGACAGGTACTTGTTTTTTGAGAGATCCAAGATGGAACAATTCCACGGCACGACCATTCTTTCGGTGCGGCATGGGGCAATAGTCGCACTGGGTGGCGACGGCCAGGTCACGCTCGGCAACGTGGTCATGAAAGGCTCTGCGCGCAAGGTGCGCAAGCTGTTTCACGGCAAAGTACTGGCCGGTTTTGCCGGCGGTACGGCAGACGCATTTACCCTCATCGAACGTTTCGAATCCAAACTCGAAACTCATCAGGGCAATCTGATGCGCGCCTCGGTTGAATTGGCCAAGGATTGGCGCACCGATCGCATGCTGCGACGACTCGAAGCCATGCTGCTGGTAGCAGATCGAGAATCGACCCTGATCATCACCGGCAATGGCGATGTCCTCGAGCCCGAAGATGGCATAGGCGCGATAGGTTCCGGCGGCAGCTACGCGCAGTCCGCCGCCAAGGCCTTGCAGGAAAACACTGAATTGTCGCCCACCGAGATTGTCAAAAAATCGCTGACCATCGCGGGTCAGCTCTGCATTTACACCAATCTTTCGCTGACTATCGAAAGCCTCGACTGAAAAAGAGCGACAACAGATGAATCTCACCCCTGAACAAATCGTGACCGAACTCGACAAACATGTCGTCGGACAATCCCGCGCGAAGCGCGCTGTCGCGATTGCACTGCGTAATCGCTGGCGCCGTCAGCAAGTGCCGGAACCATTGCGGCATGAAATCACGCCAAAAAATATTCTCATGATTGGCCCCACGGGCGTAGGCAAAACTGAAATTGCCCGGCGCCTGGCCCGACTGGCGGATGCGCCCTTTATCAAGATCGAAGCCACCAAATTCACCGAAGTGGGCTATGTCGGTCGCGATGTCGACACCATCATTCGCGACCTGACTGAAATCGGTATCAAGCAAACGCGTGAACAGGCGATGCGCGAAGTTCGTACCCAGGCCGAAGATGCTGCCGAAGATCGCATTCTGGATGTGCTGCTGCCCCCGGCACGCGATTTTGGTTTTTCCAGTACCGGCACCACCGAAGACAAAACCAGCAACGCGACAAGACAGACTTTTCGCAAGCGTCTGCGTGAAGGTGCGCTGGATGATCGCGAGATCGAAATCGATGTCGCTGAACCGCGTGCGCAAATGGAAATCATGGCACCACCCGGCATGGAAGAAATGACCGAACAAATCAAATCCATGTTTTCAGGCTTGGGCGCCGGTCGCAAAAAATCCCGCAAGCTGAAAATTTCCGAAGCGATGAAATTGATCGTGGAAGAAGAAGCTGCGCGCCTGGTAAATGAAGATGAGTTGCGACAAAAAGCGATTACCAATATTGAGCAAAACGGCATCGTCTTTCTGGATGAAATCGACAAAATTGCTTCCCGTGCCAGCAGTCAGGGTGCCGATGTTTCACGGGCGGGTGTGCAGCGCGATTTGCTGCCACTGGTCGAAGGCACGACGGTGAACACCAAGTACGGGATGGTGAAAACAGATCATATTCTGTTCATTGCTTCCGGCGCCTTCCATCTGGCAAAACCCTCGGACCTGATCCCCGAGTTGCAAGGACGATTTCCGATTCGAGTCGAACTCGAGTCGCTCGCAATTGCCGATTTCGAACGCATACTGACATCCACCGATGCTTGTCTCACACGGCAGTATCAGGCGCTCTTGAGTACTGAAAACGTACAAGTCGAATTTACCGATGAAGGCATACGTCGCCTTGCCGAGATTGCGTATTCGGTTAATGAAAAAACAGAAAACATCGGTGCGCGTCGTTTGTACACGGTGATGGAAAAGCTGCTGGAAGATGTTTCATTCAGCGCAGGTCAACAGGGGAGTACGGCAGTACGCGTTGATGCGGGCTATGTGAATGACAAGCTCGCGGCACTGGCAGTCGATGAAGACTTGTCACGCTACGTTCTTTGATGACTGCGACCGTGGTCACGAATCTCAAACTACCCAAGCCGCGCAATCCTGTCGCCGTCGCCGCGCGTCAGCGTCTTGCCGGGTCCCATCGCAAAAGCAATACCACCCATCGTCAGCAACGCAAGCGCGAGTTGGTTCGGCTGCTGATGCGCAAGAACGACGACTGATGTTTCATCATCGGCATCAACTGCAAGGTCATTGATTTGATGCTGACTTTGCCGGCTCTGGCGCAGGGGGTACTGTACTGAGCTGAGGCTGGCTTGCAGGTCGCACAGGCGGAGATGATGTCATGCTACTGCCCTGTGCGCTGCTGCTGCCCGATGCACCCATACTGGCTCCGGCATTGATTCCGGTATTCATGCCCGCGGGCGCATTGGGGAGTGGCGAGTTCGATGCTGGGGGCAGATTGGCTTGTAGCACAGTCGCATTACTCTCTTGCGCGGTAAACGCGGGCAAGTTCAATTCACGCTCCACACCTTTTTCGCTCACCACCACCGTTTTGTTCAAAATCTCTTTCACGGTCATGCCGGGTGCAATTTCGCTATTGGCCGTAAGCGCACGCGGTGGCTTGCCCTCGACAGCGATGATAGCGACGCTGCCGGCCGAACTGCCCGAGTGCACCACACCACGCAATTGCACACTCGCGATGGCACTGCCGGGTGAACGCCCGCCGAACACACTGGCAGCCGCGCTTATCGGTGGCATCGTACGTTCGCTTTTGGGTGGGGCCGATACCACGCGTGGCTCAGGCGCAGTCCACTGCACTATCCAGTACGCCAGCGTTGCAGACAAGGCGAGAAAAAGCACAAAGGAAACCATGACGGGTAAACGCTTGATATCAGGCTGCATCACCATGGCTTGATCGCTCAACGTACCAACTGATTGATTTCGATGATGGGCATTAACACGGCAAGCACGATCAGCAGCACGACCACGCCCATGGCCAGAATCAGTACAGGCTCCAGCAGTCCCGCAATCGTGAGGGCACGGCGCTCCAGATCCTGCTCCTGCATCTGCGCTGCACGATTGAGCATCGCAGGCAGCTCGCCGGTAACCTCACCCGCCCGAATCATATGAATGAGCAGCGGCGGAAAATGCGGATGATCGGAAAGTGCGCGCGCCAGACCAAGGCCCTCGCGCACACTGGCGGTTGCAGCTTCGACTTGTGCACGCAAAGCCACATTGGACAAGGTGTCACGACTGGTTTGAAGCGCACGCAATATCGGCACACCCGAGCTGATGGTGATGGCCAAGGTGCTGGCAAAGCGCGAAGTATTGAGGCTGCGTTCAAAGCGGCCATAAATCGGCGCGCTCAGTTTCCAGGTATGCCAGCGCATTTTCAATACCGGATCACGCAGCGCCCAGTGTGCGCCCATGCCTGCGCCTGCCAAAATCAAGGCTAGCAGCCAGCCCCAGTGACGTACAAAATTCGACAGGGCCAGCATGGCGACGGTCAGCAAGGGTAATTGCTGCCGCGTGTTGGCAAAGACGGAAACAATCTGTGGCACAACATACGTCAGCAAAAAAATCACAATCGCAAAGGCAACGGCGGTTACGATAGCGGGATAAGTAAAAGCCAGTCGTACTTTCTGCACCAGCGCGTTGCGTCGTTCAACAAAATCAGCCAGTCGTGACAACACGCCCGACAATTGACCGATGTGCTCTCCCGAGGCGACCAGTGCGCGATAGATATCGGTGAAGTCCCGCGGATGCTGCGCCATCGCATCCGAGAGCGATGCGCCACCCATGACTTCAGCACGAATCGCAGCAATCAGATCGCGCATGTAAGGTCGCTCAGCCTGTTCCAGCAAGGCAGTAAATGCCTGCTCCAGCGGCAATCGCGCTTCCAGTAGTGACGCCAGCTGACGCGTGAACAGCGCCAGTTCCACCGTCGACAAACGATCACCGAAATAGCGCCGGTAGCTCTGGCCCGATACCGCCGCCTGACCCACGATGACATCCATGCCCATGGGTACCAGACCGCGTGCGCGCAAATCACTGCGCGCGGAACGCGGATTGTCGGCGTTGATTACCCCCTTGCTCACCGTCCCCGCAAGATCTATGGCTTCATAGCGATAAGCTGGCATGGTCAGGCTGTGCTCATTCTTTTGTTACACGCAATAACTCGGCTTCGGTGGTGGTGCCATCGTGTAGCCAGCGCTCGCCATCTTCGCGCATGGTCTGCATGCCATTGCGCTGCGCGCTGATCCGAATATCCGCTTCCGATACACGATTGTGTATTTGTTCGCGAATGGCGTCGGTGGTCAGTAACAATTCATAAATACCGACGCGACCGTGATAACCAGTGTTGCCGCATTTATCGCAACCGACCTCATGCCAGCGCTGGCCATCAAATTGTCGGCAATATGAACAAAGTTTGCGCACCAGGCGTTGCGCGGCAACGCCCAGCAACGAAGACGACAGCAGAAAAGGTTCTATGCCCATGTCGAGCAAGCGCGTCACCGCCGCTACGGCATCATTGGTGTGCAGGGTCGCGAGAACCAGATGTCCCGTCAGCGAGGCCTGTACCGCAATCTGCGCGGTTTCCAGATCGCGTATCTCGCCTATCATGATGACATCCGGATCCTGCCGAAGAATCGCGCGCAAGGCTTTCGCAAAACTCATGTCGATGCGCGCATTGACCTGCGTTTGCCCGACACCCGGCAATTCATATTCGATAGGATCTTCCACCGTCAATATGTTGGTGGTGACTGCATTGAGCCGAGTGAGTGCCGCATACAGCGTGGTGGTCTTGCCTGAACCGGTGGGGCCGGTCACCAGCACGATGCCATGCGGCTGGCTGATCAGATGATCGAACTGTGCCTGGGTGTTAGTACTCATACCCAGTTGTTGCAGATCCAGACGGCCGCCTTCCTTGTCTAGCAATCGCAATACCGCGCGCTCTCCATGCCCAGTGGGCAAAGTGGAGACGCGCACATCCACCGGCTTGCCGCCAACGCGCAAGGTAATACGGCCGTCTTGCGGTAGACGCTTTTCTGCGATATCGAGTTGCGACATGATCTTCACGCGCGAGATGAGCGCTGCGTGAATCGCTTTTTTGGGTCTGACGATGTCGCGCAGCCTTCCATCGATACGAAAGCGCACGATGGAAATTTGCTCGAAGGGTTCGATATGAATATCCGACGCGCCTTCACGCAAGGCCTGGGTGAGCAGCGCATTGATCATGCGTATCACGGGCGCATCATCCGCAGACTCCAGCAAATCTTCGATGGCCGGCATTTCCTGCATCAAGCGCGCAAGATCCAGATCCGATTCGACTTCATCGACTACCTGTGCCGCATCGCCGCCTGATCCCGCATAAGCGCGTGCAATCGCCGTGTCCAGTTGCTCACGCGTCAAGGGATTCAAACGCACGCGACCAAAACGCCGGCCGACTTCAGCCACTGCTGCAGGCGTTGTAGCTTCCGATAGCCAGATGTCTACCGCATCATCGCCCAACTGAGCAAGCAAGCCGAAATCGCGCGCAAAACTGAAGGGCAATAAGCGCGGGTCATGCATGACAGTCATTTTTCTCTCGACTTCTCTTTTAACGCAAATCAATCACTGACGGTTCGACAGGTAAAACCTCGGAAGGTGCCTTTGATGATGGATTGGCGGGTTGCGGCACCGTTGAGTCATCGCGACGATGGAGCATCGTGCCACCCACAGGCTTGCCATCCTTCAGTGGCGGCAGCGCAGGCGTCTCTATGCGTGGCAGCAAAGCATTCGGCTCAGGTTGTATCTCGGATTGTGTGCCGCGAATGTAGTCATAACGATCACTGGCCAGGGCGACGGCATGTTGATCCGTTCGAACTACCGTGGGACGGAGAAAAACCATGAGATTGGTTTTGCTGCGACGGCGCGATTGGTAGCGAAACAGATAACCAATGATGGGTATGCTGCCAAGGCCGGGTACCTTCTCGACACTGTCGTTGACGGTATCTTCAATCAATCCGCCCAGAACAATAATCTGTCCGTCATCGACCAGCACATTGGTATCAATCGAACGCTTGCTGGTAATCAGTCCCGAGGTCGTCGATTGCTGAATATTCGACGTTTCCTGATAAATCGCCATCTTCACCGTACCGCCCTCCGAAATCTGCGGACGTACACGCAGCGACAAACCAATGTCGCGTCGTTCTATGGTTTGAAAGGGATTCACACCCGCGGTGCCACCCGAGGCCGGCGTCGTGAACTGACCCGTGATGAAGGGTACGTTCTGTCCGACGATGATGCGAGCCTCTTCATTGTCGAGCGTGATCAGATTGGGCATGGAAAGGATATTGGCTTTGACATCACTCTCCAGTGCACGTGCGAGCAATCCCAGTCCCAGGGTTCCGTTATGTTGGCTGAACAAACCCATGGTCAGTCCATTTCCCGGCGGCAGTGCGGTCTTGTTGGGCCCAAGCACCGAGGCTGCCTGCGTCACCAGATTATTCCCTTCGGTAGAAAACCCGGTCAGCACACCCACGCGATAGGCACTATTGCTGTCGCCAGAGAGCGCAGCCCATTGCACACCCAGTTCGGCTGCCTTGTCGGCACTGACTTCGACAATCAACGACTCGACATACACTTGCGCACGTCGTGCATCGAGCTGATCAATGATGTTGCGCAGATTGCGATAGACACGGTCATTGGCTGTGATGATCAGCGTATTGGTGGTGGGATCCGCCTGAATGAATCCGCCCGTACCGCCCGCGGGCAAGGGGCCCTGCTGGCTTGCAGGCGATGATGGCGGCGACTGCAAACCTGCCGTGGTTTGCGCGTTGGCGGCTTGCGCAGGCGCGGAAGTCTGCATCTGGGTCAGCGGCATCATGCCCGTGGAACCCGCACCTGATTCACCTGCAACCACGGCGCGCAGCACTTGGGCCAGACGCGTGGCTTCAGCATTGCGCAAATAGACCACATGCACATTGCCGGGCAATGCCGTTGGCTGATCGAGTTTGGCAATCAGTGTGCGTGCGAGCTGCGCACGGGCAGCCGTCGGTGCGCGAATGATGATGGAATTGGTACGCGTATCGGCGAGCAGCATCACCCGTCCCGGATCAACTGTGCCGGGCGAAGTGCCGGGGTCAAGCATGCGGTTGACCGTAACAGTGAGATCAATCGCAATCGCATGTTCGAGCCGAATGACTTCGAGCTCACCAATGGCGGGGGTATCGAGTGACGCAATAATGCGCGACAAGCGCTTCAGATTATCCGCATAGTCCGTGATGATCAGCGTATTGTTGGTGGGATCGGCACTGATGGTGTTATTGGCTGATATCAGAGGCCGCAGTATCGTCACCAGCCCGGCAGCTGATTCATGATTCAGACGAAAAATTTGCGTCGCGATCTGATCACCGCGCACTTTGCTCGCTTGTACAGGTACGGCCTGAAGCTTTGCATCCGCCTCGGGCAGTACTTTCACATAGTCAGGCGTGCGCACCACCGCATAACCCTGCAAGCGCAATACCGAGCTCAGCATGTCGAAGGCCTGTGCCTTGGTCACTGGCTTTTCAGAGACAAGATTGATGGTGCCTTTGACGCGCGGATCAATAATGAAGGTATTGCCGGTGTAATGACCGATGGCGCGCACGACGGATTCGATATCAGCACCAACAAAGTTCAGCGTCGCCTGATTCGTTGAAGGATCTTGCGCGTTGACGGATGAGGATGCGAAATAAATCAAGAGAGAAAAAAACGCACAAAACAAACCTGCTCGCTGGCGATAAAAATCCGTTGCCCTGGTGCGGGATATCATATTGTTCATTTGAATTCGAGTGCGATGATGTTGCGGTTCCCTATCTGACGTCGCTGCCCCAGCAGATTGAGCAGAATCGCCAGCCTCTGTTCCTGTCCTTCCTGTGCCCACGCCTCTCCCGAAAACTGCAGCCGCCCCTGATCCAGCACGCCTCCGCCCTGAAGCTGCAAGGGTCCGGATAGGGTTTTCAGTCTGAGTTGTGCGCGTTCGCCGCGCCAGTCAACTTGCAGCTGATAGGCACCCAAGGGTTTGACTGGCGATAAGGCTGATGCAATCTCTGTCATGTCGAGTTGCATGGGTCCGTCGATCGCGATGCCATCAGGCGTGCTCGATAAGGTCAGCGTCGCCCATGACAGTCGCATGCGGCCTGATGGCTTGATGGTATTGAGTGGTGCCCCCAGCGCTGACAAGCGCTCCGCCGGCAGATTCAGCGCTGAAGGTGTCAATACCCATTGATGCCAGTTGCCCTGCAGCCTGGCTGACTCAGTCAGCACATCACGGTTATCGATGCGCATGTCAACACGACCCAGTAGCAGCATCGGGGACAATCGCCAGTGAAAACGTCCTGCAAGCAAGGGCATGATCGGTGCCCGGGCCGTTGTGACTTGCTCGGCGGCGCCACTCACGCCCAGAACCGCCGAGCCATCCCACAAGCTGCCCGCAGCATCTCCCAATGACAGCCGACCGCCTGTTTGCTGCTCGACGACAGACGCCAGCCAGCTGGCCGGCAACGTCGCGGTGATCGTGATGATCACGATGAAGCCCGCAGCAGAAATCCATATGACCACAAACCTCATGAGGGTCGCTGCAGGGACAGCTTCGCATCGACTCTGTCGATACGATCGCGCGCTGTGATCATGGCATCTGTGACGATCCATTGCTGCTCGCGCTGCGCCTTTTGCAAATACTCGGTCAAGGCTGAAAATGGCACGTCGGAAAAACTTAGTGTGAATGTGCTCTCACTGAGCGTGATTTGCTGCGCCTTCAGGCCCGAGTCCATCAGCAAACGCTCAAGCTCCTGACGCGATACCGAGGGAGCAAGCGGCGCAGCAGGCGGCATATTGGTCAATTCCTGTGCCAAGGCACGCAGCTGCATGGACTGAGCACGCAACTCCGGTAACTGCTGTCGCATTTTTTTGCGCGTCTTGATGGCAGGATCCATCACCCACCACCAGCACAGCATGACAGCAAGCGCTGCGCCACCCAGTATCATCAGACGCCGCTCACGCAGCGTGAGTCCCTGCCAGGCAGCTGCGATGCGCTGACGTACATTGATCGCAATCAAACCGTCATTCATGGCACGGCACGTAGCTGCCAGACGCTGGCGCCGCCTCCGGTATCCATCGCACGCGCCTGTAATGCGTGCGCGGCAAAGACTGGCTGCGCCGACTCGATAGATAACTTGACTGACGGTTTGAAACGAATTTCCAGCACCCGATCGTGGTAAGCCAATGCCGCAATCGCCTGTGCACCTGCACCCGTTTGGGTTTGCAAGGTCGTCCATGCATCACCGAATGCAGCGACCAGTGCCAGAAAATCAGTCGGCGCAATTTCACCTGCACGCTGGCGTGATGCCGCAATCTTGCGCTGCATTTGCGCCAGCGGATCAGCCACCACCGTCTCCGTCGGAAAGCTGCGCCGATAGATATCGGTCATGGTCTCTTGCAATCCGGCCGCCTCATGTTGCAGACGCCAGCTGTCAATCTGCAGTGCGACGATATTCCACACCGCGAGCACCAAGGCCAGACGAACTGGCCAGCGCCAGCGTTGCCATTCAACTCCCGAGGATTCCGGCTCGCTGACGCTTGACATCAGATCCGGTGCAGCGTCACTGGCGGCGTCGATCAGGTTCGGCCAGTTCAGTTCATGCAAGGCACCCATCTTCACTGAATGATGACCAGAGGCGAGTGCCGATTCGTATTCCCCCATGAAATCAGGCGGCACCGACAAATCAACGATTCGCTCGCCAGCCAAAGTCGCAAGCAGCTGCAGCACCTGATCAGCCAAGGTCACATCATCGGCGTCCATCATCGGCAAGCCTATGCCTTCATCTGTGCTGTAACGAACAACGAGTTCCGCCGCATCGCCGGTCACCATCAAGGCAGCAGCAAGATGATCTGCTTGCAGCGGCAGACACAATTGCACAGGCAGCGCGCGCAGGTGCCGAACACCCGATGCACGCAGCTGCCGCACCCATGCCAGAAGCCAGTCACGCTGCACGACGGCGATGACACGCTGGCCTGCCTGATCCGCACCGGCTGCGATCACGCAATCAGCCGCATCACCAATCAAGCGGTCTTCCACCAATGCGGGCAGCACCAAATGCAAACGGTGCGCCGGCAAAGGCGGCACTTCTACTCGATGCAGGGTGACATCACTGGCGGCAATGAGCAGCACTACGGTAGACGCATCACCCAGCGTGAAACCGGGATTCGAGAGTGATGCCATCCCCGTTTGCAGCAATTTGCCTCTGCGCGTCACGGCATACGGCAATGGGATATCGGCGACATCCCGAGTCGCATCAACCACGGTGCGCGGCGGCAAACACAAATAGGTGATGGTGTTTCCCTTGTTGCGCATTCCTCAGACCTCGCGCACCCAGAGCAGTCGTGTCATCGCGCCTTGTCGTTCAATCAGCGCCTGCACCTGCATCATCGCTTCGCGCATGCTCACGCGTCCGTTCACCAGAAAAAACTGGGTCGCCACCGACAACTGCTCGGGATCACTGTCCTCACCGGGTACGCGCGTATTGAAATCAATCAAATCGCGAAATGGCGAGGTGCGTCGGCGCGCGATCAGAGCGCTGGCATCACTCAGCGACAAGGTCGGCAGGCGAGCGACGAGCGCAGGCGCACTGGCCGTATTCACATTCAATGGCGTGGCGCGCGGCAGAAAAATAACTTCATCGCGAATTGCCGCAATCACTGCCGGTGTAAACCCCGGGACAGCGAGCAAATCATCCACCTGCAAGAAACCAATGGGCCGGGTCGCGACGGCACCTGTTTCGCCTTGACGCTGACTGGCAGCAATCTGCTCGGCAGCGGCACGCGCCAGCGAAGGATTCTGCTGGAGTGCCGACAACAGGCGCTCGAAGGCAGCGACCTCGTTACGCAGCACCTGACCACTGGCAGCCAATCGAGTGAGATTGAAACGCGCCTGCGCATCTTGTATGGCCCCCGAGAGCATCGCGCTGGGTGCCACGTCACGTGACGCAGCATCGACATATTGATCCAGTCGTGTTTCCGACAAGGGCGCGGCCCAGGGCTCGGTGAGATCATCGATGGCGGAATACTTGCCGTCTTCACGCAAGATCAGTCGCGCCCAATCAAGGGCGCCGCGCAAGATCCATTGTTTTTGCAATTGCATGCGCTGATTTTCAATCGAGCGCACCTGCACCTGCTGCTGCCAAAACAGGCTGGCGACGATAGTGATGGCCAGCGTTGTCAGCAGCAATGCCGTGATGACCGCAACACCGTGTTGTGCAGTACGCGACATACACACCATTTTGCCGGTAGCTGGTTTTTTTAGGCAGCGACTTGAACTCATACCGCGCCCAGCATGAATATTTTCATCAGACTCGCCTCACGTCCCGGTAGTCGTAACGCGACTTCGAGCCCACTCCAGGTGATCTGCGTCGACGTGGTACCGGCTCGAGGATTCATCAGTGCAGCGCGCGACGTTGGCATGCTGCTGTCTGCACTGCCCAGGCTGCGCCAGCCTCGGCCATCATCAGCCCATACGCGTAAGTCCATAGCCTCCACGCCAGAGAGAAGAAGCACCACTGCGGTGCTCGGCGATTGTGTCAGCTGCAGGTATTGGTTCAGTTGTGCGAGATCACGCGTCGGTGGCGATTCTTCCCGAGTGAGTGAACCGTCGCGCAGACGATACGTCACTCGCTGCAGCGCGCCCGGTTGCGCTTCTGGCTGCGTGCGACGAACGAGTGTGATACGGGCTTGGTCAATGTCCAGTGGTGATCGACCATCAATCTCGGCAGGATTGACGACATTCAGGCAATCGGTCTGCATTTGCGCAAAAGCCAATTGCAAACCGCGGGTTTGTGCCAGCTCTTGGTTAAGGCTGAGACGGGCACGCGTGATACTGTCCAGACCTCGCCAGCCGAGTACCGCGACAAATGCCATCACGGTTATGGCGACCAGCAATTCGACCAGCGTCAGTCCACGCTGTGATTCATCAGGGCCAAACGAATCAGATGGCATTAGGAACAATTTGCGACAGCATGATGATGCGTTGCGACGCCTGGCGCTCATCCACCACAGCGACCTCAACCCGACGAAAGGCCGGGTTGGGTGTCGGATAAATCTGCTCCTCGCAACGCAAGACCAATTCAGCCTGCGCGCAAGAAAAATCTCTTCGCCCCAATGGCGGCCACTCATGCGCAAGCCTGATTTGTGTCAGACGATTTTCCGCTGACCAGGTGGCCATCATCGCTGCACGCAAATCGCTGCTGTTGCGAGTCAGACTGGCGACTGCGCGCAAACTGGCTGCCAGTGCAGTACCAATGATGACGAGCGCCACCAATACTTCGAGCAAGGTGAATCCCTGATGGCGAGCTCGGCGATTTTTTTGTGGCTGCGACATGGCGTGGATTTATCCGAATGAAGTTCACTGCACCTGAAAATTACCGATACCATCGGCTTGAATACTTGCGCTTTTCGTACCCAAGCTCAGCCGCAGAACAAATGGCTTGTCCACCGGCTCGCGGCCGAACACGATGCGCAAGGGCAAATGATCTGACGTTGGTGGTGTCAGCGAGACCACCACAGGCCCGCGTCGAAATGCACGTTCACGCAGGAGAGCATCATCGGCGAGGACTTGCCAGCTGTCGTTCTGTCGGATCAAGAAACGGTAGCGCTGTTCATCAATGTCAAAAGCAATGGCGCGATTGCGCACGATCGCTTCATCGCGTGCAGCCTGTAGCAGCAGGGCAATTCGTTGTGCGTCATCTTGCAGTAGCTGGCTGTCGCCCGGCAAAGCATTGAGCGCAACAGCGCCCAGCAGAATGCTGGCAATGACCAGCACCACCAGCAATTCCAGCAGGGTGAAGCCTTGGTGCCGATGCGCGTCAGTCCGCCCAGGAACCGATGTCAGCATCAGTGCCGGTTCCGCCGGGCTGACCGTCGGCACCATAAGAAAAAATATCCACTTCACTGTGCGCGCCCGGCGATGAATATTGATACGGACTACCCCAGGGATCTTTGTTGAGCCTGTCGATGTAGCCACCGTTTTTCCAGTTCACTGGCTGAGGACCATTGGTCGGTCGAGCAATCAAGGCCTGCAAACCCTGCTCGGTACTTGGATAGCGCTGGTTGTCCAGTCGATAAAGTTTGAGCGCCTGCATCAGCGTGGCGATATCCTGCTTCGCAGCGAGAATGCGCGCATCATCCGTGCGCCCCATCAGTCGCGGTACCAGCAAAGCGGCGAGCACACCCATAATCACCACCACGACCATGATTTCGATCAGGGTGAATCCGGAATGCCGGCGAGTATCTCGGGAAGAATTGCTTGGATGTCGCATGAGCAGGCTCTGGTGTTGATGACCCAGCTTTGACATGCAGGCAGCAATAAAGTGCCCGGCATGGGCACATCAGAAGAAAATTTTTGGATCAAGCGCCTGAGGGGACAGGTTCTTAAGCGCTTTCGATGCGCGCTTCGCGAGCTAGCAGCTGCTGCAAGGCTTTTATTGGCGTTTCCGATTCGAACAAAACGCGTCCGACTGCATCGACGATAGGAGTAGCGATCTGGTGTTGTCGCGCGAGTTGCTGTACACCGCGCACGCAACGCACACCTTCGGCTACATGACCCAACTCGTTCACGATGGTGTCCAGCGATTTACCGGCGGCCAGACCCAAACCAACTTGCCGGTTGCGCGACAAATCGCCCGTACAAGTGAGAATAAGATCACCTACACCGGTGAGCCCCATGAAAGTCTCACTGCGACCACCGAGTGCAATGCCGAGACGCGTGATTTCGGCAAGTCCCCGCGTGATCAATGCAGCACGCGCATTCAAGCCCAGGCCAAGACCATCCGCAATCCCTGTTGCAATGGCAAGTACGTTTTTGACAGCACCACCCACTTCGACACCGACCAGATCATCTGTGGAATACACGCGAATCGTGTTGCCGTGAATGGCGGAGACCACGAGCTGACACAGAGCGGGATCTACGGAACCAATCGTCAAAGCGCAGGGCAGACCACGCGCAACTTCCTGCGCGAATGAAGGACCGGACAAGGCACCACAGGGCAGCGCCTCACCCATCAGTTCGCGCACGATTTGATGAGGCAGCAAGGCGCTGCCTTCTTCGAATCCTTTGCACAGCCAGATCAGGTTGGGCATTGCATGCGAACGAAGTGCGCTCAACAAAGGGCGCAGTCCTGCGACCGAGGTCGCTGCAATCAGGAGGCCATCACTGGCATGCGCAATCGCCGAGGGCAGATCCGAGGTGAGCTTGAGAGACGATGGCAGCGCAATGCCGGGAAGATAGCGGGCATTTGCACGCTGTGCGCTCATGTCTGCGATGGCTTGCGCATCGCGTCCGAAGAGCATCACTTGATGACGATCGGCCAGCGATATCGACAGGGCTGTACCCCATGCGCCGGCCCCGAAAACTGAAATATTCATGCGGTTTGGAATGGGTGAGGACCAGACAAGCCCTAGTCGCCCCAAACTTCGGAGGCCTTGACGAAGCCTGTTTCACCATCGCGATGCCGCACCTTGATCCAGCCCGATCGTATCGGTTCGGCCAATTCGAGCACCACCCATTTTGCGGCAGTGAACACCACCGGTGCGGATTCACTTTCGGATGCGCGCACGGTGGCCTGATCGACCTCGACAATCAAAGTGCGCCGAGGCAGCAGCGAACCTGTCTTGACCCAGCTCAGTTCGCCAGCAGAATCGCGTACGCGCGCCCAGTCGCCGTTGGTGAGCACCACTTCAACGGGCATGCCTGCCGGCGCGATGTGAAGCTTTCGCCCTTTCAGGGTTGGCGCGTCATACATGACGGCGTAGGGTGGCGCCACCGAACTGAAATCCGTTGCATTCGACGCAGTCAAGCCCAAGGCGCAAAGCGCTCCAATCACAAACGGCAGGGTTCGCAGGAAACGCATGGTGGATGTTTATTGCATCTGAGTGGGCGCTGGCTGCGTAATCGCCTGCTTGCGCTGGTGATAAAACGCTTCGAAATTAATCTCGGACAAATGAAACGGCGGGAAGCCAGCACGCGTGATCATGTCCGAGACATTAGAGCGCAAATAGGGGTAAAGAATATTCGGACACGCGATACCCAGCAGCAGCTCGAGCTGGTCTTCGGGAATCAGGCGCACTTCAAAAATACCCGCCTGCTTGCATTCGATCAGGAAGGCAACCTTGTCTTGAATTTTGGCGGTGATGGTGACAGTGATGGTCGACTCGAAAAATCCATCGGCGATCTGCTCGGAACTGACATCCAGAGCGATTTCCATCGCAGGACTTTCCTGTTCCAGAAAAATACCTGGCGAATTCGGCTGCTCCAGCGACAGGTCCTTGAGGTAGATGCGCTGGATATTGAACTGCGGTTGTTGCTCGGCTTGCGAATTCTGATCGGACATGAAGCGCTTTCAGTAAGAAGTGAAAAAACAGCAGGTAAAGAGGCGCTGAACTCAGGCGCCCCGCAGCAGGGGTTCGAGCTTGCCCTCGCGATCAAGGGCGGATAGGTCATCAAAGCCACCCACATGCGTATCGCCTATGTAAATTTGCGGCACGGTGCGGCGTCCGGTCATTTCCATCATCTGCACTCGCTGATCGGGCTGCAGGTCGACGCGAATTTTTTCGATCTCGTCTATCCCTTTGGCTTTGAGCAGACGCTCGGCCATATTGCAGTAAGGGCAAACGGCTGTGGTGTACATACGAACTTTCGCACCCATCTTCGTGGCCTCCTCAGGTCGCTATGGGCAGCCCTTGCGACTGCCAGGCCGCAAAACCACCTTCAAGTACGTAAACATCGGAAAAACCGGCACGTCGCAATTGGGACGCACCACGACCAGCACGGGCATCCGTCTGACAAATCACCAGCACTGCGCTGGATTTGTCGAGATCACCCATGCGAGCCGGCAATTCATCGAGTGGAATGTTCTTTGACGCACGCAAGTGCCCTGTTTTGAATTCATCGGCAGAGCGTACATCGAGTATCAGTGTCTTGCCCTTGTTGAGCAATTGCGTTGCCTGCAAGGTCGACAAGGTGTTTTTGCTGCGGCTCAGTGTCGGCCAGGCCAGCGCGCCTCCGGAGACCAGCGCGATCAGAATCAGCCAGATATTGTCAATCAAGAATTTCACGAGAGTCCATTCGTTTGAAGCAAGCGCGCCATTATAAAATAGAAGGCTTGTAGCGTCTCAGCACTTTCTCTTTACCCATACCCACTATCTCAATCCCTATGTACAAAATCGTCCTGATGCGCCATGGCGAGTCCGAATGGAATCGCGATAACCGATTTACCGGCTGGGCCGACGTCGATCTCACCGAAAAAGGCGTTGCCGAAGCACGCAGCGCGGGTCGCCTGCTGAATGAAGCCGGCTTCACTTTCGATATCACTTATACCTCGGTGCTCAAGCGCGCGATTCGTACTTTGTGGTGCACCCTCGACGAAATGGACTTGATGTGGCTACCCACGGTTCATAGCTGGCGACTGAACGAGCGTCATTATGGCGCCCTCCAAGGCCTGAACAAGGCCGAAACGGCAGCCCGTTATGGCGACGAACAGGTGCTGATCTGGCGCCGCAGCTATGACATTCCACCCATGGCGCTCGAGGCGACCGACCCGCGCGCTTCCTTTACTGACCCGCGCTACGCGAAACTCAAGCGCGAAGAAATCCCGCTGACCGAATGCCTGAAAGACACCGTAGGACGAGTCCTGCCCCTGTGGAATGAATCAATAGCCCCCGCGATCCGCAGCGGCAAGCGCATCCTGATCTCCGCGCATGGCAATAGCTTGCGCGGGCTAATCAAGTATCTGGATGGCATCAGCGATCAGGACATCGTGAACCTGAACATTCCGAATGGCCAGCCGCTGGTCTATGAGCTGGATGCCGACCTCAAACCACTGCGCAGTTATTACCTCGGCGACGCCTCGGCCATCCAGGCAGCAACGCAGGCCGTGGCCAGTCAGGGGAAGTCCCGTTAAGACGCTGATGATCGCTCGCACTGCTCTCGTCAGCTGGTTTTTGCTCGCGTCGCTGGCGGCCTTGGGGCCGGTCAGCGCGGAACCCTCCAACCGTGTCAGCGATCGCAGTCGCCAGAAACAGGCAGCAGAACAGGAGCGCGCAGAACTGCGCAAAAAACTCTCCGATCTCAAAGAAGACATTGTCAGGACCGAAAAAGCGCGCGGGGATGCGGCCGATGCACTCGCAGACTCGGAAGCGGCGATATCCAATGCCAACCGTGCATTGCGCGAGCTGGCCAGCGAACAGGAACGCACCCGTCAACAGCTCCACGCCTTGTCCGTTAGTCAGGAAACACTGGAAAAAGCCGTACAGGAGCAACGTGAACGACTCGAGAAAATGCTGCGCGAGCAGTACATAGCCGGTCAGGATGATCGTTTACGTCTGATGCTGTCCGGTGACAATCCCAATCGCATGGCACGCGAACTGCGCTATCTGGGTTATGTGTCTGCTGAGCAGATGAAGGCGATCACGGCCCTGCAAAAAAATCTGGCGGCGATCGAAGCCAACAAGGCCGAGGCCGAAAAAGCGCGCGAATCGCTCGATGAAATCGCCAAAGAGCAGCGCGAGCAAAAAGCGGTGCTGGAAAAACAGAAGAACAAGCGCAAGGCGTTGGTCACTCAGCTCTCGGGCAAGCTGGCCAATCAGCGTAAACAGGCCGGACACCTCGAGCGTGACGAAGAGCGCCTCGCAGCTCTGGTCGACCGTCTGGCGAACCTGATTGCCCAACAGCGCAAGGCCGAGGAAGAGGAAGCTCAACGACGTGCGCGCGCCCGCGCAGACGCCAAAGAGCAGGCCGAGCGCAAAAAAGCCGCCGAGAAGAAACCAGGCAAAGCCAGCGACAACCCAAAATCCACGGAAAAACCGCGCGACACCGAGCCAGCCGTCACCCAGACCACGCCCGCCAAACCCGTGCCAGACACCTCACCCCCACCACCGCCTCCGGACGGCGCTGAATTTGCGAGCCTTAGAGGCAAATTGAGAATGCCGGTCAAGGGAGAGTTGCTAGCGACATTCGGGGCGAAACGGCCCGAAGGACCGAACTGGAAGGGCCTGTTCATCAAAGCAGCCGAAGGTACGGAAATCCGGGCCAGCGCTGCGGGAGAAGTGATTTTTTCGGACTGGATGCGCGGCTTTGGCAATTTGATCATTATTGATCATGGCGCACAGTACATGACCATTTACGGCAATAATCAATCGCTGCTGAAGCGACCGGGTGACCGGATCAAGGCCGGCGACGTGATTGCGACTGCAGGTAACAGCGGCGGCAACGAGCAATCAGGTTTATACTTTGAAATGCGGCACCAAGGGCGGGCGTTAGACCCGTTGACATGGATGAACAGGTGAGACATGAGCAGCAGACTGAAGAACGCAGGACTGATAGGACTGGGACTGATTGCCGGCATCGCGGGTTCCATGCAATTCGATGCGCTGGCCCAGAAAAACGCGGGCTCGCCCCTGCCGATTGAAGAGTTGCGACAACTCAGCGATGTATTCGGGCTGATCAAATCGGATTACGTTGAACCGGTCGAAGACAAGAAGCTGCTGACTGAAGCCATTTCCGGCATGGTGGCATCGCTGGATCCGCACTCCGCTTACCTCGACAAGAAAGCCTTCAAGGAACTGCGTGAGGGCACGCAAGGCAAATTCGTCGGCCTCGGCATCGAAGTCGGCATGGAAGACGGCTATGTCAAAGTCATTTCGCCTATCGAAGATTCTCCCGCCTACAAGGCCGGCCTGAAAGCAGGCGACCTGATCACGCGTCTGGACAGCACGCCCGTCAAGGGCATGACCCTGGACGAAGCCGTCAAGCGTATGCGCGGCGAGCCCAACACCAAGATCACGCTCACCGTCGCCCGCAAGGAAGAAGACAAGCCCTTGATGATCACGATCGTGCGTCAGGAAATCAAGGTGCAAAGCGTAAAGTCCAAAGTGGTCGAGCCTGGATATGCGTGGATACGCATCTCGCAGTTCCAGGAACCCACGGTTGAAGATCTGGCAAAAAAAATCAACGCGATCTATCAGCAAGACCCCAACATCAAGGGCCTCGTGCTGGATCTGCGCAATGACCCGGGTGGCGTGCTGCCCGGCGCCATAGGCGTATCGGCGGCCTTCCTGCCCAAGGATGTCCCCATCGTGTCGACCAATGGCCAGCTGCCCGATTCCAAGGCAACCTATCTCGCACGCCGCGAGTACTACGGCAATCGCAGCGGCGGCGATCCGCTCTCGCGTCTGCCCGAACAGGTCAAAAAGGTGAAGATGGTCGTGCTGGTCAATTCCGGTTCGGCATCTGCGTCGGAAATCGTGGCCGGTGCGCTGCAGGACTACAAGCGCGCCACCATCATGGGCACGCAGACCTTTGGGAAAGGGTCGGTACAAACCATACGTCAGCTCTCGGCTGACACCGCCGTCAAACTGACGACTGCACGCTACTACACACCGAATGGCCGTTCGATTCAAGCCAAGGGCATCGTGCCTGATCTGTTGGTGGATGAATATGCGGATGGCGATGGCATGAATGGCAT
Source organism: Pseudomonadota bacterium (assembly GCA_039806005.1). Lineage (GTDB taxonomy): Bacteria > Pseudomonadota > Gammaproteobacteria > Burkholderiales > Burkholderiaceae_D > Pernthalerella. The sequence continues at coordinate 24,617 of JBDKLM010000093.1, forward strand.
GCGCCTTCGCGAAGCCGATCTGCAAAAGCACTTGTCAAATGATAAGGACAAGGAAGCGGGCAATGGTGCGAACATCGTCGATGAACTCGAAGAAGCGAAACGCCTGGCTGCCATGGAAAAGAAGCGCAAGCCTCTGGAATACGGCAGCAAGGAAGATTTCCAGCTCGGACAGGCGCTGGCCTACCTGAAGGGACAGCCGGTGCAGACTTCCAAATCGGCGAAAGTCGAAAACAAGAAAGACGGAAACGATGGCAGCGGCGAGAAAAAATAAACGCACGCTGAATACAAACCGGCCGCAGTGATGCGGCCGTTTTTTTGTCTGAATTCGTCGATGACATGAATGCCTCATTCCAATGAACGACCAACAATTGCTGCGCTATTCGCGTCACATCCTGCTTGATGACATTGGTATTGAAGGCCAGCAGAAGCTGCTGGCAGCACATGCACTGGTGATTGGCGCGGGGGGGCTGGGATCACCGGTGGCCTTGTATCTTGCATCAGCAGGTGTAGGTCGAATAACGCTGGTCGATCACGACACCGTAGATCTGACCAATCTGCAGCGACAGATTCTTCACACCACAGCACGCGTTGGTCAGTCCAAGGCGGTCTCAGGCAAAGAGACGCTGGCGCAGATCAATCCCGAGGTCGAAGTGCACACCGTGTGCGAGCGAGCCGATGCGTCGACGCTGGCTGGCCTGATCGCGGATGCGAGCGTGGTCCTGGATTGCACCGATAATTTCAAGACGCGGCATGCGATCAATCAGGCGTGCGTGAACGCTCGCGTGCCGCTGGTGTCGGGCGCCGCCATACGCATGGACGGTCAGGTAGCCGTGTTCGATTCTCGCAGTGGCAAGACGCCCTGCTATGCCTGTCTTTTTCCGCCCGATCAGCAATTTGAAGAAGTCCAATGCTCGACCATGGGGGTGTTCGCGCCACTGGTGGGCATCATCGGTACCGTACAGGCTGCGGAAGCACTGAAGCTGATCATGGGCATCGGGGAATCACTGGCGAACCGATTGCTGCTGCTCGATGCGCGCAGCATGGAATGGACCAGCATACGCACGACGCGCAACAGTGATTGTCCGGTGTGCGCCAACGCACAGCACTGACAGCAGATTCATTTCAGGCAGCGTTCAACAAGCCAATGCCCTGCGCTAAAACAAAGGCACTGGATGCCGGCTTTCGCCAGGATGACGATTTTGAGGCCAGCAGCGCTTCACAAGCCAGGCCGTTAACGATCAAGGTGCAAGCATAACCAGCTGTTGTGAAGCACCCTCTGTTGGACGCGACTGAAATCCACCCTTCGCATAGCGGTGCCAGCGGCCCATGACAAAAGCCATCGCCATTGCGGCGCGTGCGCTTGCTTCATTCTCGGGTATGTCACCCTGCGACGCAGCGATTTTCCATGACTGCCGCAAGGCCATTTCTATGCGTTCGACGAACTGATTCATGCGCAGTTGCAGCCGCTCGTCTTCGTTGACCAGCGCATCGCCAATCATCACTCGCGTCATGCCGGGATTCTGTTCGGCGAACTCGAGCAGCATGCTCGCAATGCTGCGTACTTGGCGCACGCCATTGTCTTCGGTGTCACTGATCTTGTTGATCAGCCCGAAGACCGAGGTCTCGATGAATTCGATCAGGCCTTCAAACATCTGCGCCTTGCTGGCGAAATGACGGTACAGCGCGGCCTCGGACACGTCGAGCCGCGCTGCCAGAGCAGCTGTGGTGATACGGTCGCCCCTGGGCTGCTCCAGCATGGCAGCCAGTGCCTGAAGTATCTGCAGCTTGCGCTCACCCGGTTTGGTATTGGCCATAGTCGTTATCAGTCAGGCAATCGGTCACGGCGTGATACTTACTCTACATCAGCCGTTGCAGCTTTTTCCGCAGCTCGTTCAAAGATTTTACTTGGACATCCACAAACCCCGGGCGATGCGTCACGGATCTCAGGTAGCCAGTAAACCACACTGTACGCATCCTGAGGGATTTTGCCGATTTGAGATTGGCGAGTGTGTCTTCCACCAGCACGCAGTCACGCGCACGCAGGCCGCGTCTTGCGAGCAGTTGTTGCAGCATCAGGCGGGAAGGTTTGGGACGCAACTTCCCATGTACCACCATGGACTCGATAGAAATATGCTCAGCGAAGTGCCGGTGCAGGCCGATGTGGCGAACCACGTCGCAGGCATAAGTCGTCGGCGCGTTGGTCAGCAAGATCTTGGTGCCCGGAAGACGACGAAACATGCGAGCAAGTCCGCGCTCGACGCGAATCATTTGGGACAGATTGTCGAAGCGATGTGCGTCCCGCAGGAATTCCTCCGCCCGCACCGCATGATGGCGCATCATGCCGAGCAGCGTTGCACCATAGCGCTGCCAGTAGGCCATGCGCACCGCATCGACGGCTTCGGGATGCGCAGGTTTCTGTTCGGCCGCGAGCACCCGCGCAATCGCGGCATTCATGTTGTCATTGATCGCCGGGAAAATCGCATGCGATGCATCATGCAGCGTGTTATCCAGATCGAATAACCACGTCAGACGTCGTCGCGCACGCATGCGTGCTGCGCTCAATGCGAACGTATCATTGTGCCGAAGGCTTGTTCGGTCAATACCTCAAGCAAGAGTGAATGCTCGATGCGTCCGTCGATGATGTGCACGGTATTCACGCCAGACTTGGCAGCGTCCAGTGCGGAGGAAATTTTGGGCAGCATGCCGCCGGAGATGGTGCCGTCCTCGAACATTTCATCGATTTCGCGCGCAGACAAATCGGTGAGCAACTGACCGTTCTTGTCCATCACGCCGGGAATATTGGTCATCATGATGAGCTTTTCGGCACGGAGGATTTCGGCGATCTTGCCGGCCACTAGATCAGCATTGATGTTGTAAGCCTGCCCATCTTCGCCAAATCCGATCGGCGAAATAATGGGAATGAAGGCGTCGTCCTGCAGCGCCTTGACGACCGCCGGGTTGATGGCTTCGATCTCGCCGACAAAACCGATATCCAGAAACTCGCCCGGATGCTCCTTGTCCGGCATTTGCATTTTGCGCGCGCGTATCAGCCCGCCATCCTTGCCGGTGAGGCCCACCGCCTGCCCGCCATAGTGGTTGATCAACATGACGATATCCTGCTGGACTTCGCCGCCCAGTACCCATTCGACGACTTCCATCGTCTCTTCGTCGGTAATGCGCATGCCCTGCACAAAGCTGCCCTCTTTGCCGATTTTTTTCAGGGCGTTGTCGATCTGCGGTCCGCCACCGTGAACCACCACGGGGTTCATTCCCACAAGCTTGAGCAAAATGACATCGCGCGCAAAGCCATGCTTGAGGCGCTCCTCGGTCATCGCATTGCCACCGTACTTGACGACGATGGTCTTGCCGTGGAATTTGCGGATGTAAGGCAAGGCCTCGGCGAGTATCTCGGCCTTGATTTCTGGAGCAATCGAAGAGGTGGGCATGGGGCAAGAAATTCCGGTGAGGGTGTCAGGTCGGGACGCCCACGATCAAGCGAAGCGGCGTGCACTGATAAAAAACTGGCGAGATTTTACAGGCAAAATCATCGATATTCGCGCACCGCTGATTGTCTTTTTCGTCCGGGAACGATAGCCTCGGGCTCAGACAGGAGAATAGGCGATGAGTGCATGTGTTCAGTGTGGCCAGAACTTCAATTGCGGCATGGTGGATACGCCAGGAAATGACCCTTGCTGGTGCGTGGCCTTGCCATCGCTGCCGCCAGCGCTGCTCGAATCTGTGGGTGATGCAACGCGCTGTTTTTGTCCCGCATGTCTGCAAGGCTTGCTGGATCGCCATCTGCGCGATCCCTCCTGAAAACAGGACGGCAAGTGCTCAATGCTTCACAATCCCCGTCGCATCGGCGTGCGCGTTGCAGGGGTGCATGGTGGTACCCTCAAAATTGTTCTGCAAGGTCTGCAGTGCGGCTTTCAGGCTGCGATCCAGCCCGCGGAGTTCGTAGGCAAAGCGCGAAGAATTGATCGGATGCTCTTCGATACGAGCGTCGGTGATACCCGCGCTTTTGAGCGCTTTCAGTCTCGCTTCGGCCAGCTCCATGCTGGTGAATATACCGAGCGACAAACCCCAGCGTCGCTCGCCTGCATCGCGAATCACGGCGATGTCATTGAAACCAAGATTGCGCAACTGTGCCGCGCGACGATTGGCGCCCGCCTCGCCTTGCTGTGGCGGCAGAAAAACCAGATTGGACGGTGGCGCTTCGACCAGACGCTTTTTGGGAAGCTCGCGCAAGGACAACAGCGCAAGTCCGGATTCGAATTTCACGGCAGTCTGTGTGGTGAAGTTGCCCACCTCAATGCACTCGCCTTCGGTGGGGCGCCGAACCAGCGGTCGTGCAGATAACAGCGTCAAGCGCTCGGGGGCAATCTCGGCGACGGGCGAGCCGGCGGGCTTTTTCGCTGGGGGTTCGGCCTCTTGCGTCAGCATGAACACCAATACCGCATTCGCCAGCAGCAATATCCCGAAAAAAATACGCATCATGCGTGAGTCTCCAACAAAGCAGCAACCTGCAGCCCGGTCAATACCAGATGCTCCACACGTTGATGCGGCAGCTCCAGATGGGGCGAGATGAATGAAGCCGCCCCGCCAGAAATCAGGCACAACGGTGACTTTCCGGGGTGTCGCGAAAACGCGCGTGCGATCGCGCCCGTCTGGGCGCTGATGCATCCGCTGATGATAGCCTGACGCGTGTTATCTGCCAGTATTTGTTCGAGATGTACTTCGGTCACCGGCGGTAATTGCGCAGTGTTGACCGCCAGCGAGCGCGCCATCGTTCCCAGCCCGGGAAGAATCATGCCGCCAATGAATTGGCCATCGGCGGTGAGCGCATCAACCGTCGTCGCGGTGCCTGCATTCACGACCAGCAGATCACGATCAGGATGATGGTGACGCGCACCGATGAGTGCCGCGAATCGGTCGCATCCCAGCTGAGCTGGATCGCGGTAACCGTTGCGCACACCCCCACAGGCGGGCAGCGATGCGAACCAGTGCTGGGTACTTGCCGAGAAGCCGGCGTCGGCGAGGATGTGTGTCAGTTGAGTCGCCATGGCATCGCCAGCGACATTCGATATCCAGACATCGCGAATCTCGTGTAACCGCAATTCACTCGCCAATCCTGACAGCGCATCATGGGTGAGGCTGCCCTCGGCCTGCCATGCAGACGCAAGATGATCGGACGCCGTCAGCGCCCACTTGACCCGAGTGTTTCCCGCATCAATCAGCAAGCGCATGGGAGGTCCCCGGAGTGTGTTGCTTGCGCAGCGAAATATCGCCGGCCAGCACCGCAATGCGTCCGGCGCGGGTATCGAGCAACAGACAACCCATCTCATCAATGCCGCGTGCAATGCCCTGTTGCATCAGCCTGCCGCGATCGATCAGATCGACCGCCTCGCCCGCATAGGCATGCAAGGCCTGCCAGCGAGGCACAAAAGGCGTGAGTCCCTGCGAATCGAACAGGGGCAGACCTTCGGTCAAAGCATCGGCCAGAGAAGCGAGCAGCGCATTGCGATCGACCCCGCCGGGGGCGAGCGATGCGGTTTCCGTGCCTGCCGCCGCATCACGCTCGGCGTTGGGATGGACATTGATTCCGATACCGATGATGGCCCATGTGCCCGGCCGGGTACTCACGGTCTCGATAAGAATTCCGCCCAGCTTGCGGCCATCGAGCAACAGGTCGTTCGGCCATTTCAGTCCAGCCTCCCAGCCATGCGCACGCAGGGTCTCTGCCACCAAGACACCCACGACGAGTGAGAGGCCGGAGACTTGTCCCATGGCGCCACCGAAGTGCCAGGCGAGAGAAAAACTCAGGCCATCGCCATGGGCATCGACCCAACTGCGCCCGGCACGGCCACGGCCCGCGGTTTGACATTCGGCTGCCCGCAGCACGGGTTGCGCTAGCCCCGGCAAACGTTCGCGCAGGTCGGCATTGGTCGAACCCGTCGTGGTGACGACCTCAAACTGAACAAATTGCGCCGCAGTACGGGACAGACCGGCCAGTCTTTCAGCAATCAGGGGAGCACTCATGGGGCGCATTGTATCGGCTCAAACCCCGCTGCGGGTGACGGTTCCGCGAAAGTCCAATACACTGCCAGCCATGTCGGATCCACAGATGCACAGCCACAGCGAGGTACCGCTTTCGCAAGGCGTTCACAGAAAAGCTTCGGCATCGGTGCGGATTGCGCTGCTGGTTTATGCGCTGCTGGTCATTTATTCCAGCGGTTTTCCGTTTTCGGGTTGGCGAGACAACGGCCTGTTGCCTTGGAGCTACCTGGTCGAGCCCATGCCGCACTACTGGACCTGGTTCGACCTCATCGTCAATGTGATCGGCTATGTGCCGCTGGGTGCGCTCAGCGTGCTTGCCTTGTATCCCCGGGTGCGGGGCGCATGGGCCGTCCTGATCACCAGCACCGCGGGCGTTTTGCTGGCTGTTGCGCTGGAAGCAGTGCAAAGCTATCTGCCTTCGCGCGTGCCAAGCAACCTCGATTTGATGACCAATTCACTGGGCGTGATCATCGGGGCACTGTCCGGGGCGCTGATGTACTCGCCCGTGCTCGAAAAAAGCTGGCTGCGCACGCTCAGGCGTTCATGGTTCTCCGAACAAGCGAGCCGTGGTCTGATCGTGGCCGCATTGTGGCCGATTGCTCAAATTTATCCCCAGCCCTATCTCTTTGGCCACGGCCAGCTGTTGCCCGCGGTATCGGGCTGGCTATCCTCCTGGTTTGCGGTGCCAGTGGATCTGAGCCAGCTGCTGTGGCAGGAAATTCATCTCGGTGTTGATCAATACCGTCTGCTGGAAGTCATCATTACCGCTTTTGGGATGACCGGTGCGGTGCTGACACTCCTTTGTCAAACACGCCGGGCAGCGCCCAAAGTAGCACTGGCGCTTATGCTGATGCTCGCAGCGATGGCGACCAAGGCGCTGGCCCATGCCGTGCTCTTTGCGCCGGATGACGCATTCAGCTGGCTCACCCCCGCGGCCGTCAGCGGCCTGATTGTTGGCATCGTCATGCTGGCCGGCCTGTCGTTTGCGCCGCCGGCCGCCCAGCGAAGAGCGGCCACCCTATCGCTGCTGATTGCCCTGGTGCTGGTCAATCTCGCACCGTCCAATCCGTATTTCCTCTCGACCTTGCAAGACTGGACCCAGGGCAAATTCCTTAATTTCAACGGCGCCGCCCAATTTCTGTCGCTGTGCTGGCCCGCCTTCGCGCTCTGGTTTCTGACGCACCCTGCCCATCACAACACCGCAAAATCCGGTTGAAATTCAAGGCCCACACCCAGTGTATGATTCCAAGTAAGCGCTGATTAAATAAATGCAGAAACTTTTGTGGCAAGATCAATGGAGCCAGGACCTTGATTTGATTGATCCCCGCGTCGCACTTCGGCGCCGGCTCGCCATAAAACGCAGATTTATTCAGCATCTCCCCAAGCTTCATTCTCTGGCCCTCCGACTTCCATGAGCGATACCTCCTTCTACCAACATCACGTTTTTTTCTGCATCAATGCGCGCGATGATGGTCGTGCCTGTTGCGCCGATCGCGGCGCAAAAGAAGCACAAGAACACGCCAAGAAGCGCATGAAACAACTCAACCTGAATGGTCAGGGCAAGGTAAGAATCAACAAGGCCGGATGCCTGGATCGCTGCGAGGAAGGTCCGGTCATGGTGATTTATCCGCAGGGCACCTGGTACACCTATGTGGACAAGGAAGATATCGACGAGATCATCGACCAGCATCTGGTGGCTGGCAAGGTGGTTGATCGCCTCAAGATTTGATGCGCAATGAATTCACAGACACAGGCTTTTTCATTTGAAGGCGAGGCGGGTCCACTTGAGTGCAATCTGGATTTGCCTCCTGACACCCCTCCACGCGGTATCGCACTGATTGCCCATCCCCATCCCTTGTACGGGGGCACGATGGACAACAAAGTGGTGCAGACCCTCGCACGAGCTTTCATTGCGCTCGGCTATGTCAGCGTGCGCATGAACTTTCGGGGCGTAGGCGCCTCGGCCGGTGTGCACGATGCCGGCATAGGTGAAACGCAGGATATGGCACAACTGCACGCACACATGCGCGCGCAATATCCGAATCTGCCGGTGGCCATGGCGGGGTTTTCATTCGGCACCTTTGTGCTGTCTCAGCTACAGCAGCAGCTGATCGCGCAAAATCAGCCGGCAGAGCGATTGGTGCTGGTTGGCAGCGCTGCCGGCAAATGGGCGTTGCCGGAGGTGCCCGCCAATACCCTGCTGATTCATGGTGAGCAGGATGACACCATACCTCTGATCGATGTACTCGACTGGGCACGCCCGCAGGATTTACCGGTGATCGTCATTCCCGGTGCTGATCATTTTTTTCATCGCAAACTGCACCACATAAAAAAACTGGTCATTGATAGCTGGGAGCACTGATCATCATCACAAGCTCTATAATCTCTACCTGTCTTTTTGCCGGATGATGGTGTTCAGTTTTATGAAAAATCTGCTGTCTGCATTACTTGGTCTTCTGCTGATGACCAGCGCAAGTGCGCAAACGATCACGCCACCCACGATTGCCGCACGCGCCTGGTTACTGCTGGATGCAAGCAGCCAGCAAGTGTTGGCCTCGCACGAGGCAGATGCGCGCATCGAGCCTGCGTCGCTGACCAAGATCATGACGGCGTATCTGACTTTTTCCGCGATTCGGGACAAGCGACTCGACTTGAATCAGACGATCAATGTCTCAGTCAATGCATGGAAGGTGGATAGCGGCAGTTCCAAAATGTTCATCGAACCCGATACGGCCGTGCGGGTCGCGGATCTGCTGCATGGACTGATCGTGCAATCAGGGAATGATGCTGCTGTCACGCTGGCCGAGGCCGTGGCAGGTGATCAGGCAGCGTTTACCGTGCTGATGAACCGTCAAGCTGAGCAAATGGGCCTGAAAAATACGCGCTTTGCGAATCCACATGGTCTGCCAGATCCAAATAACTATTCAACCGCACGCGATCTTTCGGTGCTTGCATCGCGACTGATTAGCGATTTTCCGGATTTCTACAAGATTTATTCGATAAAGAGCTTCACGTATAACAAAATCAGCCAATCCAATCGCAACCGCCTTTTATGGCTGGATGAAACCGTCGATGGCATGAAAACTGGTCATACACAGGCAGCTGGTTATTGTTTGATTGCTTCTGCGATCAGGCCCAATGGTAACGACAAGCGACGACTGATTTCAGTGGTGCTGGGTGCAGAGTCCGACAATATGCGTGCGCAGGAAAGTCAGAAGCTGTTGAACTGGGGCTTCATGAATTTTCAGTCCTTCAAAATTTATTCGAAAGATCAGGCCATCCTGACACCCGTCGTGTGGAAGGGATCGAAAGACGAGGTAAGACTGGGTTTCAATCGCGATGTATTTGTCAGTCTGCCGCGCGGATCGACCGCCAAGCTCAAGTCGGTCGTGCAACGCACTGATCCGCTGATCGCGCCCATTCCGCGATATCGTCCGGTGGGTACGCTGAAAGTGCTCGCCGATGACAAAGTCATCAGCGAGCTGCCTCTGCAGGCGCTTGACCAGATGAACGAAGCCACCATTTTTGGCCGCGCATGGGACTCCTTGCGGCTGATGTTGCCTCACTAGAGGATAACCCGCCGACAATGAATCGCTCTGAAGACAGCCTGATCACCTATCCGTGTGATTTCCCCATAAAAATCATGGGTGCTACACAAGATGCGTTTGCACAGACCATGGTGGATGTGGTGCGGCTTCACGACCCGGAATTTGATGCCGGCAAAATGGATATGCGCCCTTCGTCCAAAGGGAATTATTTGTCGCTGACGGTCACCGTGCGCGCCACCAGCCGCGAGCAACTGGACAACCTCTATCGCGCCCTGTCTTCACATCCCATGGTCAAGGTCGTACTCTGAGATGCCTGATCTTCAGATACTGCAACGCGGTCTCGAAGACTATGCACAAACCTTTGATGCCATGCGGGCTTTTACCGATGTTCGCGATGCAGCAACACCCGATCAATTGTGGCTGGTCGAACATCCGCCGGTATTTACCCTAGGGCTGGGTGCCGACAGCGCCCACATTATCGATGCGCATGATATTCCTGTCGTTCAGACAGATCGCGGTGGCGAAGTCACTTATCATGGTCCCGGTCAGGCGGTAGTTTATCTGCTGTGCGACCTGCGACGCGAGGGGCAAGTTTGCCTGCCGCGCGAATTCGTCAGCCGTATCGAGCAAGCGGTCATCGAGACACTGGCGGCGTATAATCTTTCGGGTGTTCGCAAGCCCGGCGCACCGGGAATTTATGTGGGCGAGGGTCTCTATGCCGGTGCAAAAATTGCTGCGCTTGGCTTGAAAATTCGCGCCAGCGGCTGCACCTATCACGGTGTGTCACTCAATGTAGCGATGGACTTGCAGGCATTTTCATGGATCAACCCGTGCGGCTACCCCGGACTGCAAACCATTGATATGCGCACTCTGGGCGTTGACATCGCACTGGCAGAAGCACAACTAACGCTCGCACAGCAACTGGAAAAACAACTTCGTGCCTGACATGGATTCCGATAACCCCAACGCGGCCACCTACAATCCCTCTGAAAAACAAAAGGGTGCAGGAAAGACGGCGCGCATTCCGATCAAGATCGTACCGGCAGAAAAACTGCCCAAGCCTGACTGGATACGCGTCAAGGCCGCCTCACCCACCACACGGTTCTACGAGATCAAGGATATTCTGCGCGCGAACAATCTGGTGACCGTGTGTGAAGAAGCCTCATGTCCCAATATCGGCGAGTGCTTTGGCAAGGGAACAGCCACCTTCATGATCATGGGTGACAAATGCACGCGGCGCTGCCCATTTTGCGATGTCGGTCATGGTCGGCCCGATCCGCTGGATGTCAACGAACCCGAGAACCTCGCGAAGACGATTGCCGCACTTCGCTTGTCATACGTGGTGATTACGTCGGTGGATCGTGATGATCTGCGTGATGGCGGCGCTGCTCATTTTGTTTCATGCATACAGCGCGTGCGCGAACTCTCGCCCGAAACACGCATTGAAATTCTGACGCCGGATTTTCGCGGCCGTATGGACAGGGCACTGGAAATTCTCAAGGCAGCGCCACCCGATGTGATGAATCACAATCTCGAAACCGTACCGCGTCTTTACAAAGAAGCGCGCCCCGGCTCGGATTATGCGTATTCGCTGGACCTGCTCAAACGCTTCAAGGCCTTGCATCCGGACGTACCCACCAAATCAGGACTGATGGTCGGACTGGGCGAAACTGATGAAGAAATTCTGGAAGTAATGCGCGACCTCCGCGCACACAATGTCGACATGCTCACCATCGGACAGTATCTGACACCCAGCGGTGACCATTTACCCGTGAAGCGCTACGTACATCCCGATACCTTCCGCATGTTCGAAGCAGCAGCAACAGAGATGGGATTCGTGCATGCCGCAGTGGGGGCGATGGTCCGCAGTTCCTACCATGCCGATCAGCAGGCACACATGGCCGGGTTGAAATAAACCGAACGCTGCCTCTAGCGATCAGGCGGCAGCCAAACGTACGAGGGCTTGCTGCCAAGGCAGCAAGCGGCCTGATGAGGCAGGTTTCAAGTCAGACTGCGAGTGCTTTCTCGATCAGCTGATGCATTGCCGGGAATTCTGGAATGCCGACATAGCGCTTGAGGATTTCACCGTTTTTATTGATGAGGAAGGTCGTTGGCGTCAGCTTCACATCGCCAAATGAACGCGCGACCTGTCCATCCGTATCCAGCGCAACCTTGAAGGGCAGCTCTCGCGTTTCGGTGTAGTTCATGACGTAGTTGGGCGGGTCATAGCTCATCGCCACTGCGACGAATTCAAAGCCACGTTCGCGGTATTTTTTGTAGGTCTCCACCATTTCCGGCATTTCCTGCACACAGGTGCTGCAGCTGGTTGCCCAGAAATTCACCATGACCACCTTGCCACGCAATGAAGCGGTAGTGATTTCTTCTCCCTGCAAGGTCTTGAAAGTCGCCGCAGGTGCCATCTCTTTTTTGAGCAGCGACAGCGCGAAGAACAGAACAACACCCAAGATGGCCAAAATCGCCATGGTTTGAATGATGGTGAGGCCGCCGACGCGGCGCGGGAAATGACGTGACATAAGGCTTTCCAGATTCAAGAATCAAACAGCCCTCATTATAGGACAGTGCGGCAGGCCACCCGAATGAAAAAGGGGTGGGCGCCTGGCGCCACACCCCTTGGGTAATGCGAATTCAACGACCGATGATGACCTACTTCTGGGGCGCCTCCTTGGCATCAGACTTCGCCGGCGCTTTGGGCTCAGGATTCGGTGCGGACTTGGGGTCGTCTGAAGCAGGTTTTTCCTTATCGTCAGTCTGCTTGGGGATGAATTTTTTTGCCTCAGCCTCATCAATGTATTCGAACAGCAAAACGACTTTATTGATTTTGCTGGCAGCATTGCGAGCCACTTCTGCGCCCAGCTTGGCTTCCCGTTCGGTTACCCGACCCATCAGATAGACCACGCTGCGATCCGTGTGTACCTTGAATGCATTGACGTAGAGGTCGTGCGTATCAATGATTGCTGCCTTCACTTTGCCGGTAATCAGCGCATCATTTGAACGCACGCCGACCGTGGATACAGGTGCAATAGTCAAATCATTTTCTATGGATTGAATGCCGGGAATCGTTTCAATCTGCTTCTGCACTTCAGCCTTCATTTTTTCGTCCGCCACCTCACCCGTCAGCAGCACGATTCGATTGAAGCTGGTGACGGCGACCCGACCCTTGTCGCCCGTGATTTTGCTCGCACGACCAGCGGCCTTGAGCTCTATGGCAGCATCATCCGTTTGCGCCCCCAAGGTACGACGGTCGGTGGCCACGATGGCACTGGCCACCGTACCGCCGACCATCAGCGGCACACAAGCCTGCAGGCTGACTAGCAGCGTGGCACCCAACGCGAGGGTGAACAAACCGCGGGTCACGCGCGCCTGAAATACTGGTCTCATTCCGCATCTCCTCCAAAAAGTGCGACATCAATACCGTCGCAAAGACAATGAATAATCAATAAATGGACTTCCTGAATCCGGGTCATGCGGTCATCAGGTACGCAAACGTGGACATCGGCGTCGCTCAGCAATGACGCAATCGCGCCGCCACCTTTGCCCGTCAACGCAACAATACGCATGTCGCGCTCCTGTGCCGTCTCAATGGCCGCTACCACGTTGGCCGAATTGCCTGAGGTCGAAATCGCGAGCAGTACATCACCTGCTTGTCCGAAAGCCTGCACTTGCTTGGAAAAAATTTCGGCAAAACTGTAATCATTTCCAATCGCCGTCAGGATGGCCGGGTCCGTTGACAATGACAGAGCCGGCAGGGGCAGACGCTCACGCTCGAAACGTCCCACCAGCCCGGCCGAAAAAAGCTGCGCATAGGCGGCAGAACCGCCATTACCGCAGGCCAGAATACGATTGCCGTTCGAGAGCGCTGCAAACATCAACTCGACCGCTTCCGAAATAGGATGCGCGAGCTCGGTCGCCGCCTGAATCTTTAATTCGGCACTCTCGTTGAAATGTCCAATAATGCGTTGCTTGCTCATGCTGGCCCCGATTATAAGAGGAAGTGCGCCTGAGAGCTTGCAGGGTTTCTGGGATTACCCGGCGCTGGCTCAGCGAGCCAGAAGGCGGATGTTCTTTATCCAGCGCAGATCATGGCCTTCGATGGCTACCAGATCAAAACGACAGGCCGGCGGCTTGGGAAATTTGAGGAGGTAAAAAGAGGCCGTACGCCAGAGACGTTGCTGCTTGATCGGGCCAACGCTGGCTGCGGCACCACCGAATTGCTGATTTTTGCGGGAGCGGACTTCAATAAAGACCATTGCTTGTCCATCGCGCATGATCAGATCAATTTCACCGGCGCGGCAGCGAAAATTTTTTTCGACCAGCGTCAGGCCCTGCTGCTCGAGGAAAGCCTGTGCGCGCGCTTCAGCATCCCGACCGAGCGAAACAGTACTCGGCCTTTGACCATCATGCCGATTCGACATTGCAGCCCGCTTCATGAAGTACACTTTTGTACAATAGCTCAGGTCTGACGCGATCGCCTTGCAAGGCTTCATTCATTTTCCAGCCCCCACCTTCCATGGAATCATCGGCAAACACGGATTTCACAGCAAGCATTACCGCACTGGCTGGTGAGCTCGAACGGCAAAGTTTTCCGGACGGCGCATTATATGTAGTTGCCACGCCTATTGGAAACATGGGTGATATCAGTCTGCGGGCATTGAAAGCACTGTCTCTTTGTAGCGCCATTGCCTGCGAAGACACGCGCATGACGGGACAACTACTCGCGCGCCTGGGAATAGACAAGCCGCTCTTGTCTGCTCATCAGCACAATGAAAGAGAAGTAGCTGAAAGAATTATTCGACGCCTGCAGGCAGGCGAGCGCATCGCTCTGGTATCGGATGCCGGCACACCCGCGATTTCCGATCCGGGTGCGCGCATGGTCGATGCGGTCATCAGTGCCGGACTGCGCGTAATACCGATTGCCGGACCGTCCGCAGCAATAGCGGCATTGTCTGCATCGGGCCTGATCGCCGATCAATTTCATTTTGTCGGTTTCTTGCCGGCGCGCGACAAACAACGCGAAGCCATATTGGACTCACTGAAACATTCTTCTGCGACGCTGGTTTTTTATGAAGCACCTCACCGCATTACAGAGGCCATTACCGCCATGGTTCGTGTGTTCGAACCCAATCGACAGATCGTCATTGCACGAGAATTATCCAAAGTTTTCGAACAAATACACCGCTGCCCCATATCGGAAGCCGTAACCTGGCTGGCCTCGGATCCCAACTATCAGCGTGGTGAATTTGTGGTGCTGGTCGAAGCCGCACCAAGTAGCGATAACGAGGGTCTGGATGAGGCGATACGCGTTCTCGATATCTTGCTCGAATCATGCAGCGTCAGTCAGGCAGCAGCACTGGCTTCACGCATTACGGGCGTAAAGAAGAATCAGCTCTACGAGATAGCGCTGGCTCGGACACCTCGATCTCCCTGATTTATTTCTGCACAATCGTAGCCTGCAACTGCGCCGATGATTTCAGCGCTTGCGCGGCCCGGTCGGCCAGTTCGCGCGTACTGAACGGACCACTGTGCAGTCGATACAGCCCCTGACTTTGGACGACCTCCGGCCGCGGCAAGTCCTGCGGCCAGGTGGAAAGCAAACGCTCGCGCAGCGAGGCAGCATTTTGCATTTGCGAGAAAGCACCAAACTGCAGGAAAAATCCGCCCGCCTCCACTGCAACGGAAGATGAAACCTGAGGATTCACCGCACCGACAATTGCATCGATATCATCTGCAGCAGCAGGCTTGGATGCAAGGCTGGAATCTGCCCGGCGTGAGGCTTGCATGCGCTTGATTTCTTCCGGCAGCAGGCGCTCGACCTCCAGCTCCGAACTGCCGTTTTGTACATAACCGAGCTTTAGAGCGGCGGTGTAGGACAAATCGATGATGCGTGAAGAATGAAACGGGCCACGATCATTGACCCGCACAATGACTTGTTTGCCATTGCGCAGGTTGGTGATGCGTGCATACGAAGGTATAGGCAGCGTAGGATGCGCTGCCGTCATTTTGTACATGTCGTAGATTTCACCGGAGGCCGTACGCTGCCCATGAAATTTTTTCCCATACCAGCTACCGATACCGCGCTGTACAAACGGACGATTGTCCGTAATGGGTACATAGGTCTGATCGAAAATCGTATAGGGTCGGCTCGGACCCTTGGCATAAGGCTCGATGCGGGGCTCTGCGTCCGGTGTATCGAGCAAACCTTCAGGAATGCGTTCATCGGGCCCATCATCCAGATAGTAGGCGCCGGGCTTTTTGGCAGAGGACGTGGAGGGAGTTTGCGCAATAGGCGGGACCGGATGGGCGGTGCCCTTGTCCGGTGACGAACGTCGCGTCACGGGCACCTTGCGATCAGGCTCGCGTGTTTCCGACAAATCGATACTGGTACAGCTGCTCAGCAAGGTCGTTGCGCACAAGAGCAACCAAGCATAATACTCGCGCTGGTACCAAGCACTGATGAAACGCGAAGCGCCGTACACGAGCGGATCAGGTTTGTACCAGTTTGCGATGCCGCTGAATACTCATCAGCGTACCCACACCCAGACTGAGCGTGACAAAAGCCGTGCCGCCATAACTCACAAAGGGCAGCGGCACACCAACGACCGG
>JBDKLM010000094.1:0-23535 GCA_039806005.1 Pseudomonadota bacterium
CATGCAGTGGTTTGGCCTGACTCGTTCAGATGAGTTATTGTTACCAATCACATTGGGGTTCTGCGCGTCGATCATCGTTGCAGGATTCATGCGTATGTTGCTGGTCTTGGTGCAGAACCAAATTTCTTATGCTATAGGTGCCGATATAGCTCTGGACGTCTATCGTAAGACGCTCCACCAGCCCTATGCACTTCATGTATCTCGCAATAGTAGTGAGATCATTAACGGTGTCTATAGCAAGGCCAGCAGCATCAGCAGCTACATGATTCTCCCCGTTGTAACGATTGCGAGTACCGCCATGCTACTGGCGGCCATTTTGATCACCTTGCTAGCCGTTGATCCACTAACGTCATCGGTGGCCTTGGGTGGATTTGCGCTGATCTACAGCGTCGTGATCAAGTTAAGCCATCGTCGCCTGTTGGAAAACAGCCAGCTGGTCGCCGACGAAGCTGGACGTGTCATCAAATCCTTGCAGGAAGGCTTGGGTGGAATCAGAGATGTGCTAATTGACCGTTCGCAGGAGGTCTATTGCCGTGTGTTTCGCAAAGCAGACCTCTCGATGCGATCCGCACAAATCAACAGCGCCTTCATCGCTCAGAGCCCCCGCTTCGTGGTGGAAGCGTTAGGCATGCTGCTGATTGCCACATTGGCGTATCACTTGGCCTCCAGCTCCGGTGGCATTTCCTCCGCTATTCCGACCCTCGGTGCGCTGGCGCTGGGTGCGCAACGCCTTTTGCCAATTTCCCAGCAGGCATACCAGGCTTGGGCCTCCATCCGAAGTAATCAGGCGTCCCTGATGGATACGCTGAGTCTCCTAGATCAACCCCTGCTCAACAATGCAGATGACGCACATCTCATGCCACTATCGTTTGAGCGAGATATACAGTTGAAGAACGTGTCATTCCGGTACTCGCCAAGCGCAGATTGGGTACTGCGCGATGTCAATCTGAGAATTCCGAAAGGCTGTCGGGTGGGTTTCGTCGGCGCTACCGGGTGCGGCAAAAGCACCATGGCGGACATCCTGATGGGGCTGCTGAACCCGACGGCAGGTCAACTCGTCGTTGACGGGGTTCCTGTCGACGTCAATAACATCGGTCAATGGCAAAAACATATAGCCCATGTGCCGCAGACCATCTTCTTGGCAGATAGCAGTATCGAGAGCAATATTGCCTTTGGTATTTCATCTGACGAGATAGATCGTGAGAGGGTCAGGCAGGCTGCTCGGCAAGCCAATATTCTGGAGACAATCGAATCGTGGCCAGATAAATTCAACACAGGGGTTGGTGAACGAGGCGTGCGCTTGAGCGGCGGTCAACGTCAGCGCATAGGAATTGCCAGAGCGTTGTACAAGCAGGCCGATGTCCTAGTGTTTGATGAGGCGACCAGCGCACTCGATAATGAAACCGAGCGAGGGGTGATGGAAGCCATCCAATTGCTGGGGCCCCAAATAACAGTTCTGATAATCGCTCACCGTCTGAATACGCTCAATAGTTGTGACCTGATCGTGAAACTTTGTCCGGGTCAGAATATTCAAACGGGGACTTACGAAGCACTATTGTCTGAAACCTGAGAATACAAATATGCTTGAAAATTCCTCTGTTCTTATTACGGGAGGCACTGGCTCTTTCGGCAATACATTCGTGCCGATGACACTGGCTAAGTACAACCCCAAGAAAATTGTGATTTTTTCCCGCGACGAAATGAAACAGTGGGAAATGGCGAAGAGGTTCGGTGACGACCCAAGGGTACGTTTCTTTATTGGAGATGTTCGGGACCGAGAGCGTTTGTATCGCGCCCTGGATGGGATTGACTATGTAGTTCATGCCGCTGCGACAAAAATCGTACCGACAGCTGAGTACAACCCTTTCGAATGTATCAAAACAAATATAAATGGCGCGATGAATATCATAGATGCCTGCATCGACCAGAGGGTGAAGCGGGTGGTTGCCTTGTCAACGGACAAAGCAAGCAGCCCAGCGAATCTGTATGGTGCCACGAAGTTAGCATCGGACAAGCTATTCGTTGCCGGCAATTCCTATGCTGGAGGCCACGACACCCGGTTTGCAGTAGTCCGCTACGGGAATGTTATGGGCTCACGCGGCTCTGTTATACCGTTCTTTCTTTCAATCAAGGATAAGGGAGTACTTCCCATCACCGACGAACGAATGACCCGTTTCATGATCACGCTTGAGCAGGGTGTCGATCTCGTTTGGCACGCGTTTGAGGACATGGAGGGGGGGGAGGTCTATGTCAAGAAGATTCCGTCGATGAAAGTGACGGAACTCGCCCACGCGGTTGCACCCGGATGCAAACTGGAATTTGTCGGCATCCGCCCAGGTGAAAAGTTGCATGAGCAGATGATCAGCGCCGAGGACTCGTACTACACCTACGCGTATGACGAGCACTACAAGATTCTGCCGGCCATCAACAACTGGGCCACGTGCGAAAGAAGAATTAAGGATGGCAAGAAGGTCCTCGAGGGATTCAGCTATACCAGCGACAACAATCCGGAATGGATGACTCCGGAGGACCTTCAGGCGTGGATCGAGGCGAATCGTGAAAAGATTGGAAATATTTGAAAAATGATCCCGTACGGTCGTCAAGAGATAACCCAAGCTGACATTGACGCTGTCGTGCGGGTATTGCATTCGGATTTTTTGACTCAAGGGCCGGTGGGGCCGCGTTTTGAGGATGCGGTTGCGCAACATGTTGGTGCGCATCATGCCGTGGCCATGAACAGCGCCACCTCTGCACTTCATATCGCATGCCTAGCGCTGGGTCTCGGGCCGGGTGATTGGCTTTGGACGAGCCCGATCACCTTTGTCGCATCGGCGAATTGCGGGCCCTATTGTGGCGCTCAGGTCGATTTTGTGGACATCGACCCCCAGACCTACAACATGAGTGTTGAGCGACTGGAGGAGAAGCTGGCGGCAGCGCAGAAGACTGGCAAGCTTCCGAAGATTGTTGTGCCGGTGCATCTGTGCGGTCAACCATGCGATATGGCTGGTATACATGCATTGAGCAGGAGGTATGGTTTTAGGGTTGTTGAGGATGCGTCACACGCCATCGGTGGCAAGTACAAAGGTGAGCCGATTGGCAATGGCCGCTATAGCGACATCACGGTGTTCAGCTTCCATCCTGTCAAGATCATCACGACGGGCGAAGGTGGTATTGCGGTAACCAATGATGCCCAGCTAGCGGAGCGCATGACCCTCTTGCGTAGCCACGGTATTACGCGAGATCCAGCCCGAATGACGCATGCCCCTGACGGGGGATGGTACTACCAGCAGATTGATCTGGGGTTCAACTACCGTATGACCGAGATGCAAGCTGCCCTGGGTCTGAGCCAGATCGCCAGACTTGATGAATACGTCGCGCGCCGGCACGTCTTGTCCATGGACTACGAAGCTAAGCTTGCGGGGCTGCCGGTAACGACGCCTTGGCAGCATCCAGACGGCTACTCAGGTTTGCATTTGTACGTGATTCGCCTGCAGTTGGGGCAGATCCATAGGTCGCATCGTGAGGTTTTTGACGCAATGCGCGAGAGTGGTATCGGGGTGAACTTGCACTACATTCCCGTGCATACTCAGCCTTATTACCAGCGGTTCGGGTTCAAGGCTGGCGATTTCCCGGAGTCTGAGCGCTACTATGCCGAGGCAATAAGCTTGCCCATGTATTCCGACCTGACAGGTAAGCAGCAGGACGCCGTTGTCGCCGCGCTCGAACGCGCTCTCGCCATTTGACGTGGATCTCGGAAGCGAAAACCGCCAACCCACGTTAGCGTACTTATTCTCGATAACATCAAATGTCACAAAAAGACGTTTTTCTCTCCTCCGAGGCCGATGCTTGGTACAAGCGCAACCTGCAGACGGTGGCGAAAACGGAATTTTCTATCGATCCGGTGTCGCTGGCCGTTCTTGGGCTTGCGGCAACGTTTCCGCCAGAGGCGCAGCCGCGCAGATTGCGGCTCCTTGAGGTCGGGTGTGGCGAAGGGCGGCGACTTGAATGGCTGGCGGAAAAGCTGAATGCGGATGTTTTCGGCGTCGAGCCATCCTCTCTCGCTGTCGAAAGAGCACGGACTCGCGGTGTTGCAGCACAACGTGGCACTGCTGACGATTTGCCATTCGAAGATGCGACGTTTGACGTACTTATTTTCGGATTTTGCCTCTACCTCTGCGATCGGCAGGACTTGTTTCGTATTGCGCAAGAGGCAAATCGAGTTCTCAAGCCAGACAGCTGGCTTGTTATTAATGATTTTTTCGCCCCGCACCCGATCAAGCGGGAATATCACCACAAACCGGGCGTTTACTCATACAAGATGGACTACCGCCAGTTGTTTAGTTGGCATCCAGCGTATACCTGCCTTTCGCACAAGGTCACCTGTCACGGCAGGAATGAATTCACGGACGATGCACAGGAGTGGGTCGCTACATCGGTTATGCGCAAGAAAATAGACCAATGAGCTCGCGTTTGGCTCTTGGCACCGTGCAGTTCGGGTTGGCCTACGGCGTAGCTAACCAGGTTGGTCAGGTGAGCCGTGACGACGCGGTCACAATTCTCGCCGCCGCACGAACTGGCGGTCTGGATACGATCGATACGGCGATAGCCTATGGCGAAAGCGAGGCTTGTCTGGGTGCCGCCGGAGTCGCCGGCTGGTGTATCGTCAGTAAGCTGCCTACATTGCCTGACGACTGTTCCGACGTTGCGGGCTGGGTCGCTGCACACATCGCTGGCTCACTCGACCGGCTTCGAGTCAATCGCTTACATGGGCTGTTGCTGCACAATCCTCGGCAGCTGCTCGAACGACACGGTGCGGCACTTGCCGCAGCCCTGCGTGCGGCGCGGGAGGATGGGAAGGTTGGGCGTATCGGCGTCTCGATTTATGCGCCGGATGATCTCGCGGCGATCTATCCGGTTCTGCCGCCCGACCTCGTACAGGCGCCGCTCAACTTGGTCGACCGTCGGCTGGCCGATTCAGGTTGGCTGCAGCGTCTGGCCGACGACGGCGTCGAGGTGCATACCCGGTCGAGCTTCCTGCAGGGGCTGCTGCTGATGCCGCAGGTGCCAGCCCGCTTCGCGCCCTGGCAGCCGCTGTGGGCGCGTTGGCAGCAGTGGTGCGCCGCCCACCCGGGGCAGGCCGCCGCGGCCTGTTTGGCCTATCCCCTGGCGCTGCCGCAGGTGGCACGCGTCATCATCGGCGTCGATAACCTGGCCCAGTTCGACGAACTACTCGCTGCCAGCCAGGCCCTGCCGCAGGCCGGCGAGCTGCCCGATCTGCGTTGCGCCGATGAGCGCCTGATCAACCCTTCGCTGTGGAACACACTTTGAAAACCGTCGCCATCGTCCAGGCCCGCATGGGCTCGACCCGCCTGCCCAACAAGGTGATGAAGCCGATCGCCGGCATGCCGATGATCGAATTGCTACTTGCCCGCCTGGCGCGTGCCGCCGAGCTCGACGAGATCGTCGTCGCCACCTCGGAGGATACGCGCAACCAGCCGCTCGTTGATCACGTCGGAGGCCTCGGTTATCGTTGCTACCGAGGCAGCGAGGATGACGTACTGGAACGCTTTGTCTATGCAGCCCGCGAAGCAGAAGCCGACATCGTCGTTCGCATCACTGGCGACTGCCCGTTGATGGATCCGACACTGGTTGACGATTGCATACGTCAATTCAAGTCTGCTGGCGTCGACTACTTCAGCAACACCAATCCGCCAACCTATCCGGATGGATTGGATATTGAAGTTACTACGCTGGCGGCACTTGAACGAGCCTTACGCGAGAGCAGCAAGCCCTATGACCACGAACATGTCACGCCCTACATTCGGCAATCTGGCTTTTTCACCATGGGGGCCCAGCAAAACGACACAAATTTATCGGCTTTACGCTGGACCGTCGATGACCCGGCCGACTTTGAAGTGATCAAAAATGTGTTTGCACAATTTGCGCCAGAAATTCATTTTGGTTGGCAACAAGTTCTTGAATTGCAGCAACGTCTGCCGGGACTGTTTGCCATGAATCGAGAAACAAAACGAAACGAAGGGGCCGCCATGGGTACTGGTCAGAAATTGTGGAAACGCGCCAAGCAGGTCATCCCGGGCGGGAACATGCTGCTCTCCAAGCGCGCCGAAATGTTCCTGCCCGAGCAATGGCCTGCCTATTTTAGTAAAGCCAAGGGCTGCCAAGTCTGGGATCTCGACGGCAAGCAGTACACAGACATGTCGATCATGGGCATTGGCACCAACATCCTCGGCTACGGCCACCCAGAGGTCGATGCTGCGGTACATCGAACGGTTGACGCCGGCAACATGTCGACCTTCAACTGTCCCGAGGAAGTCTATCTTGCCGAGAAGCTGATCGAACTGCACCCGTGGGCC
This sequence comes from Pseudomonadota bacterium, assembly GCA_039806005.1. Taxonomy (GTDB): domain Bacteria; phylum Pseudomonadota; class Gammaproteobacteria; order Burkholderiales; family Burkholderiaceae_D; genus Pernthalerella. The sequence continues at coordinate 6,375 of JBDKLM010000094.1, forward strand.
GACATGGCCCGTTTGGCGCGCTCCGGCGGCGAGGCCAACGCGGTCGCTATTCGCATCGCGCGCGCCGCCTCGGGCCGCGACAAGGTCGCCATCTGCGGCTACCACGGCTGGCACGACTGGTACCTGTCGGTCAATCTAGGCGACGACAAGGGGCTCGACGGCCACCTGCTGCCTGGACTCGAGCCGAATGGCGTGCCACGCAACCTGCACGGAACCGTCTTCCCGTTCAATTACAACAACTTTGCCGAGCTGGAAGCTCTGGTCAACGAGCACGACATCGGCGTCATCAAGATGGAAGTCGTACGCAACAATGGGCCGCAAGACAACTTCTTGCACAAGGTCCGCCAGCTGGCGACCGAACGCGGAATCGTGCTGATTTTCGACGAATGCACCTCGGGCTTCCGCCAGACCTTCGGAGGCTTGCATAAGCTTTACGGGGTCGAGCCGGATATGGCGATGTTCGGCAAGGCGCTCGGCAACGGCTACGCGATTACCGCGACGATCGGTCGCCGCGAGGTCATGGAAGCGGCGCAATCTACCTTTATCAGCTCAACCTTCTGGACTGAGCGAATCGGCCCGAGCGCGGCACTTGCCACACTCGATGTGATGGCCCGTACGCAGTCCTGGGAAAAGATCACGCAGACCGGCCTGGCCATTCGCGAAGGCTGGCAACAACTCGCCGACAAGCACGGCCTGGGGATCGACCACTGGGGTCTGCCGGCACTCACTGGTTACAGCTTCCGCAGTTCGAACGCGCTAGCCTATAAGACGCTGATCACACAGGATATGCTGGCGCAAGGCTTCCTTGCTGGCAACAGCGTCTATGTATGCACCGAGCACACGTCGGCCGACGTCGATGCCTATTTCGCAGCACTCGATCCGATCTTCGCGCTGATTCGCGAGTGCGAGGACGGTCGCGACGTCGGCCAACTGCTTAAGGGGCCGGTCTGCCACGGTGGTTTTAAGCGTCTCAACTGATTTGCCGATGCAGGTCGCCTTTCGCACCGACGCATCGCTCGAGATCGGCACCGGCCATGTCATGCGCTGCCTGACGCTGGCAGATGCTTTGCGCGAGCGCGGCGCCGCTTGCCGCTTCGTCTGCCGTGAGCTGCCCGGCAACCTGATCGCCGAGATTCGCCAGCGCGGATATCAGGCACACGTCCTCCCGTCGCCGACCACCGCTTACTACCGCCCAGCGGCGGCTCCGGCTCACGCTGCCTGGCTAGGCGTAACGCCCGCACTTGATGCCGAACAAACCCTGGCGGCGCTCGGCGCAGGCGTCGATTGGCTGGTTCTCGACCACTATGCCGTCGATGCCGGTTGGGAAAGCCTGCTGCGCCCGGCCTGCCAGCGCCTGCTGGTCATTGACGATCTGGCTGAGCGCCCGCACCTAGCCGACCTGCTGCTCGACCAGAATCTCGGACGCCGGGCCGCCGACTACGAAGCGCTGCTGCCCGCCGGTTGCCGCCGGCTGATTGGTCCGGCACATGCGCTACTGCGTCCTGAATTCGCAGCCCGCCGCGCTGCAAGTCTGGCTCGTCGGCAGGCCGGCAAACTCCGCCAGGTGCTGGTCAGTATGGGCGGCATCGACAAAGACAATGCCACGGGCGCGGTGCTCGCAGCGCTGCCGCTGGGCTTGCTGCCTGGCGACTGCCGCATCATAGTCGTCATGGGGGCGCACGCGCCCTGGCGGGACGCTGTCGCCGCACAGGTCGCGGACCTGCCCTGGCCGGCTGAGATGCGAGTTTCTGTTGCCGACATGGCGATGCTAATTGCCGACAGCGATCTGGCGATTGGCGCGGCCGGTACCTCCGCTTGGGAGCGCTGCTGCCTCGGCTTGCCGTCGTTGACAGCAGTGCTTGCCGCCAACCAGCAATCGGGAGCTGCCGCGCTGCAGGCGGCTGGCTGCGTCGAACTAATCGGCAAAACGGCTTCGGGCTTTGAGGACTTGCCAGAGAAACTCGCCGTGGTGCTGGCTCCGGGCCGCCTCGTCGCCATGCAGGCGGCTTGTGCGGCGCTGACTGATGGCCTCGGGGCGAGCCGCCTTGCCGTGGAGATGATGCATGCCTGAAATGTCTGAATTGCAGCCCTGTACTTTGCGCCCCCTCGTGGAGGGCGATCTTGAAATGGTACTGGCCTGGCGCAATCGGCCGGAAGTTCGTAATGTGATGCTGACCCAGCACGAAATCGAGTTGGATGAGCACCGCCGCTGGTTCGCCAAGGCTGCGGCCGATCCGACGCGCTGTTTGCTCCTTGTCGCAGTGGCCGGGCAACCGCTCGGCTATGTTCATTTTTCTGGCGTCGCATCTGGCGGTATCGCTGATTGGGGCTTTTACGCCGCAGCTGGTGCGCCGCCTGGGGCTGGCAGCCAAATCGGGCGCGCAGCCCTCGACCACGCCTTCGCGGTTCTCGGAGTGCACAAGGTGTGCGGTCAGGTACTTGCCAGCAACACCGCGTCGCTGCGATTGCATCGCAAGCTCGGTTTTTTCGAGGAAGGCGTGCTTCGCGAGCAGCAGCGGCTCGGCGACGATTATCACGATCTCATCTGTTTCGGGCTGCTGCGCCGCGAATGGCGCGGCCAGACGGGGTAAGCTATGCCACAGGATCAGGAAATCAACATCGCCGGACGGCGGATCGGCTGCAACCATCCACCCTACGTGATCGCCGAACTGTCGGCGAACCACAACGGCAGCCTCGTCACTGCGCTACGCATCGTCGAGGAGGCCAAAAAGGCCGGCGCCGATGCGATCAAGCTGCAGACCTATACGCCCGACACGATCACGCTGGACAGCGACGACGAGGGGTTTCGTATCCATGGCGGCCTGTGGGACGGCCGCACGCTTTACGACCTTTACCGTGAAGCGCACATGCCTTGGGATTGGCACGCGACGCTGTTTGCACATGCCCGCCAGCTTGGGATCACCATCTTCAGCTCGCCCTTTGATAACACTGCAGTCGATCTGCTCGAAGAGCTGAATGCCCCAGCCTACAAGATCGCCTCCTTCGAAGCGGTCGATTTGCCGCTGATCAAATATGTGGCTAGCACCGGCAAGCCGATGATTATCTCCACGGGTATGGCTAATGCTGAGGAAATTCAGGAAGCCATCGATGCGGCTCGTGAAGGTGGCTGTAAGGAACTGGCTATCCTCCACTGCGTGAGCGGCTACCCTGCCCCGGCGGAGGACTATAACCTGCGCACCATCCCCGACATGATCGAGCGCTATGGCTGCGTCACTGGCCTCTCCGATCACACGCTTGATAACACCACCGCGATCGCCAGCGTGGCGTTGGGCGCAGCAATCATTGAAAAACATTTCACCCTTGACCGTCGAGGCGGCGGACCGGACGACAGCTTTTCACTGGAGCCCCCCGAGCTCGCTGCCCTCTGCGGGGGGGCCCGTACCGCGTGGGGCGCGCTCGGCAGCGTCGATTACGGGCGCAAGTCCAGCGAGCAAGGCAATGTGCAATTTCGCCGGTCGCTCTATTTTGTGCGCGACCTGCCGGCCGGAGCGATTATTTCGCCAGATGCTGTGCGCAGCGTGCGTCCAGGCTTCGGACTTGCGCCGAAGCACCTTGATGAAGTGCTGGGGCGCAAGGCGGCCCGGCAGATACGTAAAAACACGCCGGTTACTAAAGAGGATCTGGAATGATGGCAGCGTCAAAGCCTAAAGTGGTCGCCACCATTGAGGCGCGCATGACCTCGTCGCGATTGCCGGGCAAGGTGCTCCTGCCAGCCGATGGCGAGCCGATGCTGATGCATCTTGTCAGGCGCCTTAGAGCTGTTGCATCCATCGACGCGATTGTGATCGCCACGACGACCAATGCCAGCGACGAACCAATTGTCGAATTTGCCAATGCAGCTGGGGTGCTTTGCCACCGTGGCAGCGAGGATGATGTGCTGGCCCGTGTCATTGGCGCGGGCGACATGGCGCGCGCAGAAGTGCTCGTCGAGATTACGGGCGACTGCCCGGTCATCGATCCGGATCTGGTCGAACAGACGATACAAATGTTTTTCCATCACGATGTGCAATACGTCTCTAATTCGCTGATTCGCAGCTATCCGGATGGCATGGATACACAGGTGATGTGGCTCTCCGCTCTGAAGTCGTCGGCCACGATGACAAATGACCGGCTAGACAGGGAGCATGTGTCTAGATTTATTTGCCGGCATCCTGAGTTGTTCGCACGCGTGCATCTGGTAGCCCCGCCCTCCCTACATTGGCCAGAGCTGGCTCTGACTCTCGACGAAGTAAGCGACTACCTGCTGCTGAAAAAAATCATCGAAGAACTGGCTCCTGTCAACCCCTTGTTCGGCTGTGGTGACATGATCCGTTTATTGCGTGAACGGCCAGAGTGGGTGGAGATCAACCGGAAAGTCGTGCGCAAGGGTGACTCATGACTTTGGGCGTTGTAGTGGTAGGGTTAGGGCAGATAGGCATGGCATCCGACCTTGCGTTGGATCCAGGGGTACATGTCTACACGCATGCGCGCGCATTTCACCAACATCCGGCGTTCGAGCTGCTCGCTGGCGTGGACGGCAGTGCGCAGCGCCGTGCGGAGTTTACACAGGCGTATGGTCGCCCCGTGTACGCGACCGTGTCCGAAGCCCTGCGGGAGTTTGACCCAGCGGTGGTCGCGATTGCTGTGCCAACCGAGGCGCACGCGGCCGTTCTTGAGGAAGTACTGGCCTTGCGCAAACCAAGTGCCATTATTTGTGAAAAACCCCTTTCATATAAGCTCGACGAAGCAGCGCGCATCGTTGCGTCTTGTACCCAGGCCGGTTCTCAGCTTTTCGTCAATTACGTGCGCAGAGCCGACCCAGCTGTGCGTGAAATCAAGGCCAGACTGGACTCCGGTCAGATTGCCCTTCCCTTGAAGGGTGTGGCTTGGTACTCCAAGGGCTTGTTCAACAACGGCTCCCACTTTTTCGATCTGCTGCAGTATTGGCTGGGCGAGTTGCTAGCGTTCAAGCTCGTGCAGAAGGGGCGTTGTTGGGGTTCGGATCCGGAGCCCGATTTTATCGCTACGTTCGCGAGTGGCCAGATTCATTTCCTGGCGGCTCGGGAGGAGGACTACTCACATTACACCGTGGAGATGGTCTCGCCCAGCGGCAGGTTGCGATACGATCTGGGCGGCAGCCGCGTACTCTGGCAACCCGCCATTCCGAGTATTACGTCTCCAGGCTATACCGTGCTGGACCCGACTGAAAAAGAGATTCCAAACGATCTCGCGAAAATCCAATTGCATGTGGCCGATCAGCTGGCGGCGGCATTGGATGGTCGGCCGGCCGCAATATGCACCGGAGTCCAGGCGCTGCAAACCATAGAACACCTAACTCGCATCAAGAACGCCCTATGACCACGACAATGAATGACACGCGTCTTGCCCTTTTGGGCGGCCCAAAGACCATTGATCGCCCTTTCAAACGCTACAACCCGATCGGGCTGGAAGAAGTCGATGCGGCGAAGCAGGTAGTCGAAAGCGGTGTGTTGTCGCAGTTTATCGGAGCATGGGATCCGGACTTCTATGGAGGCCCGAAGGTTAAGGAGTTCGAACGCAAGTGCGAGAGCTACTTTGGCGTGAAACACGCGATCACGGTCAACTCATGGACGTCCGGCCTCATTGCCGCTGTCGGTGCTATTGGAATTGAACCTGGCGACGAGGTGATCGTGACACCGTTTACCATGTGCGCCAGTGCGACGGCGATCCTTCATTGGAACGCGATTCCTGTGTTCGCGGACATAGAGCCGGAAACATTCTGCCTGGATCCGAAATCCGTCGAGGCGAACATAACACCTTATACCAAGGCGATTATGGCTGTCGATATATTCGGCCACTCGGCCAATATGGACGCGTTGATGGACATCGCCCGCAAACACAAGCTGAAAGTCATCACCGACACTGCGCAGGCACCCGGTGCAATGTACAAGGGGCGTTTTGCCGGCACGCTGTCGCATGTGGGCGGCTTCAGCCTAAACTACCACAAGCATATTCACACCGGCGAGGGCGGCATCCTGGTGACGGACGACGACGAGCTGGCCGAACGCTTGCGCCTGATCCGTAACCACGCAGAGGCCGTGGTAGGCGATATGGGCGTGACCAATCTGGCAAACATGATAGGGTACAACTTCCGTCTCGGCGAGATTGAATGCGCCATCGGTATCGCGCAGCTCGACAAGCTAGCCGCACTTGTTGCAGGACGTCAAAAGATTGCACATCAGCTGACAGTCGGCCTTGCTGATCTTAAGGGGCTGAGGACGCCGAGTATTGAAGAGGGGTGCACACATTCGTATTACGTTTATCCGATGGTTCTTGACGTCAAAAGGCTTGGTGTCCCGCGCACACGCATCTTGGAGGCCTTGCAGGCCGAAGGGTTAGATGGGTTGGCAGGGGGGTATGTGAATGTTCACTTGCTGCCCATGTACCAGCAGAAGATGGCATATGGCACTAAAGGATACCCTTGGTCGAGTGATGTGTGCCGGCGAGAAGTAAATTACGCGAAAGGAATTTGCCCGGTTGCGGAAGAACTGCACGACGAGACTTTCATCGGATTTCCGATGTGTCTGCATGACTTATCAAACGATGACGTCGCTTTGATCATCGCGGCTTTTCGCAAGGTCTGGGCTCAGCTTGACAGCCTCAAGGCCCAAGCAGGTGTGGCGTGAATTGACGTCTGGAAAGCACTCATGACCAACAGCTCCGTCAGCGGTCAAGAAGCAAGCCGTTTGATCGATTGCCATTCGGATAGTGCATGGGATACCTTCATTCTGGCGAGTCCGCAGTGCAATGTCTTTTCTCTCAGCGGGTATCTTGACGGTCTGGGCGTGACACACGACAGGCTTTTCTTTGAAATGGGCGACCAGGTCGTGGCATCCGCGCTCATTATGAGCCCGGGCGATAGCGAATTCCGCGCCCCCTATCCGTATTCGCTTTATCAGGGGGTTGCCCTTGCGCCGATGCCGGTCCGGGGTCATTCCGCCGTATCTAGGCGCCTTAAGATCATTTCGGGTTTGGCCGATGCGTTAAGCCGGCGTTACCCGTATCACTCCCTCTGTCTGCACCCCTCTCTCTCCGATCTGCGAGGCTTTCAGTGGTGCAATTACCATACCCCGGGTCAAGGGACTTACGAGCTATCGCTGTCATACACAGGCGTCATACGCTTGGACCAGTTTTCTAGTTTTGAAGACTTTCTTTCTTCGATTCGAACTGCTCGACGGCAGGACGCTAAAAAAGCGGAAAAGGCTGGACTTTGCATCGGACGTTCCTATGATGTGGATGAGTTCATTCGTCTGTACGCACTTACCTTCTCACGTCAAGGCATAGCATCGGATGACTCACATTTGAATCAGGTGCGTCGCATCATCGAATCCGTCCTCAAAACCGGCTTGGGTCAGATGCTTGTCGCCCGGAATTCGGCTGGGCAGGCTGTTTCTGCAATCGTAACGACGCACGATCCAAACTGTGCCTATTACCTGTTTGGCGCTACTGATCCTACATTTCGTTCTTATGGGGCAAACAGCGCGCTATTGCTGAATGTCATCCAAGATGCGTTTCTATCGGGAAAAAAGTCCTTCGACATGGTCGGGGTCAATTCGCCGCAGCGTGGTGATTTCAAAATTAGCTTTAATGCGGAGCCCGTGCCATTTTTTAAACCAATCTTCAACAACAACGCTTGTCCACTGAGTGCAAAGGACCTGGATGTCACCCGATAGCCTGAAAGATTTTTTGAATTTCCAGCGTGCTCGCTATTCGGGAAAGATCATATGTCCAGCCCGCCCTCACTTCGAGAGCGAGGCATGTACCGAGTACTTCGAAAAGCAACTTCGTGAAGCGACCACCTACTTAGAGTATGGCAGCGGGGGGAGCACTATCTTGGCTGCGGAGCTGGGTAAGCGCGTCTACTCGGTTGATAGTGACCGAGTATTTATCACGCGAGTACGAGAGGCGCTGGGCAGGCATGTGCCAGATAGGGCGTCGAATGTATCGTTGCTATACGCCAATATTGGCTTTACCCGTGAATGGGGACAGCCTGTTTTCAGAACACCTACGACTGCTCGGCTGGCGAGATGGCGTCTGTATTCCGAAAGACCGTGGGCTAGCCTCAAGCAGGCCGGACAAGTGCCAGACCTGGTGCTGATCGATGGCCGATTCCGCGTGCGATGCGCATTACAGAGCCTGCAACAGCTAATGAATAGGCCGAATGCAAGGCTAATCGTCGATGATTATGTCGGTCGTGATTGGTATCTGGAAATTGGACGATTCGGTGAAATGGTTGACGTGGTTGGTCGCATGGCCGTGTTCCGTCCCAAAGTAGTGGATCCGGGCGAGATTGAAAACTCGATACAGCACTATGCGGCAGACTGGCGCTGATTTTGATGAAAAAGCAAGACCATTTATCTCGCTTAAACATGAAGGCGTAAAGGGCGTTCGTGCAGACTGATTTATTCGCCCCTAGGACTATCGCCATCGTAGCGCATGACGCAGGTGGTGCAGAACTGCTTGCCAACTTCATTAAGCGCAACGATCTAAGGGTGGGCTCTTTCGCTATCGAAGGGCCGGCCGTTTCGGTCTTTCGCCGTGTTCTTGGCGAGTTCCAAGTAGACGCTCTAGAGGACGTCCTTCAACGTTCAGACTGGATCTTGACGGGCTCAAGCTGGCAGTCTGACCTTGAGTGGCGGGCTCTCCGGCTCGCACGCACACTTGGAAAACGATCCGTGACCTTTTTGGATCATTGGCTGAACTATAAAGACCGCTTCGTCCGAATGGGGGAAGAGTGTCTGCCCGATGCACTTTGGGTTGCCGACCGATACGCATTGCAGATCGCGGAGCGCGAGTTTCCAGGCACAGCGATTGAAAATGTTGGTAATCCATATCTAGAGTCGATTGCTGAGAGAGCAAGCAGACAGACTAAGGTCTTCGAGACCGGTCAAGCACAACGAGTGTTGATTGTGACTGAACCAGTATCCGTTCATGCGCTCAAGCAATATGGCGACGCCATGCATTATGGCTACACTGAGTTTGAGGCAGTTGAGCTGATGCTAGCCCGCCTGCCTCAATTTTTGGGCGGCAGTACTCTAGAGCGAATTGTTGTTCGCCCTCATCCTTCCGAGCCGCTGCATAAGTACCAATACCTTATCGAAAACTCAGAGGGCTTGCCCGTGGTGGTACGCAAGGATGGGGATCTGTTGGATGAGGTTCTAGAAAGCTCTATCGTCGTTGGGTGCGAAACGATGGCCCTAATTGTCGCGCTTGCCGCCGGAAGACGGGCGGTAAGTTGTATCCCCGCGGCTGGTCGCCCATGCGCCTTGCCTCATGAAAACCTTGAGCACTGGCGATAAATTGATCGTTTTATGAAGCAAAGTATCCAGCGCTTGATAAGCACAATGCCAGCACGCTGGCAGGCAGCCATATTCAACGTAATAGACCGGCAATCTCGCCAAAAGGCCAGCGATGCCAACCGCAACGAGTCTGCTGGTCTGCAGAAGACTGAATGGGTGCGACAGTACTTCGCGTTTAATCGGCAGCATGTCGATGCCCATGTCGAGAAACCGGAGGGGCTGATACTGGTCGACTGTTTCCCTGCGCCACATTGGGTAATAGCTAACAGCATTTTTCTGAACGCCTTGGCGAAGCAGCACAATGCATCGATTGCAAGCTACGGTTCTTTAGCTCGATCTTCGGCGTTGGATGAGATTTATGCATCCTTTGGAGCCAATCAACATCTGTTGGTCAAGTTGACCCAGGGGCAATACCGCAAATGCACCGAAATGTTCCGGCGGGTGTGCGCCGATATTCGTTCGCCGGAGGATCTGTTCGAGTTGACCATAGATGGTGTGTGGCTGGGGTTGGATATTTATGAGTCTACGCTGCGCATAGGCAAGCCAACCGTAGATATCCATGGTTACCATACCCGTCACAACATATTCCAAGCGCTGACATACTTCATATATTTCACGGACATATTGAAATCTGGGCAGATCAAGGCGATAGCACTGAGCCATGACTGTTATCTGCAGATGGGTACAGTGATGAAAATTGCCCATCGGTTCAACATACCAGTCTATTTTGCAAACCCTTTCGAGATAATGCGTTCCACCCGAACGCACGATATCTACGAGAAGTTCAAGAAGTACCCGGAATACTTCAATGCGATTGACCAGACTGGCCGAAATTCGCTTGTTGAGAAAGCACGCCATGCGCTATCCAGGCGGCTAGGCGGAGCTGTCGGCGTGGACATGTCCTATCAGACCCAAAGCGCATTTGCTGGAACTAGTCTTGCGCGTCAGACCCATCACTCCGAAAAACTGAAAATTCTGGTGGCAACGCATTGCTTCTATGACAATCCGCATGCTTACAGCCGTATGACCTTCAGGGATTTCTACCAATGGATGGAGTTTCTAGGCGAGATTTCCACACGTACAGACTACGAGTGGTACATAAAGCCACATCGAGACTATCTACCTGGCACTATGGAGATATTGAATGACTTCGCCCGAAAATACTCCAAGTTCAAGGTAATCAATCCGGAGACATCCTTCCATCAACTTAGGCAGGAGGGGGTCGCGGTGGCACTGACCTGTTACGGCTCCGTAGGGCATGAATTGCCATTGCTGGGCTACCGTGTGATTAACGCCACCTATAACCCGCATAGCGCCTACACATTCAACACCAATTGCACTAACGAGGAAGCCTACGCAGAGGTGTTGATGCATCTGAATGAGCCGGCGCCGGCCCCTGATCTAAGCCGAATTTATGAGTTTTATGCGGTTCACCATTATCTGGTTAAGTCCGATTCCATGTTGTTTGAGTGCTTTGCAGACTATGAGGCATACCTTGGCGGAGACTTAATGAGTGATCGTGGATACGCATATTTCATGCGTGCCGCTGAGCAGAATCTTGCGCGCTACCGTTCTCGGGCCGAAGCATTCCTCGCAGCAGATTGCCACTATGAGTTTGAATTAAGGTTGCCGAACTGGCAGCCTCAACCTTATAGTTTCCCCGGGAATGAACTTAATTAACGAAAACAAGGCGATGGCTGGCGCACTTGTTACACCTGTATTGTTTTTGATCTTCAGAAACCCGGAGGCAACACGGAGGGTTTTCGAGCAGATCAGGGCCGCTCGCCCGAGCAAGCTGTATATCGCGGCGGACGGCCCCCGCCCCGACCGGCCGGATGATATTGCCGATTGCGAGGCAACGCGCGCTGTCGTAGCCCATGTCGATTGGGATTGCGAGGTACATACGCGCTTTCTGCCGAGCAATCTCGGCCTCAAGAAGGCCGTCTCATCTGCTCTGGACTGGTTTTTTGAAGCAGAGGAAGAAGGTATTATCCTGGAGTACGACTGCCTGCCTGATCCTAGTTTCTTTCCCTATTGCCAGACGATGCTTGAACGGTATCGGAGCGACACCAGAATCTTTAGCATTACCGGCAACAACATTCAGGCCGATATCCGACGCGGCGATGGTGACTATTATTTTTCGAGGTTTACCGCTGTATGGGGCTGGGCCAGCTGGCGGCGGTCATGGTCGTTGTGGCGTCCAAACCTGGAGGACTTCGATGTGTTTCTCAGCTCCAAGGTCATCGCGTCGATAGTGGCTGACAAAAAAGGGCAGCAGTTCTGGATCCGGACCTTCGAGGCCGTTCACACCGGCTTGAATGTAACGACCTGGGCGTTCTGCCTGATCTATGCACAGATTAAGCAAGGCGGTTATTGCGTTGTACCCAATCACAATCTCATCAGGAACATTGGTTTCGGTGCCGAAGGCACCAATTCGGTGGACCCCAGCCATCCGCTGGCGCGCCTAGCAACCTGCGAACTCAGCTCTTATTACGAGCCTACATTCTTTGTTCCGGATCTTGCCGCAGATACCGAGTTTTCCTTACGGGCCGCCTATTCTCCGCCAACGCCATTTTTGCGCCGGGTAGCACGATACCTGCGCCGGCGCCTGCGAAGCCTGAAAGATGCAGTGGAAAAAATATGAAGATTTTGGTTGTTTCCAATCTATTTCCTCCAGCGCATATCGGCGGATATGAACTTGCCTGTCGCGATACGGTAGACGTGCTGACTACCGCCGGTCACGCGTGCTATGTGCTCACGTCTGATTTCAGTGCACAGAGCACCGATGCGAGTGACAAGGACACACCCTACACGATTGAGCGCGTGATGCTGCTGCATCACAACTGGGGGGGTACACACGCCGTAGCGCCGTTTGACACGGTCCAGCAACACAATCTTGAGCGTCTGAGCGAAGCCATCGCAAGGGTTCGCCCTCAAGTCATTTATCTCTGGAACCTTTACGGACTGGGCTGGCAATTACTCCAGGCGCTGGATCAGGCAGGTGCACCGCCGGCGACTTTCCATTTCATGGATTGGTCTGTGATGGCCTATCAGCGCACGTTCAGAAAGCTGCTGTCTTCATTACGTGGCCGAGGGGTCGCCATCTGGGGCAACGTACGGCCCAAGATCCGCAACGCCATATTCATCTCGCGCTTCACTCGCCAGCAATTGGACCTGTCGCCCAAGTACGCGACCGTAATATATCCGTACCTGCGCGCCGATGACATACCTGAAAAGCGGGACTACCGCTTGGGCGAGACGATTAAGACCGTATTCATTGGCCAGATAGAGCTGCACAAGGGCATTTTCTTTCTTTGTGAAGCGCTCAAGAGTTACCGTCATACTACGGGGCGCGACGTCCGACTGGACGTCTACGGACTTAGCCGCAATGGAAAAGACAAGCTGTTGCGCCAGCAGTTCGGGGACTTCGTGTCGGTAATGACAAACGTGGACAGACCATCCCTGTTGCAGCGCCTCGCAGGATATGATCTTGGCTTCTTCCCCTCGCTATGGGAGGAGCCGTTTGGCATTGCCCAGATCGAGATGATGCAGGCCGGCCTGCCTGTCATTTCCACGGGTCGCGGAGGCTCCGGCGAGGTCTCCAACGGTCATAACCTCCTCCTGTACCAGCACGACAATCAGCAAGCTCTCAAGGACTTGCTGCACGGGCTGCTATCGTGCTACGAGGAAACGGCCTCTGCGCTTGGTGCCCAGGCGCGACAGTACGTTTTGCAGCATCACAGTGTGGCGCACTATCAGGCTGCGCTTGAAAAACACCTTCGTCAAGTGCTCACAGCCCGAACCTCAGCTACCACCTGAGCAGCCATGAAACGTGCAGGAAATATAAATGAGTAATCGTGTTATTCAGCGGCAGGCTCGGCGCTACGAGCCGTACGCTGACGATCCTTACCGGGAACTCAACCAGGCGCTGACGGCTCACTTGAATCGGTACGGTGAGCAGTTGCGCGGTTCGAAGGTGCTGGATTTCGGGTGTGGCGATCGACCGTTCGAGTTGTATTTTTCCAGGTTTGGTGCGCAGGCCGTGGCTTGCGACCTGCAGCAGAATCGATTCGGCACCGTTGACGTCGTGCTGGATCGCGAAGCTCGCAAGCTACCCTTCGAAACAGGGGCCTTCGACGCGATCTGCCTCTTTGATGTCCTTGAGCACGTCGAGGATGATTTGGCGTTGCTGGGCGAAATTCGCCGGATACTGAAAGACGGCGGGCTGTTGCTGCTGTCGGTGCCGTTCATGTATCGGTTTCACGAAATTCCTCATGATTACCGTCGCTACACGCCCACGGGACTGCAGTATGTGCTTACACGCACTGGGTTTGACGTCCAAGAGGTCCAGCCGATGGGCTCGGCTATCTTCGTGGCCGACACGCTTTTGAGAGAAACCACCTCGAAGTTTTCGTTGCGTGGAGCGCGCTTTGCACGCCGCTTAGCGATGAAGATGTTCCTGCGCCTGCGAGATCCGGGGGATCCTTGCTCAGTGAGTCCATTTGCATTCTTTGCGGCAGCCCGGCAAGTCCGGCATGCGGAAGACGGGGGCTCTTGATTTGAAAGTCGCGTTTGACCAGCAGGTTTTCCTGCTGCAGGAATATGGCGGCATTTCCCGCTATTTTTGCAGTCTCGTGCGCGAGCTGGCGGCCATGCCGGCAGTAACGCCGCAAGTTTTTGCGCCCCTCCATGTCAATCGCAATCTGGCCGGACTGGGGAATGAACTTTCCCGGGGGCGGGCATTGTCCAGGCTACCGCCGAAGTTACTTCGGCCGGTCATGTTTGCCAGCAAGGTCATGGCCCGGCGTGAGATAGCGCGGTTCAAGCCCGATGTCGTCCATGAGACCTATTACTGCGAAGACGATTTCCGGCCCAATGGGGCACGGCGTGTGTTGACGGTTTACGATCTCATTCATGAGCGTTACCCAGGTCTCTTCGTCAATAGCGAAGGAACCACTCGACCCAAGCGCACCGCCGCCAATCGTGCCGATCATGTGATCTGCATATCCGAGAGCACGCGCCGTGATCTGGTGAGCTATTGCGGTGTCCCCGAGGAGAAGACTTCCGTGGTCTATCTCGGCGTTGATGTGGAGTTCGTGCAAGCCGTCACCCCCAGCCAGCAGTACCATGCCCGCCCCTTCCTCCTCTATGTGGGGGCTCGTGGCGGATACAAGAACTTTGAGCGTTTCGTCCGGGCCTTTGCCCTCTCTCAGCGGTTGCACCAGGAGTTCGACCTGCTTTGCTTTGGCGGTGGCCCGTTGCAGACTGCCGAGCGCCAGATGATCGCCGATGCCGGGTTGGGCCCCGACCAGGTGGTGCAGATGGGCGGCGGCGATGAAATTTTGGCGGCGCTTTACCAGCAGGCTGCCGCCCTCGTTTATCCCTCCCTTTATGAAGGATTCGGCATTCCTCCCCTGGAGGCAATGGCGGTTGGCTGCCCGGTTATCTGCAGTAACAGCAGTTCCCTGCCGGAAGTGGTCGGCGATGCGGCGGAAAGTTTTGATCCGCTGGACCAGGAGGCCATGCTGGCCGCCATGGAAGCGGTGCTGGCGTCTCCCACCCAGCGTAGTGCCCTGGTTGCCGCAGGGCGGATCCGCTATCAGCAGTTCACCTGGAAGAAGTGCGCCCGGGAAACCGAGGCAATCTACCGGAAGCTACTATGAAAACAGCTTTGATCTGCGGCGTCTCCGGTCAGGATGGCGCCTATCTGGCCCAACTGCTCTTGGGCAAGGGATATCGGGTCTGGGGGACTTCCAGGGATGCCCAGATGTCGAGTTTCTCCAATCTCGAGCGGCTCGGCATCCGGCAGCAGGTTCAGGTGCTTTCCATGGCCCAGAGCGACTTCCGAAGTGTGTTGAACACGCTTTCCCGTTCTGAGCCGGACGAAATCTATTTCCTGTCCGGCCAGAGTTCGGTGGGCTTGTCCTTTGATCAGCCGGCAGAGAGCATCGAGAGTATTGCCTTCGGCGCCCTCAACCTGCTGGAGGCGGTTCGCTTCCTGGGGCGTCCGGTGCGTATCTACCACGCCAGTTCCAGCGAATGCTTCGGTGATGTTCTGCCGGGGGAGAGAGCCAATGAGATGACCCCCTTCCGTCCCCGCAGTCCCTACGGCGTGGCCAAGGCCTCCGCCCACTGGCTGATCGCCAACTATCGGGAGGCCTACGGCCTTTATTGCTGCAACGGCATTCTTTTCAACCACGAATCTCCGTTGCGGCCGGCCCGCTTCGTCACACGCAAGATCGTTGCGGCTGCTTGCCGCATCGCTGCCGGTTCCGATGAAAAGCTTTCCCTCGGTCGCCTCGATATCGCCAGAGACTGGGGGTGGTCGCCGGATTTCGTTGATGCCATGTGGCGCATGCTGCAGCAGGAGCAGCCGGAGGATTATGTCATCGCCACCGGTGAGCCCCACACCCTCGAGTCCTTCGTCGCCCGAGCCTTCGCCCAGCTAGGGCTGGACTGGCACGACCATGTGGATATCGACCCATCCCTCTTCCGTCCCTCGGAAATCGCCCATAGCGCTGGAGACCCCGCCAAAGCCATGAAAAGCCTGGGGTGGCAGGCCACGGTGACTTTCCCGCAACTGATCGGCAATCTGGTGCGGGTTGAGCAAGACATCATTTTGGCAAAGTCCTGAGTCATGCCTGAATTTCTGCTGACCATCGTCACGGTGACTAAGAATTGTGCCGGCACCATCGGTCGTACTCTGGACTCGGTTCAGGCCGTCAAACGCGACGGCATCGAGTATGTGGTGGTGGATGGAGTTTCCGACGATGGGACGCTGGAGGCAATCTGTCAGCGCGGCGCCCTGGTAGACCGTTGCCTGAGCGAGCCCGATAGCGGGATTTACAACGCCATGAACAAGGGCGTGGCCCTAGCTAGGGGTAAGTACATCCTCTTCATCAATGGTGACGACGAATTGGTCGCTGATGGCTTCCCCGCTGTCATGACGGCGCTGGCGGAAGGGCGGCACGGCATCGTCTGCGCCACCACCCTTGTGGGAGATATCCGCTCGCCCAGCGAAGTGCTGGTGGCCGTGCCGCGCCACCTGCACTTTTTCAATGCCATTCCCCACCCCTCATCGTTCGTGCGCCGTGACTTGCTGCTGCGCACCCCGTTTCGCGAGGATTTGCGCATCGTGTCGGATTACGATTTCTTCCTCGGCGCCTATCTGGCTGGACAGTCTTTCCGCGTGCTGCCAGTTGTGACGGCCCTGCACAAGCGCGGCGGGGCTTCCGGTGATGTCCAGCACTCCCAGGCGGAACTGGAGAGAGTACGGCGCGAGCGGCTGGGCTGGCGTTATACGCTCATCAACGGCGTTGCGGCCTTATATAGGCAATTCAAGCGTGCGATTCATGGCGGGGCGGCATGACCGGGCTCCGACAACCTGTCGTGGTCGGCCTTTCCGGAGGTCTAGGCAACCAGATGTTCCAATACGCGGCCGGTCGTTCGCTAGCCGTTCGCTTGGGGTCACCCTTGGTTTTGGACCTATCCTGGTTTGGTGGCCAGATAAATCGGAAGTTTGCCCTTGCCCCATTCTGCATAGACGCCGTAAAACGTGCCCAGTGCTCTTGGTTGCCCTCCCGTGGCCAGGCACTGATATCACGTCTTTCCCGTCGTTGGCTGCCGCGCATCATGAACGTTCCGGTGTGGCGCGAGCCCCATTTTCATTACTCAACGGAATTTGCCGCACTTTCCAGGCCAGTATTCCTAGAGGGCTACTGGCAAAGCGAACGGTATTTTCGGGAGATCCGAACTCAGCTGCTACAGGAGTTCGCCCTGAGGGTACCCTTGCCGCCTGCTTGCGCAAGGCTTCTCGAAGAAAT
>JBDKLM010000095.1:0-36445 GCA_039806005.1 Pseudomonadota bacterium
CGGTGCCAGTATTGCGGCCACCATCAATCCGCTGACGGGTCATGACACGTCTCCTCTTGGCGAACTGTTCAGCATGGCGTCAATGACGTTGCTATTAATCAGTGGCGGCATGTTCCTGATACTCGATATCGTCTACGAAAGCTACCGGCTCTGGCCGGTACTGGAGATGATGCCGCGGTTTAGTGCTGAGATGCCTGCCGAATTATTGCATCTGATGGACCGACTGATGCGTATGGCGGTTTTGTTCAGTGCACCGGTGATTTTCGTGATGTTTCTGGCCGAAGTGGGTCTGGGTCTTGTGAGTCGTTTTGTGCCTCAGTTACAAGTTTTTTTTCTTGCGATGCCGATCAAAAGTGCGCTGGCGATATTCATGTTTTCAGTCTATACAGCCATTCTGTTTGGCTATCTTGGAAAAGAGTTGACGGGCTTGAGATCCAGTGTGCTCCCCAGCATTCAGACCATGTTTCGCTGAGAATTTCAAATGAGCAGTGAAAAAACCGAACAGCCGACTGAGCACAAGATTCGCAAAGCACGCGAAGAAGGTCAGGTTGCCAAAAGCAAGGATTTCACGCAGACCTTGTTGATGGGGGCTCTGCTGGGATACATGCTGGCTGATGCGGAAAGCATGATACGAAACTTTGTCGAAATCATGATTTTTCCATCCCAATTGTATGGGATGAATTTTCTTGATGCAGCTCGTATCGAATTTGATCAATTATTACTGATTGCTCTAAAAATTCTGTTTCCTTTCATTTTGCTTGTGATTTTCATCGCCTTGTTCGGCGAGTTGATGCAAACCGGTTTGCTTCTGGCATTCAAGGCACTGATTCCCAAAGGCGACAAGCTCAACCCGGTATCGAATCTGAAGCAGATGTTTTCGATGAAAAACATCGTCGAATTCTTCAAATCCATTATCAAAGTCAGTTTCCTGAGCATTTTGATTTTTTTTGTCATCCGCGACTCGTTGCAGCCGCTCATTCTGATCCCGGCGAGTGGACTGGCGGCGGCAGGTGTGGCGCTTGCCGATATGCTGAAAACACTAACGATCTACGCATTTATCGGGTTTGGGGCAATGTCATTGGGTGATCTTGTGTGGCAAAGGTACCAGCATCGCAAGCAGCTGATGATGTCGATGGATGAGATCAAGCAGGAATACAAGCAGCTGGAGGGTGATCCTCATGTCAAAGGTCATCGCAAGAGCATGGCCAAAGAAATTGCGATGGGAGAGATGGTCGTCAAGACCAGAAAGTCCTCAGTGTTGGTGACCAATCCCACCCACTTGGCGATTGCGCTTTATTACCAGCAGGGGGTGACGCCTTTGCCCATTGTGCTCGCCAAGGGCAAAGATCCGGTGGCACATCAGATGGTGTTGGCAGCAAGAGAGTGCGGAATACCTGTAATGCAAAACATTCCGTTGGCGCACGCGCTGATGGCTCAGGCCAAGACGGATCAATACATTCCTTCGGAGCTGATTGAGCCGGTGGCCGAAGTGTTGGTGGCACTGATGCGACTGAAAAACGGTGGTATCGGGGAGGGCATGTGAAGCTTGAATATTTGCATTCCGGACTGGCTGGTTTTTTAGAAAGGCAGCAGTTGGACACCCAGCAAGTGGCACAGCCGCGAGTGGATGGCGCCGTCGTGTTGGTCATTGATACTCAAAATCGGGTGTATTGCCGTCCGGCGCCGCATGGCGACCTTGTTTTTGAGTGCCGACTGGCTGAGCTGCCGCCAAATGCGGCTGACGCCGAGGACGTGCTGCGTCATTGTCTTGCGGCTTCCTGGATTCGGACCTTTGAGCATGCTGATGTGCCTGTACTCGATTCGACGGCGACCTATATTTCGCTTCAACAAAGAATTCCAGCGGATGCAACGACGGATGAATTTTCTGTTGCACTTGAAGCATTTTTGAATTCACTCGCCCAATGGCGAAAAATATTTCGGGTTTTATAGGGATAAAAATATGAAAATTAGGCCCGTAAAAAATTGGCGATCGATACTGGCACTACTGTGGACTTTTTTGGGTTTGCATTCATTGGCACAGGCAGCACCCGTACCGTGGCAAGAGGTGACATTTTCCTACTTCGCCGAAAAACAGGAATTGCAGAAAGTTCTGGAGAATTTTTCACAAACATTTGGTCTGGAATTGCAAGCCTCAAGCGCTGTGCTGGCCAAGAAAGAGACGGTTTCCGGCAGGATGACCTCAGCAACTCCGACGGAGTTTCTGAACCAACTTTCATCTACGTATGGTTTGCAATGGTTTTACTACGGAGGCACGCTTTATGTCAGCCGCAATTTCGAAAACGCCACACGCTCGATAGCGGCTTCGGGGCTGAGTCTTGCGAATTTTCGAAAGGCGCTGACAGATCTTGGTGTTGTCGAGCCAAAGTTTGGTTGGGGTGAAGTGCCTGATCGCGGTGTTGCGATGGTCTCGGGCCCACCGGCCTATGTCGATCTGGTGGTCTGGGCAGTTGCGACCTTGCCATTGCCTCAGCCTGACCAGCAATTCAAAGTATTTCGTCTCAAGCACGCGTCCGTAAATGATCGGGTCATTACGTATAGGGATCAGCAGATTATGACTGCAGGCGTTGCCACGATTCTGCGTAATCTGATTAGTCCGGACGCGAATCGTCCGACCACCATGAACAGCACCCTATCGACGATTGCCGCTCCCTTGCGCGCCATGCCGCCGGGACAGGAGATGACGGCTGGTACTCCAATGCCGGGAGAAACATCGGGACCCGCTTCCAGATCGGGACCCGACAATATTCGGGGCCCGCAAGGTGGTATTGAGATAGCGCGGCCGGTGATCCAGGCCGATTCGCGTTTGAATGCCTTGATTATTAAAGATACCCCGCAACGCATGGCGATTTATGAAGAGCTGATTTCGCTCCTGGATGTTCCTAGTAAATTGGTAGAAATCGAAGCAGTCATTGTGGATGTGAACTCCACTCGTGTCTCTGAATTGGGCATTGACTGGGGTGCCCGAGCAGGCAATGTGGCCGGTGGCTTTGGCCAACCTGGCTTGGTGCCTGATGCCATGACGAGCACTTTTATCACGGGCAAGAATGTCAATCCCACCACCGTGATTCCCGATGCAGGCAGCTATCTGATGGCGAGGATCAAGGCGTTAGAGGGCGATGGAGATGCGCGCGTCGTTTCTCGCCCATCGGTGCTCACCATCGACAATTTGGGAGCTCTTCTGGATTTGTCCGATACCTTGTACATCAGAACGACAGGAGAGCGTGTCGCATCGGTGGTGCCGGTTACGGTGGGAACCACACTGAGAGTCACGCCACACATTATTAACACCAATGGATTGAATTCAATCCACTTGGTCGTCGATATCGAAGATGGGGCTATTCAGGATGACCGCAAATTTGATGGTCTGCCAACCGTGAGACGCAGCACGATCGGGACGCAAGCAGTCATGGGAGAAAAAGAGAGCCTTTTGATTGGTGGCTTGAATAGCGAGTCCAATTTGCGTCAGAACAATAGTGTTCCGGGAATCTCTAAATGGCCATTGATCGGATTTTTTTTCAAGAAACGTTCCTCAACAATGGAGAAGCGCGAGCGCTTATTTTTGATTACCCCGAAGATTATTTCCGAGAGCTCAGTTTCACTAAAACCCGGCGGTTGATTTTTCTCTGATCAGGCAGAAATGATGCAACAAACTGTGTCCTCGGGGCCGACTTTGATACATGCTTCTAACGAGTCTGCGCGCGAAGGTGTCCGACTCGATGCTGTCCCATTTGCCGATGGCGAAACGCTCATTGTTGAGCCATCGGATTTCAGTCCGGTAGTAGCCCACGAGTTGGCGCGTCTGATAGTTCATCATTGGTATGCCTGTTCGGCGGCCAAAGAAATCGTTCCTGATTCTCCGCTGGATATTCTTGATTTCTTTCCCGGTCGTGGTACGACCACGCTACTCATGACTGGCGTCTTGCAACGCAAGTTTCCGTCGGAGTCCCATTATCGCTGGCGATACCTGCCCGTGTTGACCGGCCAGCAAACCGTGGCAAAACTGTATGCGGTAGAGGGAATAAAGGCCTTGATGGCGGAGGGCAGGGTGGTACCCCTGTATTGGCCCTCGAACCAAGAAGAGCCCAGCCTGCTGTTGCCTGACGGTGGCCGGCACTGGCAGCCGAGTAATCCAGTGATTGCGCTTTTTCACGATTATTTTGCTTACTTGCCTCAGCGTTTGCTCGCTGTTCATTACGGCAAGTTAATGGAGTACGCAGAGAACGCGCCCAGTAACGAGCATGAATCAGAAGATATGGAGCAAGTCAGTGACGGCAGGAAGTGGATTTTGGCTGACAGAAGTTCACTGGATGCAGATCTGACCGGTTTGTTTGACACTTATATCGCTAAATTCAACAGTGTCCCAATTCCTTACCCGCAAAGAGCACTTGAGCTGATTGGCTCAATCAGCGAGAGATGTAAACAAGGCTGTCTGATGATCGCCGCTGCCCTGGGAGTCACGACGGAAGTCAAGCTGCGACTGTCCAATTTTTCTGATTTGACGAAGTGCTTCCAAAATCGGCAGACGATGCCCATCAATTTTCATTTGCTGGCGCACAAGCTGACCAAAGCCAAGGCAGTCACCGATCAGCTTGCTCTGCAAAAAGATAAAGTGCTTCAGCTTGGACTTTTCAGGCATCAGGATGCTGACACACGTTTGAGGGCGCTCGTGCGCGATGTCGATCCGGCTATGTTCGGCCACGCACCGGCATTATCTCAGGCGATGCAAGGCGTCCATGGTGACGCTGCTTTTGAGCATAGGCTCACCTTGCTCAAGCTGGCGGCTTTCGATCCTGAGGTGCTTGCGGCCATTCACGGGCCCCATTTTGCCAGGGCCAGCAAGCATCATGGCTTCAATCGCGAGGGCTGGCGGCAGGCATTGGAGCAGGTCTGGTCCCATTATTTACCGGGAGCCGGGAAAGACGGGTTTCACGAACAAGTGGCGACAATGGCCATGCATTGCGGGGACTGGGCACTGGCGCGGCGTGTTATCCAGGCCGGCATACAGGTCCGTGGCCAGAACGCATCGGATCTGGCCCAGCTTGCCTGGTGCGATGCACGCACGGGGCAATTGAAACGATCAGCAGAGATCATTTCTGATGCCTTAGCCTTGGATCCGTCGCATGTGATGGCGCGGGAGGTCCAACAGAGAACTGAAGATCGACTGGCCCATTGGGATGACAGGTGGCGACAACCTGTGGAGCATGTCGAACTTCCGCTCGTGCTTGAGCCTCTCGATCTCAGCCATGCAGAGGCCATGCTTTACCAGTACCGGGATCCGCAAATTGCGATCATGACTGGACTGCCGGCGATCACCGCACTTGAGGCCATGCAGCAATGGATCACAGAACAGATTCAGCAGAGACAGTGGGCGCACTTTGCCATCATGGATGCCGATCAGGGCTTTGTCGGTTATATCAACCTCGCCGTTTCTGAACACGCGGCCTTTTTTTGTTTCTGGACAGGCGTGGATTTTCAAGGCAGAGGATTGGCAACGCAGGCAGGCAAATTGGCTTGTGAATTCGCCAGAAAACTGGGTGTTAGCGTGATGCTGACTTCGGCTTATTCGGATAATCAGCGTTCAATTCGTTCGCTGGAGCGTATAGGTTTTACCCAAATTCCCATCCGAGCTTTGCCGCCTGATCAGGAAAGGATATTTTATGCTTTGGCAGATCCGTCTTTATCGGCGACTGACGCCATCGACGAATTGAGAAATTACTATCTCAGGGAAAAAATAGCACTGGAATTCCCTGCACCTGAAAATCATGGACGGCACGAATCCTCGGGAGACTAATCTTATGGATGTTTCTGGAAGTTATATCAGCATGCCCGTCATCAGAACTGAGTCTGATCGCGGCGATGATGAGCGATCAAAGCAGGAAAAGCAAAAACAAAACGAGCATCGACTTCCTCGCATGCGCATCGGCGAAAAGCAAAAATCAGAAAAAATGCTATCAGATGCGATGAATATGGATACAAGAAAAAATTCGACACCAATGCCGAAGCAATTTCCAAAACCGGCGTCAGTCATAACAAAACAATCGCAAGCACAACCGGAGATAAATCCGGAAATAAAGCCGCAGTCGCAAAAAAATTTACAGGAAGAGAACGAAGTCAAGGAGGGGCGAGAGGAGCATCAGGAATTACTGACTTCGAAAGATTTACATGATTTGGAAGACCGTCTTTTCGAAAGGGGAAATACGCCTGAACTACCGGACGTGGTAGCAGATTTGAAGGGTATTCTGAATAAAACGCTCAAGCGTGATTTTTCGAAAACTAATGACGTCAATGAGAAGAGCCATCAGGAAGAAATGTTGTGCTCTCTGGACTTTATTGAGGGATATCTTGCCGTACCCGATAATGCGAAAGAGACACAGGCCGAACTCGCCGAAGTCATCGACGCTTTGCGACAAAAAATCATGAATCAACCACTTGCAACTGGATTCGGCGTGACTGTTCAGCAAGAAGGATTAATTCAAGTGTTAGGCAACTCCAAAAGCCAATCCTCAATTCAAAAGGATTCATTAGGCCACTCGCAACTCGTGGTTGAGGTCGGCGACGAGGTGATCCAGGACGTCGTTTCTTCGGCCAATTCTGCAAAGCCTGTGAAAGATAAGCGGGTTGAGGATAGGAAGCCGGGAGATGACTCGCTACCTTTGATTGTGCAGCGGTCTATATGATGGGTGGTACTGCTCGCTCATGCAGCGACGGGAAGTGAAGACTTTAAAATTTCAGGCTAACACCGGCTTGCTGGAAGTGGGTGCGTAAAACGGCGCGTGCGCGCGAAACTCTACTCCTGACGGTGCCCAGTGGTATCGAAAGCATTTCGGCGGCGTCTTGATAGGAGATTTCATCGATGGCAACCAGACCGAGTACCTCACTCATTTCCTCTGGTAGATCCGAAAATGCTGTTTCCACTAATTGAATGATTTGTTTTTGTTCAAATGAGTCACTGGGGTCCGGGGCGCTGCCCACGACTGTACTCAGTACGTCGTCGGTTTCGAATTTGTAGATGCGATGCGGTGCCCGGCTGAGATAATTCCTGACCATATTCATGGCGATACCGAACAACCAAGTGGAAAGTTTGGAGTCGCCCCGGAAGCTGGAAATTGTGCGCGCCGCCTCGACAAAAGCTTGTTGGGTGATATCTGCTGCATCATCGGGATGGTCGATATACTTGATCACAAAGCGGTAAAGCCTGCGCTGATGTTGCTCGATCAATTCGCGGAAGAGGAGTTCCTGATCTAGCTGGAAAGGCGGTATTTCTGAGGACAGATCTGTTTTTTGATCGGGGAGGGGTTTTTGTCTGGCGCGGGTTTTATTACCCTCGTTGCCAGTGTCGTCAATATCATCAAAATCACCCACCGGCTCGATGGCAATGTCATCGTTATCCAAGGTCTCAATGAGATCATCGAGCAGCGTAAGAGGATCAAATGTGTTCTCTTCGAGTGTCTGAAGCGGTTCATTCATTGGATCGTTCCTTCACTTTGAAGAGTTCAGCCACGCCTGAGGAAGGTTTTGATTTACGAAAAATGTTTCTTGTTGGATTTTTTTTCCAACAATTCAGCAAATTAGTCGCAAAATTACCCAATTCATGGGATTGACAAAGCGAGATTAATTGCTCACTCAAGGCTTGAGAATTCGCATGAAAAAAGAGGCTTTTGCTATGCGCAAAACTCATGTGCTGAGAGTCAACGACGTGGAGTTTGTCTGGGGAAACAGCCTCAGCGCTTATAATGTCGATTCTGTTTTTCAGGAGCTGTATTGGTCATGCACTATCTGTCGACCCGCGGGCATCCAGCCGCATCGTCTTTTTCCGACATCCTGCTGGGCGGTTTGGCGCCGGACGGCGGCCTTTACTTGCCTTCCCATTACCCGCAGGTGACTGGTGAAGAGCTGAGTCGCTGGCGCAACCTGTCCTACGCCGAGCTGGCTAGCGAAATCCTGAAAAAATTCGCGACTGATATCCCGCCGTCTGACATTGACCAACTGACCGCCAAGACTTACACGGCTGCTGTGTATTGCAACGCGCGCGCCGACGAAGATGCCGCGCGTATTACACCGCTCCGAACGCTGGAAGCCGCGGGTGACCGTTCGCTCTTGCTGCAAGCCTTGTCCAACGGCCCGACGCTGGCCTTCAAGGACATGGCGATGCAGTTGCTGGGTAACCTCTTCGAATACACACTGGCAAGGCAGCAAGCGGAGCTGAATATTTTTGGGGCGACCTCGGGTGATACGGGGAGTGCCGCCGAGTATGCAATGCGAGGAAAGCGAGGTATCCGGGTATTCATGCTGTCGCCGCACCAAAAAATGAGCGCATTTCAATGCGCGCAGATGTTCAGCTTGCAAGACCCGAATATTTTCAATATCGCCGTCAAAGGTGTTTTCGACGACTGCCAGGATATGGTCAAGGCCGTCTCAAACGATCTTGAATTCAAAGCTCGCCAGAAAATTGGCACGGTCAATTCCATCAATTGGGCACGGGTGGTCGCTCAGGTGGTGTACTACTTCCGCGGTTATTTGTCGGCGACGACGAACAACAGCCAGCGGGTTTCTTTTACCGTTCCTTCGGGTAATTTTGGAAATATTTGTGCCGGCCACATCGCGCGCATGATGGGCCTGCCGATCAGCAAACTGGTCGTCGCGACCAATGAGAATGATGTTCTGCACGAATTTTTTCAGACGGGTGTTTACCGCGTACGCAAATCTGCAGAAACCCTGCACACAAGCAGTCCCAGCATGGACATCAGCAAGGCGTCGAATTTCGAGCGGTTTGTCCATGATTTACTGGGTGGTGATAGGGACAGGGTGCGTTCGTTGTTCCTGAAAGTCGAGTCTCAGGGCGGTTTCGATTTGTCGGGCAAGCCGGGAAGCGATGGCGACGAATTCAAGCGCGTGTCTGAATTTGGTTTCAGCTCAGGAAAATCTGTGCATGCGGATCGTCTGTCTACCATTCGTGATGTCTATTCCCGCCATGGACTGATGATTGATACGCACACGGCCGATGGCGTGAAAGTCGCGCGTGAACAGGTGGAGCCGGGTATTCCCATGATTGTTCTTGAAACAGCTCTGCCGGCGAAGTTCAATGAAACCCTGCACGAAGCACTTGGGCGAGATGCGGAAAGGCCTGCAGGTTTCGAGCATATTGAGTCCCTGCCGCAGCGTTTCGACGTCATGGAAGCGGATGTGGGCGCCATCAAGCGCTACATTGCTTCCCACACGGGACTGTAGGGCGAGGCCTGCGTAGGCGACGACAGAGGCGTTACAATCCGGCGCGAGACAACAACCCCGGCAAGACAATGACAACAAAAGCCCCCATGCTGAGTGTGCAGGAAGCACTTGGATTTCTGCTCGAGGCGGCCCGTCCCGTGACGGAAACGCAGGTCGTGCCCACCCTTGAAGGCACCGGCCGTGTGCTCGCCGCCGACCAGCAGTCCCAGCTGGACGTGCCACCGATGGACAATACCCAAATGGACGGTTACGCGGTTCGCGCCGCCGATTGCACCAGTGGACATGCATCGCTGAAGGTGGCGCAACGTATTCCAGCCGGCCATGTCGGTCAGCCACTTGAAGCCGGCACTGCCGCACGTATTTTCACCGGCGCGCTGATTCCCGAGGGCGCAGATGCGGTGGTCATGCAGGAGCAGTGCAGTTTCGATCAGGACAGTGGGCTGGTCACCATTAGTCATGCGCCGAAATCCGGTGAATGGATACGCCGCGCCGGCGAGGACATTCGTTCCGGCAGCACCATTCTGCCTTCGGGTACGCGCTTGCGTGCACAAGAGTTGGGCTTGCTTGCGTCAGTCGGGCTGGCCAGTTTGCCGGTGTTTCGTCGTCTGCGCGTCGCCGTATTTTTTACCGGAGATGAGCTGACCATGCCTGGCGAGCCTCTCAAGCCCGGCGCCATCTACAACTCCAATCGATTCATGCTGCGTGGTTTACTGGATCATCTGGGCTGTGAGGTGACGGATCTGGGCAATGTGCCTGACTCGCTTGAGGCCACCCGGGCCGCCTTGCGACAGGCAGCTTCGGGCCACGATCTGATTGTGACCTCGGGCGGTGTGTCGGTGGGCGAAGAAGACCACATCAAGCCCGCCGTCGAGGCCGAGGGTCGCCTCAATCTTTGGCAAATTGCCATCAAGCCAGGCAAACCGCTGGCCTTCGGCGAGGTGGGTCAGGGCACCCGGCCTGCGTTTTTTGTCGGCTTGCCCGGCAACCCGGTCTCAAGCTTTGTGACTTTCCTGCTGTTCGTGCGGCCTTTTATCCTGGCACTGCAGGGCGCACAGCCATCCCATCCACCGCGCTTTGCTATGCGCGCCGATTTCAATTGGCCCAAGGCTGATCGGCGCAATGAATTTCTTCGTGTTCGCATCAATGAGCAGCAGGGTTTGTCCCTGTTTCCCAACCAGAGCTCCGGTGTGCTGACATCTACGGTCTGGGGCGATGGGCTGGTGGATAATCCTCCCGGCCAGACCATCGCGAATGGGGATACCGTACACTTCATTCCTTTCTCGGAATTGCTTTATTGAGCCCGTCATGCAGATACAGCTGAAATTTTTTGCCAGCCTGAGAGAGGCCGTCGGCACCTCTGGCGAGACACTGACCTTGCCGGCCGAGATACGTTCTGCCGGCGATGTACGTACGTTTCTGCAGTCACGTGGCGGCGTCTGGGCTGAAGCACTGGCCGAAGGTAAATCCCTTCGTATCGCCTGCAACCAGCAGATGGTGGACGCAAACGCGCCCCTCAGCGAGGGCTGCGAGCTGGCTTTTTTCCCGCCTGTCACCGGCGGCTGAACGCAAGCGGAGAATCTTGATGGCTGTACGCGTACAAACCGCCGACTTTGACCTCACCACTGAGCTTGCGCAATTGCGCGCCAACACGCCGAAAGTGGGTGCGGTGGTTACCTTTTTGGGTACCGTGCGTGACCTGAATGAAGGAGAGCATGTCGCGGAAATGGAGCTCGAACATTATCCCGGCATGACCGAAAAATCGCTGGAGGATATCGTTCATCAGGCGAAAGCGCGCTGGGATATTTTTGATGCGCTCGTCATTCACCGTGTAGGGCCTCTCAAGCCGCTGGATCAGATCGTGCTGGTCGCCGTGACATCTGCCCACCGCGGCGAAGCGTTTGATGCCTGCGAATTCATTATCGATTACCTCAAGACAGAAGCACCCTTCTGGAAAAAAGAGCAAACCCCGACGGGTGCACGGTGGGTGGATGCGCGAGTGTCCGATGACGAGGCGATGGCGAAATGGGCTCCAGTTTCCTGAGCCTCGTTACGATAGCCATCGGGGCCACGCTCGGTGCCTGGCTGCGTTGGGGACTTTCTTTGTGGCTGAATGCGCGCGTTGAAAACCTGCCTCTCGGCACGCTCGCGGCAAATCTGGCCGGTGGTTATCTGATTGGCTTTGCCGTCGGCCTTTTTCAAAGTCTGCCTGAACTGCCACCGGAATGGCGTCTTCTGGTCGTCACTGGTTTTCTCGGTGCGCTGACCACCTTTTCCAGCTTCTCGGCCGAATCTCTCATGCTCGTGCAGCGGGGGGCCTATGGCTGGGCATTGCTTCATACCGGAGTTCACCTGCTTGGGTCTCTCGCCTGTTGCATGGCTGGACTGGTGACCTGGCGCTGGTTTGCTGCCTGAGTCATTTTCCTGCGCCGGGATCCAGCGACCTTGGGTTTACATCGGAAACTTCCGGCTTGATTGACTGGGATTAAGGCCGTGCCAGGCTTTATTCCCAGTCAGACTTGAATTCCGGGTGGTTAGCCCAATAATGATGTCAGACCGAACACCACTGGGGTTTATTCATGCGTCTCGACAAACTCACAACCAAGCTGCAAGAAGCGCTTTCCGATGCCCAAAGTCTGGCGGTGGGCAGCGACAATCAATACATTGACCCGCTGCATCTGCTGATGGCTTTGCTCAATCAGGATGACGGCAGTAGCCGTTCTTTGCTTCAGCGCGCCGGGGTCAATGTGGGTGGACTTGCGAATCAGCTCAAGCAAGCCATCGATCGCTTGCCGAGAGTTACCGGCGCAGGCGGCGAAGTTCAGGTGGGACGTGAACTGGCCGCCTTGCTCAATCTGGCCGACAAGGAAGCGCAGAAGCACAACGATCAATTCATCGCAAGCGAGATGGTGTTGCTGGCGCTGACCGACGACAAATCCGAGGCAGGACGTCTTGCGCGCGACCACGGTCTCACCCGCAAATCACTCGACACCGCGATCAAGGCGGTGCGTGGCGGCGCAAAGGTCGACTCGCAGGATGCCGAAGGCCAGCGCGAATCTTTGAAGAAGTACACGCTTGATCTGACAGAGCGCGCGCGACAGGGCAAGTTGGATCCCGTGATCGGACGCGATGATGAGATTCGTCGCGCAATTCAAGTCCTGCAACGCCGCAGCAAAAACAATCCTGTGCTGATTGGCGAGCCGGGTGTTGGCAAGACGGCGATCGTCGAAGGTCTGGCCCAACGTATCATCAACGGTGAAGTGCCCGAGAGCCTGAAAAACAAACGCGTGTTGTCACTCGACATGGCTGCTTTGCTGGCAGGTGCCAAGTATCGCGGCGAATTCGAAGAGCGTCTGAAATCCGTGCTCAAAGAGCTTGCACAAGACGAAGGCCAGACCATCGTCTTTATCGACGAGATGCATACCATGGTCGGCGCGGGCAAAGCTGAAGGTGCCATGGATGCGGGCAATATGCTCAAGCCGGCACTGGCGCGTGGCGAGTTGCATTGCGTGGGTGCCACCACGCTGGATGAATATCGCAAGTACATAGAAAAAGACGCTGCGCTCGAGCGTCGCTTTCAGAAAATCATGGTCGACGAGCCCAGCGTGGAAGCGACCATCGCCATCCTGCGCGGGCTGCAGGAAAAATACGAAGTACATCACGGTGTGGACATCACCGACCCCGCGATCGTGGCAGCCGCCGAACTCTCGCATCGCTACATCACGGACCGCTTTTTGCCGGACAAGGCAATTGACCTGATTGACGAGGCTGCGTCAAAAATCAAGATCGAGATCGATTCCAAGCCTGAGGTCATGGACAAGCTGGATCGCAGGCTGATTCAGCTCAAGATCGAGCGTGAAGCGATGAAGAAGGAAAAAGACGAAGCATCGCAGAAGCGTTTGGGTTTGATTGAAGAAGAAATTACGCGCCTCGAGCGCGAGTACGTTGATCTCGAAGAGGTATGGAAAGCTGAAAAATCAGCAGTCCAGGGCAGTCAGCATATCAAGGAAGAAATCGAGAAGCTGCGCCTGCAGATGGAAGAAGCGCGCCGTAAAGGCGACTGGCAGAAAATGTCCGAGCTGCAGTACGGTCGGATGCCCGAGCTGGAAGCCAAACTCAAGCAGGCCGACAAGAGCGGTGCTGTGAGCGACAAGCCGCGTTTGTTGCGTACGCAAGTGGGTGCGGAGGAAATCGCCGAGGTGGTATCGCGCGCAACTGGTATCCCCGTATCCAAGATGATGCAGGGCGAGCGCGACAAGCTGTTGCAGATGGAAGATGAATTGCACAAGCGCGTAGTGGGGCAGCATGAAGCCATTGGCGCGGTCTCGGATGCAATACGACGTTCGCGTGCGGGTCTTGCTGATCCTCATCGTCCCTATGGCTCATTCATGTTCCTCGGGCCCACGGGCGTGGGCAAGACCGAGCTGACCAAAGCTCTCGCCGCCTTCTTGTTTGACACCGAAGAATCGCTTATCCGCCTGGATATGAGCGAATTCATGGAGAAGCATTCCGTCGCGCGACTCATCGGCGCGCCGCCGGGTTATGTGGGCTATGAAGAGGGCGGTTATCTGACCGAGGCGGTACGGCGCAAGCCCTATAGCGTGATTTTGCTCGATGAAATCGAAAAGGCACATCCTGACGTGTTCAACGTCTTGCTGCAGGTACTGGATGACGGTCGCATGACTGATGGGCAGGGCCGCACGGTAGATTTTCGCAATACGGTCATCGTGATGACATCGAACCTGGGCTCGCACAAGATCCAGTCCATGGAGGACAGTGATCCGCAGCTGATTAAACTCGCGGTACTGGCCGAGGTGCGTGGTCATTTCCGTCCCGAATTCATCAATCGCATCGATGAAATAGTGGTCTTTCACGCGCTTGATCAAAAACATATCAGTTCGATTGCGCGCATACAGTTGCAGGTGCTCGAGCAGCGTCTGCAAAAATTGGACATCACACTGCACGTCTCCGATGCTGCGCTGTTCAAGCTCTCGGAGGCAGGTTTTGATCCCGTGTACGGTGCACGTCCGCTCAAGCGCGCCATTCAGCAGGAATTGGAGAATCCACTTTCCAAAGCCATCCTGCAGGGCAAATTCGGCCCGAAGGATGTGGTGGAAGTCGAGGTGGCAGGATCGGAACTCGGCTTCAGGAAGGCGGCCTAAAGGCCTGCCGAGGGCACGCGCTGAGTCATGGTTGCCGTTTCCAAGCCATGGAATCCAAATTTCATAATATGAAATATTCTGAGTGCATGGCAGCATGCCTTCCTTTCATAAGAAGAAATTCTATTCCGTATCGCAAAATTGAATTCATAACTTATTGATTAATTTCATAAAAATTTATCTTATGTGTCTTATATAAGACCTTGTTGCCTCGCAAAAAAAAGCCTAACATTTCTCCATACGTTTCAATGTGCATGCGGTATCAACCCCGGGAGAAATCATCATGGCAACTCGTGAGCAACAGATTCAGGCATTGACCAAAGATTGGGCAGAAAACCCACGCTGGAGAGGTGTCAAACGCAACTACAGCGCCGAAGACGTCGTCCGTCTGCGCGGTTCGGTCGGCATCGAACACACTCTCGCCAAGCGTGGCGCTGAAAAACTCTGGGGTTTGCTGCATACCGAGCCATTCGTCAATGCGCTCGGCGCGCTCACCGGTAATCAGGCCATGCAGCAAGTCAAAGCTGGTCTGAAAGCGATTTACCTCTCCGGCTGGCAGGTGGCAGGTGATGCCAACCTCGCGGGTGAAATGTACCCTGACCAATCGCTGTACCCAGCCAACTCGGTGCCGATGGTGGTCAAGCGCATCAACAACACTTTCCAGCGTGCCGACCAGATTCAGTGGTCCGAAGGCAAAAACGATATCGATTTCTTCGCGCCTATCGTCGCTGACGCTGAAGCCGGTTTTGGTGGTGTACTGAATGCTTTCGAGCTGATGAAATCCATGATCGAAGCGGGCGCTGCTGGCGTTCACTTTGAAGACCAGCTCGCTTCGGTCAAGAAGTGCGGTCACATGGGCGGCAAGGTACTGGTGCCTTCGCGCGAAGCCGTTGAAAAGCTCAATGCTGCTCGTCTGGCTGCTGATGTCTCTGGCACACCGACGATTCTCGTTGCACGTACCGATGCAGAAGCAGCTGATCTGCTGACTTCTGATGTGGATGACAACGACAAGCCTTTCCTCACCGGCGAGCGCACACCGGAAGGCTTCTTCCGCACCAAGCCTGGTATCGATCAGGCGATCTCGCGTGGTCTGGCTTACGCACCCTATGCTGATCTGGTCTGGTGCGAAACCGGCAAGCCTGATCTGGCATTCGCGAAAAAATTCGCTGAAGCCATTCACGCTAAATACCCAGGCAAGATGTTGTCCTACAACTGCTCGCCCTCGTTCAACTGGAAGAAAAATCTGGATGACGCGACCATTGCCAAGTTCCAGAAAGAACTCGGCGCAATGGGCTACAAATTCCAGTTCATCACACTGGCTGGCTTCCACGCACTGAACTACTCCATGTTCAATCTGGCCCATGGCTATGCACGTAACCAGATGTCGGCGTTCGTTGAATTGCAGGAAGCTGAATTCGCGGCAGCTGAAAAAGGCTTCACCGCTGTCAAGCATCAGCGCGAAGTCGGCACCGGTTATTTCGATGCAGTGACTCAGGCGATTCAGCAAGGTCAGTCTTCAACGACAGCGCTGCATGGCTCCACCGAAGACGAGCAATTCTTCGATAAGAAGGTCGCTTAAGTACAGTAGGCGCTGGAAGAGACAGTTTCATCTGCTGTTCATAACAATAGAAAGGCCGCACCTCACAAGGGTGCGGCTTTTTCATTTTGGCCGTTGCGCATGGGGTCCGGCCCGTGTGGTGTCTCGGCTTGAAAAATAGAGGTGTATGGGTATCAGGCGCGGCAGTAGCCAGCCTTGGTAGAATCCGGTTTCTCTTCGCTTCGTTCCCATCATGTTCAGCTACCGCCACGGTTTCCACGCAGGTAATCACGCCGATGTGCTCAAGCATTTCGTCCTCTCGCAACTGCTCGGCTATCTGAACCAGAAACCAGCCCCCTACATGGTGATTGATACCCATGCAGGCGCGGGTGTTTATCAGCTCGACAGCGATTACGCGACCAAGAGCGGTGAGTCTGAGGAGGGCGTGGCGCTGCTCTGGGGTCGGGACGACGTGCCGGCTGCGATCAATGACTATCTGCAGGTGATCAGCGACATGAATCCCGCCGGTCGCTTGCGGCACTATCCCGGATCGCCATTTCTTGCCGAGCGCCTGATGCGTGATCAGGATCGTCTGCGTCTCTTCGAGATGCATCCCACGGATAGCAAGCTGCTGGCTGAAAATTTTCGCAAACTGGAAGCCCATGCTGCGGCCAATGGCCAAAAATCCAGCGCGCGCGGTACCCGCGTGCAGATGCAGCGTGCTGATGGTTTTGCAGGACTCAAAGCTTTGTTGCCACCGCCATCAAGGCGCGGTCTGATCCTGATGGATCCCTCGTATGAAGACAAAGACGACTATCGCAAGGTCAAGGTCGCGGTGGAGGATGCACAAAAACGTTTTGCAACCGGCACCTATGCGGTCTGGTACCCGGTGCTGGGTCGGCTTGAATCTCAACAATTGCCAGAGCGCCTGAAACGCGTTGCTGCATCCGACTGGTTGAATGTCACTCTCGCTATTGCCGGTCCCGCGGCGCAAGAGCAGGGCCTGCGCAGCAGCGGCATGTTCATCATCAATCCTCCCTGGACGCTGGAGGCAACGCTCAAGGAGGTCATGCCCTGGCTGACCCAGGTATTGGCCAAGGATGAGGGTGCGCGTTTTGTGCTACAGACGGGCAAGGCAGCAAAGCCCATGAAAGAGCGAGCTGAATGAACAAGGCGTTCGTCAAAGAGTCCGATGGCGATGAGGATGATGATGGCGGTTTGCCACCGATTCCTCCGGGTGCCAAGAACTACATTACGCCGCAGGGCTATCAGCGCATACGGGAAGAACTACTGCAACTCATCGATACCGAACGGCCTGAAGTCGTCAAAATCGTTCACTGGGCTGCATCGAATGGTGATCGTTCCGAGAATGGTGACTACATCTATGGCAAGCGGCGCTTGCGCGAGATAGACCGCCGCATTCGTTTCCTCACCAAGCGACTTGATTTGGCTGAAGTCGTCGATCCCAGCGTCCATCAGGGCAGCGATCAGGTCTTTTTCGGGGCCACCGTGACGTATCTGAACAGCGCTGGTGTGGAGCAGACCATTACCATCGTGGGCATCGACGAGCTCGACCCTCTGAGGGGCAAGATCAGCTGGGTGTCACCTGTGGCGCGTGCGCTGACCAAATCGCGCGAGGGCGATGTGGTCACGCTGACCACGCCTGCAGGCGAGGATGAACTGGAGATTTTGCGGGTCACATACCCGTCATCGCATTGACGTAAAATTGCATTTCTGCACTTTTTGTTGCTGACCCAGACCGGACTCCGCATGCCGATCATCTTTCCAACGCTGAACCACCCGCTGCGCGTTTCACTCGCTGCCGAGATTCATTCCCGCCCACCGATTCGGCTCGAAGCACCTGAGCGAATTACGCAGATGGCGGTCCATGGCCGTAACGAGGCTTCGTCAGGGCGCCCCGGCGCGCAGACGGAGTTGCTGGCCTCCTTGTGCCTGCAGTTTGGCGTGACTCCACCTGCCAATGAGGCGCGGTATTTTTTTCATGATTTCGGACGCTTTCGTCTGAAGTGGGAGTGTCACACCGAATTTGCCAGCTATACCTTTGTCGCTGGCGTGCGAACACCTCGGTCGCCCGATAATCTGTTCGGCCAGATGCCTTCGGCTGATTTGCCGGAAGCCTGGCTGCTGCGTCTTCAGGGCTTGTTGATGGTGGCAACGCACATCGTGCTGGAAAAAGCGACTGAATCCGCTGCTGAAGCGGTGCCGCATATGCGACGTCTGTTTGAAGGCAATGCCGTTGTCGGTTGCGAAGCCTCGGAAGCTGCGCAGGTCTGGACAGATTTTCAGGTTCATGCAGATGGTTTTGTACGCTTTGTTGTGCGAGATGGTGGCCTCAAAGGTCAGCAGGCGGGACGTCTGGTGCAGCGACTGCTGGAAATCGAAACTTATCGGATGATGGCCTTGCTCGGTCTGCCGCATGCGCAACGTTCAACGCCGGTACTCAATGCCATCGAAGCCGAGCTGGCTTCACTGACCTCTGCGATGGTGGAAATGGACCAGCCAGACCGTCAGGATGATGCTGAGGGCATGGCCAGAGAACAGTCCCTGCTGGAAGAAATTACCTCGCTTGCGGCACGTCTGGAGCAGCTGGCAGTCGACAACAGCTATCGATTTTCCGCTTCCAATGCCTATTTCAATTTGGTGAATTCGCGTATCGAAGAGCTGCGAGAGAGGCGGATTCAGGGCATACCGACGATCGCTGAATTCATGCATCGCCGACTCACCCCGGCAATGAATACCTGTACGGCGGCATCGCGTCGTCAGGAATTGCTGGCCGAGCGCATCGCTAACACCAATTCTCTCTTGCGCACCCGCGTTGGCATTCGTCAGGAACAGCAGAACAACAAAATTCTGGAATCCATGAACACGCGTGCCGCGCAGCAGTTGCGATTGCAGCAGGCGGTGGAGGGCTTGTCGGTGGTTGCGGTGTCTTACTATCTGGCGGGTCTGATCAGCTACGGTGGGAAGGCCGCAAAAGCTTCAGGACTGCGCATCGATCCGGATATGCTCACCGGCCTTGCGGTCCCCGTGGTGGCCTTGTTCGTCTGGTTTGGGATACGCCGCCTGCAAAAAAATGTCAAACGCAAGGCGTTCTGAGAAGTGAGATCAGGGGCGCTCGCGCAGAATTCTTTCCACACCTTTGACGCGTCTGACATTGCGCATCAGGCGTGCAAGGTGAACGCGGTCCTCAACCTGAACGGTAAAGCGCAGCTCAGTCATCGGGCTGCTGCTGCCTTCATCCATGCCCACGTGCACGATATTTGAATCAGACTCGTTGATTTCCGCTGCCAGTCTTGCCAGCGCGCCTTTCTCATCCTGCAGCAGCACCCGAATTCGACTTTCGAAGCGGCGTGCATGCTCATTGGCCCAGCTCACATCAATCCAGCGACCGGGTTCCTTTGCTCGCAGTCGTTTTGCCATCTCGCACTCCGCTGCATGTACGGACAATGTCTGGTCGCGGCGCAAATGACCTGTCAATGCATCGCCCGGTATGGGCAGACAACAGGGCGCCAGCTGTACTGAAGAGGCCGGTTCGTGGCCTGTGATGACCACAGGCTTGATCTTGGTACCGGTTTGGTCGTCTGGCAGACTTTGCTTGCCGGATTTGCCTTGAATCAGTCCGTGGATATGCCGCGCGACCAGCATCGCCATGCGCTTGCCAACACCAATTTCGGCATAAAGATCGCTGACAGATTTGGCGCTGGTGTCATGAATCAGGCGCTCACCGATGTCGATCGGTATCGTCGTGGGAAGTTCCAGTGCCGCCAGCGATTGTTCCAGCAGCATGCGCCCCAACTCGATGGCTTCTTCGCGATCAATGGTGCGCAGATGGTGCCGAATCGCCGATCGCGCCTTGCCTGTACGTACAAAGGTCAGCCAGTTTGGCGTGGGGCGAGCATCATCAGACACATCGATGCCGACAATGTCGCCGTTGCGCAGCTCGGTTTTGAGGGCCGCGGGCTCGTGGTTGATGCGTGCAGAGACGGCTCGGTCGCCGATATCGGTGTGAATCGTATACGCAAAATCGAGTGCTGTAGCACCGCGCGGCAGCGCAATGATCGTGGATTTGGGTGTGAACACGTAAACCGAATCAGGAAACAGATCCACCTTCACGTGTTCCAGAAACTCGGCAGAATCACCGGTCTGGTGCTGGATGTCGAGTAATGATTGCAGCCAGGCGTGCGTGCGCTGTTGCAGATCGGTCAGCTGACCATCTTCGTTCTTGTAGAGCCAGTGAGCAGCGACGCCAGATTCAGCAACACGATGCATTTCTTCCGTGCGAATCTGGAATTCAACCGGGGTGCCATAGGGGCCGATCAGCGTGGTGTGAAGCGACTGGTAGCCATTGAGCTTGGGGATTGCAATGTAATCCTTGAACTTGCCCGGCATGGGCTTGAACATGGAATGCAGTGTACCTAGCGCGACA
The DNA here is from genome assembly GCA_039806005.1 of Pseudomonadota bacterium. Classification (GTDB taxonomy): domain Bacteria; phylum Pseudomonadota; class Gammaproteobacteria; order Burkholderiales; family Burkholderiaceae_D; genus Pernthalerella. The sequence continues at coordinate 20,390 of JBDKLM010000095.1, forward strand.
TAACAGTTCGCGAAATTATTGACGACGATGCGAAAGCCGTAGACATCAAGTACCTGAGAAAAACTGAGATGCTTGTTGCGCATCTTGCGGTAGACGCCATAAAGAGTTTTTTCGCGCCCATAAACGCCAGCTTCGATACCGGCATTCGCTAATCCCTGTTTGACTGTTTCCAGAATTTTGCTGACCAGCTCGCGCCGGTTGCCGCGTGCCGCGCGCACGGCTTTGGACAGGGTGCGATATCGCAGCGGCAGCATGTGCGCGAACGACAGGTCCTGCAATTCGCGATAGATATTGTTCAGACCCAGGCGGTGCGCAATAGGTACATAGACTTCCAGCGTTTCGCGTGCAATGCGCCGACGCTTTTCAGGCGACATCGCGTCCAGCGTGCGCATATTGTGCAGACGGTCAGCAAGCTTGACGAGAATGACGCGTACATCGCGTGCCATCGCCAGCAGCATCTTGCGGAAGTTTTCGGCTTGTTGCTCGATCTGGCTCTGGAATTCGATCTTGTCGAGCTTGGACAGTCCATCGACCAGTGCCGCGACCGGGGCGCCAAAGCGCTCGATCAGTTCGTCTTTCTTGACGTCCTGATCTTCCATCACATCATGGAGCAGTGCCGCCATGATGGCCTGCGCGTCGAGTTTCCAGTCAGCGCAGATTTCGGCAACAGCGATGGGGTGCGAGATATAAGGTTCGCCAGATTTGCGCACCTGACCCAGATGCATTTCATCAGAGAAGCGATAGGCTTCCTTGATCTTTTTGAGTTCCGATGGGTTCAGGTAGTCGGCCAGCCGGTTGATCAGCTGGGTAACGGAGGCCACGCCAGCGACAGGCGTGGATTCGTCAGTGGGGGCTTTCGTGGGCGCAGCAGATGGGGACTTCCGACGGGCGGAAGTGGCAGGGGTATCGGTGGAAACCGGATTCATTCTGCTGGCCGACCCGTCTTGGTCTTGCGAAAGTTGATCAGCTTGGCACTTTCTTGAGCATTTCAATACCGACATGACCTGCGGCGATTTCGCGCAGTGCGGTTACGGTTGCTTTGTCATCGCTGTCAACCTTGGGGGTGTGACCCTGAAGGATCTGACGGGCGCGGTAGGTAGCGGCCAGTGTCAGCTGGAAGCGATTGGGAATCTTTTTGAGGCAATCTTCGACAGTAATGCGAGCCATGCAATCTCCTGGGATGGGACGTTATTTCAAATGAGCGTGAATGCCATAGTCGGCGAACAGAGCGCGGTTGCGCGAGGCCTGCTGAGAAAATCTGCACCGTGAGGCCTCTACGATGGCTGCCAGTTCGGACGAAGCGACAGCGAAATCTGCGTTGATAATAACATAGTCGAATTCAGGGGCGTGGGCGATCTCTCCTGCTGCTGCCTGCACACGGCGGGCGATCACGTCCTCGGCATCCTGACCCCGCGCGCGCAGTCTTTCCTCCAGCGTGGCAATGGACGGCGGCAAAATGAAAATACCCACCGCGTCGGGGAAATATCGACGTACTTGCTGTGCACCTTGCCAATCAATTTCAAGCAGTACATCTTTACCTGCCTGCATGTTTTCTTCGATTACGACTCGTGATGTACCGTAAAAATTACCGTGCACTTTCGCAGATTCGAGAAATTCGCCCTTGCCTTCTCGCGCCAGAAATTCTTCCTCGCTTACAAAAAAATATTCGCGGCCATGTGACTCGCCCGGACGCGGCGCGCGGGTTGTGAAAGAGACCGAAAGGTGCAGAGCGTTATCTCGAGCCATCAGTTCTCTGACCAGTGATGATTTGCCGGCACCCGAGGGTGCGGCCACCACAAACAGGCTGCCAGCGTGTGCGAAGGTTTTGGACATGGGGACTTTGGTCTAAATGGGGGTGGTTTCAGTACCCGGCAGTGTCAGGCTTATTCAAGGTTTTGTACTTGCTCGCGCATTTGTTCAATCAGCAATTTCATTTGCATCGATGCCTCTGACAATTCCTTGACCGCTGCTTTGGATCCCAGTGTATTCGCTTCGCGATTGAGCTCTTGCATCATGAAATCCAGACGCTTGCCAACCTGACCGCCTTTTTTGAGAATGGCGCGCGTCTCTGTCAGGTGGCCAGACAGGCGTGTGAGCTCTTCAGCCACATCCACGCGGATGCCGTAAAGCGTGACTTCCTGCCGTATCCTGTCTTGCAAGTCAGTGGGCAAGGCACTGCCATCGCCTACGGCCTGGCCCAACGCCTCCTGCATGCGTTCAATGGCTTTCTGGCGAAATTGCTCAACGGCCTGAGGCACCAGCGGGGTAATGCGGGCGACGATTTGTTCGATGTCATCAATGCGCGAGAGCAGCATAGTTTCAAGCGAAGCGCCTTCGCGCTGCCGTGAGCTCACAAACGCATCGAGCGTGTCCTTGAGCGCGGCCTGAACGTCAGCCTGCAGAGAATCCTGGCTCAGCTCCGATTCCGACAGTACGCCGGGCCAGCGCAGCAACTCATTGACTGACATCGGGCGAGCGTCCTTGAATGTGGCGAGCACCTTTTGTTGCGCCGTGTTTAGTGCAGCGAGCAATGCGTCATTGACCGCGAGGCTGCTGCCGGATTGCTCTTTGCGCCCAAAAGAGAGGCGGCATTCGACTTTGCCCCGGGCTGCGCGCGACATGATGGCTTCCCGCAGCAGAGGTTCAAGCGAGCGAAGTTCATCATTGATGCGGAACTGCAAATCCAGAAAGCGCGAGTTCACGCTTTTAAGTTCGATAGTCAGCGTGCCTGCATCGCTTTCGCGCTTGACGACCGCATACCCGGTCATACTGCTGATAGTCAAAATAAGGTCCCTGTTTGGCTTTACAAAAAGCTAATAAATCCACACAATCCCGACCCGGGAAAATGATGGAGTACTCGCAGAAAATGGCCGTTCAAACCAACGCAGCCTTGCCGGATGGAATAGAAATCGGCGGATACCGCATTGTAAAGAAGATCGCCGTCGGCGGCTTCAGCATTGTGTACCTGGCCGAGGACAAGGATGGCCATTCAGTCGCCATCAAGGAATACATGCCGGCGGCCATGGCGCGGCGTGCAGCGGGCGAGCTTCAACCCACAGTCGCCCCCGAGCATGTGGAGCTTTATCGCGTCGGGCTGAAGTGTTTTTTTGACGAGGGCAGGGCGTTGGCATCGATTGTCCATCCCCATGTTGTCAGGGTATTGAATTTTTTTCGCGCCAATGAAACCGTGTATCTGGTCATGGGCTACGAGCATGGCAGGTCTTTGCAGGATCATATTGCCCGTCGCAAAAAAAAGGGCGACAAGCCGCTCATCTCGGAGACCGCAGTGCGCCGCATGTTTGCGCAAGTCATGGATGCCTTGCGCGAAGTCCATACCCACAAACTGCTTCATCTGGATCTCAAGCCTGCCAATATTTATCTGCGCTCGGATGGCACCCCCATCCTCATTGATTTCGGCGCCGCGCGACAGACGCTGCATGCCGATTTATCCCAGCTGCATCCCATGTATACCCCTGGCTTCGCCGCCCCCGAGCTCTACGCCAAAAAAGAACTCGGTCCCTGGACGGACATCTACAGTATTGGCGCCTCCATCTTCACCTGCATGGTGGGCGTGCCACCGCAGTCGGCGATGGAAAGAAAGCGTGACGACCGCATGGATGATTTTTATCATCAGTTGCGCGGCCTTTATTCCAGCGAACTGATTGATATCGTGCGCTGGAGTCTGATGCTGGAGCCACTCAAACGTCCCCAGAGTGTTTTCGCCCTGCAAAAGGCGCTACGCCCACCCCAAAAGACCCCGGCCGAGGCCGGCAACTTCTTTTCCCGGCTGCGCCGACTGGTGGGTTGATCATGCGATTCTCGATTTATCAGGACAGTCAGATCGGCGGTCGAAGCAGCAATCAGGACAGGATGGGGTACTGCTTTACCCGCGATGCGCTCCTGCTCCTGCTGGCAGACGGCATGGGCGGGCATTTGCATGGCGAGGTGGCCGCTTCCATGGCGATGCAAGTCATGGGTGCCCTGTTTCAGGAGAGGGCGAGACCTATGGTCCCTGATCCGTCACGCTTGCTAGAAGATCTGGTTTTCGCGGCCCATCACGCCTTGCATCGCTACCGCGCCGAGCATCGTCTTGCCGATACCCCGCGCACCACCATCGTTGTTTGCATTGTCCAGCAAGGCCAAGCCCATTGGGCGCATTGCGGTGATTCACGCTTGTACTGGCTGAGGAGCGGTCGCATCCTGGGTCGCACGCTCGATCACTCGCATGTCGAACGACTTGTGTCGCTAGGCAGATTGTCGCCCGCCGAGAGGCTCTTCCATCCGGATCGCAACAAACTCTACAACTGCGTGGGTGCCCCCACCTTGCCCCGCGTGGAAAAGGCATCGCCCGTGTATCTCAAATCCGGCGATCAAATCCTGCTGTGCTCGGACGGGCTCTGGTCCAGTATCCCGGAACATGAACTCGCTTACCGTCTTTCCGCCCGATCGCTGGAAATTGCTGTCCCCGAGCTGGTAAAGTCCGCTGCCGTCGCTGGCGGCAAAAACGGCGATAATGTCACCGCGCTCGCGATGACTTGGCTGGAAGACGAGCCGGGCGCAGCAAGTATCACCAGTGCGATGATGACCGATGCGCTGCCCGACAATCGTGTCGTAACGAGTATTCATCCGTCATATGCCCCTGCTGAGCAACATCAGGGCGCACAGGCGATTGAACGTGCGATTGCGCGCTTTTGTACACCGGACGACAAAACACCCATTACACCATCCGAGGATTAAGTGTCAGATAACGCCACACAGCGCCCCAGCGGGCGCGCAGCGCATGCCCTTCGTGAAGTTCGCATCACGCGCCATTACACCCGCCATGCCGAAGGGTCTGTGCTGATTGAATTTGGCGATACACGCGTACTTTGCACCGCCAGCGTCGATGAGAAAGTGCCACCCTTCATGCGCGGTCAGGGCAAGGGCTGGCTGACTGCCGAGTACGGCATGCTGCCCCGATCCACCCACACCCGCATGGACCGCGAAGCGGCCAAAGGCAAGCAATCCGGACGCACCCAGGAAATCCAGCGACTTATTGGTCGTTCGCTCCGCGCTGCATTTGATCTGCAGGCCTTCGGCGAGCGCACGCTGCAACTCGATTGCGATGTACTGCAGGCCGATGGCGGCACTCGCACTGCTGCCATTACCGGCGCCATGATCGCGGCCTATGATGCTTTCAATGGTCTGGTCGCTGGCGGGCAGATTGCCGCGATTCCATTGCGACATTTTGTGGCGGCGATATCGGTAGGTGTCTATCAGGGCTTGCCCGTGCTTGATCTGGACTACATCGAGGACTCAGGCTGCGATACCGACATGAATGTCGTCATGAATGATGCGGGACATTTCATTGAGGTGCAGGGTACTGCTGAGGGCGACGCGTTTGACCGCGCAACCATGAACCAGCTGCTCGATCTGGCTGATTCGGGTATCAGCCAGCTCATTCGTTTGCAGAAGCAGGCATTGGGACTCATCGCCTGAACCGATATTGACGGCGATGACACGACCACTGGTATTGGCCTCCAATAATCGCGGCAAGCTCGCCGAGTTTGATCGCCTGCTCGCACCGCTCGGTTTCGCAATACAGACACAGTCAGCGCTGAACATCAGCGAAGCTGAAGAGCCCCACGCTACCTTCATAGAAAACGCGCTCGCCAAAGCAAGACATGCAGCGCGCGAGAGCGGCTTGCCTTCGCTTGCCGATGATTCCGGCGTTTGCGTGCCTGCGCTGGGTGGCGCGCCTGGGGTGTTTTCTGCCCGCTATGCGGGCGAGCCTAAATCCGATGCCGCCAACAATGCCAAGCTAGTGGCTGACTTGCAAACTCATCGAGACAAATCGGCGTACTACTACTGCGTGCTGGTGTATCTGCGTCATGCCGATGATCCGCAGCCTGTCATCGCAGATGCGCGATGGTACGGTGAAATCATTGATCAGCCGCGCGGGCAGGGTGGTTTTGGTTATGACCCGCATTTCTGGCTCCCATCCCTGAACAAAACTGCGGCCGAACTCACCCCCGAAGAAAAAAATCAGCTCTCGCACCGCGCGCAAGCTCTGCGTATCCTGATCGCGCAACTCGCATGATTCCGATTCGCCCCGATGTCGTGCAGGCGGTGCCACCCCGCGTGGTCGAGCACTACTTGCGGCCCGGCATACTCAGCCTGGCAGCACTGCCACCGTTGTCGTTATACGTGCATTTCCCTTGGTGTGTACGCAAATGTCCTTACTGCGATTTCAATTCGCATGAGGCAGATGGCAGCTTTCCCGAGCAAGACTATCTGAATGCTCTTCGTGCCGATCTGGAGCAGGCCTTGCCCTTGGTCTGGGGCAGGAAGATCGTGAGCATTTTCATCGGCGGTGGTACGCCCAGCCTCATGTCTGCCGATGGTCTCGATAGACTCATGTCCGACATTCGCAGCCTGCTGCCGCTTGATGGCGCTGCAGAAATCACCATGGAAGCCAATCCCGGTACCTTTGAGGCGGATAAATTTCGCGCTTTTGCCGGTAGCGGCATCAACCGCCTTTCGATGGGCATACAAAGTTTCAACCCCCAGCATCTCAAAGCACTGGGTCGCATCCATGACGGTGATGAAGCGCGACGTGCGATCGAATGCGCACAATCGTCCTTCCAAAATTTCAATCTGGATTTGATGTACGCCTTGCCCGGTCAAACACTGGCGCAATCGAAGGAAGATCTGACGACAGCGCTCAGCTACGCACCACCACACTTATCGGTCTACCATCTGACGATAGAACCCAACACGGTCTTCGCCAAATTTCCACCTGCGGTTCCTGAAGATGATCTGAGCGCAGAGATGCAGGAAATGATCGAAGAACAAACCGCCCAAGCTGGTTATCAGCATTACGAAGTATCCGCGTTTGCCCAGCCCGGCCGTCGTTCGCGGCATAACCTGAATTACTGGGAATTTGGCGATTACCTCGGCATAGGCGCAGGCGCCCATTCCAAGCTCTCTTTCCCGCACCGTATCGTGCGCCAGGCGCGTTACAAGCAGCCCGGGACTTATATGCAACAGGCCGCAGCCGGCAATGCCGTTTTCGAGGAAGTTGAAATCAGCCGCGAAGCCTTGGGTTTCGAGTTCATGCTCAACGCGCTGCGCCTGACGGGCGGATTTGAGTCGAGGCTGTTTGCCGAGCGCACCGGGTTGCCTTTGCAGGTAGTGGAGAGCGCCATTGCCGAGGCAGAATCGCGCGGTCTTCTGACCTGCGACCACAGGATGATCCAGCCGACTGGGCTGGGACAGCGGTTCCTCAACGATCTGCAACAGATGTTCTTGCCGGACGAGGACTGAGCCGGGACGGAGCAGGGTATAATCTCGCCCGATTCAAGAGAAGGAAGCGTGGCCGAGCGGTTTAAGGCACCGGTCTTGAAAACCGGCGAGGGTTTGCGCCCTCCGTGAGTTCGAATCTCACCGCTTCCGCCAATTTCAAAGTCCCCGACAGGGGACTTTTGCGTTTTAAGCGGCTGATGTGCCTGCCAACAGGGTTTGCCCGGGTCGAAGGGGCTGGTGTACAAGCCAGGTCCCGTCCTGCGGGACGGGGTAATCTGGCCGCTTCGGCTACCAGCAAGTGTGGCAGGCCCTTTATTTTGCCGTTTCTCCTTTGAAGGCCATGGCCATCTAGTCCCAACGTGCTTCGTCTGGTACGATCAATTATTGTTTTTTTCGGGCGTTAATTGGGGTACGGCGAACCGATGCTTTTGCTAGCCTGAACTGAGGTATCGTCCTTGTAAAGTCGACTAGTCGCTTTCCATTTTTATTTGGCAGTCAAGGGGAAATATATGAACGCTGTTGTCATCAGCTTGCTTCTTGTGTGTGCCGTCGTACCTTCTTTCGCTCAGGGCGTTGGCGGTGGGGTGGATGAAAATGCCCGCAATAGAAATGCGGAAGAGTTAAGGCGAAGACACGATGAATATGTGAGGCGTGAACGGGCGGAAGACCATAATCAGGCCCGTCAAGCTGAGGAATCGCGAAAACGGCAACAAGAGCAGGATTTGAAGAACGACCGAAGTTCCAAAGAACGTAAGCAAAAGGAGTTATGCAGGAGCAAAGGTAATCAGGATTGTGATTGAGCCGTATTTGTTAATCCAATTCAAGCCACAACTCGCTCCAGGGTAATCCACGCCTAGAAAAGAAATCACCTGAAGCCATTCTGCAGCATTTAAAAATTTAATTTTTACCGCAGGCCAAATTCAGTAGCTTCGAATACATCTCGTCATGATCGACAGGCACCCAGGCGCGTGGTTCTTCTTCGTCATCAGCGTCTTCTGCACCAGAGCCCATGCCACCTTCATAAAATACGACCATCAGCACCCGAGAGTTGCGTTTAATACAATCAAACTCGGATTTATTTGCCACTGACATAAATGGCTCTTTGGGATTTCCCTGTGGTTTTTTATAGTCCCAGATATGCCACATCTTGGCCAGATTGCCTTTTTTTACGATGGTTTCCTCGGCAGCATATCCTGTTACCTCAGCGTTTCTGCCAACCCTTGTTTTGTGGACGGCCGTCCACTCGATGGGCCCTGCGACTACACTGCCAATTTGTAAAAACAACAAAGCTAGAGTGATAAAAAAATTTCTCATTGTGCATTCCAGCATAGTCGAAAGCTATTTATAAAATAGGGTGTCAAAAATAATCAAAAATTTTCAGCGCTTTATATGCCCATCAATAAAAACTGCCTCGCCCGTTCCAGCTGTTAGGCCATCACCCAAATCTTCAGATGGGGAATAAAGCATATTTCCAAGGATTCGACCTTTGCCGTTGTATTTGTCGTCCTTGAATTCGCCTATATAGATGGCCCCCGATTTGCTCAACTGAAGCATGCCGAAACCATTTTTCAGACCGCTTTTCACTTCGCCGGCAAACCACGGTGGTGCCGGCATACGAGCATAACCGTTAGGTATGCCATTCTTTACTTGTGTGAAAGTGGAGTTATTTGCATGGTAAATCAATATTGAGCCATGTGGATGGGCGCCGGCAGCATCTCCAAGGACAAAGCCACCGTCGATTGGTTCTGCGATATAGCAAGGTGATTCGGTCCGTACCATGAATTTGTTCGCATCAAACCCCAAGCACTTAGGTTTTGAAAAGTCGATTTGTAACTCGAGTGGCAAACTCTTTATCGAGCCCAATATTTGATTGGGTTTGAACACCGTCGGATCTCCCGTTATTTGTCCCTCGGTGTAGCGAGCCACCGTCACTTGATTTTTTTGCAGCTCTACGCCCCAGCCATGTTTTTTTCCACGCCATATTTCACCCACATAGGTGGGCGCTGGCGCGCCAGCGGGAAGAGAGCCTAAGCAAATACTGCTATTGCTGTCACTCAGGTCATTGCAAGAATTCAGGCTGATTTGTTCTGCCTGTTTCACCATAAAGGAGTTGGGCGCACATCGATGTAGACGTGGCATCACGTATTTATCGTGAATCCACATGCCTCCCTGAACAGCCACTTTGCCGTCAAAAGTCCGTTGAATTAATTTTGCGGATTCGCCATCAAATTCATAAACATTCTCTATTAGCGTGCCGTGGGTTGAATTAAATAATGTCTCTCTTCCCCTGATCGACTGAGTCACGTTTAGTTCATGCAGGGACTGATAACCCAAATTATGCTCGCGCATATAAAGCTTGCCTTGGGCGGTATGCCACTTCACTGCTACTTTGAAGGAATTGTTGATTTTTCCGTCGCAATCATCGCTATACCAGACCCCAAGTATGGGTCGGTTGTTTGCTTGTGTGTCTGAATTCCGGGACTCCCGCCCTTCGTTCGCCGAGTTGCCTCCGCCTTTGAGTGCCGATAGGGCTATCTCAGCAGCAGCTTTATAGCGCCCCGTAGGAAACTTGGCTAAATAGGCTTGATAAGCCGAGACATTGTTTGATTTCTGGGTAATCGCCCATGCCTCATCGTCGGCGTCAAGTCGAGCATTCGACGAGCTGCCGCATTCTGCAAAACAGAAATCTCCGTCTATGCTGCCTTCGATCCACGGCTCCTGTTGCCCATTTGAGGCTTGCTTGACCCCCGCGACGACTTTTTTAAGGACTTGTTCAATGGGTTGGTCGGCCAGTTTGATTTGTTGTAAAAGCACGCTGGTGTAGAGGCCATTACGACCATCTCCATCGGCCGCCTCACTGCCAGGACGGGTTGCAAAAGAAATTAGGGTGCCCGAGGGTGCATTTTCACGGCTCAAGCCGCGAGTGGTAGAGCGAAAACGACGGGAATAGGGGTTGTTGCGGCAAGCGTCCAGAAACACGAGGTTCATGCGCGTACCTGATTCAGCGAGCACATCCATCAATTGGCGCGTTGACAGGCTTTGCATCGGTACATCTTCTTCACCTTGAATATCGGCGTCTACGGTTGGCAGATAGTTTTCACCTTTGATCTGCAGGCCATGACCGGCATAGAAAACTACAGCGACACTGCCGGGTACCAGCTTGGAGCGAAACTCACGCAGCATCGGGCCGATTTGCTTGGTGGTCAGGTTGGTACGCTCAATGACGGTGAAACCAAAACCCTTCAGGCTCTTGGCAAAATCCTTTGCGTCGTTCTCTGGGTTACGCAGCGGCGAATTTTTGTAGGTGGCATTCCCAATCACCAGGGCTACCTTGGGTGTTTGCTGGGCCATGCATAAACTGGTTGTAAAAACGATCATCGAAGTGATTACAGACGACGACCAGTAGCGCAGAATTTTATTTTTCATTGAGTGTTTGATACATTTTTTAAACAAGATCAAGTGATAGCGCAGTAAAGATCATGACGACTACAGTTGATCGACCAGCGTAATCTCAACACGACGATTGGCTGCGTTCTCTGGCTCGGCAGGGAATTTCAATTCGCGCTTGCCCTTGCCGTCAGAAAGAAGCTGTACCGGTTTTACGCCCTGTTGGCTGGACAAGTAATTGACAACAGCCGCTGCCCGGCGTTTGGATAATTCCATGTTGTAGGCATCTGACCCCACACCGTCAGTATGCCCCACAATTTTGTAGCGAAATCTGGCCAACGCTGGATCATTGAATGCTTTGGCTAGCTCGACCAACTGCTGAACCGAGTCACCCGACAAGCGTGCGGAGTTATATTCAAAATTGATCGTGATATCCGTAGTCGGCTTTGGAGCATCCTCCAGGCGCAGGCCTCGCATGAGGGGCTTGGGTTTGAGTGCTCGAATCAACTCTTCTGCATCTTTGGTCTGAGCCAACCCAGTAACATTTGCGCAAAGAAGAGGGACCATGATTATGGTCATAAGTGTGCTTTTGAGGGGCAAGCGTGTGGTGGGTTTCATATTTTGAGCAATTTAGCGTGGTGTCGTCTTGAGTCTGAACGTGGCGGTCAGAACGTTTGATTGTTCCGCGGCAGGCAGTTGAAGTAGCGTTTGCCGTAACTGGCTCAGGAAGTTTCTGTCATCGCCGTCTTTTAACGCCGCATCGAAGAGAGGCTTGCGTGAGGTAATAACCACCAGTAGCTCCTCGCCAAACGGCTCGCTAATCACAAAGCGGTTTGCACCTTGCCCGAGCTTGAGAATTTGTCCCGAGGTATATTTTTCACCCCATACGAGGGGCACAGCATCGCCACTCGCCTGAAGGTAGCTGACATAAACATAGCCACCGTTGTCTGGCATCTTGATATCGAAAGCCACGCGTTCGCCATTGACCAATACCGGGCTTTTTTTACCCGGCAGGCTAATCCCGATTGCGCCACTGTTATGCCCGGTCAAGGAGAGCGTCTGATATGCTTCACATAGCGGCCAAGGCGCTGCTATAACTTGCTTATCGATCTTGGTAACACCCTCCAACTTACTGAGTTCACGCTGGGCAGACTCCAATTTATCCATCGATCCAATAAAGCCGCGCAACGTCAACGCGCCAGTGGTCGACACCGTGACATTGATTTGACTGCATTCGAGCCGCGCAATGATTGCTTGCGCCTGGCGGCTGATTGCCTCGGCGGTCGGCTTGGGAGGTGGTGGGGGGGGCGCAGGTGTTGGTGCAGGTGCAGGTGGCGCGGGCGGCGGCGGAGATGGCTCAGGTGGCGCAGGACGGGGTTCGGGGTTAACCTGCGCTGTTGGCATATCCATTACATAAAACTCGCGTCCTCGCTGGGCCATCGCACGATAACCCACCCAGCCAAATCCGCGATCACCCCAGTTTTCTCCCCACGAATTGAGCAATCTGAATGCTCGGCGATGGTCGTCATAACCGACGATCACCATCGCGTGTCCACCCGTGGAATTCGAACCTTCGTCTGCATAAATTGCGGGCCCCCGGATTTGATCGAATGTAGGAGACAACATCATTGCAACAATGACGGGATGACCTCGATACAGCGCGCCTTTAACACCTTCAATATCGCCGCGTTTGATCGAGCTCCAGCCACGGATAGCATTACGTGCCGCTGAGTTTTTGATATCGTTGCCCGGGATGCGGCCACAATTCGATTCGGCGTAGGGAAATTCAGACAGGCGTGCCACACCCTGTCGACTGAGAAGATTTAATGCATTGACAATGCTGCTTCCGCCATCGCAATTATTTGGATCACTTTTGATCTGGTTGTACACATAAGCCGGGCTGAAAGCATTTGCGCGATCCAGCTTGCGTCCTTGGGCGACACCTTGGTAATAACTGCGCGCTCCATACGCAACCGCCCAGCCTACGCAGGAGCCCTGCATGCCCTGTGCGCCGGGTGCTGGAAAATAATCCGGTAAATTGACACGCTCCGGCAGGAAGGCGCGGTAGGTGGCTTGTTTGGGAAAGCTTGCGTACTCCTCCTGCGAAGTGAATTCGAGGCCTTTGGAAAACTGGGTTTCTTGGGCATTTGCCGCATGGGTGCAGCAAAAAAGGAAAAGGAGCGCTGTTTTTACAACTCCTGAAAAAATACGGTCGCCAACGGACAGGTTGTCGTGAGGGATCGCACTAGTTTGCAGGAGGGCTCGGTTGCGCAAACCGACGGAAGAGTGTCTGAAAACCCTGTCGCAGCCTTGGCGTACTTCGATGCTGCGGGCTTTGGCTGCGGCTTGTTGGAAAGCGTGCCATTTCGCGACACTCATGTTGATTGATACTCCGAGCAGGTTTGTTGTGTTCATTTCGATTGCAGGAAAATTTTCTGGATCTCAGCGATTTGCCTGCGAGATCTAGGCTTGGGAATTTCGTGATGGTGTCTGTAGCTAAACGCTGTAGAGCTGCGAATTCCTTAAAGTTAAATAAATAATAATTATTTTTTTCAGCGACGTTTCGATATTACCCGTTTATACAAAATGGGAATTGCCGCGCGCAAAGTCTCTGAATTTTGGTGACCGTTCAGACCGGCAGTTTGGGGGCCGCGCGCTATGATTTTGTTTTTTCTTTATGGTTATGGCGGTAGTGCTACTGAACTGAAATGCAAGAATCTGCGTATGATTCTCCTGATGCGTTTTAAATGACTGGCATTGATCCGTCATCAAAAGAGTCGCCGACCCAACGTAAAATTTTAAATTTTGTACCGAACACCGAAACAATGAGAGCACTCACCGTTCTTTATCTGCTCTTGATCTTGTCTGCCTGCCACAAGTCAGCAGAAACGCCGCCAGCCAGCAATCTGAGCGCGGCCGATATTGGCGAGCTGATATTTCATGATGTGTCACTTTCTGCCTCTGGCAAGCAGTCCTGCGCCGGTTGTCATTCACCCGAGCACGCGCATGCGCAAGCGAATGCCTTGTCGGTGCAGTTCGGTGGTCCTGCGCTGAATTCGCCTGGTACGCGTGCTGTCCCTTCGATTCGCTACCTGGCGGATACCCCGCCACTTGGCTTTGACGAGGAGGGGACTCCTTATGGCGGATTCAATCATGATGGCAGCGTGGATACGCTGGCAGCACAGGCCGAACGGCCCTTGCTTGCTGCGAATGAGATGGCCAATCTGACGCGTGAGGCAGTCATTGAAAAACTTCGCAAGGCCGATTACGCGGCGCAGTTTCGGCAGGTTTTTGGTGAAAAGAGTCTTGACGAGGTGGATGCGGCCTTTGCGTCGCTGGGACTGGCCCTGGAGCGCTATCAGCGCGAATCGTCTGAATTTCAGCCATTCAGTTCAAAGTATGACGCCTATCTGGCAGGGAAGGCTCAGCTGACCGCTGCCGAAATGCGGGGCCTGAAGCTCTTCAACGACGAGAAAAAAGGTAATTGTGCGGCTTGCCACCCGAGTGCAAAACGCGAGGATGGCAGACCACCTCTATTTACCGATTTTACGTACGATGCACTCGGTCTGCCGCGCAATATGGCCATTCCTTCGAACGCAGATCCGCACTACGTTGATCTTGGGTTGTGCAGATCAGGCCGCTCCGGCCGCGCATCGCAAGATACTGCCTGTGGCAAATTTAAAGTACCTACACTACGTAACGTCGCTACCCGACAGGTTTTTTTCCATAACGGGCAAATCAAGACCTTGCGTGATGCCGTCGCTTTTTATGTCACTCGCGATACCCAACCCGAGCATTGGTATCCTTTGAAAGCAGACAAGTCTGTCGCAAAGTTCAACGATTTGCCCGCCGAGTATCACGTGAATGTGAACGTAGACGAGGTGCCCTATGGTGGCAAGCGAGGAGGCAAGCCTGCACTGAGCGAACAGGAAATAGACGATGTCGTTGCGTTTCTGCGCACTCTGACTGATCAATGAACAGTCGCTGTCCGTAGCCATCGATTTAAATGCGGTGGCAGGCCCTAAAGCGGTTATCATTAAGCGGATGGGGTTGCATACCCCGATGTAGGTTTTTGTAGGGAATCGCGGCGACTATTTACCAAGAAGCTTTGCCAATGTGCCACCGCCAGATTTCAAGCTGGCTGGCAATCAACAGCATACTTCGCGTCTCTTGTTTCCTTGCAGCTGAAAAATTTCAATCAATGATTTTTATTTTTTGCAATGAAAGCATCTAATTCTGCAGGTGACCTGATGGTCGGTAGTGGTGTGATTGCCATTGGTACTTTCCAAGTGCCTGGCGAGGCAACGATCAGTGGCAATGTACAGGGCGAATTGACTGCCGCTGCGTTGAATGTATTGCCGTCAGGTGAGATCACCGGAAAATCAACTGCGCAAACCATACTCGTTGCTGGGAAAATGAATCAATCGACGACGGCAATGCAGTCACTGGTGGTCGACGCTACTGGCGTCATCACGGGTGAAATCGCTTACGGCGATCTGGAAATCAGGCGTGGTGGGGAACTTCTGGGAAGCATCACGCAAATCAAAGATCAGTCGAAACTGAACAAGTAGCGAAGACTGACCTCGCCCTCCGATCGCAAGCCATTGTCGATTTGCACATCCCTCGAATAGCGTAACTGCCATTGCTGTTTGGGGGAGGTAAAGAAAAGGCTACCTAGATACATGCGTGTATTGTTTGGCGCGCCAGTGATCTCAACACCACCCACCTGAGTTGCGCCACCGCGGTTAATCTGCGCACCACCGTAAAACTGCAGTACGTCTGATTGTCGATAGCGCAGATACGAGGTCAGCGCATACGATGTGTCTTGCGTGCGAACCCGAGTACCAAGATATCGATCATCTTCTCCGTACACTGCAACTTCAGGCGAGATATCAATCAGCCATTTGCCACCAATTGGCTGCATCCAACCAGCAGATAACACGTAGCGCATGCGATTCTCGGCCACATTCAAGGTTCTGCTGGTGTTGTAATCCGCAGTTGGAAAGCTGACAAGAAGGCTGACGAGGCCATAGGTACGATTTGCTCGATCTATATGAAACCAAAATGCGCTACCTAATCGAAGGTCACCCATCCCACTAATATTTTTGGCGAGTCTCGCATCGAGATCAGTGTTGGTGTTTACATCGGCATAGCTCAATACTGCGACAGGTGTCCACGCATACTGCTGATTTTCCCCTGCAGGGAATATCCGTGAAGCGCGTAGCGCGAGTTGATTGACGCTCGCCTCGCCGGCTACTGTACGTATGCCGTCGGTATAAGGGCCTCTTGTCTTCTGGTGTGTGCTGTAGATCGTTACATTGACTGAACCGGCTGGCAAGGCGACAAAGTCTGTTGGATAGATGTCATTGACCGCTGCGCTGGCCG
>JBDKLM010000096.1:0-3930 GCA_039806005.1 Pseudomonadota bacterium
GGGACTGGATGCTGGTGGCCGGAGTCAATCGGGTGATGCGGTGGGAGGCATCAGCTTGGTGACGTCAGAGGGTGATGGTTTCCGCAACAATGGTTTCAAAATGAATGACGTGGTGGTCAAAGGCGGTATGGCGCTCGGGAATAACCAATACATCAGTGCTAAATACACCCATTATTCGAATGATGTGAATACCTCCTACGTGGGTTTGCGTCCGAATGAATATCTTAATACGCCGACCAAAAACCCTGCGCCCAGTGATTACTTCCTCAGTGAACGCAACTCCTTCGATATCAATCACGAGATCGAGCTCACCGCGGATGCCAAAATTAAGACGCTCGTATACTGGAGCCAGCTACAGCGTGATTACTGGCGTCGTCCGGTTGACTCACGAACCGCCAACGGTACTGAATTCGAAGCCTGCGGTCAGGTCGGTACCTACTGCATGGTGGGGGCGGTACGAGGGTTTGATATGGCTGGTGTGGACTCACGCCTGTCCCTCAATCACCAAAGCTTTGGCATAGTTAATGAAGCGGAGCTTGGCGTTCGGTTACATACTGAGTCGCGTAGCAACAAAACCCTGTCATCCACTACGGATGCCAATGCACGCACCGGAACCCTGACCGCTAACCAGGATTCGAAAGCCAACAGCGTTGCGCTCTACGGCCAAAATCGCTTTGTCGTGAATGAGCGTTTGGCCATTACGCCGGGTCTGCGAATTGAATCCTACACGCAGAAAGATACAAATCTTTTGACTAGTGTGTCCGGAAGTGCAAACAACACGGAACTCGTTCCCGGCATCGGCGCGACCTGGGAACTAACACCGCAAGCGCAATTATTTTCCGCGGTATTTCGGGGTTTTTCACCGGCGATGCTGAGCCAGTCCATCATTGGTGGTGTAGACCAGCGGCTGGATGCCGAGCGCTCCGTCAATATCGAGGTGGGTGTACGTGGCAAGCTGGAGAATGCACGGTATGAGCTGACGGCCTTTCAGATGGATTTCTCTAACCAGATCGTCAATCAGAGTGCTTCCGCAGGCGTTACCCAGACCAATGCAGGCAAAACCCTGAATCAGGGCATTGAAGGTTTGCTGATGATGGAAATCGGCCAGGGCTGGAGCAGTGATGTGAATTTCACTTATCTGCCGACCGCCAAATACAACAGCAATCGTACCGGTAGTACTGACGATGTTTACGGTAACCGCTTGCCTTATGCACCAGAGCTCAGCACAAATCTCGGTCTGACTTGCAAGCAGGATGCGTTGACCACACGGATATCCGGAAGCTATGTGTCTTCGCAGTTTGTCGATGCAGTCAATACAGTGACCGAAGATACCTCAGGTCGATACGGAAGGATTCCTTCCTACGTTGTACTTAATCTCAGCGCTCGCTATCAGCTAAATCCTAAAACTAGCTTGTTCGCAGCCGTACGCAATCTGGGTGATAAAAAATACATTGCCAGCCGAAACCCGGATGGTATTTTCCCCGGCGCAGAGCGGAATTTTGAGTTGGGAATGAGCTACAAGTTCTGAGAGTAAGGCCGGTGCCGTTTGTGGAAGCGGAGCCGGAGATGTCGCATTTCTTGGTGAAGTCAGCCTGTCATGTTGAACCGGGTTTTCCTCCTCTTTCCGGTTTTGCATGGCAGGCTATTTTTTCTACCAGTACTATTTTTCGTCTGCCGGAAAACAATAAGTCGGCATATCGCAATCCGCGCATGCACACTGATGACGTACAAATGCCATGCACTTGCCCGGCCCACGGGTTTCTATCATGCCTTGCGTGATGGGGTTGGATGGTTGGCTGCACTCTGCTTTCAGTCGCAATTCGAGAGCAGCTTTTTGATCTGCAGTCAGCTTGCCCGTACGTGCGGCGTGAATGAACTCCATCCTTCCGCCGTTCTCGATGGCCATTTGCGGATTTTCCGCAACTGCATTGAGGCAAACAAAAAGTGCGAGAGCCAGCATCAGTATTTTTTTCATCCCTTACTCCAGCATGTCGGACCAGATGGTGCGAGCCCAATTGTTTGCATAGCTACCCTCGCGCTCGGTAGGTCCTGCGCTTACACCACCGGAACCAGCGACAACTTTGAAGGTGCGCTCGGTGTTCAGATACTCATGCACACTGGCCACATGAACTACATTTTTGTCATCGATGAAGCTGTAGCAGGTATTGGTGAGCATCGGTTGCGGATTAGGCTCCATACCGCCGAGCTGAGCGACGATCGCGGCGGCCGCCACCTTGGCATGATTGTTTGCCATGTGGCCGCTCTTGGGCATCAGCGGCGCCACTTGTATCGAATCACCGATCACGAATACATCTTTGGCGACCGCTGATTCGAAGGTCTGGTAGTTCACGCCACACCAGCGGTTGTTGGCCATATTCGCCAACCCAGCGCGCTGTGCGATCACACCGGCACGCATGGCAGGCAGCGCGTTGACGACATCGGCTTTCACATCGGCCTGCACATCGAACTTGATCAGCCCGTCTTTGGGCGATACGGCAATCGCCTTGTGTTGATTGCGGTACTCAATGATGTCCTTGTAATTCTCGGCCCAGGCTTTTTTGAACAGGCCCGGTTTTGAGACCACGTCCTGATTCGCATCCAGCACAAGCACTTTGCTTTTGGGTTTGAATTTGCTGAAGTACCAGGCTACCTGACAGGCGCGCTCATAGGGGCCAGGCGGGCAGCGGAAGGGTGCTTCGGGAATCGTGATCGCGTATACGCCACCATCCGGCATGGCCTCCAGTTGTTTGCGCAGTGCCAGTGTTTCAGCACCGGCTTTCCAGGCCTGCACGATTTGTCCCGAGGCATAGGCATCGGCCAAACCGTCGATGCTGGTCATGTTGAGATCAATGCCGGGGGAGACCACCAGCTTGTCGTAGGAGAGCGTGTTGCCACTGGCAAGTGCCACTGTACGTGCAGTGGTATCGATCGCGGTCGCGTAGTCTTGCGCGATGGTGATGCCGTGATTTTTGGTGAGCGTGGCATAAGGTCGGCTGATCTCGCCGATCTTGCGACTACCGCCAATCACGAGATTGGATAATGGGCAGGAAATGAATTCCTTGTTGGGTTCGACCAGCGTGACATCGATCTGCTGGTTCGAGAGCATGCGTATGTATTTTGCGGCTGTGGCGCCACCGTAACCGCCAC
This sequence comes from Pseudomonadota bacterium, assembly GCA_039806005.1. Classification (GTDB taxonomy): domain Bacteria; phylum Pseudomonadota; class Gammaproteobacteria; order Burkholderiales; family Burkholderiaceae_D; genus Pernthalerella. The sequence goes on from JBDKLM010000096.1 coordinate 3,148, forward strand.
CGATGACGACCACTTTGGCACCGCGCATCGCGCGCGCCGAAACGCTGCTGCCAATCAGTGCCAGCGCTGCGCTGGCCTGCAAGAATGATCTGCGGTCCATCATCTTCCCCTCAAGGTTTTTGGCCGGCGAAGTAATCCGCCATTTGTTTGACTTGTTCATCGGTATAGCCTTTGGCGATCTGATGCATGATCGTCGCCTCACGGGTTCCGGTTTTGAAGGCCTGCATCTGTTCGATGATGTAGGCACTGGGTCGACCCGCCAGTCCGGGCACGCTGGGGTCCTTCAGGCTTTTGCCCTGCGTGCCGTGGCAATTGGCACAGGTGGCTGCGAGGCTTTGGGTGTACAGGGTCTGGGTGTCGGTTGCGTTGGCTGCGGCACTCAGGATGAACAGAGTGAGGCCGAACGCTGACCCGGTCCGGAAGATATTGATTGGCATTCGCTGTCTCCTGCAGCCCTTGTGCTGCGCGATGTGTTTGAAATTTGTTGAGGCGATGGCGCGCTCGCCCGGCTCGATCGATTGTACCCGCAAAAATTTGCGCTGCTATACTCGGAAGCTGAAATAAAGGAGGCGTCACGCGCTACTTTGGCCGGTGACTACCTCCAAACACCTGTGCAGGCTATCCGGAGACATCCCAGATGAAGAAAATGCTGTTGGTCCTGCTATTGGCCACTCTGACTGCGAGCGCGCATGCCGAGTGGACTCGGATCGAATATCCCTCCAAAGCCTTTGTCCTCTATGTTGAAAACGACACCCTGGTGAAGCCGGACGCCAACTCCGTCAA
>JBDKLM010000097.1:0-21932 GCA_039806005.1 Pseudomonadota bacterium
CCTGGTTAAGCCGGACGCCAACTCCGTCAAGCTTTGGCACCTGATGGACTTTGCTGAACCCCAGAGTCTTGACGGTCGTCCTTTCCTCTCGATCAAGGCGCGGGATGAGTATGACTGCGGTCGCGGTATGCGGCGTGATCTGATGCACCTCTGGCATTTCGGGAATATGGCCGACGGCACCCTGCTCAAGGCAGCCTACAAGCCAGGCTCATGGAGTGCACCGGCGGCTGGCAGTGTTGAGGAGACGCTCATGCGCCTGGTTTGTCCGAAAAACTAGCGCGAGTCATATCGATGGGACCCAAAGGCAAGTCAGGTCGGCTGCAGCCCGCGCCGGAAAATTTTCTCAGTGCCGATTTGATTGATCAGATCAGCAAAGAGGGACTGGACGCTTCTCGCCGTCACTTCCTGCGTCAGAGCTTTGCGACTGCGAGCGCAGCCATGGTGTCTGGCGGCGCGCTCGCGGCGGCCGATCATCCTGGTGAGACGGGCGAAGACGCGATCATTCAGCTTCCCAAGCACAGCACAACCCTGGGTCACCCAGTGGCCCATCTCCCCTACGGGCTGCCATCGAAACATGAAGCTTATTTGCAGCGCCGTGAATCACCCGGTCTGACGCGACGTCGCGAGAGCAGTATTGCCTTCACTCCGCTGCAAGGACTGTTTGGCATTATCACGCCGAGCGGTTTGCATTTTGAAAGACATCACGCTGGCTGGCACGATATCGATCCCTCGTCGCACCGCTTGATGATCAACGGCCTGGTTGCGACACCCAAGGTGTATACCCTTGGCGAGTTGATGCGTCTGCCTTCCGTGTCGCGCATGCATTTTATCGAGTGCGGTGCGAATACGGCGATGGATTGGGCCAGCCCCGCCGTACCCTCGGTGCAGTACACACATGGCATGCTGTCCTGCTGCGAATTCACCGGCGTACCGCTGTCGCTCTTGCTCGAAGACTGCGGTATTGATAAGTCAGCCGCAAAATTCATTTTGGCTGAAGGTGCTGACGGCGCCAGTCTGACGCGCTCGATACCCATCGAATTGGCGCTTGATGATGTGATCGTTGCCTGGGGCATGAACGGTGAAATGCTGCGCCCTGAAAATGGTTATCCGCTGCGTCTGGTAGTGCCGGGCGTGCAAGGTGTGTCATGGGTCAAGTGGCTGCGCCGAATCGAAGTGGGTGATGCACCGTATGCGACGCGCGAAGAGTCAACGCAATACACCGACCTGATGCCTGATGGTCTGTCGCGTCAGTACACGCTGATTCAGGAATGCAAATCCGTCATTACGTCGCCATCGGGCGGGCAGCGTCTGCTGGATCGCGGTTTTTATAACATCACGGGCTTGGCCTGGTCCGGTCGTGGTCGAATCACCAAGGTCGATGTCTCTGTTGATGGCGGGCGTAACTGGAAGACCGCGAGACTGGAATCGCCCGTACTGCCGAAATGCCTGACGCGATTCAATCTGGATTGGGAGTGGCAGGGCAAGCCTGCGCTGCTGCAATCGCGCGCCGTCGACGAGACAGGTTATGTACAACCCAAAATCAGCGAGTTGCGTTCAGTGCGCGGCACTCGTTCGGTGTATCACAACAATGCAATTCAATCCTGGCGAGTTGAAGCAGCAGGGGAGGTCATCAATGTTCAGATCTCTTGAGATTTTTTTGCTGACAGGACTGCTATGTGTCACCGACCTGGCGAGTGCCGAGCTGTTTCCCAAAGTGGGCCGCCGCGCAAGCGTGACCGAGGTAGCTGCCTGGGATATTGATGTTCGTCCCGATTTCAAGGGTTTGCCTTCGGGTTCGGGTAGCGTCAAGCAAGGCGAAAAACTCTGGGAATCCAAATGCGCGACTTGTCATGGTGCGTTCGGCGAGTCGCCTTCGGTATTTCCTCCACTGATCGGTGGCACGACGGCGAAAGATATGGAGCGCGGTCGTGTCGCAGCGCTGAGCGTGTCCAGTGAAAATGCCAAGACCACGATGATGAAACTGGCGACGGTATCCACCTTGTGGGATTACATACGTCGTGCCATGCCCTTCGATGCACCCAAGAGTCTATCTGTCAATGAGGTCTATGCCGCAACCGCTTTCCTGCTGCATCTTGCTGACGTAGTTCCCGCTGATTTCACGCTCACCGATCAAAACATCGCGCAGGCGCAGGCCAGAATGCCCAATCGCGATGGCATGAGCACAAAGCATGGCATGCTCGAAGTGAAGGGAAAGCCCGATGTGAACAGCGAGGCCTGCATGCAAGATTGCAAGGTCAATGAAAAATCGCTGGTCGTGTTGCCAGTCTCGGTCAATGGTTTGAATGGGAATCTGGCCGAACAGAATCGGCCGTATGGATCGATACGCGGCATCGATACCAGTCGGTATAAATAACCAGACCCCGGCGTGTGCCGGGATGACGATTTTGATGCCAACCGTTTTTCAATCCAGTGGCACAATGCGCGTGTTCAGCCGACGGTTTTGGGTCGGCATTATTTTCAGGAGACAGGTGTGAAGCAGAGCCGGCGCGATGTCATGCGCATTTCCTCGGGTTTGGCGCTGGCATTTTCTGCGGGCATTCTCAAGCCCTCGGACGTGTTTGGTCAGCAGACGCCCTGGGGATCAGACTGGAATGGCGCTGTGTACTCCGCAAAAAGTCTCGAAGCTTTTGTGTATGCGATGAACGGCGATACGACCACGCCCAACACGCCGCGTACCGTCACGCAGCGTGGCCAAGTGCCGGGCCTGAGTCTGGCCAAAGAAAATGACCTCATCATCGAAGCGCCAGAGCTGGCTGAAAACGGCACCAATGTTCCGGTGACCCTGACAAGCAAGATACCCAACACCGATTTCATTGCGCTCATTGCCGACCATAATCCCAACCCTGTCTGCGTTGGATTCAATGTCATGCCGGGTACCGAGCCCTACTACTCGGTGAGAATCAAAGTGGCGGAAACCTCGGCGATCATTGCTGTCGCTCGTTCCGGAGGCAAGTGGTATTACGCGCTCAAAGACATCACGGTCATGTTGGGCGGGTGTCTGGGATGACAGGGGGGAGCAGACGTGGCAGCTGAGCCAATGCGCGTTCGCGCGGTACAAGAGGGTGAGTTCATCGAAGTCAAAATTTTGATGAAGCACCGGATGCTCAGTCGTCTGAGCTGGGACAGTCGTGGTCAGCTGATCCTGCCGCATTTCATACAGACCGTGCGTGGCTACTGCAATGACAAGCAGGTGCTCTATGTGCACTTCGGCGGTTCGGTCGCGCGCGATCCGTATTTTTCATTCAGATTTCGAGATGGAAAAAAAGGTGATCGAGTAGTGATCAGCTGGATAGATACCGAAGGTGTCACGCGTACGGACGAAACCGTCGTGACCTGATTCCTTCTCGACATCAGTGAAGCACGGCATATCAATACAGACAACAGACGGGTACATTGATCAACCTCCGCGCCCCATTTCCGGTCCTGCGTACTATTTTGCGTTTGTCACATCGGTATTAAATTGCACCTCACTCAATCCACCTTGATCAGCGCGGATGATTTTGCGCCTTGCAAAATTGACAATCGCCTTTCTCCTCGTGACATCGGCAATCGAGCTTGTGCGGGTCGGGTCTGATGTTCCCGGTGGGTTTCAATCCTGATCTAGTGAATACTTGGTCAAACGCTGGTTTGTCACGTGAGTTGGAATTTGCTGTTGTGACGTTGATTGAAAATGGCGCGCTGCACAAAGCTGCGCAGGATGTCGCTATGACATGCAGTGCGCCCGCCAAGACGGTGGCGAGAAGCTGTCTGGGGCTTGAAAAAATGACTCGATAGCCGGAAAGTTTGTCAAGACTTAAATCGAAAAATAATCTCAAATAATGTTCAAAAATTCAGAAAATAAATCGCCGGTCAGATACCTCGGACTGAATGCCGCAGAGCAGCGAGTCAGTTTCTTGATTTTGCGAAATAACGGTGTTATATAGACACAGGCGCGCAGTTCCTGACTGGAAATCACAAGGAATTCTGGCCAGAAACGACCAATGCGGGAGTAAAAAAATAGCTTGTTGAAAAGGCCGGAAACACGGTCGGTAGGCAGGCAAAAAATAAAACGAGGCATATCCACAATGCCGGTTTGTAGAAAACTAATGAGAAATCATTGGCTCAACGTGCAGTGAAACCAAGAAAGAGGAGAGTTAAACATGGCAATCAGTTTTAATCTGAACGGCTCGACGGTATCCGTCCAGGCCGAGCCGGACACCCCGCTCCTGTGGGTGATCCGCGATGAAGTCGGTCTGACCGGCACCAAGTTCGGATGTGGCGCAGCGCTTTGCGGCGCTTGCACTGTGCATCTGGACGGCGTTGCGATCCGTTCATGCCAGACACCGGTGTCCAGCGTTTCGGGCAAGAAGGTGTCGACAGTTGAATCGCTCTCCGCTGACAATTCGCACCCACTGCAGAAAGCTTGGATCAAGCACCAAGTGCCTCAGTGCGGTTACTGCCAGTCCGGCCAGCTCATGAGCGCTGCTGCACTGCTCGCGAAGAACAAGAACCCGAGCGACACTGACATCGATAACGCGATGAGCGGTAACCTGTGCCGTTGCGGCACTTACAACCGCATCCGCGCTGCGATCAAGGATGCTGCCGCAGAGATGCGTGCTTAAGGTAGAGGAGAAAATACAAATGACAACTACACGCCGTGAATTTCTAAAGTCGGGTGCGCTCGCTTCGGGCGTCGCCGTACTCAGCATGTATGTGCCGGGTTTCGGTGGCCAGGAAGCACAGGCCGCAGGCTCAATGCATACGCCTAACGTCTGGGTACACATTGCCGACGACAACACCATCACTCTGATCTCCCACATGTCCGAAATGGGCCAGGGCGTTCACACTTCGCTGCCAGCACTGATCGCTGAAGAGCTCAATGTCGACATCAACAAGGTCAAGGTCACTACTGCGCCTGCGAACCCTGCCTATGTCAACGGCTTGCTCGGTGCACAGATCACGGGTGGTTCCACCTCGATCCGTGACGCATGGGAAAAGCTGCGTATAGGTGGCGCGCAAGTGCGCACCATGCTGATCCAGGCTGCTGCCAACAAGTGGGGCGTTGACGCTGCCACGCTGACAGCCGAGAACGGCGTTGTCACTTCGGGCAACGGCAAATCGGCAACTTACGGCGAACTGGCTGGTGCTGCTGCATCGATCCCAGTGCCAAAAGAAGTCAAGCTCAAAGACCCTTCAGAGTTCCGCCTGGTCGGTAAAGCCGTTCCACGTCTGGATTCGCCATCGAAGGTCAACGGTACTGCTGAATTCGGTATCGATGCCAAGGTGCCTGGCATGGTCTACGCTTCGATCGAAATGACCCCAGTTATCGGCGGCAAGCCAAAGAGCTTCGACGCTGCTAAAGCCAAGAGCATGCCTGGCGTGATCGACGTTGTTGCGATCAGCGATGGCGTTGCTGTTGTGGCCGACACTTACTGGCACGCGCTGAAGGCCCGCAAGACTCTGAAAGTTGACTGGGATCTCGGCCCTGGCGCCAACCTGTCCTCCGCAGATCTGTGGAAAGGCACGATGGCTGCTGAGAAGTCCGTTGCTCCGATCAAGATTCGTCCTGATGTCGGTGATGCAAACGGCGCGATCTCTGGCGCGAAGAAAGTTGTCAAGGCGATTTATCAGACTCAGCTGATGGCTCACCAGCCACTCGAGCCGATGAACATGATTGCTGACGTCAAAGGCGACAAGTGCGAACTGACGGGTCCTACCCAGTTCCAGCAAGGCGCACAAGGTCAGGTCGCTGGTCTGCTCGGCGTACCTCCTGAGAACGTCACTGTTCGTACCACTTACCTCGGTGGTGGTTTCGGTCGTCGCGTTTGCGTGGACTACGCAGTCCAGGCAGCTGAAGTTTCCAAGGCAGTGGGCCGTCCAGTCCGCACCCTGTGGACTCGTGAAGACGACATGAAGCACGACTACTACCGTCCGCTCGGTATGCAGCGTATGGAAGCCGGCCTCGGTGCTGACGGCAAGCCTGTCGGTATCAAGTTCCAGCTGACTTCGCAGTCGATCACCCAGGCGCTCTTCGGTCTGCCGAAGAACACTCTGGATCCGTTCATGGTTGAAGCTGCTGTGGCGCCTTATGCGATCCCCAACACTGCTCACGACCTGATCATCCACGACACCGGCTTCCGTGTCGGTTACCTGCGCGCTGTGTCGCACACCATGAACTGCTTCGCTAACGAATGCTTCATGGACGAGCTGGCTCACGCTGCTGGCAAGGATCCAGTCGAGTATCGTCTGTCGTTGCTCGAAAACGAGCCACGGTTTGCGAACGTACTGAAGATCGCTGCTGAAAAAGCAGGCTGGGGCAAGAAGCTGCCGAAAGGCCGCGCACTCGGCGTCGCTCTGATGGAAGGCTACGGCACCTACATGGCGCAAGTGGCTGAAGTGTCCGTCAGCGGCGGTGATGTCAAGGTCCACAAGGTCACGGTCGCTTGCGACTGCGGTCACATGGTCAACCCTGGCATCGTCGAGCAGCAGCTCGAGTCCGGCATCATCTACGGTCTGTCGCACGCGCTGTACAGCGACATCACTGTCGAGAAAGGCCGCGTTGTTCAGAGCAACTTCAATGACTTCCGCGTGATTCGTCAAAACGAAACACCAGTCATCGACATCACTCTGGTCAAGAGCAGCGAGAAGCCAGGTGGCACGGGTGAACCGTCCACATCGCTGATCGGCGCAGCTGTCGGTAACGCGATCTTCTCGGCGTCCGGCAAGCGTGTTCGCAGCATGCCTCTGGTCAAAGGTCTGAAGTCGGCCTGATGCACTAGTGTTGTAGCGAATGCTCCCCGCCTGAAAGGGTGGGGAGCATTTTTCATTTAGACCCTCTATCAAAATGCCGCTGGCAAGGCCCGATCAAGCGAAGGGCGTTTTGATAGAGGGTCTTGAAGTCTGAATTGATTTACTGAGAGCTGTTGCCATGGATAGCATTGATCTCGAAGTCTTGAAAACCTGCGCGGAATGGATCGCTGCGGGCAAGCGATGTGAACTCGTGACCGTCATCAAGACCTGGGGTTCGAGCCCGCGTCCTGAAGGCGCCACACTGGCGATTTGTGACGACGGCCATGTCGTCGGGTCGGTGTCCGGTGGGTGCATCGAAGATGACCTGATCGATCGCGTCCGTAAAAACGGTATTACGCGCACGCAGCCCGAGATCGTCACCTATGGCATCACGGCGGATGAGGCGCATCGTTTTGGATTGCCCTGTGGCGGCACCATTCAGCTGGCGATAGAGCCGCTGAAAGCAGATAGTCAGATCAAGGACATGGTTGAGCGACTCGCGCAGGGCGAGCTGATCGCGCGCCGCGTCGATCTGCAAAGTGGTGCGGTAACGTTGGGTCCTGCCAAAGCAGGCATGAGCCTGCAGGTTTCCGAAACAGCGCTTACGACGATTCATGGGCCACGCTGGCGCTTGCTGATTATTGGCGCGGGTCAGTTGTCGCGCTTTCTTGCACAGATTGCGGTGGGTATGGATTACGCCGTCACCGTTTGTGATCCGCGCGAAGAATATCGCGATGGCTGGTCGGTGGAGGGTGTGCAGGTCGTGCATGCGATGCCCGACGACCTGGTGATGGAAATGCGGCTGGATAGCCGCTGTGCTGTTGTCGCGCTCACGCATGATCCCAAGCTCGATGATCTCGCTCTGATGGAAGCGCTGAAGTCGGATGCGTTTTATGTGGGTGCCATCGGATCGCGCTCAAATGACACGAAGCGTCGCGAGCGACTGCTGGATTTTGATCTGACACCCGCGCAGCTTGAGAAGCTGCACGGCCCTATCGGTATCTATATTGGCAGCAAGACGCCTTCGGAGATTGCGATTTCCATTCTCGCTGAAATGACTGCGGTAAAAAATGACGTGGCATTGCCGGAATTGATGAAAGTGGGTAATGCGAAACAAGCGGCGCAGCTCGATGCCAGCCCCGATGCCTGTCTGCTCGATCCCGCGCAGCGTATCGTTTAAAGACGCCTCAATGAGTGCAATATCGAGCGTATCAACGCGATGACGCAACCGGTCTCCGAACGTCCCGATACACCTTGTGTCGCCGTGTGTTCGACCACCTTTGATGATATCTGCAGGGGTTGTGGTCGCACGGTGGCCGAGGTCGCTGAGTGGGTCTTCATGTCCTCCGATCAAAAAGAACTTGTCTGGCAGCGCATTACGGCCGAGGGCTACCCGCGCCGCAACACCTGAAAGCAGCAGGAATTCAGCGGACATTCGCCCGGTCCCGCTGAGCGCGCGTCTGAAATTTTTCAATTTTTGAAATAAATCGGCTGGCTATCAGTTCGGTCTTGTAACATACCTGTCATATTCCCCCGTTACAGTCCCGGGGTGAATCCGAATCGTCCAATCACGTACCCCGAGGCCCTGACGCCCATGAGTGCTCAACAGCCCAAGCCGGGCGAGGTCGCTACGCCTTCCACCCATGCCACAGGCATGCCGAGCGCGACATCCTCTGCCAAATGGCAAGATTTTCTCTTCCATAAAGTCACATTCAGCTTCGCTTTTCTAGTGCTTCTGGTTCTGGCGGGCATTCTGGTGTCACTGGTGATTAACGCTTGGCCTGCATTTGAAAAATTTGGTCCGGGTTTTGTTACGCGTATCGAATGGGATCCGGTAAACGATGAATATGGCGCGCTGATCGCCATTGCCGGTACATTGATCACCTCTTTGCTTGCACTCTTGCTGGCTTTCCCCGTAAGTTTCGGTATCGCCTTGTTTCTTACGGAAATTTGCCCAGCCTGGTTGAAGCGTCCACTGGGTACGGCGGTGGAGTTGCTGGCCGGTGTGCCCAGCATTATCTATGGCATGTGGGGCTTGTTCATTTTTGCGCCGTTCTTTGCCGATCATGTTCAGCCCTTGCTTCAGTCAACCCTTGGAGAAGTACCCGTCATCGGTGAGTTGTTTCAGGGCCCGATGATGGGCATTGGCATGCTGACCGCCGGGATCATTCTGGCCGTGATGATCATTCCCTTCATCGCATCGGTCATGCGCGATGTATTCGAAACCTGCCCCGCAGTGTTGAAAGAATCTGCCTATGCGCTGGGTTGCACGCGCTGGGAAGTCGTTCGAAAAATTGTCTTGCCTTATACACGGGTCGGTGTGGTGGGTGGGGTCATGTTGGGACTGGGGCGTGCGCTGGGCGAAACCATGGCGATTACCTTTGTGATTGGCAATGCGCACAAACTCTCATGGTCCTTGTTCGCTGCGGGTAACAGTATTGCATCGACCTTGGCTAATGAGTTTGCTGAAGCCGAAGCCGGGTTGCACGTTTCTTCGCTCTTTGCTCTGGGTCTGATCTTGTTTGTGATCACTTTCATCGTGCTCGCCGCTGCAAAACTGATGCTGCTGCAGATGGGTAAAGCGGAGGGCGGCAAATGAACCCAGTTTCAGTGCTTACATCTGATAACCCGATTTATCGTGCGCGCTTGCTCAGGCATCGTATCGGCATCACTTTATCCGTTGCAGCGATGTTGACGGGGCTGATGTTCCTGTTCTGGATATTGGCTGTTCTCGTCATCAATGGCATCGGTGCCATCGATCTGGATATTTTTACGAAAACAACACCTGCCCCCGGTAGCGAGGGTGGTGGTCTGCTCAATCCCATTGTCGGTAGTCTGATGATGGTCGGTACGGCAACGCTGATCAGTACACCGATCGGAATTTTTGCGGGCATCTACCTTGCCGAGTATGGTGAGGAAAGCCGGTTTGCGCAAATCACCCGATTTGTCACCGATGTCATGCTATCTGCACCTTCGATCGTGATCGGTTTGTTCATCTATGCGATTTATGTGGCCAATGTGCGCCATTTTTCTGGTTGGGCCGGCAGCTTTGCGATTGCATTGATCGCAATACCTGTGGTGGTACGTACCACTGACAACATGCTCGTCCTGGTCCCCAACAGCTTGCGCGAGGCAGCTTTTGCATTGGGTGCACCGCGCTGGAAGGTGGCTACCATGGTTCGCTTGCGTGCTGTCAAGGCCGGTGTCTTGACCGGTGTATTGCTCGCAGTGGCCCGCATCTCCGGCGAAACAGCACCTTTACTTTTCACCGCGCTGAACAATCAGTTTTTCAGTGCCAACATGAACACACCGCTGGCGAACTTGCCTGTAGTGATTTTCCAGTTTGCGATGAGTCCTTACGACAATTGGCGTGGGCTGGCCTGGGGTGGTGCACTCCTGATTACTTTCAGTGTGCTGGGACTGAATATTTTGTCGCGCTTGATTGCGGCGGCTGGTCAGAAAAAAGGATAGGAATAGCACATGAGTCTAGCAATACCCACGCCGGAGGCGACGACTGAAACCGGATTGACAACGACCTTGCAGGTTCAGAATCTGAACTTTTTTTACGGTCAGTTTCAGGGCCTCAAGAATATCAACCTCGATATCTTCGAGAAAAAAGTAACTGCCTTCATCGGCCCTTCCGGTTGCGGGAAGTCTACGCTACTGCGCACGCTCAATCGCATGTATGACTTGTACCCGGGTCAGCGTGCGGAGGGCACCATCATGTACAGTGGTCGCAATATTCTCGATAGCGATGTGGACGTGAACGTCCTGCGTGCAAAGATAGGCATGGTATTCCAGAAGCCAACGCCGTTTCCAATGTCGATCTACGAAAACATCGCCTTTGGCGTGCGCTTGTATGAAAACCTGACCCGTGGCGAGATGGATGAACGGGTGGAGTGGGCGCTAAACAAGGCAGCGTTGTGGTCAGAAGTCAAAGACAAGCTCCACAAGAGCGGCTTGTCTCTGTCGGGTGGGCAGCAGCAGCGCTTGTGCATTGCTCGTGGTGTCGCCGTCAAGCCCGATGTACTTTTGCTGGACGAGCCGACATCGGCGCTGGACCCGATATCGACGGTGAAGATCGAAGAACTGATCAGCGAACTCAAGGAAGACTATACGATCACGATCGTGACGCATAACATGCAGCAGGCAGCACGCTGTTCTGATTACACTGCATATATGTATTTGGGAGAACTGGTAGAGTTCGGTGAAACGGACAAGATTTTCCTGAACCCCAGCAAAAAAGAAACGCAGGATTACATCACCGGCCGTTTTGGTTGATGTCACGGAGACCGCCATGCCAAACGAACACTCATCCAGACAATACGAACTTGACCTTGAGGCGATCCGCTCGCGGGTGCTGCAGATGGGTGGCCTCGTGGAAAAGCAATTTCACGATGCAATGATTTGTTTTCGTACACTTGACGTCAAGGAAGCCGAGCGCATTATTACGGCTGACGAGGAAGTCAACAAGCTGGAAGTTCAGCTCGACGATGCCTGCAGTCATCTGATCGTCAAGCGTCAACCGGCTGCGAACGATTTGCGTACCGTGATGGCCACGATCAAGATCATTACGGATCTCGAGCGTGTTGGAGATGAGGCGACCAAAATTGCGCGTGCCGCGCGCGCCTTGCATGAGCGTGGCGCAGTGCCAATTGCACATGAAGAGACGGTACGCGTCATGGCCTCTTCTGCAGGCCGTCAATTGAATGGTGCTCTGGATGCCTTTGCCCGTCTGGATGAAAAGCAGGCGACACGCTTGATTCTCGGTGATGAGGAAATCGATATCGAGTATCGTGCAGTGATGCGTAATGGCGTTACTTTCATGATGGAAGATCCGCGTACCATCTCGGCCTCCCTTGACACCTTGTGGGTGGCCAAAGCCATCGAGCGCATTGGGGATCATGCCAAGAATATCGCCGAATACGTGATCTATATCGTAGAGGGCAAGGATATTCGCCACACTGATTATGCGTCCGCACAGCAAGCGGCTGTCTGATCGGTCGATCGTGCCAAGTTATTGAGCATATGGCCATCATCGAACCCGCGATCCTGATTGTTGAAGACGAGCTTCCCATCGTCGAGTTGGTGACCTTCGCTCTGAAGGGGGCGGGGTGGTCTGTGGATGCGGTTCACAACACAGCCGATGCTTGGAGTTATCTTCAGAACAAGCGTCCCCAGCTCATACTCCTTGACTGGATGCTGCCGGATCAATCCGGGTTGAAATTATTGTCCCGTATACGCGGTGACCGTAATTTCAGCACGCTGCCCGTGATCATGCTCACTGCAAAAAGCATGGAAGAGGACAAGGTCGCAGGGCTGGATCAGGGTGCTGATGATTACATCACCAAGCCTTTCTCTCCACGTGAGCTGACTGCCCGCATCAAGGCACTCATACGCCGCAAAATGCCTGAGCACGCGGAACTGGCAATGAAGGCGGGTCCACTGACTGTTGATCCGGTGAGTTGCCGGGTGAGCATCGATGATGAACCCGTGGAGATTGGCCATGCGGAATTCAAGCTGCTCAGATTCCTGATCGCACACCCCGAGAGAGTCTTCACCCGCGGCCAGCTGCTGGACAAGGTCTGGGGCGATCATGCCGTTCTGGAAGAGAGAACCGTGGATGTCCATATTCTGCGGCTGCGCAAGGCCCTGGGTCGGGCCGATTTCCTCATCAAGACCGTCCGTAGTGTAGGCTACATGCTTTCTGAAAAATAATTCTCTTTTTGCATGACGCCTCGCTCGCTGTTTTGGATTCCGGTACTCATTCGGTTCATGCTGGTCTGGGGTGCCGGACTGGCTGGATGGTACTTATGGAATCTCACCATCGGTCTTGCCGTTTCATTCGTTGTGCTCACGCTGCTGGTCATCATGCAGCTGCGGTACATGTATCTGCTGTCTCTCTGGCTGGACCAGCCTGAGGAAGTCCGTCTGGGCGACGGCTGGGGATCCTGGACCGAGATCTTCGCCAAGCTCTACCGCTTGCGTCGTGATGACGAGCACAGCCGCAATGAGTTGGCTGAATGGTTATCGCGCTTCAGGAAGGCAATGAGTCAGCTACCTGATGGCGTGGTCATCATGGATGACGTGCTATTCCTCGAGTGGTGCAATCCGGTCGCAGAACAGCATCTCGGTCTCAAGATGGCGACCGACAAGGGCATGCGGGTTACCAATCTGGTACGCAGCCCGGAGTTCATCGACTACATCATTCTGGGTCGTTACGATGAGCCGCTCACGCTGAAGCTGGATGAGCGCAAGCTGATTGTTCGCCTGATCCCCTTCGAAAATCGCCGGCAGATTTTGGTTACGCATGATGTCACCGAACTGGACAAGATCGACCAAATGCGTCGTGACTTCATCGCGAATGCATCGCATGAATTGCGCACGCCTCTGACCGTCATTAATGGCTTTCTTGAAATCGCGCATACCCAGCCGGATCTCGATCCCGAAACGCGTGCCCGGCATCTGGAGCTCATGGTCGATCAGGGGAAGCGCATGCAGAATCTGGTCGATGACATGTTGGTACTCACGCGTCTGGAGTCACTCGATTATCCGGTTCGGGAAGAAGTGCTCGACATGCACAACCTGCTTGAACAGGTACGTGCCGAAGGCGAGGCCTTGTCTGCGGGCAGACAAAAAGTTAGTCTGAAGTTCAATGGACCACGTCTCAAAGGTAGCCAGGACGAGTTGCGCAGCGCAATCGGCAATCTGGTCTCGAATGCCGTACGTTACACCCCGGAAGGTGGTGACATTACGATACGCTGGTTTGAAAACGAACAAGGCCCATGCTGCTCGGTGAGCGATACGGGTATCGGCATCAAACCCGAACATATCGCACGACTGACCGAGCGTTTTTATCGGGTCGATAAAGGACGTTCACGCGAAACGCAGGGCACGGGTCTGGGACTTGCGATCGTCAAGCACGTACTGGCACGGCATGATGCACAGCTACGCATCGAATCAGAGGCCGGCAAGGGTAGTACTTTTACGATTCAATTCCCGGCACGCTCACGCGTTGAACTGGTCTGAACGATACACCCTATTACTGGCTGCTTTGGGGCCAAGATGGTGTACCTGAACGCGCACCCTGTTCATACCAGTCGCGACTGCGATTTACGATGCGCACTACGATCAGCATGACCGGGACTTCAATCAGCACACCCACCACGGTCGCCAGCGCGGCGCCGGATTCAAAGCCGAACAGGCTGATGGCAGCCGCTACCGCCAGCTCAAAAAAATTCGATGCGCCTATCAGTGCGGACGGGCAGGCAACGTTGTGTGATTCGCCCAATCTACGATTAAGCCAATAGGCCAGCGCCGAGTTAAAAAATACCTGAATTAAAATTGGCACGGCCAGCAAAGCAATCACCAGCGGTTGTCGAATGATTGCCTGACCCTGAAACGCAAACAGCAGCACCAGGGTCACGAGCAAGGCAGCAATCGATAAAGGCCCGATTTTTTCAACCGCTGCCTCGAAAGCCTCCTGACCGCGCGACAGCAAGTGGCGTCGCCAGAGCTGGGCAAGGATGACCGGTATCACGATATACAGCACCACCGATGTGACCAGCGTATCCCAGGGCACCACGATGGCCGACAGTCCCAGCAGCAAGCCCACCAGCGGTGCAAAGGCGAACACCATGATGGTGTCGTTCAGCGCGACTTGCGAAAGCGTGAACAGAGGATCGCCATTCGACAGGCGGCTCCAGACAAATACCATCGCAGTACAAGGTGCGGCTGCCAGAAGAATGAGACCGGCAATGTAGCTATCGATCTGATCGGCAGGCAGCATTGGTGCAAACCAATGACGAATGAATAGCCAGCCCAGCAGCGCCATCGAGAAAGGCTTCACCAGCCAGTTGATGAACAAGGTGACGCCGATGCCACGCACATGCTGACGCACTTGATGCAGCGCGCTGAAGTCGACTTTCAGCAGCATGGGAATGATCATGATCCAGATCAGCAAGCCCACCGGAAGATTGACTTGTGCGACTTCCAGATGACCGATGAATTGAAATACGCCCGGCAGGAACTGACCGAGCGCCACGCCCGTGACGATACACAGAAAGACCCACAGGCTGAGATAGCGCTCAAAGAGATTCATAGGCTGGCCAGTTTGTTGAGTTCGGATTGCAGGCTCATGGCATCCAGTTTTTCAAGTGGCAGTGCTGCAAGCAGTTCGATGCGACGCCGCAAGCCCAGCATGACTTCGTGGAATGCCTTGCGTTTGGCGTCATCATCGCCAGCCACTTGAGAAGGATCAGGAAAGCCCCAGTGCGCTGTCGCTGGTTTGCCAGGCCATACTGGGCAGACTTCGCCGGCTGCGTTATCGCAGACGGTAATGATGAAATCCATCGCAGGTGCGCCGGGCAAGGCAAATTCATCCCAGCTTTTGGAGCGCATCTGATCGGGGGGATAACCCATCTTCAAGGCCAGTTCTGCGGCAAAAGGATTCACCTTGCCACCCGGCGTCGAGCCGGCCGAGTAACCGACGAAGCGGCCACTGGGATCGGTGGAAGCCAAGGCTTCACCCAGTATGGAGCGCGCGGAATTGTGGGTGCAAAGGAAGAGGATGTTGTAGGTCTTCATGGAGTACTCAAGGTTTTTGATGGTGTGCGGGGGCTGCAGCTTTGTCCGCCACAGCAATTTTCAAGCAAGAAATCGCTCAGTGCTTCCACCAGCACGGCATTGGGCCGGTAGATGAGCTGGCGGCCCTGACGCTCGACTAACAGCAGCTGGGCGCGGACCAATTCCTTGAGGTGAAAGCTCAGCGTCGCCTGCGGGATGGCCAGTTGTTCAATCAGTGCCGAGGGTGTCAGACCGTCTTTCCCTCGCTGAACGATCAGGCGGAACACGTTGAGCCGGGTTTCCTGGCCCAGTGCGAGAAAAGCTGAGATTGCGTCTGTATTATTCATATTTCCAATTATATGGAAATAAAGATGACAGGCGTGTGACACGCTTTGAACAACGACCGGAGTGATCGTGAATTCAATTTACGACAAAAAGCGAATAAAAAAAGCCCGCCGAAGCGGGCTAAAACACTTGGAGATGTTTAAATCGGTATTACCAGATCGCCTTGCCGTTCGGATCTTTGAGCTGTGTTTTCCATGCGTCGTGAATCAGCTTCACAGTCGCCGAAGGCATGGGGACGTAATCCAGATCGGTCGCCATAGCAGCGCCATTCTTGTAAGCCCAGTCAAAGAACTTCAGTACTGCACGACCGGTCAGAGCGTCAGGTTGTGCCTTGTGCATGATGATGAAAGAGGCACCTGTTGCTGGCCAGCTGTTCTTGCCAGGCTGATTGGTCAGGATAACTGCCATACCGGGTGTGTTGGCCCAGTCGCCATTGGCGGCGGCAGCCTTGAAAGTCTCGTCATCTGGCTGAACAAATTCACCATCGCGATTCTTCAACTGCGCATGGGTAATCTTGTTCTTTTTCGCGTAAGCATACTCAATGTAACCAAACGCACCTTTAACACGCTGAACATTGGCTGCAACGCCTTCATTGCCCTTGCCACCTACACCGGTGGGCCACTTGACCGCAGTATTGGCGCCGACAACGGACTTGAACTCAGCGTTGGCTTTGGACAGGTAATCAGTCCAGAGGAATGTAGTACCCGAGCCGTCTGCACGGTGAACAACGGTAATAGCTAAGGCAGGCAACTTGAGATCAGGATTCAGTGCCACGATCGCTGGATCATTCCACTTGGTGATTTTGCCAAGATGGATGCCTGCGATGACGTCAGCGGTCAGTTTCATCTGGCCTGCTGCGACACCATCAAGGTTCATTACCGGCACAACACCACCGATGATGGCTGGGAATTGCATCAAACCTTCTTTTTCCAGCTCTGCTGGCTCCAGGGGTTTGTCGGAAGCGCCGAAGTCAACCGTCTTGGCTTTGATTTGCTTGATGCCGCCGCCAGAACCGATGGACTGATAGTTCAGACCAATGCCGGTCGCGGCTTTATAGGCTTCCGCCCATTTGGAGTAAATTGGGTACGGAAAAGTAGCGCCGGCTCCGGTAAGATCAGCCGCATGGGCGGACATGGCCATGACCAGACCGGCAGCTGCTCCGACGACGCCTTTAATAAGTTGCAACTTACGCATGAAGACTCCTCGCATTTTTGGGGTGGGGACAAAACAACTTGGCGAACTATAAAGGTTCTTTGTGTCAGCTAGATGACAGAAAGTTTCAATAAAGAAACATTTTTGTCATGAAACAGTCACACCCTCTGCCTACACTCAACGCATGAATGCCACCAGAAAAGTCAGGCCAGCCAATGCCATGAGTGAAGGCGAAGAGGCGGCCGCCAACATCACGGCAGGTCTTTTCCTGAACCGGGAGCTTTCCATGCTCGCGTTCAATCGCCGCGTGCTGGCCCAGGCCGAAGATCCGAGAGTGCCCTTGTTGGAGCGGTTGAAGTATCTGTGCATCGTTAGCAGCAATCTGGACGAATTCTTTGAAGTGCGCATTGCCAGTCTGATTGCACGGGTGCGTGATGACCATGGCACAACGCATCCGGTGTCGATACCCGGCTTGGCTGAAGTCACGGCATCTTGCAAGGCGCTGGTCGTTCAGCAGTATGCGGTGCTCAATGAGCAGATTCTCCCCGCGCTGGCTGCCGAGGGTATACAGCTGCTTCGGCACGTCGACCGTGATGAGGCGCAAAGACATTGGGTCAAGGATTTTTTCGAGAAAGAGGTACGTCCTCTGCTGACACCGATTGTGCTCGACCCGGCGCACCCCTTTCCCCAGATCGTCAATAAAAGTCTGAATTTCATCGTCGAGCTGGCTGGCAAAGATGCTTTCGGACGTGGCACATCCATCGCTGTCATCAAGGCGCCGCGCGTTTTATCGCGGGTCATCAAATTACCCGCCAGCGGCGACAGCCAATCGGATGCCTATTGCCTGTTGTCGTCAGTCATTCATGCGCATATCGCGGATATGTTCCCCGGTCGCGAAGTGCTGGGATTTTCGCAATTCCGCGTCACACGCGACAGTGATCTGTGGGTGGATGAGGAAGAAGTCAAAAATCTGCGTCAGGCACTCAAGGGTGAGCTGCAGACACGACATTTCGGTTTCGCCGTACGTCTGGAGGTGGCGCAGAACTGTCCGGATCATCTGGCAGAATTTCTGCTGGATCAATTTGTGATTTCACCGGAGTTTCTCTATCGCGTAGACGGACCAGTCAATATGGTCAGGCTCAATGAGCTGATTGACTACGCATCCAGTGCTAGTCTCAGGTTTACCCCGTTTTCGCCAGCGCTCTCCGTGCCTCTCTCCGAGAATCACGATCTGTTTGCCAGAATCGCAGAGAACGACATCCTGCTGCATCATCCATTTGAGTCATTTCAGCCTGTCATTGAATTCATTCGTTCTGCCGCCGAAGATCCGAATGTGGTTGCCATCAAACAGACGATTTATCGCACCGGCATGAACTCGGCGTTGATGGAGGCGTTGATTGCTGCGGCCCGAAATGGTAAAGAGGTGACCGTCATTGTTGAACTCATGGCGCGCTTTGATGAAGAAGCCAACATCAACTGGGCAGACAAACTTGAAAAAGTGGGTGCGCAAGTCGTCTACGGTGTTGTGGGCTTAAAGACGCATGCCAAGATGGCGTTGGTGATACGTCGAGAAGAAGGCAAGCTGAGACTCTATGCCCATCTGGGCACTGGCAACTATCATCCGACCACAACCAAGTTCTACACTGACTTTGGTTTGCTGACCGCGAATCAGGCGATGGCGCGCGATGTGAATGAAGTCTTCATTAATCTCACCAGTCTCACGCGGCCAAAACGCTTGGCACATCTATGGGTTGCACCGTTCGACCTGAACAAAGAATTAATCAAGGCGATACAGAGAGAAACGCAGATCGCCAGCGAAGGTCGCAGTGCCCGCATCATCGCGAAGATGAATGCATTGCAAGATGCTTCGATTATTGAGGCACTCTATGAGGCATCCTGTGTCGGCGTGAAAATTGACCTCATTGTGCGAGGGGCTTGTGTTCTGCGGCCGGGTGTCGAAGGCTTGTCTGAAAATATCCGGGTGCGATCCATTGTGGGAAGATTCCTCGAACACAGCCGTATTTTCTGCTTCCATAACGAAGGCGAAGATGATTTGTATCTGGCAAGTGCGGATTGGATGAACCGTAACCTGTTCCGCCGGATCGAAGTCGCTTTCCCCGTTCTCGACAAAACACTCAAGAAACGCGTCATGCAGGAGGGCTTGCAGCCCTATTTGAAAGACAATCTGAACTCGTGGGAGCTCGATGCTGATGGCGCCTATCATCGTCGGCGTCCGCGATCGGATCAGTCAGGTTTCAGTGCACAAGAATTTCTAATGCAAGCATTGGGTCGGTGATGGATATCATTCTCTGGCGACATGCCCAAGCTGAAGTCGGTGAACCTGATGAAGGCCGTGAGCTCACCGCTCACGGCCGCAAGCAAGCTGCGCGCATGGGTGCCTGGCTGGATCGCACCTTGCCCAGTGGCTGCCGCATATTGTGCAGTCCCACGATGCGCACGCTACAAACCGCTGAAGGCCTCGGTCGCAAATACAAAATCGTCGATGCCATCGGGCCGCAAGCCAGCGCGACCGAGGTACTTGAGGCTACAGGTTGGCCCGCGAGTCGTCGCCCGGTGCTGGTGATCGGGCATCAGCCCTGGCTGGGTGAATTGGCTTCCTTGTTGCTGACGGGTGAAGAGCAAAGTTGGACGATCAAAAAATCCAATGCTTGGTGGATTGCCAGTCGCGACCGCGAAGAGGGTAACGAGATATTCCTCAAAGCGGTGCTCGCGCCGGAGTTTTTCATCGACTGACTGATACCTCTCATTGGTACGATTGCCACAGCAAGGCAAACCCTAATGGCGTAAAAATCCAGTACTCAACGGGTGCTCCGCCGATCCAGTGCCGGTGCCATCCTGCATGCGTTTTGGCAAAGCGCCGCAAGCCGAAGTCCGGATTCAGCACAAACCATAAAAAATCTTCAGTCACCCAGAACACCATGATGGATCCCAGCACGCGTTGCTCCAGTGACCAGCTGTACTCGCCACCGAATATCAGCGGGAAGTGAAAGAAAAGCGCCACCAGAGAAAATGCCCAGGCGTGATATCCCGTCATTGCTCGGCCACCCCAGAATAAATCCAGCAGCCAGTGATGTTCAATGCGCCAGGTCGGCAGATTGGCGGCCCAACCGGAGTCGCCTTCAATCGCGATTTCCAGTTTCGCGAAAAAAAATCCGAGGACTAATACAAAAAGCACCGTGCCGATGAAAGGTATCAGTATCGTCGAGGTGCCGTTCATGTAATACGCTCGAGGATATGTTGGGCGGCTTGAGGCTTGCCCAGTGCGGTGGCACGCTGGCGCATACTGGCGAGCAGTTCCGGATCCGAGAGCAGCTTTTGCAGACGAAATTGCAGTGTCAGCGGATCATCTGCACGCAGAGCCACGCCCTCCTGCAGCAGGAAAGCTGCGTTACGTTCTTCTTGTCCCGGAATGGGATTGACCAACAACATCGGCAAGCCGCAAACCAGGCATTCCGAGGTGCTCAGCCCACCCGGTTTGGTGATCGCCAGGTCCGCTGCCATCATGAGGGAAGCAACGTCCTCGGTGAAGCCGATCACCCGCAAGCGGTCCGGATACTTGCTTTCTAGCTTAGAGAGAACTTCGCGCAGCGCAAAGTTCTTGCCGGTCATGACAATCACTTGCAGTTGCGGCTGTGTATTGAGTAGTTCAGTGATCCATACCGGGTCCATCCCTATGCCTGCGCCACCGCCCATCAGCAGTACGGTGAAGCCGGCTGGATTCAATGACAGTCTTGCAGCCGCCTCGGATCGATCAGGGCGGGCGCTGAACACGGGCATCACAGGGATGCCGCTGATGACAATAGACCTGCGTGGCACACCCTGACGGTGCAAACGAAATGCCAATTCTTCATTTGCGACGAAATAGCCCCTGATACCAGGATGCAGCCACATCTGGTGCAGATCAAAATCGGTCACTTGTACCCAGACCTGACAGTTGATACGTTTTTCATTGACGGCCGTGGCCAGCACCTCGGCAGGCAAAAAGTGTGTGCAGATGATGACATCAGGCTTGAAGCGATCAATTTCTCTGAACAGACTCCGCGAGCACAGGCGTTGTACACCGCGGCGCAGGCGTCCGGTGAGGCTATTGCCCGGTTCACAATCGGTTTTTCGGTAGAGCCAGCCCCAGGCTTCAGGAAGACCACTGGCGAGTCTCATGTACAAATCGCTATAGAGTTTCCGAAACACTGTGGGAACGATCTGCATCATGTCAATGTGCTGCAGACGCAGTTGGGGGAAATCACGCCACGCATGTGCAGCGATGGCCTGGGCAGCGCGTACATGTCCATTGCCTGCTGATACCGATATCAGCAAAACCCGTCTTTGATCGTTGCTGGCGTGATGCAGAGGATGTACAGGACAGACGAATTCGGGTTTGCCGAGGAGATGAAGTTCCTGACGCTGGGTGATGGCGCTCATGCAGGCACCGCGTCGGCGTCTACTTCAATACGTACAAATTGCGATTGCTCCCAGCGCAACATCACTTCATGCCAGTCAATCAGGCGCAGCTCCCCAGTGGCATCCTCGACCAGCGCAGACAGGCTCTCCACCCAATCACCATCATTGCAATAAAGGATGCCGTCGATCTCGCGGATTTCAGCCTTGTGGATATGGCCGCAGATAACCCCGTCGACCCCTTGCTTTTTCGCTTCTTCAGCGAGCGCTGTTTCGAAGGAGGTGATGTAGCTCACCGCATTTTTGACTTTGAGCTTGAGATACTGCGACAGGGACCAGTAAGGAAGGCCAGAGCGTGCGCGCCAGGCGTTGTAGTACTGATTGAACTTCAGGATCATGGTGTAGAGCGAGTCACCGACATAGGCCAGCCACTTGGCGCAAGCGATCACACCGTCGAATCGGTCGCCGTGCAGGACCAGCATGCGCTTGCCGTTGGCGCAGGTATGGATCAATTCATCGCGAATCTTGATGCCACCAAAATCCAAACCGATGAATTGACGCACTGCCTCATCGTGATTGCCCGGAACGAAAATTACCTTCGTGCCTTTTTTCGCTTTTTTGAGTACCAGCTGCACTACATCATTGTGCGTCTGATGCCAGTACCA
>JBDKLM010000098.1:0-4051 GCA_039806005.1 Pseudomonadota bacterium
TGCGTTGCTGATTTTTTGTGTCGGGCAGGCTGGTTTGCATCAGGGCGGCGACCGCGGTAGTTTCCGCCGGCGCAGGATTGAACTGCTTCAAGCCAAAATGGGCGCCAATGCCGGTAAAAAGAATGGCGATCGCGACAAATGCCAGCAATTTGGATTTATTCATTACTTCCTGTCTCTGCCAGTAAAGTTCTCAGGGCCGAAATATCGGCTCGTTCAATACGCTTGCCGTTGCTGGTTCTCGCACCGCCACGCAAATCATCCCGTTCGTAAACAGCCAGATGCACCACCTCATGCTTCCAGAAAAAGGACAGAGTCTCAACGCTGCGATCCGGGCGTCGGAAGTGCGGCGTCTCCGAGACTTCGTAGTCCATGCCGGCATTCAGCAAAAACACGGCCACATCCTTGCTGCTCTCGGCGAACAGCTGCAAATGGATATCCGAATGTTCGCTGGCGGTGCCATTCAAGACTGCGCCGGTGAGGTAGGGAGCAAAATCCTCGAATTTTTCCATCACCTCCAGGGCAAGCTGGCGCAAGTGTAGCAAGCGCTGGCCTTGTTCTTCCCCCTGAAACAGTGCCTGATATTCGCGGACTTCGGCTTCAATCTGCGCATTGTCCGGCAGCACATCGCCCCGCACACGTTGGTTACCCAAGACGAGTCGGGCCGCTTTGCGCTTGGCCGTACCGTAGTCGGCACCATCCTCGGCGATCATGCGCGCGGCAGCGGCAGCGATCTCGGCCCGCAGCGACTCGGCGTCACTCGGATAATTGATATTCATGGGAAGCCAGGCCAGAGTAAGGGGGCAAACGCAGATACAAGACGCTGCCCCCGGGCGATTGAGTACGAAAGCGCATGCTGATCATCATTTCCATCGTGCGCGCGTCAGGTAGAATTCCGAAGATTCTCCGACGCGATTCTATATGCATATCCACATTCTTGGCATTTGCGGCACTTTCATGGGTGGGCTGGCCGTGCTGGCGAAAGAAGCAGGGCACAAAGTCACCGGTTGTGATGCCAATGTCTATCCGCCCATGAGCACGCAATTGCGCGCTCAGGGTATAGAACTCATCGAGGGTTTTGGTCCGCATCAGCTGAGCTTGCAACCCGATCTCTACGTGATCGGTAATGTTGTTTCACGCGGCAATCCGCTGATGGAAGCGATCATGAACCGCGGTTTGCCCTACATATCCGGACCGCAGTGGATAGGCGAACACATTTTGCATGACAAATGGGTGTTGGCCGTCGCCGGTACACATGGCAAGACCACGACGGCATCCATGCTGGCCTGGATACTTGAGCAGGCAGGTTACCAGCCAGGCTTTCTGATCGGTGGTGTGCCGCTCAATTTTGGTGTGTCAGCGCGTCTCGGTGCGAGGGATGGCACCCCATTCTTTGTCATTGAGGCCGATGAATATGACACAGCCTTTTTCGACAAGCGCAGCAAATTTGTGCATTACCGCCCACGTACCGCCATACTCAATAATCTTGAGTACGATCATGCAGATATTTTTGCCGATCTCGCTGCTATTGAAACGCAGTTCCATCATCTGGTCCGTACAGTGCCCGCGATTGGGCGTCTGATCGTGAACGGCCGTGAAGCGTCTTTGCGTCGTGTCATCCAACGTGGCTGCTGGAGCGAAACCGAATGGTTTGGCGGCAACGCAGACGATAGCGGTGCCTGGGGCATGGTCGAATATGCAGATGGCCGTTTTGATGTGCTGTTTCAAGGGCAGTTGCAGGGTACAGTGAGCTGGTCGCTCAGTGGTGAGCACAATCGATGGAATGCTGTTGCGGCGATTGCGGCAGCCCGGCACACTGGCGTGCCGCCGTCACAGGCGATTGCCTCACTCGCCAACTTCGAGAATGTGAAGCGTCGTATGGAAACGCGCGGTGTCGTGAATGGCGTCACCGTGATCGATGATTTTGCGCATCACCCGACGGCCATTGCTACCACCGTCGCCGGCCTGCGGCACAAAGTGGGCAAGGCTCGCATACTCGCCGTGCTCGAGCCGCGTTCCAACACCATGAAATTGGGCACGATGAAAGACGCCTTGCCCGATAGCCTCAAAGCGGCTGATCTGGTATTTGGTTATGGCGCTCGCGGTGAGGGCAAAGATGCGCTGGGTTGGGATCTTTCTGCTGCGCTCTCACCCCTGGGTAACAAGGCGCAGGCCTTTGATGATCTCTCTGCGTTGGTGACTGCGGTCGGTGCTGCAGCCAAGCCCGGTGATTTCGTGCTGGTCATGAGCAATGGCGGATTTGGTGGCGTACATCAAAAGCTGCTCGATACGCTTGAATTGCTGAAAGCATCGGCGCATTAAAGCACCGTTCTCGCCGCCCTCTTTTCATGATTCTTTATCTGCACGGCTTTCGTTCGTCACCCCACTCGGCCAAAGCACGCAGGGTGCGTGAGGTCATGGATGCTCGCGGTCAGGGCTCGCAACTGATTTGTCCGCAATTGCCACCCTCGCCTCGAGAGGCCATGCAACTCGCACATACGCTGGTATCGGATGTTGCCGCTGAATCACTGGCCGTGATCGGTTCGTCGCTGGGCGGCTACTATGCAACGGCGCTGGCAGAAGCCAGGGGATGTCGTGCGGTGCTGCTCAATCCTGCAGTACGCCCCGCGCAGGGTCTGGCCCAGCATGTGGGTCTGCAAACTGCATGGCACTCTGACGATCAGTTCGAATTCTTGCCCGAGTACCTTGATGAACTTGGCTCGCTGGAAGTTGCACGCATCACCCAGCCGGAACGCTATTTTCTGATTGCTGCCACCGGCGATGAAGTGCTGGACTGGCGCGAGATGGTCGCGCATTATCCGGGTGCTCGTCAGCGCGTGATCGAGGGCAGTGATCACGGGCTCTCTGATTTTGACCAATATATTGAGGAAGTGCTGGCCTTCTGTGCCTGATGAAGCGGTGCATGACCAAGAGCAGCATGATCTTGTGATGTGCGCTCTATCCGGGTAACAAAAATTCCCTATAGCGACGAGGCTGATGAATTTATTTTTTGAAGAATCCGGGGATTTCAAAGTCGGTGCTGTGATTTCGCAGCAGGGCGAGGCATTCCAGGTGGAGACGCCATCGGGTAAACGCACCAAGGTGAGAGCGCGGGATGTGCTGCTGCAGTTCGAGAGCCCATCGCCTGCCGACATGCTGTCGCGCGCAAATGATCTTGCCGGTGAAATCGATATTGCGTTTTTGTGGGAGGTGGCCGGCGAAGAAGAATTCGCTATCGAGCAGCTCGGGACGGAGTATTTTGGTCACGCGCCCAAGCCCGAAGAATCCGCCGGGCTCTTGCTGAAGATGGCGGCGTCGCCTATCTATTTTCATAAAAAAGGCAAAGGTCGTTACAAAGCGGCGCCCGCAGCAATCTTGCAGGCCGCACTCGCTGGCCTGGAAAGAAAAAAACAGCAAGGCCTTTTGCAAGCGGCCATGGTCGATGAACTCAAGGCAGGTCGTTTGCCACCATCCATGGCGCCTCTGGTGCGCCAATTGCTCTTTAAGCCCGACAAGAATTCACTGGAGTTCAAGGCACTTGATGCCGCTTGCGCCGAACTGCAAACGACGCCGGCACGTCTGATGCTGTCCGTTGGCGCCATGCCCTCGGTGAAGGCAGTTCACGATGCGAAGTTTCTGATCGAGCATTTCCCGCGCGGTACTGATTTCCCTCGTATCGATTTGCCACAGATATCGGAGCTGCCCGTTGCAGAGGTGAGCGCCTTTTCCATTGACGACATCACGACGACCGAGATTGACGATGCCTTCTCGGTACAGATGATCGGCGAAGGGAAAATTCGTGTAGGTATTCACATTGCCGCACCCGCGCTGGGTATTGCGCGAGATGATGCCATTGATGCGATTGCGCGCGAGCGCATGAGTACCGTGTATATGCCCGGCGACAAAATCACCATGCTGCCGGATGAACTCGTTCAGCAGTTCACGCTCGCCGAGGGTGATGCCCGACCAGCAGTCTCCTTGTATGCAACGCTTGACACGAGCGATTGGTCGATACACTCGTCGGAGACCATCATTGAGCGCGTGCCTATTCGTG
>JBDKLM010000099.1:0-25142 GCA_039806005.1 Pseudomonadota bacterium
ACCTATCCTGGCCGCCGACCTCACTCCTATCCCTTGGACGATTCCTAGCCATTTGGCGATATCAAGCGCTGCCGCCATCGGCAACGCTAGAAGAGCAGCCCCCGGTCTCGCCCCCCACCACGGCCGATCCGGACTTCGCCGGGTCGGATCGACCACCCCACGCAAAAGGAGGTAAGCGACAAACACAGCACCACCGGTATTGCCGCCAAAGCTGGCTGCGCTATACAGGGCCGGCAACCCCAACAAATAGACGACCTGCTGCCCAGTTCGCACCCCGGCAAGCACGCAGTGCAACTCAGTGACACGCCATTTGCGCAATGCTTGCCGCCAACCCATTGGGAAATGGGTATAGCTGACCCGGGCGGCCGAACACACCTCGCGAGCACCATAGCGCTCCTGTAAGGCTGCCATCCAAACCAAATCTTCACCGGCCCGCAAATGCGAAGGAAATTCACCGACTTCCTCGAAAACACGACGGGCGAACAAAGAGGCGGGAATCACGGGGTGCATCGCCCCGTGGCCATAGGACAAAGCACAAATTGCCTTGGCGAACCGTGCCTGCGCCGAGAAGTGACAAACACCAAACACTCCCGGGACTTGCGCAGCCAGCACGTACTGGCATAGTTTTTCCAGCCAGTCACTGGCCGGCGTGATACCGCCATCGATAAAGGCAATCCAATCGTTGCGTGCGGCGT
Organism: Pseudomonadota bacterium; assembly: GCA_039806005.1. Lineage (GTDB taxonomy): Bacteria > Pseudomonadota > Gammaproteobacteria > Burkholderiales > Burkholderiaceae_D > Pernthalerella. The sequence goes on from JBDKLM010000099.1 coordinate 696, forward strand.
GGACGCCGGCGTTGCGCCCGGCGCCGGGCATTGCACCCAAGCGAACAAGCACACGACAGTTTGCATCCGCCCAACCTTCTCGATGCCACCAAGCGTCGATCAAGGCCGGGCCCCCGTCGGTCGATCCTGCATCGGAAAAAATGATCTCGTCAGGTCGATGGCTCTGCGCCTTGATTGCCTGAAGCAGCTCTGGCAGTGACTCAGCTTCGTTGAGAATCGGTATAACCAGCGTCACTGGAAAATTCAAATGCATGCCGGATCCTGCGTACGCAAGCGATACCAATCCCAATCGCCGTGCAATTTCTGCGCGAAGACACGCTCATTGTCGAGAGCCACGATTTCGGTCCGCGCTAGCAGCAGCGGATCGCGTTCGGGCTGATTGATCCCGGCCAGACTGCACGCACCCAACCGATACCCTGCTGCCAATGCGGCAGCCCGAACACGCATATCAGCAGCCCCATACGGATAAGCCAATGTCCGCACTTCTTTGCCAAGCAGATCTTCCAGATACTGCCGGCTCGAAGTCAGTTCGTTACGCAAAGTTACATCATCGCATAGCGAGAGAGCAACGTGGTTCGCACCGTGCGCACCGATACGAGCGCCCGGCAATTCTGCCAAGGCACGCAAGGCAGCGGGAGAGAGAAAACCGGCCTTGCCGTTCCGAATGAATTCTGAAGTGACGAAAACGGTAAAGGGCAATCCTATTTCATTCAGAATCGGCGCGGCCACCTCCAGATTGTCCAGGTAGCCATCGTCGAAAGTAATTGCTATCCGACAATCGGCACCACTCAATGAAGTTGCATCAAAGTCGACTACACGCCCCTGCTTCCACCCAGCTAGCAGCAGCATATGTCGCTTGAAACGGTCGGGCTTGAGCGAAAAAAGTCCCTGTGTGTCGCCGAGCGCCGGTGTACCAATAGCGTGGTACATCAGTACGCGGAAGCCGTTGGCAGGCTCGCGCATCCAGGAAAACCCGGCAACCGACTCCGAAATCGAGCGGGCTAGAAAACGACGTAAATTCATCGTGTTGACCGCTTAGGGCCGCCGACCAAGTGCATTCAGTAACATGGCGGCGTAAAAGCGGAGCACCCAGGGATAACGCGAGACCGCCTTGAAAAAGTGAGGCCAAGCTTGGCGGTATTGACCACTATCTTGCAAACCACGTGCGCCGCCGTACAAGATGACAGCCTCGCGACGGCGCAAGCGCGCGGCCGACGTACAATTTTCTAGCGCCGAACGGTGATGTTCAAACACCTCCATCACTGCCTGCATATTGCGCAAGGCGGCCCGGCTCTGGTTCCCATCATGTATCAGATATTCGCCTAGCACTTCGTCTATAAAACCAATTTTGGCGCCATCGCGCGCGAGTTTTAGCCATAACTCGTAGTCCTCGGCAGTGACGAATTCTGGCTGGACACTGAACCCACCGACACGCTCCAACCATTCGCGGCGCACCACGACCGCCGATGTGGAAATACAGTTACCCTCCAGGAGCAGACTTTCGTAAGTTGCCTTCGTTTCGGGACCGTAATGCATGGTACGTCGCCGCTCGCCGGGCCCCGCCCACATTTCGGCATGGCACACTAGGTCGTAGCCATCCGCCAGCTTGTCTAGACAGCGCTGCAGCTTTTGCGGGTACCAGAAGTCATCCGAATCGAGAAAGGCAACGAACTGCGCCTGAGTCAGCGACAAACCATGATTACGCGCTGCAGCGATGATGCCTTGATTGGCGAAATTGACCAGCTGGATGCGCGGATCGTTATAGGATTCGACCACGTCAACGGTGCCGTCTTCGGAAAAATTGTTGACGACAATCGATTCCCAGCCATCGAATGTCTGCGCGCGAATCGAGTCGAGAGCAGTACGCAGGAAGTGGGCATGGTTGTAGGTCGGAATAATGATGGAGAGAGTTGGATTGAGCACAGCCTTGTTCACTTTCCAAAGGCCTGCAGGCACAGCTTTAGCGTGTCGTCGATTTCACGGTCGATCTGCGAAGTGAGCGTAAATCCGGTCGCTGCCAATTTATCGCACCGATAGTTCAGCACGGCAGGTGGAACGGCCATATCCTCCGGGCGCACTATATCGATTTCGTGCCCCGTCAACACCTGCCATCGCGCCGCAATCCGATTGGTCATTTCGAGAATCGACACGGCCTTAGGCGTTGGATGGCGGTGCACTACCAAGATCCACTAGGGTCAGCTTGATTCCCGACTGGCAATGTCTGCATTTCATAAAGCAACCTCACCCGCTCCTGAAAACATCACACTATCTTTGAAAACATAAACTATTTTCGCCATTACACATGTAGCGTTTTTTTGCAATAACAGTCCTGAAAAACTAATAATTAATAGCGGGAATTAATATAATCCAGCACCGTTAAATTTCAGTAATTCAGAGTCCCTGACTCCTATGACTCTATCTTGTGCGTCTGGCCATTGGATATTTATTACAGGATCATTCCAAACAAACCCTCTGGACGCTTCAGGATGATATGGGGTCGTCATTTCGTAAAGTACTTCGGTATCCGCCTCAAGCGTCTGAAAGCCGTGAGCGAAGCCCTTTGGGATGTAGATTTGGCGTCTATTATGCTCAGAAAGTTCAACCGCATGCCATTTTTGGTAGGTTTTGGAGTCCGGCCGTATATCGACAATCACGTCAAATATTGCTCCGCGTGTAGCCCTCACCAACTTGTCCTCTGCGTGAGGCGCAGCTTGCCAGTGCATTCCTCTGAGTGTCCCGACCTTGGGATTAAAGGAAATACTTTGCTGCGTAAACTCAAAACTCAAACCAAATCTCTTAAACTCGTCCCGGCATACAGTACGAGCGAAAAATCCTCGGAAGTCGTCATGTCGCTCGATTTCAATTACGTAAGCGCTACCTTCCAAAGGAATTTTATTAAAAATCACATCGACCTTTCAATTTACTTACTGACCGATAAGTTAGCAGAGTGAACCTGAGTCACCTTTTCATCAAGAATTCTCTGCAAGTGTAGTTTTCATTTTAAAATTCCACGTACTTGCGCACATATCGTCTAATGAGCGCTTGGCTGTCCAACGCAATACTTCGTTGGCTTTTTGTGGTTTGGCATAGCACTCTGCAACATCACCGGCACGGCGAGATGCTACTCGGTAAGGCACTTTTCGACCCGATGCCTTTTCAAATTCATTGACCATCTTTAATACGCTGTAGCCTTTTCCGGTACCCAGATTGATTGCGTGCCAGCCAGTTGCTTTACTCAGCAAATCTAAGGCAGCCACATGCCCTTCAGCCAAATCCATGACATGGATATAGTCCCGAACACCGGTGCCATCAGCCGTTGGATAATCGTCACCAAAGACACTCAGCTCAGTCCGCTGGCCGGCAGCGACTTGCGCAATGTAGGGCATCAGGTTGTTGGGTACACCATTGGGATTTTCACCAATGAGGCCGCTGTCGTGTGCCCCAACCGGATTGAAGTAACGCAGACAAGCAATGCGCCATTCGGGGTCAGATGTTGCAACGTCGCTCAATATTTCTTCTATTTGTAACTTGCTACGACCATACGGGTTGGTAGCACTGGTGGGATGACCTTCATCCAAAGGAAGATACTGCGGTTGGCCGTATACGGTTGCACTGCTACTGAAGACGAGCGTCTTAATGTCACTGGCCTGCATGGCTTCCAACAAACTTAGCGTGCCTTGCACATTGTTTGCGTAATAGCTCAACGGCTTCGCCACTGACTCACCAACAGCTTTGAGACCGGCAAAATGCAAAACTGCATCAATTTGATGCGAACGTAACACCTCCGTTACCAAGGCAGTGTTTCGAGTATCGCCTTTGATTAGCGGCAAGTGCTTACCGGTGATTTGGAAAAGCTTGTCCAATACACCTTCACCACTGTTTGACAGATTGTCGAGCAAGACAACAGCGTGACCAAGCTGACAAAGCACCACAGCGGTGTGACACCCAATGTACCCAGCACCCCCGGTGATGAGGATGTTCATTCGGATCGTTTCAGTTGCACGCTATCTGCGCGCACCGTGTGTTTTGCTGGCGAAAGATTCAAATTAAATAAGGCTTGTGGATCCAAAAGCTGATCACTTTAAATATTCGAGAGGGGGCTTTGTATGCTACCGCCGTGCCGTGTGACGATCGGCAAGCGCAGTTGAGAGTTGTTACTTAAAGAACCTGCTAGCGCCAAAACGGAGGGCTCGATTGCGCAGGCTTTATGACAAAGCTGATTTTGCCACATGCTTGTGGCTTTGAGAAACGTTTCCGGTTCGGGATGAGGCGGTTAGGCTCTTCGATATTCAGTCAGCAAACCAATTGGTCTTACTAAAAAACTAACCCACCTTCCGTAGCGCCCCTATCTCCACAGGGACTACCACTTTCTTGCTCATTAACTCAATCAGCACCATCACCCGCCTATCGCCGTCCGCCATCTGGTAAATCCCTTCGATCCCAGCAAATGGCCCCTGCGTCAGCTGCACGCGCTCGCCCACTTTGTAAAGCCGCTCTGGCTCTGACAGTGCGCTGGCTTCATGTGCTCTGAGGAGATCAACCAAGGCGTCGTCAATCTTGGCGGGCTCGGCGCCGAAGCGTACCAAGCGGCTCACGCCCTTGGTGGAACGTATTGGGCTCCAACTTTTGGCCATGAAGTCTTGGGCAAGGTTAATAAAAAGATAACGCGGAAACAAAGGCTCATCGGCGAGTGCAACAGCACCTTGACGGAGTTTTTCTTTTGGTAGGAGTGGTAGATAGCACTGGTAGCCCTGCTGCTCCAGGTTCTGAAGTGCGCATTTTTCCTGACGGGGCTTGGTGTAGATGAGGTACCAGTGCATTACGGTCCCGGTGCTAATGTTTACCTCAAGTATTGTACCCGAGGGTGAGTGTTGTGATTGGAAGGGATTCGGTTTTTGAGGTGGAGGCAGGAAAGCTTTAATTATTTTTATTTTGATAATTTCTTACTTGTGACAAGTCGGGGGGGCTTGGGTTGATCGGCGATGGGTCCCAGCTTTCGCTGGGACGACGGTGCTGGGGTGGGACCACGGATCTGATTTTGCGCGACGGGTCATGGCGGCACGACGACCCGCAGGTGTCACGACGGGCTTGGAGTGAGACGCTATACTCGCCTCTGACATTCGCTCCCCCGGACCTCCATGAACACCGTACCCCTTTGGGTGCAACTCCTAGCTCTGGTCATCCTGACCTGCACCTCGGCCTTTTTCTCAATCTCCGAAACTGCTCTGATGGCGCTCAACCGCCACCGGGTCAAGTATCTGGCGCGGCGGGGGTCGCGGCTCGCCAAAACCACGCTCTGGCTGTTAGAGCACACCGATCGCATGCTTTCGCTGATCCTGATCGCCAATACCCTCATCAATGCGCTGGTGACAGCGCTGGTGACCTCGATAGCAATTGCAGCGTTTGGCAACAATGAAGAAGTACTCACCATCGCTACGGCTGTGGTGGCGTTCTTTCTGATTGTGTTTGCGGAGATCACTCCTAAGGTCATCGGAGCGACTTACCCTGAGCGTATTGCATTACCGGCATCGGTCGTGATCAAACCCCTGATTCTGATCGCCCGGCCCGTAATCTGGTTTGTGAATTTATTCGTGCGCGGCATTCTGAAGGTAACGCGCATTCGCACCGGTAGCGAGATGCGCGATCAGCGTTTGTCGCCGGAAGAGCTGCGCTCCATGGTGCTGGAGGGCGGTAACTTCATTCCAGTGAAGCACAAGAGTATTTTGCTCAACCTCTTTGATCTGGAACGCGTGACTGTCGAAGATGTGATGACACCCCGCGCGCAAATTGAATCACTGAATCTTTCTGTACCGGTTGAAGAAATCAAGCACCAACTCACTACCTGTTATCACAACAAGCTGTTGGTGCACGAGGGTGAGGTAAACAAAATCGCTGGCATTCTGCATGTGCGCAAAGCGATGGCGCTGCTGAATCAGGAAGATGAACTCACCGTTGATCACTTCCGAGCGCTATTGACTGCGCCCTATTTCATCCCACCCGAGACGGACTTGTTCACCCAGCTGCAGTATTTTCAGGAAAACCAGGAACGGTTGGGCGTGATTGTGGATGAGTATGGCGAGGTGCAGGGGCTGGTGACGCTCGATGACATTATCGAAGAGATGGTGGGTGAATTCACCACCTCCACACCCAGCGCATCGCGTGCGGACCAATTCGGCTGGGACAAGCAAGGTGAGTGCCTGTTGGAGGGCACGACTTCGCTGCGTGACGTGAACAAACGCTTGAACCTGAATCTGCCATTGGATGGCCCCAAGACGCTTAACGGCTTGTTACTGGAGGAGTTGCAGGATATTCCCGAGGCGAGTGTGAGTCTGAAGATTGCTGACTGCGTGATCGAGATTGTTCAGGTGCAGGAGCAGGCTATCAAGATGGTTAAGCTTTATCGGGTGGGGTAGGCGCTGATATTTATAGATGCAAACTTAACGTCGCTGGATCCCGGCCTGCGCCGGGATGACGGTAGGAATTTTACGGCTACCTCAACAACTGCAGTCATCACCTGCATGCGATGACTGCCGCTAGTAAACACCAAACCATGAAGTATATTTTTAATGTATTTATTCGTATATTGCGCGAATGGCAGCTCTCCCGCTGATTGACAAAGTACATTAAGAGCGTAATAATTCTCTTATTATGCGAATTATTGTCCCTCATAAATTATGAGCAATACACCCGCCGGCCTGGGCAAACTTGACCGTGTGCGTCTGTCTGCTGTCATCCGCGGCACGAACGGAACGATCTCCAACGCGGATGCCGCGAGCCTGATGGGCCTTGATCGAGCCAACGCCTCGAAGCTGCTCGCTCGCTGGTGTAAAAAAGGCTGGCTATCCCGCGTGGCCCAAGGTCTCTATGTGACGGTCCCTCTCGAGGCTGAGCGCACCGATCTGCCACTTGAAGATCCCTGGTTGGTGGCTGCCAGCCTTTACTCGCCCTGCTACATCGGTGGATGGACCGCTGCCGAGCACTGGGATCTGACGGAGCAAATTTTTCGCACGGTCGTGGTCATGAGTATTACTCGACCAAGAAATCGGAAACCAACGCTCAAGGGCAACTCTTTCTGGGTGTCCACCATCCCTGAAGAAAAAATGTTCGGACTAACACCGGTTTGGCACGGCTCGACGAAGATTCAGGTGTCTGATCCAAGTCGCACCCTGCTTGATGTGGTGTCAGACCCACGAATTGGTGGTGGTATTCGTTCTGTGCAGGATATGCTCAGAAATTACCTGCATTCCGATTCAAAAAACCTTGCGCAGTTGATGGCGTATGCAGAGCGTCTGGGCAATGGCGCGGTTTTTAAGCGACTGGGGTTTTTGCTTGAAACAAATGCTCCTGAAGAGACTGCTGTGATTGAACAGTGCCAGCGTAATCTCACTATGGGTAATGCGTACATTGATCCCAAAATTCCTGCAAAGTCATTATTGGCGCGGTGGCGCCTCTGGGTGCCTAATGAATGGAAGACTGGCGTTCGGTGATTGATAAACAAGAGATTTCCGAACTGGCGCGCGAGCTATCGCTGGGCTTGCATGTCGTTGAAAAGGATTACGTCCTTGGCTGGCTGCTGGCGGGTATTGCCGCCAATCCGGATTTTTCAGAAAGCTGGATCTTCAAAGGTGGAACATGTTTGAAGAAATGCTATTTCGAAACCTACCGGTTTTCAGAAGATTTGGATTTTACGATCACAGACGAATCACAGCTTGATGAAACCTTTTTAGTTGAAGCGTTTCGTCGCACGGCCGGATGGATCTATGAGCAAAGCGGCATTGACATTCCAGGGGACAGGATTCGGTTCAAGCTGTCAGTATTTGATGGGGGACGTTACGTAGAGGGCCGCATCTACTACGTTGGTCCGTTACTTCAGAACCGCAACTTGGCAAGGATCAAGTTTGACCTGACCAGCAAAGAGAAACTCGTTCTACCGCCGCAACAAAGACCTGTGCATCACCCCTACAGCGATTGTCCCGTGGATGGGATCCATACTCTGAGCTATTGTTTCGTGGAGGTGTTTGCCGAGAAGATGCGAGCTTTGGCTGAACGAGAGCGACCTCGTGACCTTTATGACGTCGTTCATTTGTATCGGCATGACGAGATACAACTTGATCGGCACATGCTGCTGCAAACCTTGAGAGAAAAGTGTGCGTTCAAGGGCATTCCCGTCCCTACCATCCACAGTCTACAGCGTGACGATGCCAAAGCAAAATTGACAGCCGAATGGGAAGATATGCTCGCCCATCAGTGGCCAGTACTACCTGATTTGGATCAATTCTGGAATGAAATTCCTGCATTATTTCGTTGGCTCTACGGGGAAGCACAGAAGCCTGTATTCAATGCGCTGGCAGTCGATCAACCGATTGATACCTTATGGCAACCACCATCAATGGTTTATGCATGGGGCAAGGCAGTACCATTGGAGTCAATCAGATTTGCGGCTGCAAATCATCTATGCGTCAACCTTCGATATCAAAACACTTGGCGCTTGATTGAGCCGTACTCGCTACGTCGTAGCCTGGATGGAAATTTTCTGCTTTGCGCTGTTAAATCTGAAAGCGGTGAATCCAGAAGCTACCGAATTGATCGAATTCAAGGCATCGAAGTTAGCAAGACTCCTTTCAATCCGCGTTATCAAATTGAGTTGACACCCGCAGGCCCGAGATGCTGAATGGCTTGCTACTAGGAGCGTTGCAGGATATTCCCGAGGCGAGTGTGAGCCTGAAGATCGCTGCTTGTGTGATCGAGATTGTTCAGGTGCAGGAGCAGGCTATCAAGATGGTTAAGCTTTATCGGGCGGGGTGACGCTGGCTGAGGGTGAGCGGGGCTTGCGAAGTTCGGCCGAGCGGCTCGCGATACGAAACTATATTGCCAAATTAACACCCCCTCACCAGATCGCAAACTCTTTCGGCAATAGGGTTGGTGGGCTGAGGCGTCTTGATTTATCATGAAACATCAAGACAACCGCTGCTGGAGCCGATCATGACCCCCATCACCCGTGAAAAATTCTCGTCCCAGGCAACACCGGAAGTACTCGCCGCTTTGCGCCAAATAGCCGAGGCAGAAGGCCGTCAGTTTCAGGCTGTGCTTGACGAGGCCATGCGTGAGTACATTGATCGACGGCAAAAGGAGCGCCCACGCAAGCATGTGATGGCGGCGTTCTACTCCAGTTTGGAAGAATTCGACAGCCTCTATCGGGAATTGGCGAAATAAGTCGTGAGCCGAGATTATCTTTCGGTAGCAGATGTCGTGGGTATGTACGCCGTGCTTGTTCAGCGCTACGGCGGCTCATCGGGCATCCGAGATCCCGGCGCGCTGGAAGCCGCATTATTCAGACCGCAAACAGGGTATTACAAAGACATCGTCGCTGAGGCAGCTGCGCTGATGGAAAGCCTTGCAATCAACCACCCCTTCGTAGACGGCAACAAACGTATTGTATTTGCCGCAGCCGATGTGTTTTTGCGTATTAACGGTTGGCGCCTACAACGTTTGCCTATGGATATTCACCGCGAAATGTTGCAAATGTTCGAGTCTGGCACTTTCGATCTTGCCCATATCGATCCATGGCTACGACAGTTTGCCGAAGAGCAAATTTAAACTTCTGAAGTTCGATTCGCATGTAATGCCAGGCATCGGGCCCAACATCCATCAAAGCCGAACTCTCTTTTTTAACTTGGTCTCGTAGTCTAATCCTGTACTGATAGGACGTTTTTGCATGTTTTGCTATCTGTAGCGAAAGCTGGGACCCTTGCTCGTTATCTGCGTGACAGTAGCCGGCAACAAGCCGTACTAAGGCAAATGTTCCAGAGAATAGTGAGCCCGCACCGGCGCCCCAATGCACGCTGAGACACGTACTACCGTTGTATCTACACATCACCCCAAGCCCCTTCCCCCACAATCAACCGAGCTCACGCGCACCCCAAAAAACAACAACCCACTCCCAGCTCTGACACCCGGCATCATCGGCCCGCGACATCAACCCGCGAGCCTTCATGTCCGTCACCCCTGCATCACAACCGCCCGCTTCTGCCTTGCCGCGCGTGCTGCTGCAAGCGAAACTGTTGACGGCACAACAGGTTGAGAGCATCACGCGCAGCAGTATCAGCGAAAAAATCGCCTTTATCGATGCGCTAGTCAAAAATGGCGCACTCCAGCCAATAGCATTGGCGCAGTTTTGCTCTCAGACGTTTGGTCATCCGCTGCTTGACCTGGCAGCACTCGACACCAACTCCCTGCCCGAAAAAGTCATTGACGACCGCCTGATGCAAACTCAGCGCATCGTAGTGCTGGCCAAGCGCAGCAACAAAGTGTGTGTCGCTATCGCCGACCCGACACAAACACAGGCGCTGGATCAGGTGAAGTTTCAGACTGGTTTATCGGTCGATCCGGTAGTCGTGCCTCAGCCGCAGTTAGTGGATCTGATTGCGCGCCTCTCGCAAAGCGCCGAGCAAAATCTCTCCGAGTTGATTGGCGATGATCTGGAAAACATCGCACTGGTGGATGAATCATCCAACAACGCCAGCGACACCAGTGCCAGTGAAATTGATGACGCACCGGTAGTGCGGTTCCTGCAAAAAATCCTCACTGACGCGATCAATATGGGCGCGTCCGACCTGCATTTCGAACCCTTTGAAAAGTTTTACCGAATCCGTTTTCGGGTCGATGGCGTGCTGCGTGAAATCGCACAGCCACCTCTCGCCATCAAAGAAAAACTGGCATCTCGTATCAAGGTGATTTCTCGTTTGGATATTTCCGAAAAACGCGTGCCACAGGATGGGCGCATGAAGCTCGCCGTCTCGGCCACGCGCAGCATTGATTTTCGAGTATCGACGCTGCCCACACTGTTTGGCGAAAAAATCGTCATGCGGATTCTGGATGGCAGTCAGGCGCAGCTGGGTATTGATGCCTTGGGCTATGAGGCTGATCAGAAAGCGCTACTTCTCGATGCCATTCAACGACCGTACGGCATGGTGCTGGTGACCGGCCCCACGGGCTCGGGCAAGACAGTGTCGCTGTATACCTGCCTGAATCTTCTCAACAAACCCGGTATCAATATCGCCACCGCCGAAGACCCGGCAGAAATCAATCTGCCGGGAATCAATCAAGTCAATATCAACGACCGCGCAGGCCTAACGTTTCCAATTGCACTCAAAGCATTTTTGCGTCAAGACCCGGACATCATCATGGTGGGCGAGATTCGTGATCTTGAAACTGCGGATATCGCAATCAAGGCCGCACAAACCGGCCACATGGTTTTCTCCACGCTACATACTAATGATGCCCCCTCCACGCTGACGCGCTTACTGAACATGGGCGTTGCGCCTTTCAATATTGCTTCGGCTGTTAATTTGATTACTGCACAACGACTGGCACGGCGTTTGTGCAGTTGCAAGCAGCCAGTGGACTACGACACAGACACGCTGATTGCCGCTGGGTTTTCTGAAGATGAACTTGGTGACTGGACGGCGTATCAGCCCGGGGGTTGCGAGCGCTGCAGTCAGAGTGGCTACAAGGGCCGTGTTGGTGTGTACCAGGTGATGCCGATCACGGAAGCAATGGAAAAAATCATTCTCGCGCATGGCAGCGCGCTGGAGATCGAAGCGCAGGCACAGCGCGATGGCATCAAGAGTTTGCGTGAATCCGGCTTGCTGAAAGTGCGGCAGGGGCTGACTAGTTTGGATGAGATTTTAGGGTGTACGAATCATTAGGTGGCTTTGTGTTTTCGACGTTGATTGATGCATGACGAAAACCGCTGGATCCCGGCTTTCGCCAGGATGGCGATTGAAAGGCTATCCGGCTAAAAACCGGTTTCCTCATTCGTCGACCCAACGAAATCCGGGATTCACAGGCCTCCGCATCGGCAAAACGGCTTTAGTCCATCACCCTAAAACCGTCATCCCAGCGAAAGCCGGGATCCAGCGGCGTTCACCGTAAACCAGAAGCTATTGTTTTAACCCATAAACATCAAAACCAACAAAGCCCGCCCCCAAACCCAATCACAAAAGAAGGACCCTCCATGACCACTGCCAGCCCTTCCCGCACAAACAAAACCGCAAACAATGAATCCGTTTTCGTCTGGGAGGGCAAAGACAAGTCTGGCCGTATCGTGCAAGGCGAAATGCGTGCGCCGAGTTCGGCCAGTGCGAGTGCGAATCTGCGACGGCAGGGCGTGATGGCCACGCGCATCAAAAAGAAAAAAGGCACACGCGCAAAAAAGATCAGCGAAAAAGATATCTGCTTCTTCACCCGCCAACTCGCCACCATGATCAAAGCAGGCGTACCTTTGCTGCAGGCTTTCGATATTGTCGCGCGGGGGCACGCGAATGCTTCCGTCTCGCGCTTGCTGCTTGATATACGTGCTGATGTCGAAACCGGCACCAGCCTCGCGCAGGCATTTCGTCGGCATCCGCAGTATTTTGATGCGCTGTTCTGCAATCTCGTGAATGCCGGTGAACAGGCGGGCATTCTGGAAGACTTGCTCGCGCGGCTCGCCACCTACAAAGAAAAAACTCTCGCTATCAAGAGCAAGATACGCGGTGCGCTGTTCTATCCGGCAGCGATCCTCGTGGTAGCCTTTATTGTTACCTCCGTCATCATGATCTGGGTGGTACCTTCCTTCAAAAGTGTGTTCGAAAGCTTTGGCGCCGAACTACCCCTCCCTACATTGATGGTCATCTGGATGTCAGATCGCTTCGTTGAATACTGGTATCTGCTGTTCGGCGGCATCGCTATAGGCAGCACGCTCTTCATTCGCGCATGGAAACGCTCGCCGGCACTGCAGGCCGCCACTGATCGCTGGCTATTGCGCTTGCCGGTATTTGGCGAAGTCGTACGCAAAGCCGTGATCGCGCGCTGGACGCGTACACTATCGACCATGTTCGCCGCAGGCGTGCCCTTGGTAGAATCGCTGGATTCCGTGGGTGGCGCGTCGGGCAATGCGGTGTATCTCGACGCAACGCAGCGCATTAGTTCTGCGGTACGCAGCGGCACCAGCCTGACGATGGCGATGCAACACGCGCAGGTGTTTCCATCGATGGTGACGCAAATGGTCGCGATTGGCGAAGAGTCTGGCGCACTCGATCAGATGCTGCGCAAGGTCGCCGAGTTTTACGAAGATGAAGTCGATGCCGCTGTCGCATCGTTGGCATCATTGATGGAGCCGGTGATCATGGTGTTCCTCGGCGGACTGATTGGAGGGCTGGTGATCGCAATGTATTTACCGATTTTCAAATTGGGCTCCGTAGTCTGATGGCGGACACTTTGCTTTCGCTGCAGCCCGCGCTGTCATCCGTGCTGCCGGTTTCGCTCTCAACCCTGCTACCCCCATGGCTGATGGCCGCGCCGGGCTATCTGCCCGCTTCTGTGGCATGGGCCGTGATCGGTCTCGTGATCGGCAGCTTTCTGAATGTCGCGATACACCGACTGCCAGTGATGATGCAGCGCGAAACCGACAACTTCATCGCCCTGGAAAACGATGAACCCGCACCGCATACCCATCGCTACAACCTGATCGCGCCGCGCTCGGCTTGCCCTGCGTGCGGACACACGCTCTCGGCGGTGGATAATATTCCCGTCTTGAGCTACGTCTGGCTCAAGGGACGATGTCGCTATTGCCGCGCACCGATTTCGCGGCGCTATCCGCTAGTGGAAATCATCACTGCGCTGCTCTCGGCGGTCGTGGTGTGGCGATTGGGCAGCGAGTTGCGCGGATTCGCCGCGCTGCTGCTGGTGTGGTGGCTGATCGCGCTGACTTTCATCGATATCGATACCCAAATGCTGCCCGACGATCTGACGCTACCGCTGATCTGGCTGGGATTATTGGTCAATCTGAGCGGTAGCTTCGTGCCCTTGTCGGATGCCGTGATTGGCGCGGCTGCGGGTTATCTGTCGCTCTGGTCGGTGTACTGGCTGTTTCGTTTCGCCACCGGCAAAGAAGGCATAGGCTATGGCGACTTCAAGCTGCTGGCCGCGCTCGGCGCCTGGCTGGGTTGGATGATGCTGCCGTTTATTGTGCTGCTGTCCTCGGCGGTGGGTGCGCTGGTGGGAGTTGCGATGATCGTGCTGCGCGGACATCAGCGCGACAAACCCATTCCCTTCGGGCCGTTTCTTGCGGTCGCCGGGCTGATTGCGCTGTTTTATGGGGATGCGCTGGTGCAGCTCTGGTTGGGGCAAGGGTTGAGGCTGCAATGAGGGTGGCGGCGCAACGGTAAAGCAAAGACACTGGATCCCGGCCTCCGCCGGGAGCGAGTGGGGAATTTGGATCGCATGCGATCCGCCCACGCAGCGGTCATCACATGCAGGTGATGACAGTTTTGGAGCCAACAGCCTCAATGACGTCATCCCGGCGGAGGCCGGGATCCAGTGTCTGTCATTGTCTACCCAACGAATTCGACAATGAAAACGCGAACTAAATTAAAACAATAATGAAACTATCCGAGACATTTAACAAATTTTCCGTCGGCCTGACCGGCGGCATCGGCAGTGGCAAGTCGCTGGTCGCAGACCAATTCGCCAAGCTGGGTGCGGCAGTGATCGACACCGACCTGATCGCCCATCAGCTCACGCGCGCCGGCGGCGCGGCGATGCCGGCGATACGCGAGACCTTTGGTGATAACTTTTTGACATCAGAAGGTGCGCTGGATCGCGCCGTCATGCGCACCCATGTGTTTTCTGATCCCGCTGCGCGCAAGCAGCTCGAATCCATTCTCCATCCGATGATTGCCACCCAGACCCGGGCGCAAGCGGCATCGGCAACAGGCGATTACCTGATGTTTGTCGTGCCTCTGCTCACCGAGTCTGGCCAATGGAAAAACCGAGTGGATCGGGTGCTGGTCGTCGATTGCCCGGAATCCCTGCAGTTATCGCGCGTGATGCAGCGCAACCAACTCTCAGCCGACGCAGTGCAGGCCATCATGAATACGCAGGCCACGCGTGCCGCGCGACTGGCCATTGCCGACGATGTGATCGTCAATGATGGTGTCCTTGACACTGTGACTGATGCCGTCCTGCGCTTGCACGAGCACTACCGGACGCTCGCTGCAAAAAAATAGCGATCAATCCCGCTTAGAAGTTTGTAATTTCCGGTGGCTTCGGTCAGAATCACACACATTCTTTTCTGGCCAACTCCGAGGAACGCTGCTTTGATCGTTTACGAATACCCATTCAATGAGCGTATTCGCACCATGTTGCGGCTGGAAGACCTCTACGAAAAATTCCGGTTTTTCGTTCAGCAGGATCATCCGCTCCAGCATCATGTCGCACTAGCCACGATCTATGAAATGCTCGAGGTCTCGGGCCGCGCTGACCTCAAATCCGATCTGTTGCAAGAATTGGAACGACAGAAGCAGACCCTGCTCGGCTTTAAAACCAATCCGAACGTCGAAGTCTCAAGACTCGATCAAGTGCTTTCCGACATCGAGCGCACCAGCAGCGCACTGATCGGCATGCAAGGCAAAACCGGTCAGCACATCCGCGACAACGAATGGCTGATGAGCATACGCGGCCGCACCATCATCCCCGGCGGTGCCTGCGAATTCGATCTGCCGTCCTATCATGCGTGGCAACAGCAATACACTGAACAACGCCGCGCCGATATCACCGGCTGGTTCGCGCCGCTCGAACCCCTGTTCGCGGCCATCACCATCGTGCTGCGGCTACTGCGCGAATCCGGCCGCGCCTCCCACATCGTCGCCGCTGCTGGCAGCTTCCAGCAAATGCTGCAGGGCCGCACCTACCAAATGCTGCGCGTCGTCATCGACGAGAAACTCGGTGCCATTCCTGAAATCTCGGCCAACAAATACGTGCTGTGGATACGCTTCACCAGTCAGGGCGGCGACATGAAGCCCAAGGCACATGAAGGCGACGTACCCTTCGAACTCACCCTCTGTAATTTCTGATCTCACCTGCACCATGGCCACCATCGTGGACTGCCCCACTTGCGGCAAGAAAGTCGAATGGACTGAAGCCAGCAAATACCGTCCCTTCTGCTGCGAACGTTGCCGGCAAATTGATCTGGGCGCCTGGGCTGAGGAGAAGTATGTGATCCCCGGGGCGATGCCGGTGGGGGATGAGGATGAGGGCTGACGCGGGGTTTCTTGTGCTGGGGGATGTATCGAGCTTAGTCGCAGCGTAATGAATGCTGCTGGATCCCAGCCCCAATACCAAACCGCAACCTATCCAGCCACTCCAGCAACGGCACCGTCGCCGGCAATATCGGCTCCACCACAAACGACGCCCCCTGCCAGGCCAGCGACTGCCCCTCGAGAGAGCGCGGCTCGCCGCGCCACTGACGAATAATAAAGAAATGCAGCCGTACATGCGCATGGGGATACACATGCTCGACACAGCACCAAGGCTCGGCTGTCTCGATCTGTACATCAATCTCTTCAGCAAACTCCCGCGTCAGCGCAGCCAGCACGGATTCGCCGGGCTCGACTTTCCCGCCGGGGAATTCCCAATAACCCGCATACGGTTTGCCCTCAGGACGACATGCAAGCAGCACATCGCCATTGGCCTGCATCAGAATGCCGACCGCAACATCAATGGGAGAAGCCGCCACCAGATCAGCGCGCGTGCTTGCCGGCCCAGTCGCGCGCGAACTGCCATGCAACGCGACCAGAGCGCGAACCGCGCTGCAATGCCCAGCGCAGCGCTTCCGGCTCAGCCTCGGCAAACTGTGTGGCGTCAATACCGAAATGCTTCAGCCAGTGGCGGACGATGTCCAGATAGTCATCCTGACGGAAGGGATAGAACGACAGCCATAAACCAAAACGCTCGGAGAGCGAAATTTTTTCTTCGACCGTCTCGGCAGGATGCAAATCGCCGTCATCGATATGTTTGTAACCTTCGTTGTCGGACATGCGCTCGGGCAGCAGATGCCGCCGATTGGATGTCGCATAAATCAGCACATTGTCGGATTGGGCCGAGATACTGCCATCCAGCGCCACCTTGAGCGCCTTGTAGCCACCCTCGCCCTCTTCAAACGACAAGTCATCGCAAAAGATGATGAAGCGCTCAGAACGTTGCGCAACCATGTCCACGATATCGGGCAAGTCCACCAGATGGTCTTTATCGACTTCGATCAGCCGCAATCCCTGATCGGCAAATTGCGCCAGACAGGCTTTGATCAACGACGACTTGCCTGTACCTCGTGCCCCTGTCAGCAGTACGTTATTCGCAGGGCGGCCCTCGATGAATTGGCGCGTATTCTGTTCAATTTGTTCTTTTTGCGGCGCGATATTGTGCAAGTCATTCAGGCTGATGCGCGACGGATGCAGCACCGGCTGCAGATGACCGCGGCCATCACGACCAACACGCCACCGGAATGCTGTGGCAGCAGTCCAGTCAACGGTCGCTGGCGCTGCGGGCAGCAGTGCTTCAATACGCGCAAGTACACGCTCTGCGTTGATGAGGAATTGTTCTAGTTCTTTCATTATTTTTTTTACTTGCTCAGGACATCAACACCTGTCACGACCGGTAATCCGCATTAATAGACACATACTCATGCGACAAATCACAGGTCCACACCTGTGCCCGCGCGGCACCGCGTGCCAGCATCACACGCACACCAATCTCGCTTTGCTGCATCACTCGCTGACCGTCTTCTTCGCGATAATCCGGATTGCGACCGCCTTGTTTCGCCACCCAGACATCATCCAGATACAAATCAATTTTGCTCACATCCAGATCCGTCACACCCGCATAACCAATCGCTGCGAGTATGCGGCCCAGATTCGGGTCGGATGCAAAAAACGCAGTCTTCACCAACGGTGAGTGCGCGATCGCATACGCAATCTTGCGGCACTCCTCAGCGTCTCGACCCTGCTCAATACTGATGGTAATGAATTTCGTCGCACCCTCGCCATCACGCACAATCAGTTGCGCCAGTTCCTGCGACAACCAGGTCACCGCAGCCGCCAATGCCTGATATTCATCCGAGTCGGCAGTGCTGACTTCCAGCTCGCCGGCACCGGTGGCGATCAGCATGAAGGAATCATTAGTCGACGTGTCGCCGTCAATCGTGATGCAGTTGAATGAAGCATCAGCTGCTTCTTTCACCATCTGATCCAACAGTGCCTGCGGCACCTTCGCATCGCAAGCGACAAAACCGAGCATGGTCGCCATATTCGGGCGAATCATGCCCGCACCTTTAGAAATACCCGTCAGCGTAACTTTCTTGCCCGCGATCGTTACCGTGCGTGACGCAGCTTTTGGCAGCGTGTCCGTGGTCATGATGGATTGCGCGGCATTGAACCAATTGTTTTCGGTGAGATTCGCGATCGCCAGTGGCAGACCTGCGACCAGCCTGTCGACTGGCAGTGGCTCGAGAATCACGCCCGTCGAGAACGGCAGTACCTGTGAGGCCTCGCAGCTCAAGAGCTTGGCCAGCGCATCACAAGTCGCCTGGGCATTTGCCATGCCCGCCTCGCCGGTGCCTGCATTCGCATTCCCTGTGTTGACGACTAATGCAGTAATCGGCTTGCCCGATGTCGCTGCTTGCGCGAGATGCGCCTTGGCCAACTGCACGGGCGCCGCACAGAAACGATTCGTGGTGAATACGCCAGCAACTGTCGCGGTAGTCGCCAGCTTCAGCACCAGCAAGTCCTTGCGATTCGGCTTCTTGATGCCTGCTTCAGCGTGACCGAGCTGAATGCCGGGAACGGGTTTCAGCTTGAAGGGTGTGGGGAGGGGAAAGTTGACGGCCATGAGTTTGCGTTCGGTGTAAGTGACTATTTATTTGGGGGGAAAACCAGAGCCAAAATCCAAAGACACTGAATCCAGGCCTTCGCCGGGATGACAGTTTAGGCTGCGACAGCTTTTGCAAGATCCCGATCTGCGCCGTGACGACATTTGAAGCGCTGTTGATCTCAAAATCGTCATCGCCTGCATGCGATGACCGCTGCGTGGGCGGATCGCACGCGATCCAAATTCCCCACTCGCTCCCGGCGCAGGCCGGGATCCAGCGTCTTTACAGCATATGGTTATTACCCAAACCGCAAACTCAGGCCAATTTCCCATGACACTGTTTAAATTTCTTGCCACTGCCACAAGGACAAGGATCATTCCTGCCCACTTTGGGCATTGCATTTGTCATTGGCATCTGCGCGCGCGGCTCATCGCTAGCGCTTGGCGCGAGCAATTCTTCCGGTGCGAGATCAGGATTGAAATCGGCGTGCTGGTAATTCAGATTCTCGAGTTGCGGATGCGTCATTTTTTCTTCGGCAGCAGCGATTTCTTCCTGTGACTGTATCTGCACTGTCATGATCAGACGCACCACATCATTGCGAATCAGATCAAGCATCTGGCCAAACAGCTGGAAAGCTTCGCGCTTGTATTCCTGCTTGGGATTTTTCTGCGCATAACCGCGCAGGTGAATGCCCTGACGCAGATGATCCAGTGCAGCGAGATGTTCGCGCCACTGCGTATCCATGCTTTGCAACATCACATTGCGCTCGAAACTGCCGAAGGCTTCGTTACCGACCAAGTCGACCTTGGACTGATAAATCGCATCGGCGGCCTGCAGCAAGCGCTCGAGCAAGTCTTCATCAACGAGATTTGGTTCAGCCGCGAGCAAACCCGATAGCGGCATGTGCAATTGCCATTCGGCTGCAAGTATCGCTTCAAGCGTTTGCAGATCCCACTGCTCCTCCATCGTCTCTTCTGGGACATAGGTGCGGAACAAATCGGTGAACACACCATGACGCAGCGCCTGACTGATCTCGGTCATGTCCTGCGCTTCGAGCAATTCATTACGCTGGTTGTAGATGACTTTACGCTGATCATTGGCGACATCGTCATATTCGAGCAGCTGTTTACGGATATCGAAATTGCGCGCTTCCACTTTGCGCTGCGCTGATTCGATAGACCGCGAGACAATGCCAGCTTCGATCGGCTCGTCTTCGGGCATCTTCAGACGCTCCATCACCGAGCGCACGCGATCACCCGCAAAAATTCGCAGCAAAGGATCGTCAAGCGAGAGATAGAAACGCGATGAGCCGGGATCGCCCTGACGACCGGAGCGACCACGCAACTGATTGTCGATACGGCGCGATTCATGGCGCTCTGTACCGATGATATGCAGACCACCGGCGTTGACCACTTGCTCGTGGAGCGACTGCCATTCATCACGCAGCGTTTGCGAACGCGCCGCCTTGTCAGTATCGGAAATCGCACTGTCGGCTTCGATGAGCTGAATCTGCTTGTCGACATTACCACCCAAGACAATGTCCGTACCACGACCGGCCATGTTGGTTGCGATCGTGATCATCTTGGGACGACCCGCCTGAGCGATGATTTCCGCTTCGCGCGCATGCTGTTTTGCATTGAGCACGTTATGCGGAAGCTTGGCTTCGTTGAGCATCGCCGAGATGAGCTCGGAATTCTCGATGGATGTCGTACCCACCAGCACAGGCTGACCACGTTCGAAGCAATCACGAATGTCAGCAATCACGGCGCGATACTTGCCCGCTGCATTTTTAAAGACTTGGTCCTGCTTGTCCTTGCGCTGACTGGGGCGGTTGGGCGGGATGACGACAGTCTCGAGACTGTAGATTTCCTGGAATTCATACGCTTCGGTGTCGGCTGTACCGGTCATGCCGGCGAGCTTGCCGTAGAGGCGGAAGTAATTCTGGAAGGTGACCGAAGCAAGCGTCTGGTTCTCGTGCTGGATGCGCACGCCTTCTTTGGCTTCAACAGCCTGATGCAAACCATCGGACCAGCGGCGACCCGTCATCAAGCGGCCGGTGAATTCATCGACGATGATGACTTCATTGTTTTGCACGACGTACTGCTGATCCTTGTGGAACAAGGTGTGCGCACGCAAAGCGGCGTACAGATGGTGAATTAGCGTGATGTGGACGGGATCGTAGAGTGATGCGCCTTCGGGCAGCAGACCCATGGAGGTGAGTATCTGCTCGGCTTTTTCATGACCGGCTTCGGTGAGCAGCACCGTGTTGGCTTTTTCATCTTTCGTGTAATCGCCGGGCACTTCCACCACACCCTTGCCGTCCGGTGTTTCTTCACCGATCTGCAAAGTGAGCAGCGGCGGCAGCGCATTCATTTTGCGATACATCTCGGTATGGTCTTCGGCCTGACCCGAGATGATCAGTGGAGTACGCGCCTCGTCAATCAGAATCGAATCCACTTCATCGACAATCGCAAACGACAAGCCGCGCTGTACGCGATCGCCAGTCGAATAGACCATGTTGTCGCGCAGGTAGTCGAAACCGAATTCATTGTTGGTGCCGTAGGTGATGTCGGCGGCATATGCGGCCTGCTTCACATCATGGGGTGCCTGCGAGAGGTTGATACCGGTGCTCAGTCCCAGCCAGCCATAGAGCTTGCCCATCCACTCCGCATCGCGCTGGGCGAGATAATCGTTGACGGTGACGATATGCACACCCTTGCCTGTCAGCGCGTTCAGATACGCGGGCAGGGTTGCCATCAAGGTCTTGCCTTCACCCGTCCCCATCTCGGCGATTTTGCCCTGATGAAGCACCATGCCGCCGATCAGCTGCACGTCAAAGTGGCGCATCTTCAGCACGCGTTTACTGGCCTCGCGGCAGACCGCAAAAGCCTCGGCCAGAATCTGATCCGTGGTCGCACCGGCGGCGAGCCGGGCTTTGAGTTCAGGTGTTTTGGCCTGCAGCGCCTCGTCGGATAACTGCTCGAGCGAGGCTTCCAGGGCATTGATCTCGCGAACGGTACCTTGCAGCTTCTTGATCAGTCGCTGATTGCGACTGCCGAAAATTTTGGTCAGAAAAGACATGTGGGGACTGGAAAAAGGCGGGCTTCTCAGCGCATCGCCAGGGGCGAGGCCGGATTGGCCAAAGCCGCGATTCTAGCATGCGGCCCCCTCTGAAGATGCCCCCTGCCGTGTCGTGTCACTGGGGCGGTACGCAGCGCCCGGGCCCTGTGTTAACGTTGCCGGATGTCCAGAAACCATCCGAATTTCACGCCCGCACGCCGGCCATCGAACCGGGCCACGACCCGCGAGGCGAGTTCTTTCCTGCAGGGTGATGAAGTGATGGCGGGTTTGCTGCCGACCCTGGAAAAAATGGCCGCGCTGCAGGCCGCTGCCGGGCGGATTCTGCCCGGCGTGTTTACCACTTGCCGGGTACTGCAGCTGCGCGAGGGCCAGCTTCACATTGCGGTACCGAATGCGGCCTTGGCCACACGCATTCGCCAGATGTTGCCTAAATTGCAGGCCGGTTTGCGAGAGAAAGGCTGGCCGATCGACGGCATACGGATCAAGGTACAGATGATGTCCGGCGAAGACCGGTTGCCCGACCGCCCTGCCTTACAGACGACCATGCCCACGCAGGCGGTGCAGGCGTTTGCCGAACTGGCGCAATCACTGGAGGCGAGTCCGCTGCGTGATGCGTTGCAGTCGTTGGTGAAGCGGCGCAGCTAAGACCTCGGCATCGCTCAGCTACGCAGCCCAAGCCTGTTCCAACTGACTTGAATACGCCGCTGGTGCGGATGCTGCATTGCTGAAGGTGGCAATTTCGTACGCACTCTGATCCGCCAACAGCGCACGCAGCAACTTGTTGTTGAGATCATGGCCGGATTTGTGCGCAGTGTAACTGGCCAGCAGCGGATGACCGACCAGATATAAATCGCCCATCGCATCCAGAATTTTGTGTCTGACGAATTCATTCTGATAGCGCAGACCACCGGCATTCAGAATCCGAAATTCATCCATCACAATCGCGTTTTCCAGCGAGCCACCGCGCGCCAGACCCATACCGCGCAGCGTTTCCACATCCTGCATGAAACCAAAGGTGCGGGCACGCGCGACTTCTTCGATGTAGGACTCAAGACTGAGATCGACCTCCGCCGTCTGGCCGGAACCGTCGATCGCAGGATGATTGAACTCGATGAAAAACTTCAAGCGAAAGCCATGACAGGGCTCGAGTCGCGCCCATTTTTCCTGCTTGCCCTGACCTTCGCGTACTTCAACGGGCTTCAGAACGCGCACGAATTTTTTTGCTGCCTCCTGCTCGCTACTGCCTGCTTGCTGCAATAAAAATACGAAGGAAGCTGCCGAGCCATCCATGATCGGAATTTCTTCCGCGGTGACATCCACAATCAGATTGTCGATACCCAGCCCCGCGCACGCTGACATCAGATGCTCGACTGTCGATACACGCACACCGTCTTTTTCGAGTACAGATGCCATGCGCGTGTCGCCAATACTCATTGCATTGGCGGGCAAACTGACGGGCGGTGTGATATCGACGCGACGAAACACGATGCCGGTATTGACCGGCGCCGGACGCAGCGTGAGTTCGACGCGAGTGCCGCAGTGCAGGCCGACACCCGTGGTCTTGACAGTGTCTCTCAGCGTTCTCTGTCGTATCATTTTTATGATGAAGCTGTGATGCTATCCGTGTTTCAGCTTACAGATTCGCAAGCATGGTTTCGGCATTCGATACTTCAAACTTGCCGGGTGCTTCCACCTGCAGTTGCGACACGACGCCGTTCTTGACGAGCATGGAATAACGCTGCGAGCGAGTGCCCATGCCGTAGGCACTGAAATCGGCTGACAAGCCAATCGCCTTGCTGAAATCAGCATTACCATCGGCCATCATGCGCACAACGCCGGTCGCCTTGAGCTCACGACCCCAGGCACCCATCACGAATGCGTCATTGACCGAGATGCACCAGATTTCATCCACACCCTTAGCCTTGAGTTCTTTCGCATGCTGCACATAGCCGGGCACGTGCTGCGCAGAGCAGGTCGGTGTGTAAGCGCCGGGCAGGCCGAAGATGGCAATGGTCTTGCCCTTGACGAGATCGGACACATTGAATGTGTTCGGTCCGAGCGAGCAGCCTTCGGTTTCCGTTTCGATGAACTCGGCGAGTTTGCCTTCAGGGAGGTGATCTCCGGTTTTGATGGTCATGGGATGGTCCTATGGGTTGAAAAATCAGAGGGAACAAAAAAGAAGAATTGCGGCGGCGCCGCAATTCTCCCGTAGTATGCCCCGAGCGACGATTTTCTGCAGACTCAGTCGGCCTGCCGGCGCAGAAACGCCGGAATGTCATAGGTCTCGGTGCCATTGCGTTCCATCGCGCGCACTGTTTCAGACGCAGACTCGCGACGCCATACCGCCGGTGTGCGGATCGGCTCGGCGGGCGGGGTACTGGTGCTGAACGCGTCGGCTGGCGCCGCACCACCATAAGTACCAGTGCGTGCGATCTGCGCGGGGGTGGAGACCAGCACGGGCTTGCGTCTGCCCAGACCTGTTGCCACCACGGTAACGCGAATTTCATCGCCCATATTGTCGTCATAAGCAATGCCCTGCGCGATCGATGCATCTTCAGCGGCAAATGCACGCACGGTAGCCATGACTTCGCGGATCTCTTTACCCTTGAGCGACTTGCTGCCGGTGACATTGACCAGCACGCCACGCGCGCCCGAGAGATCAATACCATCCAGCAGTGGCG
>JBDKLM010000100.1:0-6396 GCA_039806005.1 Pseudomonadota bacterium
TACCGGCACCCGGTAGTAAATAAAGAGGTCCGTACTCATTCAGGATCCCTGATAACGTAGGGCATTTCCAAAAATTGCAGCGGCTCCCCATTTGCGGTACCCAAATGCACGGACGTCTGCGCCGCATCCAGCTTGATCTCCACTAGCAAATCCCAGAGTCCTTCTGAGTTTTTTTCGGCATTGACCACCAGACCACAGGGCTGGCCAGGATCTGCTGCAGAAAAAATTTCCATACCAGCGGTAGCGAGTTCGGCCTGCGTGCTCGCCAGCAGCATGCGACGCTTGAGCTTGCCGAGGTACTGGCTGCGCGCAACGATTTCCTGTCCTGGATAGCAACCCTTGCGGAAATTCACGCCGCCAACCAAATCAAAATTCACCATCTGAGGGACGAATTGCTCACGCGTTGCCTCGACGACCATAGGCAATCCCGCGCGAATATCCAGCCAGCGCCAGCGGCATGCGGTGATCGGTGACAACGTATGACGCAAGGTGTTCCACAAGCTCATTGCGGAATCGACCGGCCCCATCCACACAGCGCGCTGCAATCCCGCCGCTGAGGGCCAGACCGCGTTCAAGCCAGGCACCTCAGAAAAGCTGATCTTCTGCCCATTGGGTGCGGCAATGCCAATCAATACCGTCTGATCGCTGATATCCGCGAGCGTGACTTTCGAGCGCAGCACAAACATCTGCAGTCGCTTTTGAATGCCGGGCAGGAGTTCACGCGGCATCACCAGCCTGACGCCTTCGTCGGATTTCCAGATAATCAAAGTGGCCAACAAGCGACCTTTGGGAGAGCAATAGCCGCCAAGATGCATCGCGCCAGTCGGCAGTTCGAGCACATCATTGGTGAGCTGATTGTGGAGAAAGTTTTCAGCATCAGCACCCGATACGGACAGCACGCCAAGATGGGTGAGCGCTGCAATCATGCCACCACCCGGGTCAGCAAGCCCGGGGCTGATTGCTTGGGTACTCAGAAATTCCGACCAGGATGCATTGGGTTCAGTCATGAAATTCGTGCATGTAAGAAATGGCAGCTATCATATGGGCCTGATTATAGGGGTGGACACAGAACTTCGCTGCCCCTCGACTTAGAACCTGTCTCGTTAGGCCGCTTGCGTCGTTGGCAATACCTTGTCGTAGGTCTGTACTGTCTGCGGTACTGCCGCCTAGCCATCGACCTAACGAGACAGGTTCTTAGCAGAAGACCCATCGGGATTATGGCGGCCATAAAAAAAATTATCGTATTCCTCGTTTTAGTCGTGCTGGGTGCCGGGGCCGGTCTGATCTACTGGGCGCGCGATCCTCTCATCGCCGAGGGCGCCCAGTCCTTGGAATTCACGGTCGCAACGGGTAGCAGCATGCGCAGCGCCCTGCGTCAGGTGCAGGAAGCCGGTGTGCCCGCATCCCCGATCATGATGGAATTGCTCGCTCGGGGTCTGGGAACCCGTTCCTTCAAGCCTGGCAGCTATCGACTCAAGCCGGGTACCACACCCCTTACCTTGCTCAGTGCGCTTGCTCGGGGCGACACCATCAGGGAATCGATCACTATTATCGAAGGCTGGACTTTTGCGCAAATGCGCGCAGAGATTGCCCGCCATCCCTGGCTGCGTCACGAAAGCGAGACGCTGGATGAAGCCGCCTGGCTTGAGCGTGTCGTACCCGGCTATGATCACCCGGAAGGATTGTTTTATCCGGATACCTATGTCTTCGACCGCGGCACCAGCGATTTGTATGTTTATCGACTGGCGCATCAGCAACAGCTGAAAAAGCTCGAGCAAGCCTGGGCCAATCGCGCGCAGGATCTTCCTTATGCATCTCCCTATGAAGCACTGATCATGGCCTCCATCGTGGAAAAAGAAACGGCGCGCGAAGAAGATCGAACGCGGGTGGCATCGGTCTTTGTCAATCGCCTGCGCCAAGGCATGCGACTGCAAACGGATCCCACCGTGATTTATGGCATGGGCGAGCGCTTCGATGGCAATTTGCGCAAGCGTGACCTGCAGGAAGACACTGCCTACAATACCTATCAACGCACTGGTTTGCCGCCAACGCCGATTGCCCTGCCGGGTCAGGCGGCGATTCAGGCCTCCCTGCATCCTGCATCCGGCAATGATCTGTATTTCGTCGCTCGAGGTGACGGCAGCAGCGAATTCTCGAGTAATCTAGAGGATCATAATCGCGCCGTCGACAAATACCAGCGCCGTCGTTAAAACTCATTGATATCGGCGCAATCATTCATGGCACCAGGTAAATTCATCAGCTTCGAAGGCGTTGACGGCGCAGGAAAATCAACGCATGTGGGAGCCGTTGCTCAGTATCTCCGCGATCGTGGTGTGCAGGTAGTAACCACGCGTGAGCCCGGCGGTACACCGCTGGGTGAAAAGCTGCGTGAATTGCTCTTGCACGAACCCATGCATCTGGAAACCGAGGCGCTTTTGATGTTTGCTGCGCGTCGGGAGCATATCGCTCAAGTCATCCTGCCGGCCATTCATCGCGGCGACTGGGTCATCTCGGACCGCTTCACCGATGCCAGCTTCGCCTATCAGGGAGGCGGGCGGCAACTGGCTTTGGACAAACTGCAGGCACTGGAGCAATGGGTACACGCTGATCTGCAACCGGATCTGACTTTGCTGTTTGATGTGCCACTTGAAGTGGCGCGCGAACGCCTGTCTGCCGGGCGCGCACTGGATAAATTCGAACAGGAAAAAGACGATTTTTTTCAGCGCGTGCGGGAGGTATATCTCATGCGTGCCCGCAGCTTTCCATCCCGCATAAAAGTGATCGACAGCACTCGTCCTCTGGCGGAAGTATCGGCACAGGTCGAACAATGCGTTGCTGCACTTTTCAATAGCCCATGATATGAGCGGTGCCATTTATCCTTGGCAGCATGAAGACTGGCATCGCCTGCAACGCCTGCGAGATCGCTTGCCTCATGCGATTCTTTTTCATGGGGCGCAAGGCATAGGTAAAGTCGCTTTTGCCGAGCAGTTTGCGCAATCGGTATTGTGCGAATCGCCGGATACCGGTGGCTTTGCCTGCGGCAGTTGCGCTTCCTGTGGCTGGTTTTTGCAATACGGTCATCCGGACTACCGGCGCGTTCGACCCGAGATTCTTGAAGTCGACAGCCTGGAGGATGAGGGCGAGTCAGAGGAGGGGGGCAGCAAGAAAAGTGCTGGCAGCAAGACGCCGTCCAAAGAAATCCGCATCGAGCAAGTACGTTCGCTGGCTGGGTTCATGAACGTATCCACCCACCGCAGTGGTCTGCGCGTGGTCTTGCTCTACCCGGCAGAGACACTCAATGGTGCTTCGGCCAATGCCTTGCTCAAGACATTGGAGGAGCCGCCACCGGGCACGCTCTTCATTCTCGTCAGCCATCGGCCGGATCGACTCCTGCCGACCATACTCTCCCGTTGCCGCAAATTCCCTTTGTCTCTGCCTCCGACCGAGGATGCACTTGCCTGGCTCAATGCCAACGACGTCAGCGACGCATCGCAATGGCTGGCATTGCATGGTGGTGCACCATTGGCCGCACTGACGGCGGCGGAAGATGAGTCAGCGAATGAGAGAGACTTGCTTTTGGGATTGCTGGCCAAACCCGATGCGGGCCATGTATTAAGCGTGGCGGAACGACTACAAAAAACACCGATTCCTCTGCTCGTGGCATGGCAACAGCGGTGGCTGTATGACTTGTTTTCTTTAAAGCTCAGCGGTCGGGTACGCTATTACCCGCAGTACCACCCGCGCCTGAAAGCCATCGTGGATCGCTTGTCACTCGAATGTTTGGAGCAGGCACTGCGCGAAGCGAATAACCGGCGGGCTGTCGCGGATCATTCGCTTTCAGCTCGGCTGTTCATTGAAGACATGCTGCTTGCCTACACCAGCTTGTTTGCCTGAGAGCCGGCTACTCTACGAGGACACACCATGCAAGACACCCAGCCATCGCATGACGCGTCGCTGATACGCCCTTCTGTCATGTCGCTGACCATCCGGGAACGTTCTGCACTCTACGCAGCCTACATGCCTTTTTTGCAGAACGGCGGCATTTTCGTCCCAGGCACCCGCGCCTGCCAATTGGGAGATGAAGTTTTCTTGCTGCTGAGCCTGATGCAGGATGAAGCGCGCTACCCGGTGGCTGGCAAAGTGGCCTGGATCACGCCGTCCGGTGCGGCCAATAATCACACACAGGGCATTGGGCTGCAGTTTCCTGCCGATGACGCAGGTCGGCGCCTGCGCCAGCGCATCGAGGAGATTCTGGGCACTGCGCTGGGATCCTCACGACCGACGCACACCATGTAGCGGGCGTACAATAGCGCCGTTTCATCGGCTGTCTTGTCATGCCTTGGAAGCGGTGTCCGCTTCGCCGCAGTCTGAACGAGACAGGTATTCATTGCAGGCGACTGGCGCACCATGTTTATCGATTCCCACTGCCACATCAACTTCCCGGAATTGTCCGAGCGATTGCCCGTGATTCTGGAAAAAATGAAACAAAATCAGGTGACCCATGCACTTTGCGTGTCGGTCACCTTGCCCGATTTTCCGCAGGTCCTGTCTTTGGCAGAGACACATCCGAATATCTACGCATCGGTCGGCGTGCATCCTGATTATGAAGACACAGCGGAGCCAGATGTAGACCAACTGGTCAAGCTGGCAGAACATCCGCGCATTGTTGCCATCGGCGAAACTGGCCTCGACTACTACCGTCTGACTGGGGATCTGGAGTGGCAGCGCCAGCGGTTTCGGACGCACATTCGTGCATCCAGAGCCAGTGGCAAGCCCTTGATCATCCATACACGATCGGCGTCCGAAGACACGCTGCGGATCATGCGCGAAGAAAAAGCCGGGACCGGCGATGGTGGTGCGGCCGGCGTCATGCACTGCTTTACCGAATCTCAGGCAGTCGCGGCAGCTTCCATGGAGATGGGTTTTTATATTTCCTTCTCGGGCATCGTCACCTTCAAAAACGCGAAGGATTTACAGGCCGTCGCGCGCGAAGTGCCGCTAGAGCGCATGCTGATCGAAACTGATTCGCCATATCTGGCACCCGTGCCCATGCGCGGCAAGACCAATGAGCCGGGCTTTGTGCGGCATGTTGCCGAATTTCTTGCCGATCTCAAGGGGGTGCCACTGCAGACCCTGGCAGAAGTCACTTCGCAAAATTTCAGGACGCTGTTTCGCGTGCACTGAATGGACGACCTGCAGAGTCCCTTTCGGCGTCGCTTGCTGTTGGCCGGCTTGTTTCCCGGTCTGCAGCGCTGGTTTGAACCTCTGCAGCCCAAGCCCGATTCCTACACAGCCTGGTTCGAGGCAGCACGCATGGATGATGTGAAACTGTGCAAGGATTTGCTGGCGCGCGGCTTCGATAGCAATACCATCGAGCCCGAAAGACTCGATACGGCTTTGCTCATTGCGGTTCGTCAGGGGGCAGCCAAGGTGACCCAGCTGCTGTTGTCGACGCCCGGCGTGAATCTGGATGCGCGTTCACGCAACGGTGATTCATCGCTGATGCTGGCGGCGTTCAAAAAAGACCTTCCGACAGCGCAGGCATTGATCGAGAGAGGTGCCGAGATTAACCGTCCTGGCTGGACCGCGCTGCACTACGCCGCTACGGCCGGCAGCCTGCCGATTGTGCGCCTCTTGCTGGATCATGACGCCTATATCGATGCGGAATCACCCAACAAAACCACGCCGCTGATGATGGCCGCTCGCGGAGGGCATCGCGATGTCATCGACTATCTGATCTCGCAGGGTGCTGACCTCGATGCAAAAAATGAGCTGGGTTTAACCGCGGTTGATTTTGCGCGTGCTCAGGGACATCCGGCGCTTGCGAATTTCTTGGAGGCGCGTATGCGCGAAAGCAAAACAAAGTCACCTTCTCGCGACTGAACGAACTCCCGTTCAGCTGCTCAGTCTGATTTTCCATGAATAGTCTGCATGGAGGTCGGCATGAAACGCTGCATTACATCCCCGGTTATCTCTCTTTTGGTGCTACTGATGGTTCTGTCGTGCACTGCCCACGCGCAGCGATCGCCATCGGATGACGTACGCGAAAGCCATGATCCTGGTCGTGCTGCGGAGGTTGAGCGCAAGGCAGAGGCCATATCCGGCAATAGCGTGGATAGCTCGGGAGAAAGCGGCAAAGCAGAAGAATCGTATGCTCCGGCGGAGGAGCGCGGTGAAGGTGAATCCGGAGGAACGCAGGGTGACAGCGAATCCCGGGATGGAGTGCAGCCCGTGCCTGAAAGCTCGGGTGACAGTGGTAGCAAAGTACCTTATGAAGACACCGAGGAAAATACCAACAGGCGTCTTCCCCTCGATCTGGGAGATCCTTACTACTAACCATCAACAAGCTGAGCTGGCTGCGTCTGGTAAAGTGCGGCCATGGCAAAACTCAGTCTT
>JBDKLM010000101.1:0-17514 GCA_039806005.1 Pseudomonadota bacterium
ACGACGATGGAACTTTTGGTGCGAAAGGCTGATCAGGCAGCCACGAGTTCACGACGCAGTGCAGTGAAACGAGGCATTGCATCTTCGCGGCATTCGCTCACGATAGCCTTTGCAGTTGGCAGGCATTTGCCGCAGCACGCACCGACATTGAGCTGTGCGCGAATCTCCGAGAGCGACGTCGCGCCGGCATCCATCGCAGCGCGGATGGCTCGGTCGGAAACGTTGTGGCAGACGCAAACAATCATGTTGGGCTCGTGATATGTAAATGCGAACAATTCTTGTTTAGATTATTGACGAACCACGGCCCGATTGCAAGGGGTTTTTAAGAATTTTTGTGGGTGGTCTCAAAAGATCGAGATGCCGGGCCAGCCCAGAGTGAATTGTCGCCCGGATCGTGGCGGGGGGTGCCTCAGGCGGCTTGCAGGGGTCTGTCGATGATGCCGCCGCCGAGACAGATATCGCCGTCATAGAGCACCGCGGATTGCCCCGGAGTGACCGCCCACTGTGGCTCGGAGAATTGCAAACTGAACCCAGTGCCGGGCAGGGACGCATGGGTGCAGGCGGTGTCGGCCTGACGGTAGCGGGTTTTGGCGGCGACCGGACCTTCGGCCGGGGCTGAGCCGGCGACCCAGCTCACCTGATCGGCCGCGAGCCCTGCGCAGAGCAGCCAGGGATGATCATGGCCCTGCACCACATACAGGGTGTTGTTAGCAACGTCCTTGCGCGCCACATACCAGGCGTCGTGATTGCCATCGTCATTGCGGTGCTTGCGGCTGCCGCCGAGACCAATACCCTTGCGCTGGCCCAGGGTGTAGAAGGACAGCCCGACATGCTCGCCCACGACGTCACCTTCCGGCGTCATCATGGGGCCCGGTCGGAAGGACAGGTAGCGATTCAGAAATTCGCGGAACGGCCGCTCGCCAATGAAGCAAATGCCGGTCGAATCCTTTTTGCGGGCGTTCGGCAGTGCCAGTTCGCTGGCGATGCGCCGGATATCGGTTTTGTGCAACTCGCCCAGAGGGAAGAGCGTGCGCGACAACTGCGATTGATTCAGCCTGTGCAGGAAATAACTCTGGTCTTTGCTTGAATCAATGGCTTTGAGTAATTCGAAGCGACCATCGCGTTCGCGCACTCGAGCGTAATGCCCTGTCGCGATCAGGTCAGCGCCCAGGTGCATGGCGTGATCGAGAAAGGCTTTGAACTTGATTTCGGCGTTGCACAGCACAT
This sequence comes from Pseudomonadota bacterium, assembly GCA_039806005.1. Classification (GTDB taxonomy): domain Bacteria; phylum Pseudomonadota; class Gammaproteobacteria; order Burkholderiales; family Burkholderiaceae_D; genus Pernthalerella. The sequence goes on from JBDKLM010000101.1 coordinate 1,228, forward strand.
CGGGGTTGGGCGTGCGACCCGCCTCATATTCGCGCAGGAATTCGGCGAACACGCGGTCCTTGTATTCACTGGCAAAGTTGACGGCTTCAATATCGACACCCACCAGGTCAGCCACACTGACCGCATCAAGCCAGTCTTCCCGGGTGGAGCAGTATTCATCATCGTCATCGTCTTCCCAGTTTTTCATGAAAAGACCGATCACTTCGTAGCCTTGCTGTTTCAGCAGCCATGCGGCCACCGACGAATCCACGCCGCCGGACATGCCCAGCACGACGCGTTGTTTAGGCATAGCTGAATCCCGTCACGCTTGGATGCGTGTACAACATCGACAGCGGGCCGCGCCTGCCGCTCAGATAATCATCTACGCATTGAAGTACCAGAGGACTGCGGTGCATTTCCTGAGTCGCTATAAGTTCTTCGTAAGTCATCCAGACAGCACGCAGAATGCCGACATCGAGTGGTCTATCATGCACTGCACCGACTTGTCCGGAAAACGCAAAGCGCAGATAAGTCACGTCCTCGCCAGTTCGGGTTGACTGATAACGTGACATGTACACGCCGACCAGTGCCTCGGGCGTGAATTCATGTGCGGTTTCTTCCAGTGCTTCGCGGCTGACCGCCGAGATCAGCGACTCCGCAGGATCCAGATGACCGGCCGGTTGATTGAAGCGTATGCCATCACTGGTCTCTTCTTCGACCAGCAAAAACTGCCCACCGCGTTCAATGATGGCGGCAACGGTAACGGAGGGTTTCCAGAGGTCGGACATGATGGCTTCCAAAGCCCCGATTCGAGGCGACCCGGCATTTTACTCCTGCCGATTACCGGCTTGCTGCGAGGCTTGTGTCCTTGGATTGGGCTGTATCAAGTGAGTTTTGCGCAGTAAGCCCAGAAGTGGGTGCAGAATGCACGGCTTTTGACCCTAATGATTTGCCAAATCGAAATGCATTTTGTCGTCGATGCTTCAATGCTAAAGAAAATAGAACGACAGTTCGTTTTTTTGATTTACGTGTAAGATTCGGGCGCAATTTTTATTTTTTCGGAGAACTCCATGAAAATCGGCATTCCAGCCGAGTCGCGGACGGGTGAGACGCGGGTCGCCGCTACGCCCGAGACAGTTAAAAAACTGATCGCCGCCAAACACCAGGTCATCGTGCAATCTGGCGCAGGCGTTGCTGCCAGTATTCCCGATGAGGCATTCGTCGCTGCCGGTGCGAGCATAGGCTCAGCGACTGACGCCTTATCTGCCGATCTGGTGCTGAAAGTCAGAGCACCTTCAGATAGTGAGCGCACACAGATGAAATCCGGCAGTGTGCTGGTGGGCATGCTGAATCCATTCGATGCCGACAATATCGCCGCGATGTCCGCATCAGGCCTGACGGCATTTGCTCTGGAGGCTGCGCCGCGCATTACGCGTGCTCAGTCGCTCGACGTATTGTCTTCGCAAGCCAATATCGCCGGTTACAAAGCAGTGCTGATGGCCGCCAACGCCTATCAGCGCTTCATGCCCATGCTGATGACCGCCGCCGGTACCGTCAAAGCGGCTCGCGTGTTGATCATGGGTGTGGGTGTCGCTGGCCTTCAAGCGATTGCGACCGCCAAGCGCATGGGTGCCGTGATTGAAGCCTCCGATGTACGTCCTCCGGTAAAAGAACAAGTCGAATCTCTCGGCGCAAAATTCATTGATGTGCCTTACGAGACTGATGAGGAGCGCGAGATCGCCAAAGGTGTTGGCGGCTATGCGCGCCCCATGCCTGAGGCCTGGATGCAGCGTCAGGCGGCATTGGTGCACGAGCGCGCAAAGCTCTCGGACATCATCATCACGACTGCCTTGATCCCGGGTCGCAAGGCACCGGTACTGATTTCCGAAGAGACCGTCAAGGCCATGAAACCGGGTTCCGTCATCGTCGACATGGCGGTGGAGCAGGGCGGCAATTGCCCTTTATCCGAGCTGGGCAAGACTGTCGTCAAACATGGCGTGACCATTATCGGCGAACCCAATATCCCCGCACTGTGCGCCGCGGATGCTTCGGCACTCTATGCGCGCAATGTTCTGGACTTCCTCAAGCTCATTATCGACAAGGAAGGTGCATTAGCGGTCGATCGCAGCGATGAAATCGTGGCGGCCACGCTGATGTGCACGGGTGGTGAAATCATTCGCAAGTAGAGGTTTGAATGCAACGTATCATGCTGCGCGCGAAAATTCATCGCGCGGCTGTCACGCAATGCGACCTCAATTACGAGGGCTCTTGCGGGATTGATGAAGATCTGCTGGATGCGGCCGATATCCGCGAGTTTGAAAAAATCGAGCTCTACAACGTCAATAATGGCGAGCGCTTCTCCACTTACGCCATTCGGGGCAAGCGCGGTAGCGGTGAGATATCGCTTAATGGTGCCGCAGCTCGATTGGCGCATTTGGGTGATTTGATGATCATTTGTACTTATGCGCCAATGAGCGAAGAAGAGATCGCCGCTTATCAGCCGAAAATTGTGTTTGTTGATGAAAGAAATCGCATTACTCGTCTGAAGCATCAGACGTGACTGGAATAGACCCGTACTGAACAGACACTTACTGTTTCCGAACCAGAGGACATCATGGAAGTCAGCCATACCATTATTAACCTGATTATTTTCGTGCTGGCGATTTATGTCGGCTACCACGTCGTGTGGACCGTCACGCCAGCATTGCACACACCGCTGATGGCGGTGACGAATGCCGTTTCAGCCATCATCATCGTGGGCGCGATGCTCGCCGCAGCCTTGACCGAAGGACCGGTTGGCCAATTCATGGGTACGCTCGCCGTAGCCCTTGCTGCCGTGAATGTCTTCGGTGGCTTCCTCGTTACCCAGCGCATGCTGGAGATGTTCAAGAAAAAAGAGCCCAAGGCTCAGGCCAAAAAAGAAGAGGCTTAATGATGAGTATGAATCTTGTCACCCTGTTGTATTTGCTGGCGTCTATCTGTTTTATTCAGGCGCTCAAGGGCTTGTCCCATCCTGCTACCGCGCGCCGGGGTAATGCATTTGGCATGGCTGGCATGGCGATTGCCGCGTTGACGACTATTGCGCTGATCTACAAAATCAAATCTGACGCTGCTGTGGATGGTGCTGGTCTGGGTTACGGTTTGCTTGCGCTAGGCGTTATCGTGGGCGGCAGCATTGGTGCCATTCTCGCCAAGCGTGTTGAAATGACGAAGATGCCTGAACTGGTCGCCGCCATGCACTCGCTGATCGGTTTGGCCGCCGTATGTATCGCCGTGGCTGCCGTGTCCGAGCCTTGGGCATTCGGGATCGCGCCGCGTGGAGAGCCTATCCCATTCGGGAATCGTCTTGAACTCTTTATCGGTACTTTTGTGGGTGCGATTACATTCTCGGGTTCTGTGATTGCGTTTGGCAAGCTGGCCGGCAAATACAAGTTCCGTCTGTTTCAGGGCGCGCCTGTCGTGTTCCCCGGTCAGCATCTGGTCAATCTGATCTTTGCCGTCGTGATGATAGGTTCCGGACTGGTATTCGTCGTCGCACCAGGTGCTGAAGCCGCATGGACACCATTCATCATCATGACGGTGATTGCCTTCATTCTCGGCGTGCTGATCATCATCCCGATTGGCGGTGCGGACATGCCAGTCGTGGTATCCATGCTGAACAGCTATTCCGGCTGGGCTGCTGCGGGCATTGGCTTCTCGTTGAACAACTCCATGCTGATCATCGCGGGCTCGTTGGTGGGTTCGTCTGGCGCCATCCTGTCTTACATCATGTGCAAGGCGATGAACCGCTCGTTCTTCAGCGTGATTCTGGGTGGTTTTGGTGGCGACGCCGCCGCTGGTGCAGCAGGCGACCAGCAACAGCGTTCGGTGAAATCCGGTTCAGCTGATGATGCCGCCTTCCTGATGGGTAATGCAGAAACCGTAATCATCGTGCCCGGCTATGGTCTGGCCGTCGCGCGTGCCCAGCATGCACTGATGGAGCTCTCGGAAAAACTGTCGCACAAAGGCGTGACCGTCAAGTATGCGATTCACCCAGTGGCAGGTCGCATGCCGGGTCACATGAACGTTTTGCTGGCCGAAGCAGAAGTGCCGTATGACCAAGTGTTCGAGATGGAAGACATCAACAGCGAATTCGGTCAGGCCGATGTGGTGCTGGTGCTCGGTGCCAATGACGTCGTGAATCCCGCAGCCAAGGATCCCAAGTCTGCGATCGCCGGCATGCCTATCCTCGAAGCTTACAAAGCCAAAACCATCATTGTGAACAAGCGATCCATGGCCGCTGGTTATGCGGGTCTGGATAATGAATTGTTCTACATGGACAAGACCATGATGGTCTTCGGTGATGCGAAGAAGGTGATTGAAGATATGGTGAAAGCAGTCGAATAATCGACCTGCGCAACCATCGCGGTGTAAAAAAGGCAGATGCGAATCTGCCTTTTTTATTTGTGCGAGCATTACCGCTCTTGGTAATCGAGCATGACAAGCGACTTAAGGAAGCGCTGATTAAACAAATGCAGAAACTTTTGTGGCAAGATCAATGGAGCCAAGACCTTGATTTTATGGATCCCCGCGTCGCACTGCTGCGCCGGCTCGCCATAAAACGCAGATTTATTCAGCGTCTCTTTAGCTGCGCCATCCAAACATCATCTGTTCCGACAGCGAGCGTCTGGCAGGTGGCAGCAGATCGATCATGCCCAGCGACAGACCGAGCAAGCTTTGCGACAGCGACTGATCTTCGCTGCTGGCAAAGACGCGCGCCATCAAATCGGTCAGTCTGACGGTCAGGCTTCGATCGCCGCGACGTTGCTGCATGAACTGGTGGATGCCTTCCGGTGTGGGTGAATGCGCCAGCACGGCAGCTAATACAGCGGCGTCGCGCAATCCCAGATTCAATCCCTGACCTGCCACAGGATGCAGTGTTTGAGCAGCGTTGCCAATGGCGACCATTCGTGGCGAGTTCGTCTGTTGCGCATTCAGACCAAGCGGATAACTGTGGCGTTGACCGAGTCGCGTGAAAGTACCGACGCGGTTTCCAAACGCTTGTTGCAGCGCCTGTAAAAAATCCGTCTCGGACATTGCAAGCAAGGTCTCGCCATGCTCGGGGCGCACACACCAAACCAGCGAATAGCCATCCTGATCGGGTAGCAGGGCGAGCGGCCCTTCTTCAGTGAAGCGTTCGAATGCACGGCCGGCTACGACGCCATCGCTGCATACGCTCGCAACAATCGCTATTTGCCGATAATCGCGATGCAACTCTTTGCTTGTCTGAGTACCAAAGACACCCCCTTCCGCTTGCACGAACAGACCTGCGCGTATCTGCTGTTGGTCGGAGAGCGTGATGTTCACGTGAGTATCGTTTTCCTCTGCATGAGTCACGAGGAGAGGGCGATACTGGATCACGCCTGCCGTCGTTGTTTCAGCAGAAAGCGCCTGCACCAGATCGCCGTAGCGACAGACATAACCTAGGGCAGGTAATTGGTGCTCACGGCAGTCAATCAGCGTGCGGCCAAATCGGCTGCGGCGCGATACATGAATTTGCGTGATGGCTGTCGCAGTCTTGGGCCACGCGTGAATTTGCTTTAGAAGTTCATGACTTCCCCAGGAGAGCGCGACTGAGCGCGGATCCTGCGATGCGGCAGCTGTCGTTTTACCATCGATCAGTGTGATGCGATTGGCAGCAACGCCACGCTTGACCAGCATGCAGGCCAGTGCGAGTCCTACCGGACCACCGCCTGCGATGGCAATATCGACCGAGCTTGTATCGACAGGCGTCATTGCCTCATCAGCCTCGCATCACCGCTTCTATTTCGGCGATGGTTTTGGGGGCCTTGTGCGTGAGAATTTCACAACCCTCTGCCGTCACCAGCGCGTCATCTTCGATCCGTATGCCGATGTTCCAATATGGCTCAGGTACACCGGGTGCGGGGCGCACATAAATGCCGGGTTCTATCGTGAGTACCATACCAGGCGCGAGCGTGCGCCAGGGTTTCTCTTGTCCCGCTGGCGCAGGATCGCGGTAGTCGCCAACGTCATGCACATCCATGCCCAGCCAGTGTCCGGTGCGGTGCATGTAAAACTGCCGATATTGACCGCCAGCGATGACATCATCCACGGAGCCCACTTTGTTTTTGTCGAGCAGTCCGGTATCCAGCATGCCTTGTGTCAGTACGCGCAATGCAGCATCGTGACCGTCGGTAAATCGCGCACCGGCACGCGTCGCAGCAATCGCAGCGTATTGAGATTCGAGCACGATTTCGTAGAGTGTTTTTTGAGCAGGACTGAATTTTCCGTTGACGGGGAAGGTGCGCGTAATGTCGGATGCGTAGCTATCAAGCTCGCAGCCCGCATCGATCAAGACCAGATCACCGTCACGCAATTCTGCATCACCAGCGCGGTAATGCAGCACGCAGGCATTGGCGCCGGTTGCCACGATAGAGCCATAGGCGGGTGACTGCGAGCCATTACTGCGGAATTCGTGCAACAGCTCTGCCTCCAGATGATATTCACGCAGTCCTGCTCGCGAGAGGCGCATTGCGCGTGCGTGCGCTGCTGCGCTGATATCGGCAGCGCGCTGCATGATCGCAATTTCTTCATCATCTTTGACGAGTCGCATTTCATTGAGGATCGTGCGTATGTCGATCGCAGAAGCCGGTGCGCTCACGCCTGCTCTGGCTTGCGAACGGACAGCATTGAGCCAGGTTTGAATCCTGGAATCGAGCGTCGCGCTGCTGCCTAGTGCATAAAACAAGGCCGGCGCATTGGCCATCAATCGCGGCAGTTCACTGTCAATGCCATTGATTGGAAAGGCACCGTCGAATCCAAAATGCGACTTGGCCGCTTCTGGTCCGAAACGATAGCCATCCCAGATTTCGCGTTCCTCATTCTTTTCGCGGCAGAACAGAATGGATTGGTCCTGATCGCCTGTGGCCAGCACTAGCGTGGCTTCCGGCTCGGTGAATCCGGTCAGATAATAAAAATAGCTGTCATGCCGATAGGGATAGTCAGCATCGGCATTACGCATTACTTCCGGGGCGGTCGGAATGATGGCAATACCACCACCCTGTGCCCGCATACGGTGTAACACAGCAGCGCGACGTTTTGCGTAAACATTTATGGTCATCTTTGAGTAGCCAGAGGTGCGTTCAATTGATCCAGTCGTTCTACCGTGCCGACATCGGTCCAGTCGCCACGGAAGAGTTCACCACCGATTCTCCGCTGTTCTGCGAATTCGCGCAGGATGGGCGCCAGTTTTGCCGAGCTGCCCGGCGTGACCGCATCGAACATCTCGGGACGGTAGACGCCGATCCCTGAAAACGTCAGCCGGGGCTCGCCACGATTGGCGATGGCGAAGCTCTCCAGCGCGAAGTCGCCCTCGGGATGATGCGGCGGGTTTTTTACCAGATACAGCCAGGCTAGATCGCGACGATCTGCCGGTAGAGGGTTTCCCCAGACATCGTTTTCTTCGAGTACATCACTGACTTTGGTGAAATCGAAATGCGGACAAAAAATATCACCGGCAATCGCGACAAATGGTGCCTCGCCTAGCAAGTGACGGGCTTTGGCAATGCCGCCTGCTGTTTCCAGCGCAGTACCTTCGGAAGAGTAAGCGATGCGTGCGCCGAACTGACTGCCATCGCCTAGTGTGTCCTCGATCATCTGACCCAGGTGCGCGTGATTGATCACGATCTCCGTAATGCCGGCACGTACAAGATTGTTGATGTGCCAGACAATCAGGGGCCGTCCCCGCACTGGCAGCAGTGGCTTGGGACAGGTATCGGTCAGCGGGCGCATGCGCTCTCCGCGACCGGCGGCGAAAATCATGGCTTTCATATTAAAAAGTAAAACCGATGCCCGTCTTGTTTTCCTCAAGCGTATCCAGCAATCTTATGAGAGGTGCGAATTCTTTGTATCGGTACGCCGTCTTGCGTGTGTAATCCATCACCAATGGTATGTCATTCAGATAGCCGTCCTTGCCATCACGGTGATACAGCCTCGCAAAGATGCCCAGCACCTTTAAATGCCGCTGCAGTCCCATGAATTCGAAGTCGCGATAAAACGCATCGACATCATGACTGACAGGCAGTCCCGCCTTTCGAGCGCGTTCCCAGTAACGAATTGTCCAGTCGAGCACCAGTTCTTCATCCCACTGAATATAGGCATCTCTCAGCAGTGAAACCAAATCGTAGGTAATGGGGCCATAGACCGCATCCTGAAAATCCAGAATGCCCGGATTGCCTTTGTCCATCACCATCAGATTGCGCGAGTGATAATCGCGATGCACATATACCTGCGCTTGGGCCAGATTATTGGCCAGCAGCAGATCGAAAACCCGATTCAAGTCTGCGCTTTGAGCATCGGTCAGCGTGGCTTTCAGATGGCGCGTCACGTACCAATCAGGGAATAGCATCAATTCTCGGTGCAGCAGCTCTCGGTCATAAGCTGGCAGCACGCCGGCACGGCTTTGTACCTGCAATTGGATCAGGGCATCGATCGCATCCAGGTAGAGCTTGTGTGCGGTGTCGGGATTGAGCTGCTGAAGGTAGGTAGTCGAGCCCAGATCCGATAGCAGCAGGAAACCCCGCTCGGTATCCTCGGCCAGAATCTTGGGTACGGATACGCCCGTGGCGCTGAATAATTCGGCAACTTTTACGAAAGGCCGTACATCTTCCTGCGGTGGCGGTGCATCCATCACGATCAGACTCTGATCTTCAAGCGTATCGACACGAAAATAACGGCGGAAGCTGGCATCTGCCGAGGCGGGCCGCAGGCTATCTACTCGCGTTGCAGGTGTTTTGAGACCAGAAAGCCAGTCGGATAGCTGTGCAAGCCGGGTATCGTTCGAGGAATTGTCGGGCATTTGGAGAAACTGGGGTTGAAGTGGGCAGCAGGAGTGCGGATCAGGCGATGAGTTCCCATATAATAAGGGATTCATCTCATAGCGCGGTGCTCAAGCCTGCAAATTCTGCTTTCATGACCCGGCGATTGCCACTTCCCCTCGGTTTAGCGTTCAGGCGTGCGCGGCTGCTCTCCCTCATGATCATGGTGATGATGTGCGGTTTGGCGGCTGCGCAGGAGTCGCGTCGGGTGGCGGACGCCGTAGCCGATGACGCGGCAACGAGCATGCGGTCCGAGGAGCTGACGGGGCGCCCTGATCGTGAAGTCCAGCTTGAGCGTAACGTTGAAATCACGCGCGGCAACATGGCCATTGATGCCGACAGTGTCAAGTACGACATTATTGAAGATCGTGTCGACGCGGTAGGCAATGTGGTGGTGCAAAAAGCGGGCAGCCGATTTGCGGGCAACGAACTCAGACTCAAGCTCGATACCGGTGTGGGTTACATGGACAGCCTGGTGTACAAGCTTTTGCAGCGCAATGCGCAGGGGACTGCAGCGCGTATCGATTTTGAATCCCAAGATCAGGCAACGATATCCTCGGGTTACTACACCACCTGTAACGGACCTGATCCTGACTGGTATCTCCGCACCAGCAAGCTGACGCTGGATGAGGGCGCGGGTATCGGCTATGCCCGAAACGCTGTACTGTTTTTCAAAGGCGTACCGGTGGCGGGTACACCTCGCGTCTCCTTTCCTTTGACTGATGAGCGGGTTTCGGGTTTTCTCGCACCGACCATCGCTTCATCGACGTCCAGTGGCTTGCAAATCACGACACCTTACTTCTGGAATATCGCGCCTAACCGCGATGTGACTTTCTTTCCCCGTTACATCGCTCAGCGTGGTCTGATGCTGGGTGCTGATGTGCGTTATCTCGAACGTGAATTTGCGGGTGAGACTCGTTTTGAGTTCATGGATGATTCCAAGTTGCCCGGTCAGTTGCGCTATGGTTTTTCGTCCCGTCACAACCAGGTGCTGGCACCGGGACTGACATTGGCTACCGATCTCAATGCGGCGTCAGACGATTATTACGCGAGAGATTTTCCACTCAGTCACGTCTGGACCCGCCCTGGCGTCAATCGCAGGTTGCTTAACCAGAGTGTCGCGTTGAATTACGGCGCTGCTGACTGGAATGGTGCGGTTCGACTGATTGACTACCAAGTTCTGCAGGATCCGAACGCGCTTATTACGGTCCCCTATGCGCGAATGCCGCAGGTGAACGTCAACAATTTTTACTACAGTGATAGTGGTCTCGATCTGACCATGAACTCGGAGTACACCCGATTTGTTCATCCCACGCTGGTGCAGGGGGATCGTCTGGTGTTCAATCCCCGAGCCACCTACAACGCCTGGCAGCGCCCGGGTTATTTCATCCGTCCCAGCCTGTCATTGCATGGCACGATCTACAACCTTAACCAGGCGGATGCCGCCATGACAGCGCCCGCGCGCTTCTTGCCCACCCTCTCTCTGGATTCGGGCTTGATATTCGAGCGGGACACGACATTTTTCAACCGCGAAGCGATACAGACGCTGGAGCCGCGTGTTTTTTATACTTACACGCCGTACAAGGAACAGACATCGGTCCTCTATCCGCGATTCGACACATCCGAGTCGGACCTGAATTACGCGCAGATTTTTCGGGACAATCGATTTGTGGGTCACGACCGCATAGGCGATTCCAACCAGCTGACCGTGGCGCTTACCTCGCGCTATCTGGAGTCCTCGGGTGCGGAGCGCTTGCGCATCGCAGTGGCGCAGCGTATAAATCTCTCGGATCCCAAGGTGACGCTGGATCAGAATGTCACGGCAAAGACCGCTGCCGAAGATATTTTGCTGCTGCTGTCAGGGCGAGTGACCAACGAACTGCGTCTGGATGCCAACCTGCAATATGATCAGACAGCGAGGGACATCAATCGCATGAATGTGGGTGCGTTCTGGCAGCCTGGTCCGATGAAAGTGGTGAATGCTCAGTACCGTCGTGACTCGCGTGACATACCGGGATATCCCTTTACCAACTTCGAGCTCGTCGATATTTCGGGACAATGGCCGCTCAGTCAACGTTGGTATGGTGTCGGCCGCATCAATTATTTGCTCGATGAAAAACGGCCCGGCCAATCGCTGTTGGGTGTCGAATATCTTGCCGACTGCTGGATCTTCCGGGCGGTTGCTCAACGAATCCCAACTGCTGCGGGTCTTGCAACCACCCATATTTTCATGCAGCTGGAATTCAATGGTCTGGCCACGCTGGGTTCCAGCCCCATGAATGCCTTGCGTGGTAGCGTGCCTGGCTATCAACCCTTGCAGCCATCACAGTAATTGTCGTGACTAATTCATATCTCTTTATTCTCTTAAATTACGATGACGCTTAATCCGATTTATCGTTTGCTGCCGGGCGAACATCTTGGTGTCAAAGCCTTGTCGAGCCTTCTTTTGTTGGCACTGACGAACATAACGCTCGCAGAGACCAAGCCAGCGAGTACTCGTCAACCCGTGCTCATCGACACGATTGCTGTGGTGGTCAACACAGACGTCATCACCCTGAAAGAGATCGAAGAGCGTTTGCGTCTTGTGGAGCAGCGGCTGAAACGTCAGAACATACAATTGCCTGCACGCGAGGTACTGCAAAAGCAGTTGCTCGAGCGGATGATCGTCAACCGTGCACAGATGCAGCTGGCGCGCGAAACCGGGATTCGTATTGACGATCTTTTGCTTGATCGCGCGATCGCGCGTATCGCCGAGCAGAACAAGCTGACAGTGCAGGGATTCCGCGATCAGCTGGAGGCCGACGGTCTTTCTTTTGCTCGTTTTCGTGAAGAAGTACGTGAAGAAATCACTCTGCAGCGTCTGCGCGAGCGCGAAGTCGATAACAAGATTCAGATCACCGATGCCGAGATCGATAACTTCCTCGCAGCCGCAGCTGGCAATGCCGATGGCGGGCAGGGTGAAATCAATATCGCGCAGATTCTGGTGCGTGTACCCGAGAAAGCCACACCTGAACAGATCGCCGAGCGTCGCAAGCGTGCTGATCAGGCACTTGCACAGCTGAATTCGGGCGTGGAATTCGCAAAAGTTGCGGCCAGTTTCTCGGACGCTGGCGATGCGCTGAGTGGCGGTGAACTTGGATGGCGCAGCGCTTCGCGTTTGCCTCAGCTTTTTCTGGATGCGACTGAGAAACTGAAAGATGGCGAAGTGGCACCACTGGTTCGCAGCGCAAATGGCTTTCATATTCTCAAAGTCATTGGAAGACGCAGCGCCAGCGTGGTCAAGACGGGTCCCGGTGCTGTCGTACAGCAGACGCTTGCGCGCCATATTCTGATCAAGGTAAACCAGATCGTCTCGGCAGCTGAAGCACGGCGCAAACTCGTTGAGCTCAAGGAGCGTCTGGACAACAAGGCGGCCAAATTCGAAGAGTTGGCACGCCTGTACTCCAACGATGGCTCTGCCAGCAAAGGGGGCGATCTGGGCTGGATCTATCCCGGCGATACCGTGCCCGAGTTCGAGCGCGCCATGAATGCGCTGCAGCCCGGTGAAGTCAGTGAGCCCGTCGAGTCACCCTTTGGTTATCACTTGATCGAAGTCATCGAACGCAAGTCCGAAGAAATTTCGCGCGAACGACAGCGCTTGATTGCACGACAGGCATTGCGCGAGCAAAAGCTCGAAGAGTCCTATGAAGACTGGTTGCGTCAGCTGCGCGATCGTGCTTACGTCGAGTATCGTCTGGACGATATCAATCGTCCCTAATCGTTGACATCCATGTCACGCCCCCGGATAGCGATCAGCTGTGGCGAGCCGGCCGGCGTGGGACCGGAAATCGCTGTCCGGGCAGCTGTGCAATCAAGTTCGGCGGCTTGTCTGCTGATCGGTGATGCGACACAGTTGCAGTCACTGGCGAGCGCTGTCGCACCCCAGTGTTCCGTGCAGCGAGTGACCTCGGCAGCCAGCTGGAAAGATGAGCCAGGCCAAATCGCCCTCCTCGACTGTCCGCTCGCGGTAACACCCGTGCCCGGGCAGCTTGATGCCCGTAATGGCAAACCCGTGCTGCACATGCTGGATGCAGCGATTGCGGCGGCCATGGCAGGTGATGTGGATGCCATCGTTACCGCGCCCGTGCAAAAAAGTACGATCAATGATGCCGGTATCGCCTTCACTGGCCACACGGAGTATCTTGCTGAAAAAACGCACACACCGCGGGTGGTGATGATGCTGGCCGGTGTCAATGGCAAACACATGCTCAGAGTTGCCCTGGCCACCACTCATCTGGCACTGGCCGATGTGCCGCGCGCAATCACGCGTGAAAGTCTGAGATCAACGCTGGCAATTATTCATCAAGACCTGATCACGCGTTTTGGTATCGCGAATCCGCGCATTCTGGTCACTGGACTCAATCCACATGCTGGTGAAGATGGCTATCTGGGGCGTGAAGAAATTGATGTCATACGGCCTGTGATCGACGAGGCGCGCGCACACGGCTGGCAAGTCTTCGGGCCCTATCCTGCCGATACTTTATTTCAGCCGCGCTATCTCGAGCAGGCCGATTGCGTGCTGGCGATGTATCACGATCAGGGTTTGCCCGTGCTGAAGTTCGCCACCTTTGGACAGGGCGTCAACATAACGCTTGGTTTGCCTGTCATTCGTACGTCGGTAGATCATGGCACCGCACTCGACAAGGCGGCTGCAGGTTACGGTCATGCTGATGCGAGCAGCATGACCGAAGCCATCTCAGTGGCAGCACAGATGGCCATGAATCGGCGATGAAACACATACCCCGCAAGCGCTTCGGACAGAATTTTCTGACTGATCAAAACGTGCTTTCCGAAATCATTCGCGTCATCGCGCCGGCTGCCGGTGACACCATGGTTGAAATCGGCCCGGGACAAGGTGCCATGACGGCCTTGTTGCTGGCGCATTTATCTCGGCTGCACGTGGTCGAACTCGATCGCGATCTGGTCGCGATGCTGCAAAAGAAATTCAGTCCCGACAAGCTCATCATGCATGCAGGTGATGCCCTGCAGTTTGATTTCGCTGCGCTTCAGCCCACGCAAGGCAAGCTGCGCATCGTCGGCAATCTCCCTTACAACATCTCCAGTCCTTTGCTCTTTCATCTGGCGCAGTATGCACAGCAAGTCGAGGATCAGCATTTCATGCTCCAGAAAGAAGTCGTTCAGCGTATGGTCGCACCGCCTGGCGGCAAGGATTACGGTCGTTTGTCGGTCATGCTGCAATGGCGCTATCAGATGGAGATGCTGTTCATCGTGCCGCCCTCGGCATTTGATCCACCGCCCAAGGTCGATTCAGCCATTGTTCGCATGCGGCCCATTGCATCGCCGCTAGCCTGTGAACAGGCGCGTCTGGAGCAGGTGGTGACGCAGGCTTTCTCGCAGCGACGCAAAGTGATTCGCAATAGCCTGAGTGGACTCTTTACGGAGCAGCAGCTCGTCGCCGCTGGCATCGATCCTCAAGCGCGTCCCGAGACGATATCGCTGGACCAGTATGTAGCGCTGACGCATCTGCATTAATGCGTGTTAATCAGCGTCGACAGGGGTAAGGCTTGCGTTTCAGATGATGAGCGATAACGCATCGCCGACTCAGAACGCCGGCAAGTTCGCCGGCTCGTGATCCCGCAGCGCCTTGCGCGCTGTTTCAAATTCCGGCAGCAGCGATTGCACAGTGGCCCAGAACTGCGGCCCATGATTCATTTCACGCAGGTGGGATAGTTCGTGAGCGACCACATAATCAATATTCGGCAGCGCAAAATGCATCAGTCGCCAGTTCAGTCGTATGCGTCCATCGGCAGTACACGAGCCCCATTGCGTGCTTGCTGATGAGAGTGCAAAGCCCTTGAATGTAACGCCGAGCTTCGCTGCGTAGATCTCGAGTCGTTCTGCAAACACGCGCTTCGCTTCCGCCTGTAGCCAACCCTGCACGCGGTCTTTGAGTTGCTGTTCCGTCGCTGAGGCCGGCAGGCTGACATGCAGCTCGCGGGTTTGCTCGTCAAAACGTATGCCGGTGTTGGCTGAATCGGCGATACGGACCACGATTTCCGCACCCAGATAGGGAAGGCGCGCGCCATCACGCCATTCCATCGGTGGTTGCAGACGTCTGACGGAGCGTTCACGCTGCTCATTCATTTTTTTGAAAATCCACGCACGCTTTTCCGTGATCGCCAACTCGATTTCAGCTACCGTCACCCAGCGTGGCGCCGTCACACGCAAACCTTCATCATCGATCAGGAATCCAATCGTGCGTCGTTTTGAACGCAATAGTCGGTAATCCAGAGCGTGGTCATCCAGACGCAGTCGCCTGTGGCCGGCCGGGATGGGAAGTTCGGGGACGGTAGAGCGTGGAGGCTCATTCTCGACTTTGGCACCCGGCAGCAGATCAAGCAGCGAGAGCTGATTGGGATCGGCAAATTTTTGGCGAAGGTACTGCTTGAGTGACATGGCCGTTTACGATCAAGTACGGATTGAGATTGAAGCACTCATGCCTGATTCGCTGCCGAGCTTGCAGACGTTTGAGCGGTATAGGCTGTGGGTGTAATCACGCGCATTTCGGATTCTATCCAATTTTCTACTTGTTCCATGAGTGCTGCAGCAGAAAGACCCTCGGGCGATATTGGTTTTCCTATGGAGACAGTGATCAGTCCTGGTTTTTTGATGAAGGCATTACGCGGCCAGCAGTCGCCTGAATTCATGGCGATCGGTACCACGGGTGTTTTGGTACCTATGGCGAGAATCGCGCCACCTGCCTTGTATTTGCCTTGCTGTCCTACCGGGGTGCGCGTACCTTCGGGGAACATGATCACCCACTGACCATCATCCAGTCTGCGTCGACCTGTTTGTATGACCTGAGACATGGCATCGCGCCCTTTGCTGCGATCAATCGCAATCATGCGCATCATGCCAAGTCCCCAGCCAAAGAAGGGTATGTACAGCAATTCTTTTTTGAACACAAAGATCAGTGGCCGTGGCATCAGCCAGCAGTAAAAAATGGTCTCCCAGGCTGACTGATGCTTGGACAGCAAAATCACTGGCGCATCTGGCAGATTTTCCAGACCTTTGACTTCCCAACGTATCCTGCATACCGTGCGTGCCGCCAAAGTCACGAAGACATTCCAGCGAGTGATCATGTAGTAGCGTTGCCGATAGGGCAGCAGAAAAAATCCAAAGCAAGCGATAGCCCAGACGACTGTGGCAATCACGACTAGCAGCGTGAACAGGCTTGCGCGCAAAAACAGGACAGGGCGGGACATACAAGCTCCACAGACGTCGAAGACTCGCCGTCTGAATGATGTTATTTGATCTTTTCTTTCAGCAGCGCGGACCGGGCAAGCTCAACCGTCTCGCTTTTCAGCTGATGACTGTGCAGCAGATGATCTGCAACAGCTGCCAGATTATCCAGCACGATCGTGCCGGGTGG
>JBDKLM010000102.1:0-4388 GCA_039806005.1 Pseudomonadota bacterium
CCCGGCTTGCGCCGGGGTGACGATAGAAAAGCGGCTTGCTTGAAATCAGTCATCCCGGGGCGGGACTTTTCAGGGACAGCGTCTCAAGAACTGTTGGTCTCAAAATTGTCATCCTGACGAAAGCCGGGATCCAGCGTCTTCCGTTGCAAGGCTCAGCCTATCAAATTGCCTCTGACAGAAACTCACCTCACCCAATCATGAACACTGCACACCGCAAACCTTTACCCGGAACCAAGCTCGATTATTTTGATGCGAGAGCCGCTGTCGAAGCGATACAGCCCGGCGCCTATGACAAGCTGCCGTACACCTCGCGTGTACTTGCCGAAAATCTCGTGCGCCGCTGTGATCCCGCTTCACTCACCGAATCACTCGGACAGCTGATCGAGCGCAAGCGCGAGCGCGACTTTCCCTGGTTTCCTGCGCGTGTGGTGTGTCACGACATTCTGGGTCAGACCGCGCTCGTCGATTTGGCAGGTTTGCGCGATGCGATCGCTGATCAGGGAGGGGATCCTGCCAAGGTCAATCCTGTGGTGCCTGTGCAGCTGATTGTTGATCACTCGCTCGCTGTGGAGTGCGGTGGTTTTGATCCTCAGGCATTCGAAAAAAATCGCGCCATTGAAGACAGGCGTAATGAGGATCGCTTCGACTTCATCAACTGGACCAAGCACGCATTCCGGAATGTCGACGTGATCCCGCCAGGTAACGGCATCATGCATCAGATTAATCTCGAACGCATGTCGCCGGTCATACAATCGCAGCAGGGCGTGGCTTATCCCGATACCTGCGTGGGTACTGACAGCCATACACCGCACGTTGATGCGCTGGGTGTCATCGCCATCGGTGTTGGCGGGCTGGAAGCAGAAAATGTCATGCTCGGTCGCGCATCGTGGATGCGCCTGCCTGACATTATCGGTGTCGAGTTATCCGGCAAGCCGCAGCCGGGTATTACTGCGACTGACATCGTGCTGGCGCTCACCGAGTTTCTGCGTCAATCCAAAGTGGTTGGTGCCTATCTTGAATTTTATGGCGAGGGAGCGCGTGCACTCACGCTCGGCGATCGCGCGACCATTTCCAACATGGCGCCTGAATATGGTGCGACTGCGGCAATGTTCTCCATCGATGAGCAGACGATTCAATACCTGAAGCTTACCGGCCGCAGCGATGAACAGGTGGCGCTGGTAGAAACTTATGCAAAAACAGCAGGTCTGTGGGCAGACAGCTTGTCCAAGGTTGAATACGAACGTGTACTGAAATTCGATTTGTCATCCGTCGTTCGCAACATGGCGGGGCCCTCCAATCCGCATGCACGGGTCGCCACCACGGATCTGGCAGCGAAAGGCATTGCGAGTGCATGGCAAGAGGTGCCTGGTCAGATGCCGGACGGCGCGGTCATCATCGCCGCCATCACCAGCTGCACCAACACCTCCAACCCGCGCAACGTGATTGCCGCAGCGCTGCTTGCACGCAATGCAAACAAGCTGGGCTTGACCCGCAAGCCTTGGGTGAAATCCTCGCTCGCCCCCGGATCAAAAGCGGTGACGCTGTATCTGGAAGAAGCCGGTCTGATGGGTGATCTGGAGAAGCTGGGCTTTGGTGTGGTGGCCTATGCCTGCACATCCTGCAATGGCATGTCCGGTGCGCTCGATCCCAAGATACAGCAAGAGATCATTGATCGCGATTTGTATGCCACTGCGGTCCTCTCCGGCAATCGCAATTTTGACGGTCGTATTCATCCCTATGCAAAGCAAGCCTTCCTCGCATCGCCACCGCTGGTGGTTGCGTATGCGATCGCAGGCACGATTCGTTTTGATATTGAAAAAGATGTCCTCACCGTAGTGAACGGCAAAGAGATTCGTCTCAAGGATATTTGGCCTACCGATGAAGAAATTGACGCTATTGTCAAATCCAGTGTCAAGCCTCAGCACTTCCGACAAGTGTATGAGCCCATGTTTGCGATTCAGGCTGACAGCGGTACCCAAGTCAGTCCCTTGTATGACTGGCGTGCGCAATCGACGTATATTCGTCGGCCACCTTACTGGGAAGGCGCGCTGGCAGGCGAGCGCACGCTCAAAGGCATGCGACCACTTGCTGTTTTGGGTGACAACATCACCACCGACCACTTGTCACCATCGAATGCGATTCTGCTCGACAGTGCGGCGGGCGAGTACCTGGCGAAGATGGGCTTGCCTGAAGAAGATTTCAATTCCTATGCAACGCATCGCGGTGATCACCTGACGGCGCAGCGCGCGACCTTTGCAAACCCGACACTCCTCAACGAAATGTGTGTGGTCGATGGCAAGGTCAAAAAAGGATCACTCGCGCGCATCGAGCCCGAAGGCAAGGTCACGCGCATGTGGGAAGCGATTGAAACCTACATGGAGCGCAAGCAGCCGCTGATCATCATTGCAGGTGCAGACTATGGTCAGGGCTCATCGCGTGATTGGGCCGCGAAAGGCGTGCGGCTCGCAGGTGTGGAAGCGATTGTTGCCGAAGGTTTCGAGCGCATTCATCGTACCAATCTGATCGGTATGGGCGTCATGCCGCTGGAATTCAAACCCGGCACAAATCGCAAGACGCTCGGCATTGACGGCACCGAAACCTTCGACGTGATCGGCGAGCGCAAACCGCGTGCCGATCTGACGCTGGTCATTCATCGCAAGAACGGCGAGAAGCTTGAAGTGCCGGTGACTTGCCGACTTGACAGCGATGAAGAAGTGTCGATCTACGACGCCGGCGGCGTGCTGCAGCGCTTTGCGCAGGATTTTCTTGCATCGGCGAAGGCTGCGTAAGGCGTCTGAAAGCTGAATGAAAGACACTGGATCCGGGCGCAGGCCAGGATCCAGTTGCGTTCGTTGTGAATCACAAAACCTGACGCAAAGGTAAACCATGCCTCACGTACCCCAAATCAAAATCCCCGCTACCTACATGCGTGGCGGCACCAGCAAAGGTGTTTTCTTCCATTTGCAAGACCTGCCCGAGCCAGCGCAGAAGCCAGGCCCCGCGCGTGACAAGCTGCTATTGCGTGTTATTGGCAGTCCTGACCCCTACGGCAAGCAGATCGACGGCATGGGCGGCGCCACTTCCAGCACCAGCAAGACCGTCATTCTGTCGAAAAGCAGCAAGGCGGATCATGATGTCGACTATCTGTTCGGCCAGGTTTCGATCGATCAGGCCTTCGTTGACTGGAGCGGCAATTGCGGCAATCTTTCAGCAGCCGTTGGTCCCTTTGCAATCAGCCATGGACTGGTTGACGCATCGCGCGTGCCGCGTGATGGCATCGCTGTCGTGCGCATCTGGCAGGCTAACATCGGCAAGACCATCATCGCCCATGTACCGATGACGAACGGTGCCGTGCAGGAAACCGGCGATTTTGAATTGGATGGCGTAACTTTTCCGGCGGCCGAAGTGCAGCTGGAATTCATGGATCCTGCCGCAGACGAAGAGGGCGCAGGAGGGGCCATGTTCCCAACTGGGCAGCTGGTCGATGATCTCGATGTGCCGGGTGTGGGTGTACTCAAGGCTACGATGATCAACGCTGGCATACCGACGGTGTTTGTGAATGCTGATGCGATTGGGTACGCGGGTACTGAATTGCAGGATGCCATCAACAGTGACCCCAAAGCGCTTGCGATGTTTGAAACCATACGCGCCCACGGGGCGATGCGCATGGGATTGATCAAATCGCTGGATGAAGCCGCCAGCCGTCAGCACACACCCAAGGTTGCGTTTGTTGCCAAGCCGGCGAGTTATCAGGCCTCGAGCGGCAAACAGGTCGAGGCCGGCAGTATTGATCTGCTGGTGCGTGCGCTGTCCATGGGTAAACTGCATCATGCGATGATGGGTACGGCGGCCGTGGCCATAGGGACTGCCGCCGCCATTCCCGGTACGCTGGTCAATGCAGCTGCCGGTGGTGGTGCGCGCGAGGCAGTGCGTTTTGGTCATCCTTCCGGCACATTGCGCGTGGGTGCGCAAGCTACCGAGGTGGATGGCGAGTGGCGGGTTACCAAAGCCATCATGAGTCGCAGTGCGCGCGTGCTGATGGAAGGCTGGGTCCGCATACCTGGTGATACATTCTGACATTGAAAAATAAACAGTCGCTGGTGACGAGCATCATCCGAAGATAAAAAAATACGTGAGGAGAGCGCGATGAATTACGCAGATTTCCATCGGACGTCGATTGAAGATCCCGAGAACTTCTGGCGCAAGGAAGCAGAGCGCATCGACTGGCATGTGCCGTTCAATCAGGTACTGGATTATTCCCGTCCACCTTTTGCGCACTGGTTTGTCGGCGGTCAGACCAATCTCTGTCATAACGCCGTGGATCGCTGGGCATCACGTCAGGGTGAGCAGACAGCATTGATTGCGATCACCACCGAAACAACGGATGG
>JBDKLM010000103.1:0-30235 GCA_039806005.1 Pseudomonadota bacterium
CGGAAGAGCTGCTCGCTGAGTTGAAAGCCGTCGCGCCCTCGCTGGTCGAGGAAGATCATGATCAAATCATCGTTCGTCATTTGTATATCGAGCGGCGCATGACGCCATTGAATATCTGGCTGACCGAAGCCGAGGCGGCTGGCGATGAAGCCAAGCTCGAACACGGCGTCATGGAATACGGCAATGCGATCAAGGATCTGGTCGCTGCCAATATTTTTCCCGGCGACATGCTGTACAAAAACTTCGGCGTCACTCGGCAGGGACGCGTGGTGTTCTACGATTACGACGAAATCGAATACATCTCTGACTGCAATTTCCGCGACATACCTGCGCCGCGCAATGAAGAAGATGAAATGTCGGCCGAGCCTTGGTATTCGATCGCAAAAAATGATGTCTTTCCCGAGCAGTTTGGTGTCTTCTTGCTGGGAAATCCCAAGGTCAGGCAATACTTCATGAAGCATCATGCCGATCTGTTGACCGCCGATTACTGGCGGGAGAGAAAATTGCGGATTCAGGATGGACAGGTCGAGGATGTCTTTCCGTATCCGCAGGAAATCCGATTTATTAACCAGGCAAATCAACCGGCCGTCAAAGCGGCCTGAACTTTAATTGGAGAGAGCAATGCAAGACCCTATCGTGATCGTCGGTGCTGCACGTACCCCTATGGGTGCATTTCAAGGCGATTTTTCTTCACTGTCCGCCCATGATCTGGGTGCGGTGGCAATTCGTGCTGCCGTTGAACGTGCAGGTATCAAGCCCGACGTGGTCAATGACGTCATCTTTGGCAACTGCCTGATGGCAGCACAGGGTCAGGCACCCGCGCGTCAGGCGTCGATCAAGGCAGGCATTCCGGTATCGGCGGGTGCGGTTACCCTGTCCAAAATGTGTGGATCGGCGATGCAATCCACGATTTATGGTTTTGATTCGCTGGTCGCGGGTACCAATGACGTGGTGGTGACGGGTGGCATGGAATCCATGACCAATGCACCTTATCTGGTACCGAAAGCACGCGGTGGCTATCGCATCGGTCACGGCATGTTGTATGACCACATGATGCTCGATGGCCTCGAAGATGCGTATGAAAAAGGCCGCGCGATGGGTACCTATGCCGAAGATTGCTCCGCCAAATATCAATTTACGCGCGAAGCGCAGGATGCGTTTGCGATCGAATCTGTCAAGCGTGCTCAGGCGGCCACTGCTGATGGCAGCTTTGCGTGGGAAATCGCACCAGTCACCGTTGCAGGCCGGGGCGGTGATGCCGTGATCGACAAGGATGAAGGTCCGCTCAAGGCGAAGGTCGACAAGATTCCCCAACTCAAACCTGCCTTCAAAAAAGACGGCACCATTACCGCAGCATCGTCGTCTTCGATCAATGATGGCGCAGCAGCGCTGGTACTGATGCGCGAATCCACCGCAAAGAAACTTGGCGCCAAGCCGATTGCGCGTATCGTCGCTCATACCCGCCACTCGCAGGAACCCAACTGGTTCACCACCGCTCCCGTAGGCGCGATTGAAAAGCTTTATGCAAAGACCGGTTGGAGCAGCAAGGAAGTCGATCTGTTCGAAGTCAATGAAGCCTTTGCAGCCGTTGCGATGGCAGCGATGAAAGAGCACAACATCGCTCATGAAAAAATCAACATTCACGGTGGCGCTTGTGCGCTCGGCCATCCGATTGGTGCTTCGGGCGCGCGCATTATCGTCACGCTCTTGGGAGCCCTGAAAAAAACCGGTGGCAAGCGCGGTGTTGCGGCGCTGTGCATCGGTGGTGGCGAAGCGACCGCGATGGCACTGGAGATGGTGTAAATCATGACAACGGCACTGATCATTGGTGCATCACGCGGCATAGGGCGCGAGTTTGTTCGTCAGCTGCTGGCGAATAAATACAAGGTATTCGCGACTGCGCGCGATGATGAATCGCTCGCTCGCCTGCAATCCGAAGGCGCGCAGGCGATTCGCACTGATGTCACGGTGCCGGAGTCACTCGCCGAGCTGCCCTGGCGGCTGGATGGCGAAAAGCTTGACCTCGTAGTGTATGTGGCGGGTGTGTTCGAATCTTTTGATGGTGCGACCGAACCGCCCGCACTGGCTGCTTTCGATGCCACTATGCATGCAAATGTACTCGGTGCAATGCAATCCATTTCTTTGCTGGCACCTTTTGTGACGTCCTCCACGGGTCGATTTGTTTTCATCACCAGTGGCATGGGCAGCATTGCAGAAGCTGAATCCAGCATGGGATGGATTTATCGCGCATCGAAAGCCGCGCTGAATATGGCAGTGCACTCTGCCAGCCATGATTATCCAGACATTGCTCTTATTACGATGAATCCGGGTTGGGCAAAAACCGACATGGGTGGTTCCGGCGCACCGACTTCGGTGACGGATAGTGTGGCGGGTATGCTGAGTGTGATTGGCAAAGTCAAATTGTCGGATAGCGGCAGTTTTCAGAGTTATGACGGTCGCAAGATGGCATGGTGACGATAGTTTTGTCGACGTTGGTATGGCGTTTGAAAAGGCGTTGATCTAAAAAATCGTCATCCCGACGAAAGCCAGGATCCAGTGGCTTTGCTTTACTGACGTGTACTCAGTACAAGACAGAATTCAATAAAATGGTATTCATGAATTACAGCAGTCGATAACAACAACAATGGTCCTGACCGAACAACACCAGATGATTCGTGATGCGCTGCGTGAGTTTTCGCAGCAGCAGCTCGCTCCCCATGCAGCACGCTGGGATCGCGATCGCGAATTTCCGCGTGATGCCTTGACGCAGCTGGCGAGCTTGGGCGCATTTGGTGTCGCCGTCCCGGAGTCGCTGGGTGGCGCCGGACTGGATTATCTGGCGCTGGCGCTGGTGATTGAAGAAATCGCGGCGGGTGATGGTGGTACTTCCACCATCATCTCCGTCAACAACTGCCCGGTGTGCAGTATTGGCATGTCCTATGCAAGTGATGCGCAGAAAAAGCAGTGGCTCCTGCCGCTGGCCTCCGGAAAAATGCTGGGTGCTTTCGCACTGACCGAGCCGCATGCGGGTAGTGATGCCTCCGCATTGCGCACCACCGCCACGCGTGACGGCGACAGTTATGTAATCAACGGAGTCAAGCAATTCATCACCAGCGGTCAAAATGCCGACGTCACCATCGTGCTGGCGGTTACGGACAAGGCGGCGGGCAAGCGCGGCATCAGCGCCTTCTGGGTGCCTACAAATACGCCGGGCTATATCGTTGCGCGTGTCGAGGAAAAGCTCGGCCAGCATTCGTCGGACACCGCGCAGTTGATTTTCGAGAATTGCCGCGTGCCTGCCGATCAGATGATTGGTGAAGAGGGCATGGGCTACAAGATTGCCTTGTCCGGTCTGGAAGGCGGTCGTATCGGCATCGCTGCTCAATCGGTAGGCATGGCACGCGCAGCCTTTGATGCCGCGCTCTTGTATGCGAAGGACCGTCAGAGTTTTGACAAACCCTTGTTTGAACATCAGGCGGTGCAGTTCAGGCTTGCCGACATGGCTACGCGGCTTGAAGCGGCGCGTCAGATGGTTTGGCATGCGGCGAGCATGAAAGATGCGGGCCTGCCGTGTCTTAAGGAAGCGGCGATGGCCAAGCTGTTTGCCAGTGAAGTCGCCGAACAGATTTGCAGCGAGGCGATACAGATTCATGGCGGTTACGGCTATCTGGCCGATTTCCCGGTCGAGCGTATTTATCGTGATGTCCGGGTTTGCCAGATATATGAAGGTACCAGTGACATACAAAAAATTCTGATTGGTCGTGCATTGGCGTAAATAAGATGAGTAAAACTACCAAGCTTTGTCCATGCGGTGGGCCATCGCTGGAAGACTGCTGTGGCCGTTTTTTAGGCGGAGAAAACAGGCCCGAAACTGCAGAACAGTTGATGCGTTCGCGCTATACCGCCTATGTGATCGGTAATGAGGATTACCTCAAGGCCAGCTGGCATCCCTCCACTTGCCCCTCCGAGCAGCTCACTGATGCAGCGATCAAGTGGCTGGAGCTCGACCTGCGTTCTGCCGAGGAGCAGGGCGATGAGGCGACAGTGGAATTCGTCGCGCGTTGTCGCGTTAGCGGGCGTGGACATCGCCTGCACGAAACGAGTCGCTTTGTGCGTGAGGCAGGGCAGTGGTTGTATCTCGATGGTACTTTTGAAAAAAATGACAAAGGTCAGTAAGCATGCCCGTCCTTGAATCCCGACTCAATTCACGATCTGCCGATTACATCGCCAACGCTGATGCGATGCAGGCGCTGGTGGATGATCTGCGCGCGCATTGCGAAAAACTGGCACTCGGCGGCGGCGAAGAGGCGCGTAAAAAACACACGGATCGCGGCAAGCTGCTGCCACGTGAACGTGTGAATCAGTTGCTCGATCCTGGCACACCTTTTCTTGAATTTTCACAGCTCGCGGCATTCAACATGTATGACAATGCCGCGCCATCGGCCGGCATCATCACCGGCATAGGCCGCGTCAAGGGTCAGGAATGCGTGATCGTCTGCAACGACGCTACGGTCAAGGGCGGCACCTACTACCCGATGACGGCGAAAAAACATTTGCGCGCTCAGGAAATCGCGCAGCAGAATCATTTGCCCTGTATTTATCTGGTCGACTCGGGTGGTGCGAATTTGCCGAACCAGGATGATGTATTCGCCGACCGCGAGCACTTTGGTCGGATTTTTTACAATCAGGCGCAGATGTCGGCGCAAGGCATACCGCAAATTGCCGTGGTGATGGGTTCATGCACCGCAGGTGGTGCTTATGTACCCGCCATGAGCGACGAATCCATCATCGTCAAAAATCAGGGCACGATTTTTCTCGGCGGTCCGCCGCTGGTAAAAGCAGCCACGGGTGAAGTGGTGAGTGCCGAAGATCTCGGTGGTGGCGATGTTCACACCCGACTCTCCGGTGTGGTTGATCATTTGGCGCAGGATGATCATCATGCATTATCAATAGCCCGTAACATTGTCGGTCACCTGAATCGCAGCAAACCGGGCAGACTGCAGCTGCGCGAGAGCGTGGAACCGAAATACGATACTCGCGAAATCTATGGGGTGATTCCTGCCGATACCCGCAAACCCTATGATGTACGCGAAGTGATTGCGCGCCTTGTGGACGGTAGCGAATTCGATGAATTCAAGGCGCGATTTGGCAGCACGCTGGTGTGCGGCTTTGCGCATCTGTATGGCATGCCCGTCGGGGTGATTGCCAACAATGGTATTTTGTTTTCCGACTCCGCCGTCAAGGGCGCGCATTTCATTGAGCTTTGCTGCCAGCGCAAGATACCGCTGATCTTCCTGCAAAACATCACCGGCTTCATGGTGGGGCGCAAATATGAAAACGAAGGCATCGCTCGTCATGGCGCGAAGATGGTGACTGCGGTGGCGACTGCCGCGGTGCCCAAATTCACCGTGATTATTGGCGGCAGTTTTGGCGCTGGTAATTACGGCATGTGCGGCCGCGCTTTCTCGCCGCGCATGTTGTGGATGTGGCCCAATGCGCGCATCTCGGTGATGGGCGGCGAACAGGCGGCCAGTGTGCTGGCGACGGTTCGGCGTGATGGCATCGAAGCGCGTGGCGGCACTTGGTCTGCCGAAGAAGAAGCAGCATTCAAGACGCCGATTCGCGAGCAATACGAAGTGCAGGGCCATCCCTATTATGCGAGCGCCCGGCTCTGGGATGATGGCGTGATTGATCCTGCTGACACACGTACGGTACTCGGACTGGGATTGTCGGCTGCGCTCAATGCCCCCATCCCAGAAACAAAATTCGGTCTGTTCAGAATGTGATGCAGATCACCGACGATTGGGTCGCGCGCAGTCTGGCCAGTGTCTGGCATCCCTGCACGCAAATGCAGCACCACGAAACCATGCCGCTGGTGGCCATCAGTCACGGCCGCGGTGCGTGGCTGTATGACCATCAGGGCCAGCGCTATCTTGATGCCGTCAGTTCCTGGTGGGTCAATTTATTCGGTCATGCGAATCCTCGCATTAACGCGGCGCTGAAAGATCAGCTCGACCGACTCGAGCATGCGATGCTCGCCGGCTTCACGCATGAGCCGGTCGTGCAGTTGTCCGAACGTCTCGCAGCAAAAACCAACCATGCTCTGGGCCACTGCTTTTACGCATCCGATGGTGCGTCCGCGGTCGAGATTGCACTCAAAATGAGCTTTCATTATTGGCGCAACAGCGGGCATTCCGAGAAACAGGAATTCGTCTGCCTGCAAGGCAGTTATCACGGTGAGACCGTAGGCGCTCTGGGAGTGACCGATGTGCCAGTGTTCACCGAGGCTTATGGCGGAATGTACAGACGGGCGCATGTGGTGATGAGTCCCGACGCGCGTCAGGCAAAGCCGGGCGAGAGTGAGGTGGATGTGGCCGTGCGCGCGATACAAGCGATGCGTACCCTGCTCGAGCGCCGCTCGACGAACATTGCTGCCGTCATTGTCGAGCCGCTGGTGCAGTGTGCGGTGGGCATGGCGATGCATGATCCCGACTATCTGCGCCAGCTGCGCGCCCTGTGTGACGAGTTTGGCGTACACCTGATTGCCGACGAGATTGCGGTTGGTTGCGGCCGCACGGGAACTTTCTTTGCATGCGAGCAGGCAGCTATCTGGCCTGATTTTTTATGTTTGTCCAAGGGTATCAGCGGCGGCTATCTTCCACTGTCGCTGGTAATGACGACCGATACCATCTATCAGGCTTTCTATCATCCTGATATGGCGCGCGGTTTCCTGCATTCGCATTCGTATACCGGCAATCCGCTCGCGTGTCGCGCGGCGCTGGCTTGCTTGCAAATCTTTGATGATGATGACGTCATCCGGCAAAACCAGCAGCGGGCCGACAAGCTCACCCGGGCCTTGCAACCGATTGCAGCGCATCCTCAGGTCAGTCATGTTCGTCAGCGCGGCATGATCGCTGCCTTTGATGTGACGCCAGTGGTCAGAGAAGGTTTTGCGCGGCGGTTTTTCACGATCGCCCTGCAAAAAGAATTACTGCTGCGCCCGATAGGAGCGACGGTGTACTGGATGCCGCCTTTTGTACTCTCCGATGAAGAGATCGCTATGTTGGGCGAAAGAACACTCAACACTTTAGAAATGACGACACAATAAAAACGAACACCGGAGCAGCAACTATGTTCAAAAAAATTCTCATCGCTAATCGTGGAGAAATCGCCTGTCGTGTCGCGGCGACGGCGCGTCGCATGGGTATACAGACAGTGGCCGTGTATTCCGAGGCGGATGCGCATGCGCGTCATGTGGCCTTTTGCGATGAAGCGATTGCCATCGGCCCGGCCGCTGCCAGTGAAAGTTATCTGAACATTGAACGCGTCATTGCTGCAGCGAAGCTGAGTGGCGCAGAAGCGATTCACCCCGGCTATGGCTTTCTTTCGGAGAATGAAGCGTTTGCTGCGGCGTGCGAGAAAGCAGGGCTGATATTCATCGGCCCACCTGCATCGGCGATTCGTGCGATGGGTTCCAAATCCGCGGCCAAGTCATTGATGGAAAAAGCGCAGGTACCGCTGGTGCCGGGCTATCACGGCGATCAGCAGGATTTGGTATTTCTTCAAGCGCAGGCCGATCAGATCGGCTACCCCGTACTACTCAAAGCGAGTGCCGGCGGCGGTGGTAAAGGCATGCGCGTGGTAACGCGCGCAGAAGATTTTGCGGATGCGCTGTCATCCTGCCAGCGGGAAGCAAAAAACAGTTTTGGCGATGAACGCGTACTGCTTGAAAAATATCTGACGTGTCCGCGTCATATCGAAATACAGATTTTTGCAGATACGCACGGTAACTGCGTGAGCTTGTTCGAACGCGATTGCTCCGTGCAGCGTCGCCACCAGAAAGTGCTCGAAGAAGCTCCGGCCCCCGGCATGAGTGAAGAACGCCGTCAGGCGATGAGTGCCGCAGCGATTGCAGCTGCCAAAGCAGTGGCTTACGTGGGCGCAGGTACGGTTGAGTTCATCGCGAATCAGGATGGCAGTTTTTACTTCATGGAGATGAATACTCGCCTTCAAGTCGAGCACCCGGTGACTGAAATGATTACGGGTACTGATCTGGTCGAATGGCAGTTGCGCGTGGCAGCAGGCGAACGTCTGCCGCAATTGCAGCAGGAGCTCACGATACAGGGTCATGCAATCGAGGCGCGCATTTATGCAGAAAACCCTGAAAAAGGATTTTTGCCGTCGACCGGCCGGCTCGATTATCTGCACATGCCGCAAGCCGAGCAATTTACGCATGGCGCACTGCGCATTGATGCCGGCGTCGAGCAAGGCGATGTGATTTCGCCTTTTTACGATCCCATGATTGCCAAGCTCATCGTGCATGGCAAAGACAGGGCAGAGGCATTGGCACGCATGACGCAGGCGCTCGCCGCTTTTCAGGTGGTGGGGCCAGCAACGAATGTCGCCTTCCTCGGCCGTCTTGTTGC
Organism: Pseudomonadota bacterium; assembly: GCA_039806005.1. Lineage (GTDB taxonomy): Bacteria > Pseudomonadota > Gammaproteobacteria > Burkholderiales > Burkholderiaceae_D > Pernthalerella. Next base: position 8,427 of record JBDKLM010000103.1, read on the forward strand.
CAGTGAACCGTTTGTCGCAGCAGATCTGGATACCGGCTTGATCGAGCGTCACCACGACAGTTTGTTTCCTCAACCGCAAACCTTACCGCTGGCTGTGCAGGCACTGGCGGCGGTTAGCCTCGTGGCCGCCCCTGCACCAACCAAAAGCGAGCCGTGGGCGCAGCTGTCGGGTTGGCGCATGAATGGCATTTACGAGCGCAGCCTGGCATTTTCATCTGATGCGGGAGCGCAAACGATACAGCTGTCGTATCGTCGCGATGCACTGTGGCTCACCGCGGGCGAGTCGCAGGTAGCGCTGCAGGATATGCGCGTCAGTGGCGCTGCCGTGCAGGTGCGCATGGATGGTTTGCAGTTGCAGGGCCATGTTGTCAGGCAGGGGGATAGCTTTCATGTATTCCATGCAGGTCATCACTGGCAAATTTGCTGGCGCGATCCGATCGCGCATGCCGGCGAGGGTGAAGCGGATGAGGGCCGGCTGACCGCACCCATGCCGGGCAAAATCATCGCATTGCTGGTGAGCGCAGGCGAACGCGTTGCCAGAGGCACGCCTTTGCTCATCATGGAAGCAATGAAAATGGAACACACCATCAGTGCGCCCGGGGATGGCACTGTGAGCGAGTTGCTGTATGCCGTCGGCGATCAGGTCAATGAAGGCGCGCAACTGCTCAGCTTGTCGATAGGGGAGGCGTGATGCGTACATTGCCTGAAAGCGTCAAGCTGGTGGAAGTGGGGCCGCGCGACGGATTGCAGAACGAGAAAGACATTATCCCGGTCGATATCAAAGTCGAGCTGGTTGATCGATTGACAGCGGCGGGATTCGTGAACATTGAAGCCGCGTCTTTCGTCTCGCCCAAATGGGTACCCCAAATGGCGACCTCGACTGAGGTGATGGAAAAAATCACGCGCAAGCACGGCACGATTTATTCTGCGCTGGTACCTAACATGAAAGGCTTCGAAGCGGCACTGGCCGCGCGCGCGGATGAAATCGTGATTTTTGGTGCAGCCTCCGAGGCCTTCTCGCAAAAAAATATCAATTGCTCCATTGCAGAATCAATAGAGCGTTTTCGCGAGGTCGCGCAGGCAGCCAAAAATCAGGGCTTGCGTCTGCGCGGCAGCATCAGTTGTTCGCTAGGCTGTCCTTATCAGGGCGAAGTCGCGCCCGATGCCGTGGCCGATGTGGCGATGCGTCTGCGCGATTTGGGTTGCGATGAAATTGATGTGGCCGATACGATTGGCGTGGGTACTGCGATTCGGGTACAGAAGGTATTCGAGCGCGTGGCGAAAGAGTTCCCCATCCATCAGTTGGCCGGGCATTTCCACGACACCTACGGACAGGCATTGGCCAATATCTATGCCGCACTTGAAGTTGGCGTGAGTATCTTTCATGCCTCGGTTGCAGGTCTGGGGGGCTGTCCTTATGCCAAGGGCGCCACTGGCAATGTCTCGACCGAAGATGTGCTTTATCTGCTGCAGGGACTGAAGATAAAAACCAATATTGATCTGGATGCCGTCGTGGATGCGGGCCAGTTCATTTCTCATTTCCTCGGGCGCAAGGCTGTCAGCCGTGCTGGGAATGCCATCGCGGCGCGGCGCGCCACTGAATTATCCAAGGAGACAGCATCATGAGCCCGAAGCTGCAACCCGGCCTACAGTTTGAATGGCAAACCACGGTCCCCGAGCATTCGGTCGTCCCGCATTTGTTCGGTTCGCAAACACCGTTTGCGCGGGACATGCCCGCCGTAATGGCGACAGGCTACATGGTGGGTTTGATGGAACTGGCCTGCACGCAGGCCATCATGGATTACGTGGATTGGCCCAATGAGCAAAGCCTGGGAACGCACGTGAGCTTTTCCCATCTTGCTGCGACACCACCCGGCATGACGCTGACAATACGCGGTGAAGTCATCGCTGTTGAAGGTCGGCGCGTGCGCTTTCGTGTTGAAGCCTGGGATGGACTGGACAAGATCACGGAGGGTGAGCATGAGCGTGCCATCATCACGCCTGAAAAATTCCATGAGCGGTTGAACGATAAAAAACGTCGGGCTGGTCTGTGAGCATGGGAGACTCCGACACTATGGTGCTTTGCCTGGTGCAATTTGATCGTGCTTCTTGTGTCCATGCGCGGGTAAGAAAATTCTGATTTTATGGACCTGAAAAATTTCGATCCTTTGGCGCATACGGGGCCACTGCCTTCACCCTGCATCAACATTTGCCAGATGGAGGAGGCGACTGGTTGGTGCAAAGGTTGTCAGCGCACGATCGATGAAATCATTGACTGGGGTATCGCCCCAGAAGCAAAAAAACGACAGATCTGGCTGGCCATTCAGGAGCGTCGGACGGCAAAATAAGCACTTTCATCAAAAACACTTGAGTAGTTTTTGATGTCAGTATGTTTTGCCGTTTTCTGGATTGGCTTCCTCAAGGACATCTCATGCAGCCGAGTTTTTATCAGCCCGCCTCGGTGGTGACCGGTCCGGCGTACAGCCCCTGGTTCAAGATGCTGGCCACGCTGTTTACTGTCGGATTGATCGCTTACGGCATCAGTTTTTCGGTGCGATTTCCTCTCGAAGCCTATGGCTGGGGTGTGATCGTGCTGATGCTCGCAGCGCTGACTCTCTTGCTTGTCTCGTTTTACGGTTTTTTGCATTCAACCGTCACGATTGACGAGCAAGGCATCAAGCAAACCTGGGTCATTCATCGTCAGGTGCTCTGGCCCGACATCCGAGGTGCAAAAATGATTGGCATACCGCGCGCAGGCTGGCTATCCCCGCCCCGACTGGTTGTACGTACCGGAACAGCTTTTTATACGTTTAACGGCGGCACGGAAGCCTTGCTGACCGAGTTTGCCAGAATCTCCTTGGCGTACGAGATGAAAAAATGAATCTTCCGGACACAATGCATGTACTCGAGCGCGGCTGGCTCTCGTCCAACAATATTGTTTTTGTGGGCAAGGATAGAACCGCTATCGTTGATACCGGTTACTGCACGCATGAAAATCAAACGCTGATCCTGCTGCGCCATGTGCTCAAAGGCCGAACCCTGGATGCGATTTACAACACGCATCTACATTCCGATCATTGCGGCGGCAATCATATTTTGCAAACCAATTTTCCGGCGGCGCGCACCTTCGTTCCGGCAGCAGAATTCGATCGCGTACAAAACTGGGAGCGATCGCAGTTAACCTTCGAAGCGACGGGGCAGCGCTGCGAGCGCTTTCGCGCGGATGCCAGTATTCGTCCTGGTGACAAGATCATTCTCGGTGATCTCGAATGGTCAGCGCTCTGCGCGCCTGGCCATCATCCTTATTCGTATCTTTTATTTTGCGAAAAGCACGGCATACTGATTTCAGCCGATGCCTTGTGGGAGAAGGGTTTTGGCGTCGTCTTTCCCGCATTGGATGGCATCTCCGGTTTCAGGGAAACGCGCGCTACCCTGCAGATGATCGAGGAGCTCGATGTCAGCATCGTGGTACCCGGACATGGCAAGCCATTCACTGATGTAAAACAGGCGATTGAAGTTGCTCATTCACGCATCGATTATCTCGAAGGTGACCCGATGCGCAATGCGCAAAACGGTATCAAGGTCTTGTTGAAGTTCTTGCTCATGGAACGTCAGCGCATCAAGCTCTCTGAAGTACCGAAACTTCTGAATTCAATACCACTGGTGAAGGCAGCCAATCAGCGGCATATGAATTTTGGTCAAATTCACCTGGCGCACTGGGCAATCACGCAACTGCGCCGCGCAGGCGCGCTGGATGTGCAAGATAATTATCTGGTGGATGTTGAAGCGAAGACGGGTTGAGTGCTAGTTATGAAGAGCAAGGCCAGTCGAAAATTCAGGCGCCCTCGACGATGAACAAACGACCTTCGGATGAGGCCTGTCGCAAGGCTTTCACTTCCCTATAAGCGGCAGAGTCATACCATTCGCGCGCTCTGGCAAGTGATGGAAATTCCACGATGACGGTGCGCATTCGATCATGATGTGCACTATCTTCACCCTCGCATTGAATCCGCGTGCCTCCCCGAACCAGAAACTGGCCATCAAAAGCTAGTATGGTCGGCAGCACCTGCTTGCGATATTCCTCATAGGCGAGGGTATCAGTGACAGTAATTTCAGTAACAACATAAGCTTTTGACATGGTATGACCTCGAAAAATGAGTGGCGCTGGCTCGTGAGCGTGCTGCCCTTTATTCTTTTTCAGCCGAGTCAAGACTCCAGCGCCGTTGGGCCCATCATGAGTGGACGCTAATCTCTGTCAGTTTAATGCATATGAGAAAACTCACTTGAGATACCGCAATCGCGGCGCGGCCAGGGTGCGATGAACAGCCCGGGAAAATCCCCCATTGAAAATTTATTCAAATAAGTAAGCGTTTTTGAGAACTCAGGGCCGTATTTTGTGACGGACCTTGACTATTCCCGCACGTTTCCAAGCCATGGCGCAGGACAATTGGGCAGGGATCTTCATACTAATTTTCATTTTTGATATCTGATGAGTACAACCAAGATCACGCTGAAGTCTGCAGTCCCGGTGCCAGAAGCATTGGGAGCACCACGGATCGGTCAGCGCACGCTTAGCGATTCAAGCCAGTTAGCTTCCTCCAATAAACCCACGATGGCGAGCAGAAAAAAAATGCCGACGCCACCGATCGACAGCACCGTCAGATCGGGCACAAGTTGCAAGGCCTCATCCTTGACGCCTTACGGAGAAAAGCTTGATGCCTTGGCCGCTCATGCCTTGCCGACGCTATTGGGCATCACGCATTTGTCTGCGCAGACGTCTGCAGCCCTGAACCGATCGGTGCTTGAGCAGGCTATTGCAACGCCTTTGCGTGCGCAAGATATTCGCGCGCTGCCATCAACCTGGCCTGCAGATTTGATCAGCGACACCATGGTGACGAACTGGACGAGCCGGCTCGTTGCAGCCTGCGATCATGTGTATAGCGAGCGTGGCATGCAGGCTTATATCGAAGCGATGACGGATCTGATTTTCGATGAGGGCAATCATGAAGCAGGTTTGCCCAGCGGAATCAGAGATTTTTGCGCCATGCTCACCAAAAATGCACTCGAAGTCGGTGTCGCACAGGGATTGGATCGTCGCTCCCTGCAGGGGCTGCGCAATACCGTGATCATTCGGTTTTTGATGGGTAGTGTATTTGTCCCGCATCTGCGGCCTACGCTGATACGCGAGTCAACGAATGATGCGACGCTCTACGAGTTCGATCGTCAGCTGTTCAAACGTTTTTGTCATAAAACAAGCGAGATCATCGACATCGATGCCGAAGCGATTGCGCTGCTGGCAGCGTCACGACAGGCCAAGCAAGCGGCAGTTGCCTGAGTACATCCAACAAACTATCGCTTGTTGGACTGTCTTGTCGTAATGCTCATGTTGGCTATTCGGACCGTGGCTTACTGATAACTGCGCGCATCCTCGATGACTTTGCCATCATTGGGCAGAGTGCCGGCAGCAACCAAGCGTACATCGCCGCGCAACTTCGTAATGTCGCGTATGGTGGCTGCGATGGCTTCTGTTTCTCCCGCGAGTGCGGCGGGATCCGCCACTTCGCAATGCAAGGTCATTTGGTCATTTGCCATTTCACCAGTGATGACCAGACGCGCCTTGATGATTGCGCTGTGGCGACGAGCTATGTCGGCGACCTGAGAGGGATGTACAAACATCGCACGCACTTTGGTGGTCTGATCCGCACGGCCCATCCAGCCTTTGATGCGCGTATTGGTTCTGCCGCAAGGCGAGGCCTCTGGCAAGACGGCGGACAAATCGCCCGTTGCAAAGCGAATCAGCGGATAGTCGGGGTTGAATGAAGTAATCACGATTTCGCCAACTTCACCAGCCGGTACAGGATCGCCGGTGCCGGGCCTTACGATTTCCAGTAACAGTGCTTCATCCAGCACCATGCCGGGATTGACCTGACCACCCGTCATCGTTTCGTAAGCAATATTGCCGATGTCGGCCGATCCATAGGTTTGCAGCACATTCGGCACACCATGTGCATTGAGCCACTGGCGCAGCGATGGTGGCAGCGCTTCCGCGCTGACCAATGCGCATTCGACACTGCTGATGTCTTCACCCATTTCCTGCGCTTTTTCGATGATGATCTTCAGGAATGAAGGCGTACCTGTGTAGACGCGGGGCCGCAGCAAGCTCATCGCCTGAACTTGCATTTCCGTTTGTCCGGTACCGGCGGGTATGACCGGACAGCCAAGCTTGATCGCACCACCCTCGACCATGAGTCCGGCCGGTGTGAAATGGTAGGCAAAACAATTCTGTATCAGATCGCCGCGCCGGACACCGAGTGCATGCAGAGGTCGCGCAAAGCGCCACCAATCTACACCACGACCCTCAGGATCAAAAATCGGACCGGGCGACATGAAGATGCGCGATAAGTCGCGGGTAGCTGTCGTGGCAAGACCGCCAAAAGGAAGTGATGTGCCTTGCAAGGTCTTCAGTTCAGATTTACGCGTCACCGGCAATCGTGCCAAGGCTTCGCGGGAGCTGATGTCAGCGGCATTGACGCCCGCAAGAATGGATGCCCAACCGGCAGTTGTTTGTGCGCGTTGTATCAGTGCGGGTAATGCGGCCAGCAATTCTTTTTCGCGTACCTGGGGATCGCGCGATTCGAGCGCGTCATGGAAATCAGTCATGGTAAGTACCAGAAAAGGGAATCAGGCCAACCAGCGTTTGCGGCGGCGATAAAATTTCATGTCACGGAAACTCTTGCGATCACCACCGGACACGCCGAGATAAAACTCTTTGACGTCTTCATTCGAAGCCAGATCGGATGCAGCACCTTCCATTACCACCCGACCATTTTCAAGAATGTAGCCAAAATCCGCATAACGCAGTGCAATCGTGGTGTTCTGTTCCGCCAGCAGGAACGAGACCTGTTCGGTTTTATTGAGGTCTTGCACGATGCCGAAAATCTCTTCAACGATTTGCGGTGCAAGTCCCATCGAGGGCTCGTCGAGCAGAATCATCGAGGGCTTGGCCATCAGTGCGCGACCAATGGCGCACATCTGTTGTTCGCCGCCAGAGGTGTAGCCTGCCATTGAGGAGCGGCGCTGCTTCAGGCGCGGGAAATAGTGATAGACCTTTTCAAGTTCGTTTTTCAATTCATTGCGCGAAATCTTGCGTGTGTAGGCGCCGGTCAGCAGATTTTCTTCTATGGTCAGGTGACCAAAGCAATGACGGCCTTCCATGACCTGCGACAGGCCACGCCTGACCAGCTCATTCGGCGTCAGTTGATCGATGCGCTCGCCATTGAATTCAATGCTGCCCTTGGTCACATCGCCACGTTCGCCTCGCAGCAAGGTGGAAATGGATTTCAGTGTCGTCGATTTGCCCGCACCATTCGCACCCATCAGGGCCACGATTTTCCCTCGTGGTACTGATAAAGATACGCCCTTGAGCACAAGGATCACGTGGTCATAAATGACCTCGATGTTATTGATAGTCAGGATGGTCGGATTCTGATTCATGGTGGCCATTCCGTTGGACTGCAAAAAACGCAGGACCCCGGCCTATGCCAAAGTCCTGCGATGCACGATGTACAGTCTTTTCTAAAAAGTTTCTACTGCTGCGTTTATTTCAGGCAGGCTGCCTTGATATTTTTTTCCTTGGCATAGTTTGCCGAAGTTTCTTCGAGCAGCCTGCGCACCAGAGCCTTGTCGCCAGTGATCCAGGCCTTGGACAAGGGGATCCATTTGCTGCCATCCCATTGCTGTACCTTGGTTGCACCCGAGCCTTCGTGATCATCACAGGATGTTTTCACAGGAGGGAACATATCGGCCACGCCGAGTGCTTTCTGACGTGCTGCATCCACATTCAGATTTTCGAGGCCCCAGCGGACTTGTTCGCCGGTCAGTACTTTGCCTTTGCCAAATTTGGCCTGAGCATTGCGCATTGCCTCCACCATCAACACACCTGCCACAATACCGCGCAAGTACATCGTGTGACCGATACGATCTTTTTCGGCCAAGTTACCTTTGCCCGCGCCATAGACTGTGCTACGGATTTCATCGAGCAGCGGATAGTTGCCCGGGGTCGTAAAGCTCATGGTCGTAAAGCCTTTGGCAGCATCACCTGCCGGTACAGCATCTTCTTCTGCGCCAGCCCACCAGACGCCCAGCATTTTTTCGCGCGGGAAGCCATTGCGTTGCGCGGTCTTCAGTGACACTGCGCTCATCACGCCATAAGTCCAGACGATGACAAAGTCGGGTTGTACCTGACGAATCTGCAGCCATTGCGACTGCTGATCATTGCCCGGTGGTTGAACGGGAATTTTGATCAGTTCAAAGCCGTATTTGGCGGCTTCTGCCTCAAGCACCGGTAGTGGTTCTTTGCCATACGCGGAGTCGTGATACAGGTGGACGATTTTTTTGCCTTTCAGTTTATCCAGACCGCCCATTTTGTCGCCGAGGTAGTGCACCATGGCGGCGGCTTGATTCCAGTAACTGGTAATCAGCGGGAAGACATAAGGAAAGACTTTGCCATTGGCTGCGTCCGAGCGGCCGTAACCCAGGGTAGTCATCGGAATCTTGTCGGTACCGACACGATCAAGAATGCCGTAGGCGATACCTGTGGAGAGTGGCTCTACCAGCGATGCACCACCGTTCTTGCTCTTGAGGCGTTCGTAACATTCCACACCACGCGAGGGGTTGTACTCGGTCTCGCACTCTTCCCAGATCAGCTTGACCCCATTGATCCCGTTATCGCGCATATTGACCAAGGTCATGTAGTCAATGATGCCACCGTAGAAGCCGCTGCCACCGGCAGCATAAGGACCCACGCGGTAAGACAGCATCGGTATGAATTGCTGTGCCATTGCCGTACTGGCAGCGGCGAGCAGCACGACGCTTGCCACGAGTGATTTCAATAATTTCATAGTCTCCTCCACAAAAATTAATCGCTACGACAAAGCTCTCTAGTGCGGGAAAGGCCAGAGGCGCAGTTTTTCTTTGGCGATTTGCCACAGGCGAGCCAGTCCATGTGGCTCGACGATCAGGAAGAAAATGATCAGAGCACCAAAGACCATCAGTTCCAGATTCGATGCCACCGCAGTGGAAATGCCGAGTGCATGCGCCAGCACATTCAGCACGGTGGGCAGCAAGACGATAAAAGCAGCACCCAGAAATGAACCCATTACTGATCCGAGTCCGCCAATGATCACCATGAACAGGATGCGGAATGACAAGTCTAGGTTATAGGCTTCCGGTTCCACTGTGCCCAAATAGGCATAAGCATAAAGGGCACCCGCCACGCCGCAATAAAACGAGCTGACCGCAAACGCCAGCAGTTTGGTGTGCATCAGGCGAATGCCGATCACCTCGGCGGCCACATCCATATCCCGTACGGCCATCCAGCAACGGCCGATGTTGGAGCGCACGAGATTTTTCGCCAGCAGGGCGAGCAGCGCAACAATCACGAGCACCAGCAGGTATTTTGTCATCGGTGTATCAAACACGAAGCCAAGTATCTCGAGCTTTTGCGCCGTGATTACGCCAGACGAACTGTAGTTGGTAAACCACTGGACCTTGGTTAGTGCCCACACTACGAAGAATTGCGTGGCCAGTGTCGATGCTGCCAGATAAAAACCGCGTACACGCAAGGACGGCAAGCCAAAAAGAATACCCAGTGCAGCGGCGCACAAGCCACCCAGGGCAAACGCCAGCAGCAGGGGAATATCCGGCACGCGCAGCACGAAATTGTAGGACGCGAATGCACCCACCGCCATGAAAGCCGCAGAGCCTAGCGAGAGTTGGCCAGCATAGCCGGTCAGTATGTTCAGGCCCAGTGCGGCCAGGGAGAAAATCAGAAAGGGAATCAGGATCGCTGAAAAGAGATAAGGCGTTGCGACCAAAGGCACCACGAAAAAGGCCAACGCGAGCAAAAGCAGCATGCCGATGCGGTCCTGTCGAATGGGAAAAATCTGCCCATCGGTTTCATAGGTGGTTTTGAATTGTCCTGCTTCACGGTACAGCATAAAAACTCCCTGAATCTTTGAGGCGCCAAATTTCAATGCGCAATAGCGTCGTTACCCCAGCAGCATCTGCAGTGCCTGCAAGCGCGCTCGGTTCAGCGCTTCAAATCCGTCGGATGATTTTTTCACCAAACAAACCTTCGGGTCGCACCAGCAGAAAGCCCAGTGCCAGCACATAAGGGAACCAGCCCTCGATACCGCCCCCAACAAACGGGCCGAGATACACTTCGGCGAGTTTTTCTGAAGAGCCGATGATGAGCCCGCCAATGATTGCGCCGGGTACCGAGGTAAACCCGCCGAGTATCAGCACAGGCAGCGCCTTGAGGGCGACGAAACTCAGCGAAAATTGCACGCCATTGCGCGAGCCCCATAGCAAGCCCGCGACCAGCGCGACAAATCCGGCCACACCCCAGACAATGCCCCAGATCTGCTGCAGGGGAATGCCGACTGCGAGCGCCGCCTGATGATCATCTGCGACCGCGCGCAATGCACGACCCACCTTGGTTCGCGAGAAAAACAGTGCCAGTCCGGTGACCAGCAGAGCGCAGATGGCAGCAGCGGTCACATCGAAGCGCGAAATCACGATGTTGAACATGTTCATCATGCTTTCCATCGGCACATCCTCAATGCCCAGATCCAGACGTTTCACATCCGAACCCCACATTAGCTGCGCCATGCCTTCGATAAAAAATGTCAGGCCTATCGTCGCCATGAACAGCGAGATTTCCGGCTGATTGACCAGAGGCCGCAGCACCAAGCGCTCAATCGCCAGCCCGAGCAAGGCCATGATTCCTATGCTCACAAGAATGGCAGCCCACAAAGGCAGACCCAGCTCGGTCAGCGATACGCAGGTGAGCGCAGCAAAAAAGACCATTGAGCCCTGCGCGAAATTGAACACGCCCGAGGCTTTGTAAATCAGCACAAAGCCCAGCGCGACCAGCGCGTACATGATCCCGGAGAGCAGGCCACCGATGAGGACTTCAAAGAAAAAATTCAGATTCATGGATGCAGGGTCCTAAAAACACGGTATCTCGGCTCGCTCGGCCAGCACGCCATTCAATGCGCGACTCCCAGATATGCATTGATCACATCCTGGTTGTTGCGCACCTCATCCGGCGTACCATCGCCAATCTTCTTGCCGTAATCCAGGACCACCACGCGGTCCGAGATATCCATCACTACACCCATGTCGTGTTCGATCAGCACGATGGTGGTGCCGAATTGTTCATTGACGTCGAGAATGAAGCGGCACATGTCCTGCTTTTCTTCCACATTCATGCCGGCCATGGGTTCATCCAGCAAAAGAATTTTGGGTTCGGCAGCCAGTGCACGGCCCAGCTCCACACGCTTTTGCAGGCCATAGGGCAGGCGGCCGACGGGGGTCTTGCGGATATGCTGAATCTCGAGGAAGTCGATCACTTCCTCGACTTTCTTGCGATGCTCGATCTCTTCGCGGCGAGCCGGACCGATGTACAAGGCCTGCAGCAGAAAATTCGACTGCATTTTAAGATTGCGGCCGGTCATGATGTTGTCCAGGACCGTCATGCCTTTGAATAGCGCGATGTTCTGAAATGTGCGCGCAATACCGCTCTTGGCTGCGGCATGCGTATCCATGTCATGGCGATGCTCGCCGCGATAGATGATTTCACCTTGCTGTGGCCGATAGACGCCATTGATCACATTCAGCATGGAGCTTTTGCCAGCGCCATTGGGTCCGATGATGGCGCGTATTTCATGCTCGCGCACATCGAAAGAGATATCGGTCAGTGCGCGCACGCCCCCGAACGAGAGCGAGATATTGCGCAGGTCCAGAATGACGTCGCCGATCTGACGGCTGTTATTGGAATTCTCGATCATCACGCTGCCTTGCGCGCTGGCGCGAAAGTTTTTACATCACGAATTGCGAGGTCGGCGCTGATCATGCCTTGACGACCGTCTTCGAATTTCACTTGCGTCTCGATATATTGACGCGCATTGCCGGCATACAGCGCATCAATCAGTACTGCATATTTTTCTGCGATAAACCGGCGCCGTACCTTGCGCGTGCGGGTCAGTTCGTCATCATCCGGGTCGAGCTCTTTATGCAGTACCAGAAAACGATGAATCTGCGATCCCGCCAGCAGTGCGTCGTGAGCGAGATCGGCATTGACCTTTTCCACGCATTCCGCAATCAGTTCATACACCGCGGGCTGGGCAGCCAGATCTGTGTAGCCGGTATAAGGCAGATTGCGCCGCTCAGCCCAGTTGCCGACGGCTTCCATGTCAATATTGATGAAGGCATTGCATGCATTGCGCCCATCGCCGAAGGCTACGGCTTCCTTGATGAAAGGGAAGAACTTCAATTTGTTTTCGATGTACTTTGGCGCGAACAATGTGCCGTCCGCCATCTTGCCCACATCCTTGGCGCGGTCGATAATTTTCAGGTGACCATCGTCATCGAAAAAGCCGGCATCGCCGGTGTGAAAATACCCATCGCTATCGATGGCTTCGGCGGTATCTTCCGGTTTTTTGTAATACGCAATCATGAGGCCGGGTGAGCGCACGAGGACCTCGCCACTCTCGGCAATCTTGACTTCCACACCCTGCATGGGACGACCGACCGTGTCGAGTTTCACATCGCCGGAGCGTTGCATGCACACGGTCACACAGGTTTCGGTCATGCCATAAAGCTGCTTGAGATTGATGCCAATGGAGCGATAAAAGTCGAACAGATCAGGCCCGATCGCTTCTCCGCCCGTGTACGCAACGCGTACACGCGACATGCCCAGTACATTTTTCAACGGACCATACACCAGCAATTCACCGAGCGCGTACAGCAATCTGTCGCTCAGAGCCACCCCAGATTTGCCATCCAGAAGTTTCAGTCCCACGCGACGCGCGACGCGCATGAAGTAGTGGAAGACAGCTCGCTTGATTGCGCTGGCATCTTCGATGCGAATCATTACTTGCGTCAGAATGTTTTCGTAAATACGCGGTGGTCCGAAATAATAAGTGGGACCAATCTCACGCAAATCACTGGTGACGGTTGCGGGTGATTCGGGGCAGTTCAAACAAAAGCCGCTGATATGGGACATCGCAAAGGAATACAGAAAATCGCCCACCCAGGCTAATGGCAGGTAACACAAGACTTCATCTTCGGGTGTAAGTCCGTCAAATGCGATCAAGGTTTTGCTGGTCGCAATCATGGCCGCATGCGAATGACACACGCCCTTGGGTTTGCCCGTCGTACCGGAGGTATAAAGAATGACGGCGATATCATCCGAGCGTCCGGCCAGAACCTCGTCCATGAAAAACGAAGGCTGATTTTCAGCATGCTTGCGTCCCAGTGCCTGCACTTGCTCAAACGAGTGCAAACCTGACTGCGCATAATTACGCAATCCGCGTCCGTCGTCATAAATGATGTGAGACAGGCCAGGTACCGTTTCCCGAATTTCGAGCAACTTGTCGACTTGTTCCTGATCTTCGACGATGGCGAAATCGATGCTGGCATTTTCCAGTACATAAGCCATATCGGCGGCGGGCGCATCCTGGTACAAAGGAACGGCAACGCCCCCCAGACATTGCGCCGCCGACATCGCCCAGTACAGACGGGGTCGATTATCGCCAATCACTGCGAGATTCATGCCACGCTTGAAGCCCAGTGCGGCGAGCCCGCAAGCGAGTTGACGAATGTGTTCGGCCGCTTTGGACCAACTCGTGGTCTGCCAGATGCCCAGATCTTTTTCGCGGAATGCAGGCTTGTCGGCACGCACTCGCGCGTGCTCAAGCAATAGACGCGGAAAAGTATCCGCTACCGAAGTTTGCCTCTCCATGGGCTGTCATTCATTCTTTTTTGGGTTGGACGGCGCTGGTGAGTACTGCACCGATGTCATACGCAATCATAACCACCTTGTGACTTACCGGTACTCATTTGCATGAATATCACACAAGTTTTCATGTTGCGACGCAGCATCCCGGGCGTTATTCGAATTTAAATTCTGGAACCGCGCGGACTATCAACAGTCCATCAAGGAGAAAGTGCCGGAGACTTTCTTTCTGTCCGGTGTTCCCTCATGCCTATTCGACCGATCCAGCTCTCGCTGCGTTTCATTCTGCCGCTGGCGCTAGTCATTGCATTATCTGCGTTGGTTTTATTGCCTCTGGTCGATGATTTGACGCAGCGCTGGTTTTTGCGCGATCTCGATACGCGCGCCCATATGGTCGCTGCATCGATTCGAGAACCCTTGATCGATTATGTGATGCTGCAAGATGCAGACGCGATGCAGGATTTGCTTGAGCGTGCCGCTATCGATGGTCATTTGCTTGCGCTGGGCTTTTGCGACGTTGCAGGCCATCTGCGCTATCGCAGCAGCGCCTTGCCGCAACAGATCAATTGTCGCGGAGCGTCAGCTTCCGCCACGCGTGTCAATGAAATTGCCTTGGAAGAGAATGGAATTGCTCTGGGCAAGCTGCTGCTCGCACAAGACACGCGATTTATACAGCGCCGCAGTGATGAATTCGGCTTTTATCTGACGGTAGTTTTTTTGTTGATGTTCCTCGTGATTTCCGCACTCGGTGCGTGGATTGCGCACTGGAGCTGGAACGGTTGGGTAAGCGCCTTGAAAAATCTGCTGCGGTTCGATACGGCTTTGCCCGCAAGCAGTGCTGCACCGCCCGAGTTCCGGCCGCTGGTGGGCAATTTGCGTGCGATGCTGCATCAGATGCAAATTGAACGTCGCGTACAACTGCACTCGCCACAAGCTTGGACGCCACAAAAATTACGCGCACTGCTACATGATGAATTGGCGGGCGATGAAGTACTGGTGGTTTCCAACCGCGAACCCTACATCCATGAACGGAGCGAGCAGGGCATTGTCGTGCGACGTCCGGCAAGCGGTCTGGTGACGGCGGTGGAGCCGGTGATGCGCGCGTGCTCCGGCACCTGGATTGCGCATGGCAGTGGTACTGCCGACCGCGTCACCGTCGATGTCCACGATAGGCTACAGGTGCCGCCGGTACGTCCTGCTTATACGCTGCGGCGCGTATGGCTGACGAATGAAGAGGAAGAAGGTTATTACTACGGCTTTTCCAATGAAGGCTTGTGGCCGCTTTGTCACATAGCCCACGTAAGACCGGTGTTCCGCACAGCCGATTGGGAACAGTATGTCGCCGTCAATCAGCGTTTTGCCGATGCCGTGATCACCGAGGCGCATACTGATGATCCGGTGGTATTGGTGCAGGATTATCACTTCGCGCTTTTGCCGCGCATGGTACGAGAAAAGCTGCCCAAAGCCACCCTCATCATGTTCTGGCATATTCCGTGGCCCAATCCGGAATCTTTCGGCATTTGCCCATGGCGAGAAGAATTACTCGAAGGCTTGCTCGGCAACACCCTGCTCGGTTTTCACACACCTTTTCATTGCAAGAATTTTCTTGAAACCGTCGATCGCTATCTCGAAACCCGCATTGAGCATGAAGCATCCACCATTTCTTATGGTGGCGACCTGACTCAGGTTGAACCTTATCCCATCTCCATTGCCTGGCCTGATGCCGATACAAAGCCCGATGTGGTGCAGTGCCGGCGCGAGTTGCGCGAGAGTCTGCATCTCCCGCAGGATCATCGTATCGCGCTGGGCGTAGACAGGCTGGATTACACCAAAGGTATTGTGGAGCGCTTTCAGGCGGTCGATCGCTTGCTTGAATTGCGCCCGGAATTGATAGGACGATTTTCGCTGTTTCAGATAGCCGCCCCGAGTCGTT
Source organism: Pseudomonadota bacterium (assembly GCA_039806005.1). Lineage (GTDB taxonomy): Bacteria > Pseudomonadota > Gammaproteobacteria > Burkholderiales > Burkholderiaceae_D > Pernthalerella. The sequence goes on from JBDKLM010000103.1 coordinate 24,161, forward strand.
CCTCATTGGACGAATACCAGAGCCTTGAGGCGCGCGTACGCAAGCTGGCGCATCAAATCAATCAGCGTTATTCGAATCCGACCGCGCCCTCCATCGTGCTGCGCATCGAGCATTACGATGCCGACCAATTAGCGACGTGTTATCGCGCAGCCGATATTTGTCTGGTCACCAGTCTTCATGACGGCATGAACCTGGTCGCTAAAGAATTCATCGCAGCGCGTGATGATGAGCTGGGGGTGTTGATTTTGTCGCAATTTACTGGCGCTGCAAGAGAACTGCATGAAGCACTCATCATCAATCCGTATCACATCGAGCAGGGCGCGCAGGCACTGTATCGTGCGCTGACCATGCCTGCAGCAGAACAGCGCGAGCGCATGCGCAGCATGCGTACGCTGGTCAGAGACTTCAATGTGTATCGGTGGGCGGGGTTGATGTTGCTGGATGCCGCAAGGTTACGCCGACGTCAGAGAGTGACCGAAAAAATTCACTCCCACAGCCGGTATTCTTTGCGCCGTGCCGTATGAGGCCCTTGTTCTCCGAAGCAGGTTATGCAGCATTGCGCGGATTTCTGATTGAGCCCGCCTTATGCCTGTTTGATTTTGATGGAACGCTCGTGCCTTTGATCAGTAATCCTGCGCTGGTCAGGCTGCCGACATCCATTCAAACCCAGCTGCAAGCGCTTCAGTCGCGCGCACCAATCGGCGTCATCACTGGACGCTCGCTGGCAGATGTGCGCCAGCGTCTGGGATTCGACCCGGACTACGTGATCGGCAATCACGGTCTCGAAGGATTGCCCGACTGGCAGCGACACGCTGAGAGGAATTTTGAGCTCTGTCGTCAATGGTTGTCGTCGCTTCAGCCTGCGCTCGCTCCATTGGGTGAGTCCGTGTGGATCGAAGACAAATCCTATTCGCTGACAGTGCACTACCGAGATGCACAAGATCAGATTTCGATCGAACAGACTCTGTCGACCTGCTTTGCAAACATGCTGCCAGCTCCGCGCGTCATTGCGGGAAAATTCAATGTCAGCCTTCTGCCTGCCAACTCCGGTGATAAAGGTGTCGCGGCAGCACAGTTGCTTCTACTGTCGAAAAAATATCGAGCGCTGTATGTCGGTGATGACAGTACTGATGAAGATGTCTTTTCATTGCGCCGTCCCGATATCTTTACCGTTCGTGTAGGCGGCGAGGTGTCGACAGCAGCTGATTACGTCATCAAAGATCAAGAAGCTATCAAGCAGTTGCTGAATTTGCTGCTGAGCTGGTTGCCGCCGTCATCACAAACCGACCCGATACACCGAAGCGCACCAAGGCCATGAGCCAGCTGGATCTTGGATTGATAGGCAATTCGCGCACCAGCGCGCTGATCGACAAGAATGCTCGTATTGTCTGGTGGTGTTACCCGAATTTCGACAGTAATCCGTTGTGCTGCAGTTTGCTTCACTCTGACGAGCATAATACCAGTGCAGAATCCCACGGGTTCATCGATCTTCAGTTTGATAACGGCCGCACAGTGCGCCAGACCTACCTGCGCAATTCCGCCATTCTGCAGACCCGCATGCAGGATGATCAAGGCAATGTGATCGATATCACTGATTTCTCGCCCCGTTTCTATTTACATGGGCGCATGTTTGCGCCTGCGATGGTGGTGCGCATGATCAGGCGTGTCGCTGGCCGGCCCCGCATCGCATTGAGACTTCGCCCTGCACTGAATTACGGTCAGTCGCTGGCGCAGGTGCGTTCCGGTGCTCACCATGTGACTTACTTCGGCGGCGGGCAGGCGATGCGAGTAACGACGGATGCCTCGGTGACCTCGCTGACTGAAGAACGCAAATTCTTCCTTCATGACAGCATCACCTTGCTGATGGGCCCGGATGAAACCGTCGATGGTTCGCCGCGCGATCTGGGGCGCAGTTTTTTCGAATCGACCTTGTCGTATTGGTACCGATGGGTACGTAACCTTGCCATACCCTTCGAGTGGCAAGATGTGGTGATTCGCGCTGCGATCACCCTCAAGCTCAATGCCTTCGACGATACCGGGGCCATCATTGCGGCAGTAACGACGTCCATTCCTGAATCGCCACACAGTGGCCGTAATTGGGATTATCGCTATTGCTGGCTGCGCGACGCCTATTTCGTTGTCAATGCACTGAACCAGCTCGGCGTGACGGCGACGATGCAGCATTATCTGGAATACATCCTCAACATCATCGCCGATTCGCGGGATATGCCTTTGCAGCCGGTCTATGGCATAAGGCGCGAGACCTCGCTGGATGAATGGGTTGCCCCCTCGCTGGAAGGTTATCGCGGCATGGGTCCGGTACGTGTCGGCAATCTCGCCTGGGGCCAAGTACAAAACGATGTCTTCGGCGCTGCAGTGCTAGCCAGTACGCACGCATTTTTCGATACACGTCTGGAACGACCTGCAGGTCGCCAGATGTTCACAGACCTCGAGCGCTTGGGTGAGCAGGCGATTCGTTGTCATTTGCAACCGGATGCCGGCATCTGGGAGTTGCGCGGCGCTCGGCGCATACATACTTTTTCCGTTTTGATGTGCTGGGCAGCCTGCGATCGATTGCGTGCGATTGCACTGCGGCTCAAGTTGCCGCTGCGTGCACAGCGATGGGCGCGAGAAGCTGCTGCGATTCACAAAACACTGATCGATAACGCATGGAATTCCAAGTTGGGCAGTTTCGTGTCCACCTTCGGTGGCGAGCATCTGGATGCCAGTCTTTTGCTAATGAGTGAGTTTCAGTTCTTGTCGCCCGATGATCCGCGCTTCATCGGCACCTTGCGGGCAGTCGAGCATCACTTGCAGCGGGGCGATTTTTTGTTGCGTTATGACGAAGAAGATGATTTTGGTCGACCCGATGCGGCTTTTCTGGTGTGTACGCTTTGGTGGATTTTGGCCTTGGCGCGGACTGGCGAAAAAGTGCGCGCTCGCAGTTTGTTTGAGAAAGTCCTTGCTTGTCGCAACCATCTTGGTCTGCTATCTGAAGATGTGTCGCTGGATGGAAGTGAATTGTGGGGAAATTTTCCACAAACCTACAGCATGGTGGGTTTGATTCAATGCGCATCTCGTCTTTCCCTGTCATGGGAAGAAGCTTACTAAAGACAGCTCATAAAAAACCAACAAAGTCATAGTACGTAGTCACCGCATTGTTCAGTGCCTGTGGCGCAACAGAACGACAGTCTTTTTATCTGCATTTTTCTAAAATTATTTCTGTCCTTGTGGATGGTTGGTGCCACTAAAAATGGGCAGCAAGCGCATTGCAAAAGACATTCTGCATGGACTGCTTTGGTGCTAGTCGGGCGGATGATTTTCAGCATGACTGAGCGGCTCTTTGAGCCTCAGGGTAATGCTTGACGCGGTCATTGGTGTTGAAAACTTCAGTGCAGAAAACCCTTGAGACAGCGCACATGACTAACTGCCAAATCTAGTTTTTCTGTGCGCAAATGATTTGAGTATCAAACCGTCATTTTTTTGCAACTCATCAACGCGGTGTGAGGAAGTGATTTCGTAAAATCCGGCCCGTCCCTCAAGGACCAGCAAGACAAAGTGTCGGCTGATCTTAAACTTAGAGAATAGGAAATCAATATGCGGAAACAATTTTTTGCTGCGCTGCTGGGCGCAGTGGTACTGGTAATGCCTTTTGTAGCAAAAGCTGAGGGTAGCTACGTCAAATTCGGCTTGGGGCAATCAGAGTACAAAAATAATTTCAGCGCAAATGAGCTTGCAGCATCGCTAGCTTACGGATTTTCTCTTGACAAGAATTTTGGCGTCGAACTCGGCTACATTAATTTTGGAAATTATAATAATAGTAATGCGATCTTCTCTGAATCGCTCAAACGCCAAGCTTTTTATATTGCGGGTGTAGGCTCTTTGCCTGTCACTGATGCCTTCTCTCTCTTTGCCAAACTGGGCATCGCTGCTAATAAATATGATTACAAGCTTGATGTTCTTGGTGACGGCGAATCAGAAAACGTAACAAAGACGAAATCCATGTTCGGCCTTGGCCTTTCTTATAATTTCACCAAAGAAATCGCAGGCACACTCGAATATCAGGATTTTGGAAAAGTTGGTACATATAAAATTAAGGCTAGCGCAATTACCGCGGGAATCAAATACGACTTTTGAGGTGGAAAAATGGCTGCATGACTTGCAGCCTTTTTATCTGAACAAGTTTTTAGTTTGCCCACGGCTTCAGCATTACTTTCACACAGCCATCCTGCTTGTCCCGAAACATCCGATAAGCCTGTGGCGCCTCGGCTAAGGGCATACGGTGAGTGATGACTCGCTCGGGATCGAAATCACCTTGCCGTATTCTGTCCAGCAGGGGTTGCAGATATCGCTGCACATGGGTTTGACCCGTTTTTATGGTCAGCGCGCGGTTCATGACCGAGCCTATCGGCACGGTATCAATGAATCCACCGTAGACCCCGGCGATCGATATCGTCCCGCCATTTCGGCAAGTGCGCATCATTTCGCGTAACACCATAGGCCGATCAGTTTCGGCCCCCATCCATTGTTTGGCCCGGTCATAAGCGGCCAATAAGCCTGTGCCATGGGCTTCCATGCCGACGGCATCGATGCAGGCATCCGGGCCGCGTCCGCCCGTCATTTCCTTCAGCGCTTCGGCAATATTCACGTGCTCGTAATTCAGTGCCTCGGCGCGTGACCAGTCGCTGGCCATTTGCAGACGATCTGGAAAGCGATCAATCGCAATCACCCGTTCAGCGCCCAGCAAGTAGGCACTCTGTATCGCAAACTGTCCGACCGGACCACAGCCCCAGACAGCAACAACATCGCCAGGTTGAATGTCACAGTTTTCAGCCGCCATATAACCGGTGGGAAGCAGGTCGGATAGAAAAAGCACCTGCTCATCATCGAGATCGTCATCGATCTTGATAGGCCCCACGTCAGCGAAGGGCACGCGCGCATATTCCGCCTGACCGCCAGCATAGCCGCCCGTGATGTCGGCGTAACCAAAGACCCCGGCGGTTGCATGACCCCAGAATTTTTCCGCGATACCTGCATTGGGGTTGGAATTTTCGCAGAGCGAATGCTGTGACTGCCTACAAAAAAAACAGCTACCACAGGCAATGGTAAACGGCACCACCACACGATCACCGGGTTTGAGATTGCGTACCCCTTTACCGACTTCCATGACTTCGCCCATGAATTCATGGCCGAGAATGTCGCCCGCATGCAGGCCGGGTACAAACCCATCATACAAATGCAGATCCGACCCACAAATCGCTGTTGAGGTAATTTTTATAATCGCATCACGCGGGTTGATCAGCACAGGATCAGGCACGGATTCCACACGCACATCATGCTTGTTGTGCCAGATAAGCGCTTTCAAGATTTTCCTTCGCGGTGCAGCTGTCTCACCAGCGCGCCGCGCCTGCCGCTCGATTGCCCAAGAGTGGTTGCGATCTCGCCTGTTTCGATCAACTGCTTGAAGCGACGCAGATCATCTTCCCATCGTCGTGAAGGTTCGTCCGTAAACAATAGGGACAGCAGGTCCATGGGCTGTCCGATCGGTATTTTGTAAATAATGTCGATATCGAGACGCGTCGAGGTATGCCCATACGCAGGTAAAAATTTCACCACGCCACTGTGCTCCAGGGGCGAGTCAGCGATTGTGCGCCAACCAAGCTGTTGCGATGGAATATCACTGAAAAGTTCGACTGTCCATTCCACCGGCTCGCCCCGCGTCGCACGCATGCGCCAATGCGTGCGAGTGGCATCGATGACTTGAACGCTCTCGACATCGCTCATGAATTTCGGAAACTTTTCAAAGTTGCGCCAGAAGCGATAGCACGCTTCCGGTGGACGTTGAATGTGGAAAGATTTGCAAATTCTAAGGGTGCTGGGCAGCTTGCTTAGCCTTGCACCTTGTCGTTGACCGTCATAAGCGCTCAGTACATCCAGCGCGGTCATCCCAGCAAAAAGTGCAGTGATGAGTGGCAATCGACCATTCGATGTGCGCCGCCCGGCCCATGCGAGCAGCGACAGATCAATCAGGTCGCCTGCAATTCTCGACCAACGCCATGCCGGCTGCCGGGGCTG
>JBDKLM010000104.1:0-5423 GCA_039806005.1 Pseudomonadota bacterium
AATAAATGCAGAAACTTTGGTGGCAAGATCAATGGAGTCAAGACCTTGATTTTATTGATCCCCGCGTCGCACGGCTGCGCCGGCTCGCCATAAAACGCAGATTTATTCAGCATCTCCCTAGCCCGTAAAATGTTTTTTCAATCCATGCCAGCACTGCAGATAATCTTTTTGCAGTTGTGGAGATTCCATGGCAAAGCGCGTTGGATGAATCAGCAGACGGGTCTCGAACATGAAAGCCATGGTCTTGTCGAGTTTTTGTGGCTGAAGCACAGCATTGCTTGCCGCCTCGAAGGTCGTCGCATCAGGCCCATGCCCACTCATGCAATTGTGCAGACTGCCTCCACCGGGAAGAAAACCCTCTGCTTTGGCATCGTATTCGCCATATACAAGCCCCATGTATTCACTCATCACATTGCGGTGAAACCAGGGCGGGCGGAAGGTATGCTCGGCCACCATCCAGCGCGGTGGAAAGATCACGAAATCCATGTTGGCCGTTCCGGGAATGCCCGACGGGGATGTCAGTACCGTAAAGATGGAAGGGTCGGCGTGATCGAAACTGACTGAATTCATCGCATTGAACGACGCCAGGTTGTATTTGTAGGGGGTGTAGTTGCCATGCCATGCGACGACGTCCAGCGGTGAATGATCAATCGCCGCCGACCAGAGTTTGCCGCCAAATTTAGCCAGCAACTCGAACTGACCTTCGCGGTCTTCATAGGCAGCAACTGGTGCGAGAAAATCGCGCGGATTGGCCAGACCATTCGCGCCGATCGGGCCAAGATCCGGCAGACGCAAGAGCTGACCATAGTTCTCGCAGACGTAACCGCGGGCACTGTCCGCCTGCAAATCAACGGCAAAGCGTACACCGCGAGGCACTACAGCAATCTCGCCGGGTGCCATATCCAGCACCCCAAATTCCGTACGCAATGACACGCCCCCCTGCTGCGGCACGATCAGCAGTTCACCATCAGCGTTATAAAAGAAGCGATCCTGCATCGAACGATTGGCTGCATAGACATGGATAGCCACACCGGTCTGACTGTCCGCACTGCCATTGCCGGCGATCGTCATCAACCCCTCGATAAAATCCGCAGGCGTCGATGGGATGGGAAAAGGATTCCAGCGCAGTTGATTGGGGGATGCAGCAATTTCGTCGAAAGGCCCGGATTGCAGCGTCGGATGGAATACTTTTGCAAATGGCTGATGCATGGCCGCCGGACGTATCCGATATAACCAGCTGCGCTGATTCTCCGAACGCGGCGCGGTAAAGGCAGTACCCGAGAGCTGTTCTGCATAAAGACCATGCGCTACTTTTTGAGGCGAGTTCTGGCCAGCGGGCAGCACACCGGGCATGGCCTCGGTCGCAAATTCATTGCCAAAACCAGATTGATAGCTTCTGCTCATGCGCTCTCCTGATTGAAATGGCGCTTAAGGTTCGGTGCGCGCATGGAGCATCGCTTCACGCAACACCTGCATGTCGCCAATATGGTTGGCCAGCAGCAGAATCAGTCGGGCATTCACCGCCTGACTCTGTGCTTCATCGAGATCGCGATGCATATCGATCAGGGCCTCATAGAAATCGTCCGGACTGGCCATGTTTGGCGAGGTAATCAATGTGTTCAATGCTTTAGCTCCTGACCGGTCGCACGACTCCATGCTGCCTTCACGCGAGTCGGATCAAATTTGCGCCAGCGCGCAGCCACATGCTGATCCGGTCGCAATAAGTAAGTCGTCCCGGGACGCGCATCGAAGCGAGCAGCGAGCAAGCCGTCCACATCCACTATCGCATTCGCATGCGATGGTACGGATGCACCCGCCGGCAGCACTTGCACTACAGGTGCCTGCGATATCTCGGCGGCAGGACTATAAACGTCCGTAAAAAACACCGTAGTAAAACGATCGCCGACTCGCTGCAAAAACCATTGACGCTCGCCATGCGCAGTCAGCACCGGCCCATCGGCTGCTGGCGCGCCGGGGCGCATGAGTCCAACAAAATTGTCCGCGTCCGCTGTATTCAATGGCGAATTCAGATAAGTTGACGGCATAGAGAGACGGCCGCTGTTGACCAGCTTTTGTGCAAAGGCATGATGCTTTGAAAGCGATAGCACCGCATCACGAAAGACTCGGCTGATAGCACTTTTCGGTGTGATGAAATCCGTTGCACGAGTCGAGTTCAGAATATTTTCATCTGCAGCATATTCTCGCTCGACCGCATAAGTGTCCAGCAAGGTGACCGGCGCCTCGCCCCGCAGCACCAGCCCCAACTTCCAGCCCAGATTGTCGGCATCCTGAACACCGCTATTGGCGCCGCGCGCCCCGAATGGCGACACACCATGGGCGGCATCACCGGCAAAGATCACGCGGCCATGACGGAATTTTTCCATGCGCATGCAAGCGAAGGTATAGACGCTGACCCATTCCAGATCGAATTCCACATCGTCCCCCAGCAGCGCGCGCACGCGTGGGATGACGCGCTCCGGTGTTTTTTCCAGTTCGGGATCGGCATCCCAGCCCAACTGAAAATCAATGCGCCAGACATCATCCGCTTCACGATGCAAAAGCACCGATTGGTTCGGATGAAACGGCGGATCAAACCAGAACCAGCGCTCGGCCGGAAAGGGCGCTTTCATTTTTACATCAGCAATCAGGAAGCGATCCTGAAAGACACGACCTTTGCTTTCCAGATTCAGCATGTTTCGAACCGGACTGCGTGCCCCATCGGCCGCAATCACGTAATCAGCACTCAAGATGTAGTTACCCTCGGGTGTGGTCACGGTAACACTGGCTTTTGCATCGCTGTTTTCCAGTTGTGTGACTTTGCTTTTCCAGCGGATATCCAAATTCGGATAGCTACTCGCGCATTCATGCAAATAGCCTTCGAGGTAATACTGCTGCAGATTGACGAATGCAGGTCGGTGGTGTCCCTCTTCGGGCAGCAGATTGAATTGATAGACGGGCTCATCCCTGAAAAACACCTTGCCCACATTCCAGGACACACCCTTCTCAACCACCCGATCGCCGCACCCCAACCTATCCAATACTTCCAGCGTGCGTTTGGCATAACAGAGCGCACGCGATCCACCGGACAGACAATCATCATCATCCAGTAAAACAACTTTCAAACCCTGTCGTGCAAGATCTATCGCCGTTACCAGCCCTACCGGGCCGGCACCAACCACTACTACCGGATAGTGGGCAGCGGGTGATTGTCCAAAATCCGGCGGACGCTGGTATGAAAACCGAAGGGTCTGGTAATCCGCAGGCATACGGCTTGTCGCGTTGTGAGCGAGTGGCGTGCGCTGTTGCAGCGTGCGGCTGTCAGTGGACATGCTCATCAGGATTGCAGCGCATCCCACATCGCCTTGTCTCGCTCTGCAGTCCAGATGCGCGGATGTTTGATGCCACTGGCTTCATCAACGGCACGTGTCACATCAAATGGCAGGCAGTGCTCGTAAATGAAGACATGACCGAATTTACCATCCATGTGAGAACGTACATGGGCCATCGCCGCCTTGAGATCATGTCCCGCCTGCACTGCTTCTTTCGCGCTGCGCAACAGTGTGGTGACGAAGTCTTTGGTGTAATCGAGACCTTCATTGACTTTGGCCGGTGTGGTGAGTGCCGGACCACGACCGGGCACCAGTTTTTCCGCACCCATGCTGCGCAAGACCTCGAGTGTGTCTGGCCACTCCTCGAGTTGCGCATCACCGGTGTAAGCCGCCGCATCGAATTCCACCAGATCGCCTGAAAACAAGACCTTTTGCGATGGTATCCAGACGATGGTGTCGCCTTTGGTATGTCCCATGCCGACATGCATGATCTTCACTTCCAGCTTGCCCATGAATACTGTGAGTTCGCGCTCGAAGACCAGCGTAGGCCAGGTCAGACCAGGGACCGATTCCACACCAGCGAACAGCCGCGGAAAACGTTCGATTTCGGATTTCATGTCCTGCTCGCCACGCTCAACGATCAACTCATAAGTGCCGCGCGAAGCGATCACTTGCTGGGCACCCTCTTTGAAATAAGCCGAAGCGCCCAGCACGCGCACCGCATGGTAGTGCGTCAGAGTGACGTACTTGATTGGGAGGTCGGTGATTTCGCGTATGTGTTTGATCAGCGCCTGCGCCATCACTGGCGTGGCCGTGGTGTCGATCACCATCACCGCATCGTCCCCGATGATCACACCGGAGTTCGGATCACCTTCGGCGGTGTAGGCATACGCGTTGTCCGACAGCTTGATGAAACTGGTTTTCTTTTCCTGCAAATCAGCCTGCGATGCGAAAGGTTTGGCACTCATGAGGTCTCCGTGGATGCTTTCAGGCGCCCGAGTGGGCCTGGTGAAGGGTTATCTTGCCCGGGAATACGAAGAAGGTTAGGATAGAATTTGTTCCTCGTCAACTAATTAGATATTAACGAATTATTTTCATTAATATAACGCCCCTAACCATATCGATCACTAAAGACATGTCCATGGAAAAAAGCCGGCGCGGCATACAGTCGATAGAAACAGGCGGCCGCCTGCTCACGACCCTGGCCGAGGAAGGTGGCCCAATGAGCTTGGGTGATCTTGCGAGAAAAGCCGGCATGCCCGCCGCAAAAGCGCATCCATATTTGGTGAGCTTCGCCAGCTTTGGCCTGATCGAACAAAACCCGCTGACGGGCCGCTATGAGTTGGGGCAGTTTGCTCTGCAGATGGGTCTGATCAGCCTGCAGCGGCTGGATCCGGTGCGTATTGCCATACCGATGGTGACCTCACTGACGGCTGATATCGACCAGACCGTCGGTCTTTCCGTACTCGGCAATCAAGGTCCGACCATCATCTACATCAGCGAATCGAGCCATCCCATCCACGTCAACATGCGCACGGGTACCGTGATGTCGATACAGTCGACGGCGACCGGCCAGGTATTCGCTGCGTATCTGCCACCGAAACAAGTGGAAAGGATGATTGAACAGGAAAACCGCAATGGCGTGGCGGCAGGCTTTGGCGCACAAGGCATGAAGCGCGCAGCGATGGAGACGCTGCTCGCGGATGTGCGCAAGCGTGGCATGGCGCGCGTCATGGGTGAACCTATCCCCGGCATCAACGCCATCTGTGCCCCCGTATTCGAGCATACGGGCACCATTCGTTTGGGCATTACCGCCATAGGACCGGCAGGCAGTTTTGACGCAGGCTGGCAGGGCGAGATTGCGCGCAAAGTACTCGCTTGCGCAAAAGAAGTCTCAAGGCGGCTCGGTTACGAGTCCTGAAGACTTGCAAAAGCAGGGGCAACGCCCATTGCCCGAATCCGGTAAGATTTCTACAAACTTTGCGCCGGAGACCCGCATCCATGAAATCTCGTTTGTTCAGTCTTATCTTCGCAGCCATCGCCTTGCCCGCCAGCGCCACCGAGTGGCAGCTGATCTCGGAAACCAAAGAGCCC
>JBDKLM010000105.1:0-22525 GCA_039806005.1 Pseudomonadota bacterium
CCGCGAGTGCTTCGCCTGCGGTGGGTTACTACGACAAGCACTATGCGCAGCAGAAGTCGCTGATTGATACCGCTTTTTCGAAGCTTAAAGGCTTCGTTCTGACCAAATAAAAATGACCCGACGGTGCACCGCATACCGGTGCACCGTTTGAACAACCCGAAACGGAGAGTGTTATGGCAATCCTTGAAGTCCCTGTACCGCAGTTATCCGAATCCGTCGCCGAGGCGACACTGCTTCAGTGGCATAAAAAAGTCGGCGAGGCAGTGGCTCGCGACGAGAACCTGATTGATATTGAAACCGACAAAGTAGTGCTGGAGTTGCCCGCGCCTGCGCAGGGCGTGATTGTCGAAATTCTCAAAGAAAATGGCAGTACCGTCGTGGCTGGTGAAATCATCGCCCGCATTGATACGGAAGCGACCGCAGCAGCAGGCGCGGCCAGCGCGCCCGCTGCACCAGCACCAGCCGCAGCCGCAGCCGCAGCAGTCGCGGCACCGAAGCCTGCCAGCGCTGCAGCAGCCAGCAGCACGATTGCGATGCCGGCTGCGGCGCGCATGCTCGCCGAGAACAAGATGTCCGCCGACAGCGTTGCCGGTACTGGCAAGGACGGACGCGTGACCAAGGGTGACGTGATCAACGCCGTGCAGAACAAGTCCGCGCCAGCACCCGCAGTTTCTGCACCACGCGCTGCCGCACTTCCGGCGGTGCCTGCACCGGTCAGCGTCGATCTCGGCGACCGACCCGAGCAACGTGTGCCGATGAGCCGCCTGCGTGCGCGCATCGCAGAGCGTCTGCTGGAATCTCAGTCAACCAATGCGATCCTCACGACCTTCAATGAAGTCAATATGCAGCCCGTGATGGATCTGCGTAACAAGTACAAAGACAAGTTTGAAAAAGAACACGGCGTGAAAATGGGTTTCATGTCCTTCTTCGTGAAGGCTGCCGTGGCTGCACTCAAGAAGTATCCCGTGTTGAACGCATCGATCGATGGCAACGATGTCGTCTATCACGGCTACTTTGATATCGGCATCGCAGTCGGATCGCCACGCGGTTTGGTCGTGCCTATTCTGCGCAATGTCGATCAGATGAACATCGCGGAAATCGAAAAGAAAATCGGCGAGTTTGGTCAGAAAGCCAAGGACGGCAAACTCACGCTCGATGAACTGACTGGCGGTACCTTCTCGATCTCGAATGGTGGCGTGTTTGGCTCCATGCTCTCCACGCCCATCATCAACCCGCCGCAATCGGCCATTCTGGGTGTTCATGCAACCAAGGACCGTGCCGTAGTCGAAAATGGGCAGGTTGTCGTTCGCCCAATTAACTATCTCGCGATGTCTTACGATCACCGACTGATTGATGGTCGTGAAGCAGTGCTGGGTCTGGTCGCGATGAAAGAGGTGCTCGAAGATCCGTCCCGTCTGTTACTCGATCTGTAAGGGGCTGCCATGTCGAAAAACTTTGATGTCATCGTCATCGGCGGTGGCCCGGGTGGTTACATAGCCGCCATTCGCGCAGCTCAGCTAGGTCTCTCGACGGCTTGCATCGACGAGTGGAAAAACGACAAGGGTGGACCTGCACCGGGAGGCACTTGTACCAATGTCGGCTGCATCCCTTCCAAAGCATTGCTGCAGTCGTCCGAGCATTTCGAACATGCAGGACATGGTTTTGCCGAGCACGGCATTGAGGTCAAGGGACTCAAGCTTAATCTGGCGCAAATGCTGGGCCGCAAGGATACCGTCGTCAAACAAAACAACGATGGCATCCTCTACCTGTTCAAGAAAAACAAGGTCACCTTCTTCCATGGTCGTGGCGCGTTCGTCAAAGCGGATGCCGATGGCTATGAAATTTCAGTCACCGGGAAAAGCGCCGAGACACTCAAGGGCAAGCACATCATTGTGGCCACGGGGTCGAATCCACGCGCGCTGCCTCAGGTGCCGTTTGATGAGAAGCTGATTCTCTCCAATACGGGTGCGCTGGCGATGGAGGCCGTTCCCAAAAAGCTGGGTGTGATCGGTGCTGGCGTGATTGGTCTGGAGATGGGGAGTGTCTGGCGCCGCCTGGGTGCCGAGGTGACGATACTTGAAGCGCTGCCGGCTTTTCTGGGCGCGGTAGATCAGCAGATTGCAACCGAAGCGCAAAAGCTGTTCGCCAAGCAGGGACTCACCATTGAGCTCGGCGTCAAAATCGGTGACATCAAGGCAGGCAAGGATGTCAGCGTTCATTACACCGATGCCGCTGGCAAGGAACACAACGCGCAATTCGATCGCTTGATTGTCTCGATCGGTCGCATACCGAATACCATTGGACTCCAAACGGAAGCCGTGGGTCTTGCGCTTGATGAGCGTGGATTTATCGCAGTCGACGATCACTGTCACACCAATCTTCCCAATGTCTGGGCTGTAGGTGATGTGGTACGCGGACCCATGCTCGCGCACAAGGCCGAGGAGGAGGGCGTTGCTGTTGCCGAACGTATTGCAGGCAAGCATGGCCACGTGAACTTTAATACCATTCCCTGGGTCATCTACACATCACCGGAAATCGCCTGGGTGGGCAAGACCGAGCAGCAACTCAAGGCAGAGGGCATCGCTTATAACGCCGGTACTTTCCCGTTCATGGCTAATGGGCGGGCCCGGGCGCTGGGTGATACTTCCGGCATGGTGAAGTTTCTGGCGGATGCACGCACGGATGAAATACTGGGCGTGCACATCATTGGGCCTATGGCTTCAGAGTTGATTGCCGAGGCTGTCGTCGCGATGGAATTCCGTGCCTCGGCAGAAGACATTGCGCGCATCTGTCATGCGCACCCCTCATTGTCCGAAGCAACCAAGGAAGCGGCACTGGCCGTCGACAAGCGCGCACTGAATTTCTGACACTTCAGCGCAGCAAAGGACAGACCATCATGCGGCGCAATTCGGGTTATCTCACAAGGCTGAAGTGGCTGAGCGTGCTGTTCTCGGTGGCAGTGTCGCTATCAGGTTGCGTCACGACGCCACCGTTTGATGGTCGGGTCGAAATCCTGACGACGTCACGCGATCAGCCGCTGGCCGGCGCCGATTGCGTGGTCACCACCAATGCTGGCAGCTGGACAGTGCAGACACCTGCACATGCCACCGTGGGTGATCCCAACGGCGATCTGAGGGTGGTTTGTAACAAGGAAGGATATCGAACCTCTGAAGTCATTCATCGCAACCCTTCTGGCCGTGGACTGAACTCGAGTGGCACACGGATTGGTGTGGGTATCGGTGGCGGGCTGGGAAGCTACAGCGGTGTCGGCGTATCGCTGGGTTTTGGATTCCCGTTGACCGGTCGACGAAATGCCTATCCTTCGCAAATTACCGTCGATATGACGCCGCTGCAGTGATGAATGTTCGCCAATACTATGATCACGTGCTGGCCGAGCGTGGTTACCAATCGGACCCGTCGCAATTGCTTGCGGTTGAGCGCCTGCAGCAGGCTTATGATGAATGGGTCAATTTTCGGGAGCGACGGTCTTCGCGGCTCAAGCGTCTTGTCAATCATCCTGATATCCCGCGCGGGATATACCTCTGGGGTGGTGTCGGTCGCGGCAAATCCTTCCTGATGGATAGTTTCTACAAGGTGGTTCCCATCGTCCGCAAAACTCGCTTGCATTTCCATGAGTTCATGCGCGGTGTCCATCGGCAGCTGGATGAGCAAAAAGACGTTGAGGATCCCCTCAAAGTCGTTGCTGCGAAAATTGCGCGCAAGTACAGGCTGATCTGTTTCGATGAATTTCACGTCTCCGATATTGCGGATGCGATGATTCTCTATAACCTGATGTCTGCCTTGTTCGATAACGGTGTCTCGTTTGTACTGACATCCAATTACGATCCTGACACTCTCTATCCTGATGGGCTGCACCGCGATCGGATATTGCCCGCCATTGCCCTGCTCAGGGAAAAGCTGGATGTGCTCAATGTGGATGCGGGTACGGATTATCGCAAGCGCATCATGGCCCAAGTCGATGTGTATCACTGCCCCTTGGATGCGGCAGCCGAGACAGCCTTGCAGCAGACCTTCTTGAGCATCGCCGAGGCTTCGGATCAGGATCCCAGGATCAAGATAGAATCTCGGGAGATCACGGCATTGCGGCGGGCGGGCGGCGTCATCTGGTTTGATTTTGCAACGCTCTGCGGTGGTCCGAGGTCGCAAAATGACTATCTGGATCTCGCGAACCGGTTTCACACCGTGATTCTGTCGGGTGTGCCTAAAATGAATGCCGAGATGGCTTCCGAGGCGCGGCGTTTTACCTGGCTCATCGATGTGCTTTACGATCACCGGGTCAAGCTGATCATGTCAGCCGAGGTCGACCCCGAGCTGCTGTACACCGAAGGCAAAATGGCCAATGAGTTTCACCGTACCGTATCGCGTATTCTGGAAATGCAGTCGCGCGAATACAAGGAAAGCACCCGCCGGCAAGCGGCCGCAGCGATTGCCTGACAACAAAACTGATTTTATGAACGCATTCAGAACATCTATGTATCAGTCGATACTCTTGGCCTTGCTGATGGCCCTGTCCATGGCAGGGGTGCACGCGCAGGATGCGTCGCAGCCGCTGACGGAGCATTACCCGTCCGGTTCGATTGATACGACTGACAAAGCCAAGGCAGCGCTGGATGATGTGATTGAGGCGCGTCTCGATGTCGATCGTCTGTATTCAAGTCAGCGCGTTGCCTGTTATGACAAATTCTTCGCGACCTCTTGCATGAATGACGTGAGAGAAAAGCAGCGTGCCGCACTCTCGAAAATCAGAAAAATCGAAGTCGAAGCCAATGCTTTCCTGAGAAAAGAAAAGGCGGCCGAGCGTGACCGAGCGTTGGCCGAGCGCGAAGCCAAGGTAAAACAGCAGCCCGACCGTTCTCTGCCGATTACGGGCAAGACGCGCGAGCCTTCGGGCGACGCACCCGACGCTTCCGAAGTCCAGGCGCCGCCCAAGGCGCCAGTCAATGGCGAGCAATGACGGTCCCGGCTGAACAGGTGCGCGCTCGCGTCATCGAGCTGGAAATCGAGCACCGCGACCTCGATGCAGCGATCGACCGACTTGCCGAAGCGGCAGCTTCGGATGATTTGCAATTACGCCGACTCAAAAAACGCAAATTGCAGCTCAAGGACCAGATCATTCAGCTCAAGATGCAGCTGGTGCCGGACATCCCCGCCTGAGACACTGATGGGCTATCCCCTTTGACTGAAGCGACCAATCAGGCAGCGATGCTCCTCGTGCATGACGAGGAAATCGATCAGCTGTTTTCCGATAGCGGTAGACTGGCAACGGGTATTTCCGGTTTTCGTCCCCGCACATCACAGACGGATATGGCCAGGGCCGTGGCGCAGGCGATTGCGGGACAGACTGCGCTGATTGTCGAGGCGGGCACCGGCACTGGAAAAACCTTCGCTTATCTGGTGCCTGCCCTGCTTTGGGGTGGCAAGGTGATCATATCCACCGGAACCAAAAACCTTCAGGATCAGCTGTTCTTGCGCGATATACCCGTCGTGCGCAAAGCGCTCAATGCGCCCGTATCGGTGGCATTGCTCAAGGGGCGCGCCAACTATGTCTGTCATTTTCATCTCGAGCGTACTCTGCAAAACGGTCGGCTGACAGCGCGTGAAGATGTCGGCTATTTGCGTGACATCGGCCGCTTCATCAAAACCACAGGTACCGGTGACAAGGCTGAACTCTCGAACGTGCCTGAAAATGCGCTCATCTGGAATCTCGTTACATCAACGCGAGATAACTGCCTTGGCGCCGAGTGTGCGCATTACCAGGATTGTTTCGTGATGAAGGCGCGCAAGGAAGCGCAACAGGCGGATGTGGTTGTGGTTAACCATCATCTGTTTTTTGCGGACGTCGCATTAAAAGATACCGGCGTCGCAGAGCTTTTGCCTAGCGCGAATACGGTAATTTTTGATGAAGCCCATCAGTTGCCTGAAACGGCAACGCTGTTTTTTGGCGAGGATATCTCGACATCGCAGATCATGGAATTGTGTCGCGATGTTTTGGCAGAAGGTTTGACGCATGCGCGCGATGGCGCCGACTGGGGCGCCCTGGTCGCATCGCTTGAAAAATCGGCACGTGACCTGAGGCTGACATTTCCTGCAGAGGGCACGCGGCTGGCATTCGCCCAGATCGCCGCGAGCAGTCCTTTTTTTCCGGCACTCGAACATCTCAAGCGCATGCTCGCGCATATGGTGGAGGTGCTTGCCACGCAGGCCGAGCGCGCGGAGACGATAGAGCAGTGCCGCGTGCGTGCCGTTGAAATCGGCAATCGTCTGGCTGATTGGAAGGAAGTCACTGACGAATCGCTGCCGCCCACGGTATTGTGGGTCGAGGCCTTTTCCCAGTCAGTACAATTGCATCGCACTCCCTTGTCGATCGCACCCATATTCAGCAAGCAGCGCGAGGGACCACCGCGCGCGTGGATATTTACTTCGGCGACCTTGGCAGTCAAACAGGATTTCTCTCATTACAGCAGTCAACTCGGACTGACTGAGGAGAGATCGATTTCTTTGCCCAGTCCTTTTGATTATGAAAGGCAGGCGCTCTTGTATTCCCCAACGATTCTGCCTCAGCCGAATTCACCGGACTACAGCGATGCGGTGATTGATGCCGCTTTGCCTGTGATCGAGGCAGCGGGTGGGCGCACCTTCTTTCTTTGTACGACGCTCCGTGCAGTCAAAAAAACGGCGGAGCGTTTGCGCGCTGAGTTCGAGCAGCGCAAGCTGCCTTATCCTTTGTTTGTCCAGGGTGAAATTGGGCGCACCGAACTGCTCACACAATTTCGCAAGGCGGGTAATGCAGTACTGATTGGCAGCCAGAGTTTCTGGGAGGGCGTTGACGTTCCCGGTGACGCCCTTTCCGTGGTGATTATCGACAAGCTGCCCTTTGCGCCGCCTGATGATCCGGTCCTTGCTGCACGCATTACCGATATGGAAAAACGTGGTCTGAATGGTTTCATGCACCATCAGCTTCCCGAGGCCATTATCAATCTCAAACAGGGTGCCGGTCGCCTGATCAGGGACGAATTCGATCGTGGGGTTCTGATGATTTGCGATCCCCGCATGTTATCCAAGCCGTATGGCCGGCGTATCTGGCAAAGTCTGCCGCCCTTTGCTCGAACGCGCGAGTTGACGACCGTACAAACTTTCCTGCAAAGCCTGCCGCGCTGATGGCACCGTCATGAATCGGTTTTCGCGGATTCTTGCCTATCTTGTTGTCAATCAGATCATCATCAATCCATTGCATCTTGTGTGTTGCCTTATGCATGATTTGGCGCGTGCGGACGAAGTTCGGCATCGCTCATTGAGCGTAATCAAAATGTAAATTTACTTGGCCTGCCTTCGGGTAAAATCAGAGCGATGAAAATTTTGATCAGTAATGACGATGGCTATCTTGCTCCCGGCATCAATGCGCTGGCCGAGCAACTCGCGACGGTTGCCGACATTGTGGTTGTCGCACCAGACAGTAATCGCTCGGGATCATCGAACTCGCTGACGCTCGATCGACCTCTCAGGGTCATGCGTGCGGCCAACGGTTTTTACTCCATCAATGGCACCCCCAGTGACTGCGTGCATATCGCGCTGACCGGCATACTTGATACGTTGCCCGATCTGGTGGTGTCGGGTATCAACCAGGGCCAGAATATGGGGGATGACACCTTGTACTCAGGGACCGTGGCAGCAGCGACCGAGGGTTTTCTGTTTGGAGTTCCAGCGATTGCGTTTTCACAGGTCGATTATGGATGGGCACATATTGATGATGCGGCGCGTCTGGCAAAAGATATCGTGCTCAGGCGCCTGGATGAATTGCAATCACCTTATCTGTTGAACGTGAACATTCCAAATCGACCTTACAAGGAATTGGATACCATCGTTGCGACTCGCTTGGGTAAGCGACATCAATCCGAGCCGGTAATACGAAGTCGCGATCCGCACGACAATGAAATTTTCTGGATTGGACCTCCGGGTAAGGCGAAGGAAGCAAGCGAGGGTACGGACTTTCATGCAACGAGCCATGGCTGGGTATCAATGACACCATTACAGATCGACCTCACACACCCGATGCAACTCGAACGTCTGAAGCGGGTATTGCGATGAGCGAGGGCAAAAGTCAGCCTCAGAAGCGTTTCCCGCTGACGCTGGACAGGATCACGGGTGCCGCAGACCGCAAAAAAACAGCCACTGCGCCGCAGATGAAAAGTCCCCAGACGGCGACCCAGAATGTTGTGCGGAACACGATGCCCCCGCCGCCCACGGTCAACAGCACTCGGCCCGCAGCAGATCGTACGGCGAACTCTCCCCTGGTCTCCGATGCAGTACGCAAAGCGATGGTGCAGCGACTGGCGCAGCAGGGCATACGCGATGCGGCCGTGCTGGCGGCGATGGAGTCGGTGCCGCGGCATTATTTTCTCGAGCCTGGCCTGGCCAGTCAGGCTTATATCGATGCATCACTGCCGATCGGCTATCACCAAACCATATCCCAGCCCTACATCGTTGCACGAATGATCGAAGTGATGCGGGGTGGTATCAGCGGCAAGCTGTCGCGAGTGCTCGAAATCGGCACCGGTTGCGGTTACCAGGCGGCCGTCATTGCGCAGCTGGCCGAGGAAGTCTATTCCATAGAGCGCATACGACCCATGCATGAACTGGCCCGGACCAACCTCCGTCCGCTGCGCATACCCAACCTGCGGCTGCACTATGGGGATGGTATGCTGGGATTGCCACAGGTCGGTTCGTTTGATGGCATTATTCTGGCGGCAGCCGGGCTTGATGTGCCTCAGGCCTTGCTTGATCAGATGTCGGTTGGCGGGCGTCTGATCGCACCCGTTGGTCAGCGAAATCAGGTGCTCAAACTCATACGCCGTACCGGGCGCAATGAGTGGATGGCCGAGACGCTGGAACCCTGCCATTTCGTCCCGCTCAAGCCGGGTACATTTGGCTGAACCCTTGCTCATCCAGGTATGAAGACAGACGTGCTACTCAATGCTATCCGCGGTCATTCCAGCCGTGTCGTTTTGCTGTCCATTTTTGCGACGCTAGTCGTGTCTGGCTGTGCCGACATGCCATCGAATGCGACCATTGATGATCGCACTTCAAAAACTTCAGAGCGCCGAAAAAGCAGCACGCCGCCCAATACATCGACCAGTACAACGGCCAGCAAAACGACTTCTCAGTCGACCGCCAAGACGAATCAACCGGCGACCAGTAGCACGGACAACGCCAGTGAAAACAAAAAGAAATCCCAGACCGCCGACACTGCGCCTGCTGCTGATGCTGACCCGCCAGGCTATTACACGGTAAAGGAAGGTGACCGGCTGGGGAAGATTGCAAGCAAGTTCAATCGGTCAGTCAGCGAGCTGACCGATTGGAATGCTTTGACCAATCCGGATAGCATCAAAGTGGATCAAGTATTAAGAGTCGCACCGCCTGACGATACCCAAGTCATGCGCGTGCCTGTCGAGACTGATATGGAGATTCGCCGGGCGGGCCGTCCGACTCAGCCGCCAAACGCCTCGCAATCAACAGCTCGTGCGGTTCCGCTGAACAAGACGACGCCCGTGGGTCGGAAGATTGTTTATTCCGACAAGGCGATTGCTGATCTGGAACGGGGCGACCCGGGCCCGGTGCGCTCTCTGGACACGATCAAAACGCCGGCGGATAGTCAACCTTCAAGTAGCAACCGTTTTGTGTGGCCAACCGAGGGCAAGGTCATCAGCGCGTTTGATCCCACGCGCAAAGGCATTGATATCGCTGGCAAGGCGGGTCAGCCCGTCGTTGCAGCCGGCAATGGCAAAGTGCTCTATGCGAAAAACATGCGCGGCTACGGCAATCTGATCATTCTTGAACACAGCGACAGCATGGTCACCGCTTACGCGCACAATAAAACCATCCTGGTTCGGGAAGGTCAAACAGTGACCCAGAGTCAGCAAATAGCCGAAATGGGAGATTCCGACGCGGACACAGTGAAGCTGCGTTTTCAGATGCGCCACATGGGGAAACCCATCGATCCTGTCACTCTATTACCACCTGCTGAATCACAAACACCACCGGCAAGATGAAACGCAAGCCAGATGCTTCGGAACCACCGGCACAGCCAGATTCGGAGTTCATGTCGCTCTCGCCCGAGGAAGACTTGCCTGATGATGAAGCAGAAGTCACGGAAAATCTTGAAGATTTTCGAACGCTGCTCAATTCAGAACTTGCGACAGATGCCACTCAGCGTTATCTGAATCAAATCGGCCTGCGGCCTTTGCTCAGCGTTCAGGAAGAGATTCATTTTTCCACGCTGGCCAAACAGGGAGATTTCCCTGCGCGCCAGAAAATGATCGAACATAATCTCAGGCTGGTTGTGTCGATTGCCAAGCATTACATCAATCGTGGTGTCGTATTGCTCGATCTGATTGAAGAAGGTAACTTGGGTCTGATGCATGCGATCGAGAAATTCGAGCCCGAGCGTGGTTTTCGTTTTTCGACCTATGCGACCTGGTGGATACGGCAGAGCATTGAGCGCGCAATCATGAATCAGGCTCGCACGATACGCCTGCCGGTACACCGGATTCGCGAGCTCAATCTCGTTTTGCGCGCCAAATATCATCTCGAGGCGAGACTGTCTGATGGCCATGATGCGAGGATAGAAGATATCGCCCATCTGGTAGAGCGCAGCGTCGAAGAGGTTAGTGCCATTCTTGGGATGGCGGAGCATGTGTCCTCGCTGGATACGCCGCTTGATGGCGATCCGCAGTCCAGTCTGCTGGACTTGCTGGCCGATGCCTCCGAAGGCGGCCCAGACATCGATGCAGAGCAGCACGAAATGATTTCGCTGGTTCGTCGCTGGCTCGACACCATACCCATCAAGCAAAAACAAGTCATCATGCGCAGATTCGGCTTGGGACATGCGCATCCAGCGACGCTGGACGAGTTGGCCGACGAGATGGGTCTCACCCGAGAGCGCGTGCGTCAGATTCAGCAAGAGGGTCTGGTGCGCCTGAAAAAAACCATGATGGCGCGCGGGATCAGCAAGGACTCGCTTCTTTGATGCCTGCGACGGCTGGTAGATCGAGATTCCGATCGATCCATCGGGCCAAACACCGACAGACCACCGGCTGCATAGGCCGGATGCACAAGCGTTAAAATCACGCCAGTGTGATGTACCGGCCCGGAGATTCAAGGACTTGGTGCCATTTTCTCAGCCACCAAAATTAACGGTGTTATTGAAGCAGTGCTGCCCCTGGCATCCTGTTCTTTTTCATTAAATTTATGCACGACAGTTTGCTCGACATTGAGTCCCTGGACATGGAAGCGCGCGGCGTGGGACATCTCGCGAATGAGGACGGTACTCCCGGCAAAGTAATTTTTGTCGACGGCGCTTTGCCTGGCGAGCGAGTCCGCTTCAAATCCTTTAGAAAAAAGGCCAAGTGGGAAGCGGCTGACATGACCGAACTGTTGCGCGAGTCACCGCTGCGTGCCAAGCCGCGTTGTGCATATTTCGGGATTTGTGGTGGCTGCGCCATGCAGCACCTTAATTTACCTGCGCAGGTCGCGATCAAGCAGCGTGTATTGGAGGATGCTTTGCACCATCTGGGCAAAGTTGATCCGAAGATGATACTGCGCCCGATTCAAGGTCCTGATTGGGGGTATCGTTATCGCGCCCGCTTGTCGGTACGTTATGTCGCCAAAAAGGGTGGGATACTGGTAGGTTTTCATGAGCGTCGCTCGAGCTTTATCGCAGACATGAAAAGCTGCGAGATTTTGCCGCAAGCCGTGTCACGCATGCTGGTGCCCTTGCGATCCATGATTGCGGAGTTATCCATTCGTGATCGCTTGCCACAAATCGAACTGGCAGTGGGTGAGCGAGAGGGAAAGCAAATCATTGTGATGGTCTTGCGCGTGATCGAACCACCCACCGAGAGTGACAAGGCACTACTGATCGATTTTGCAAAAGAATGGTCGGTACATTTCTGGTTGCAGCCTAAAGGACCCGATACCGCAGCACCTTTTTATCCTGCCGACAGTAGCTTGGCTTATGCATTGCCCGAGTTTGGTGTCAGCATGCCGTTCAGGCCGACGGATTTCACGCAGGTCAATCACCAAATCAATCGTGTGCTTGTCGAGCGGGCCTTGCGCTTGCTGGACGCGCAGCCTGCGGATCGGGTTGCAGATTTGTTTTGTGGACTGGGGAATTTCACTTTGCCCTTGGCGACTCAGGCAGCGGAAGTGGTTGGCATCGAAGGCAGTCCGGCGCTCACAGAGCGTTCATTGCAAAACGCCCGCATCAACGGGCTCGATGAAAAGACTGTTTTCTACAACCGCAATCTGTTTGAATTTTCGGTGCAGGATTTGCGCTCGCTTGGCCGATTCGATCGCATGCTGATTGATCCACCGCGCGAGGGCGCGATGGAGGTGTGCAAAGCCATCGCCGAACTCGCTGCTGAAGATCCTGACGCATGCCCCAAACGAATTGTGTACGTTTCTTGCAACCCGGCTACATTGGCGCGCGATGCCGGTGTGCTGGTTCATGTCGGCGCTTATGTATTGAACCAGGCGGGTGTGGTGAATATGTTCCCGCATACCGCCCATGTGGAATCCATTGCAGTTTTCGATCGCGCATAAAAAAACGCCGGCATCTTGCCGGCGTTTTTAATGATCACGTCAAGCCAATCAATCGCGCTCGCCGCCGAAAATCCCCAGCAGTGCCAGCAGATTGACGAATACGTTGTACAAGTCCAGATAGATGGCCAGTGTCGCCGAGATGTAATTGGTCTCACCACCATTGATGATGCGCTGAACATCAAACAGGATGTATGCAGAGAAGATCACGACGGCAATCGCAGAAATCACGATGTTCAAGACGGACATTTGCAGGAAGATGTTGGCGACCGCGGCTAGAAGGATCACCACCATGCCTGCAAACAGCCAGCTTGAAAGACCTGAAAAATCACGCTTGCTGGTAGTGGCAATGCTGGCCATCGTGGCGAAGACGATGGCGGTGCCACCAAAGGCAGTCATGATCAGCGAAGCGCCATTGGAGAAGTGAAGAATGTGCCCGATCATGCGGGATAACATCAGCCCCATGAAAAACGTGAAACCCAGCAATACGGCCACGCCAATGGCTGAATTTTTCGTTTTCTCGATCACGTAGAAAAAGCCAAACGCGACCGCCATGAAAATGAGGAAGCCAAGCAGAGGGCTGCCACTCATCAACGAAAAATTCATCTGAACACCGAGCCATGCCCCCAGAACGGTAGGGATCATGGACAGTGCGAGCAGCCAGTACGTGTTGCGGAGTACGCGGTGTCTTACCGCGCTCAGTTCCCCCGATTCCTCGTAAGTGGTCTGAAAGGGTTGGTTCATGGGACCTCCTGTTGTGGATTTAGTACCTGCCTGTCATCCAGGCAGCTGTCAAAATAATAATCTAAGTGAGCTCCAGATGGTGCGTCCAGTCGCAGTTTTCAAGGGCTGCAGCGGCATTTGCCGCGCCTTCGAGGCCATTTTACACGGCTTTCATGCTAGAATCTTTGGCTAATCAGAGCCTGCTCCCGCGCTCAAAAGAATCCTTAACCCCTTAATTTTATTGGAGTTTTTACAGATGGCAATCGAGCGCACCCTGTCGATCATCAAGCCCGACGCCGTAGCAAAGAATGTTATCGGCCAAATCTACACCCGTTTCGAAGGTGCTGGCCTGAAAATCATCGCGGCTCGCATGGCGCAATTGTCTCGCGCAGAGGCAGAGGGCTTTTACGCGGTACACCGCGAACGTCCGTTTTTCAAGGATCTGGTTGATTTCATGATCTCCGGTCCCGTCATGGTTCAAGTTCTGGAAGGCGAGAACGCCATCCTGAAAAACCGTGATCTGATGGGCGCCACGGACCCCAAGAAAGCCGACAAAGGCACTATTCGTGCGGATTTCGCGGATTCCATCGATGCCAATGCAGTTCATGGCTCTGATGCACCGGAAACCGCCAAGGTTGAAATCAGCTATTTTTTCCCGGCGCTGAACGTTTATTCCCGCTAAATCTTGTAGATACGCTGAATAAATCCGCGTCTCATGGCGCGCCAGCGCTGCTGTGCGACGCGGGGATTTAAAAAGTGCAGGCATCGTCAGCGTGAAAACTTCATGCCGACGCCAACTTGCCGGGGGTTCTCACGATAGAACCCGCTGACCCGGAGGCACGTGATTCACGCGAGGCATCTTTTATGACGGCAATCACCAATCTGTTGGATCTCGACCCGGATGCTCTGGTGAACTGGTGTCAGTCGCACGGTGAAAAAGCTTTTCGTGCCCGTCAACTGCAGCGCTGGATACATCAGTTCGGCGAGAGCGACTTCGAGGCAATGAGCGATCTCGCCAAGTCCTTGCGAGACAAGTTGCATGGTCTCGCCACCATCAAGGCGCCTGCCGTCATCAGCGATCACACCTCTTCGGACGGCACTCGCAAATGGCTGTTCGATGTCGGCAATGGTGATGCGGTCGAGACTGTTTTTATCCCCGAAGAGAATCGCGGCACGCTTTGTGTGTCGACGCAGGCTGGCTGTGCGGTGAATTGTCGCTTCTGCTCTACGGGCAAGCAGGGCTTCTCTCGCAATCTGAGTATGGGGGAAATCATCGGGCAATTGTGGGCGGCCGAGTTCATGCTCCGCCGCAGCAAGGGTATCGCTGCAGGACCGAAAGGCGAGCGTCAGATTACGAATGTGGTGTTGATGGGCATGGGCGAGCCCTTGCTCAATTACGAGCCCTCCGTCGCTGCGCTGAAACTCATGCTCGACGATAACGCCTACGGGCTTTCGCGCAGGCGGGTGACGCTTTCCACCAGCGGCGTAATTCCCATGATGGACAAACTCTCCCAGGACTGTCCGGTTGCGCTGGCGGTGTCATTGCATGCATCAAACGACAGATTGCGTGACGATCTCGTGCCGCTCAACAAAAAATATCCGCTGGCCGAACTCATGGCAGCCTGCAGCCGTTACCTGGCGTTTGCCCCGCGTGATTTCATTACTTTCGAATACTGCATGCTTGATGGCGTCAATGACAGCGATCAGCATGCGCGTGAACTGCTGGCGTTGGTGTCGTCCGTATCCTGCAAATTCAATCTGATTCCTTTCAATCCTTTCCCGCAATCCGGCCTGAAGCGCTCATCCAATGCGCGCATACGTGCCTTCGCGCAGATCTTGATGGATGGCGGTATCGTGACCACGATTCGCAAGACGCGTGGTGATGATATTGACGCTGCTTGTGGGCAGCTGGCAGGGGAGGTGCAGGATCGCACACGCGTTCGCGAGCGCATGCAAACCATGTCGGTATATCAGGAAAAATACGGTAAGGATTTTGGTCGCATCGTGGAGATTTCAGGTTGAAGCCTTTCGGTTTTTTGCTGCTCGCATGCCTTCTGGGAGCATGCACGGGCCCCAACGTCTCTCCGACTGCCTCGACGGGTCAGGCCGATGCCAAACGGCGGACCGATATTCGGCTTGAACTCGCGACCGCTTACTTCACCAGTGGTCAGGCAGAGATCGCGCTGCAAGAACTTGACCGCGCGCTCGAACTCAGTCCCCGGCGTGCCGATGTGCTCGGCTTGCGTGGACTGGTGCTGATGCAGCTCGGCGATAGCGAGGGTGCCGGGCAAAGTTTGCGCGATGCACTGCGTATCGAACCGGATAATCCTTCGCTTCAGAATAATATGGGCTGGTTACTTTGCCAGAACGGTGATTTCGACAAGGCGATTGTTTACTTCGAGCGTGCGCTTTCGACAAAATCCTACGCATCACCGGCAAAGGCTCTGGTAAATGCAGGGTTGTGCCGCATGCGTCAGGGTCAGCGTGCCCAGGCCGAGACTTTCCTGCGGCGAGCGCTTGATGTCGAACCGACGAATCTGCAGGCACACGCTGCTCTGGCCCGCCTTGCTTATGATCGTGCAGAGTACACGCGTGCCCGCAACCACTTGTTGAGAGTGATCGATAGCGATCAGGTGGTTGCCGAGAATTTTTTGATGGCAGTTCTCATCGAGCGCAAGCTCGGCGATCCTGCTGCCGAGCAGAGCCTGTTGGCGCAATGGCGTCGGCGTTTTCCAGAGTCCCCGCAGCTGAGTGCCTATCTTCGTGGCGAATCCGATGACAAGTAACGAAAACGATCAACAATCCGTGGCATCGGCGACACCAGTACCGCAAGTCACGCATGAGGCGGTGGTCGCTGACACAGCAGCGACTGTCGTGCCTGATTCATCGGAGGCACAAGCGGTGACTGGTGCTGTCGAAGCTCAAACCGAGGCGCCTGCAGCGCTGCCCGGTGAGTTGCTGGCCGCCCGTCGCAATGAATTACGCCTGACGCTAGAAGAAGTATCCCAGCGCCTCAAGCTCGCGCCGCGCCAAATTACAGCGCTTGAGGCGAATGATTTTGGCTCACTGCCCGGTATGGCCAGTGTGCGAGGTTTCATTCGCTCCTACGCGAGATTGCTCGAGCTTGATCCCGCGCTCTTGCTGGCGATGATGTCCAACGAAGCCAATCCGGCAGCCGATCCCATCGTATTGCGCCGACCGCTGCCCTCGCGCGGTTTCCCCGGACGTCGCTACGCGCCATCCAGCGGTCATCGCCGTGGTTCGCGTCGGCTCTCCAGTCTGGCATTGCTGGTGTTCGTATTTGTGAGTGCGCTGGCTTACGCTGCCTACCGTCATGGCCTTCCAGCCATGAACTTCGATGTGCCCAGCGTCAGCACGCTATTCGATTCCTGGAAGGATGTGACTGAGTCATCAAGAAGCGAGGCGACCGATGAGACTGCGTCGGCACCTACTCCGGTCGCAACAATCGCCGGGCAAAAATCGATAGATCCATCCCGATTGCTGGAGCTGAGGTTGCGGGAGGATGCGTGGGTAGAGATCAGCGCTCTCAATGGCAACAAGCTGGTATCTCGACTGATGAAGGCCGGAACGACTGAGCAGTTCGATATGAGCGAGCCAGTCATCCTGGTGATTGGCAATGCCAGCGGCGTTGATGCCAGCTTGCGAGGACAGCCGCTGAATTTGCGTGCTGTCGCGCGGGATAATGTTTCCAAGCTTAGCCTGAAGTGAGTCTACGCATGAGCAAGCACTCAACAGATATCGAGATACCCTCCGGTCCCGCTGTGCGACGCCAGACTCGGCAAGTCAGGATTCATTATGGCGCGCGGGAAGTTTTCGTCGGCGGTAACGCACCGGTGGTCGTTCAGTCCATGACGAATACCGACACTGCCGATGTGATTGGCACAGCGATTCAAGTCAAAGAACTCGCTCGCGCCGGGTCCGAACTGGTTCGCATCACGGTCAACACGCCAGAAGCTGCTGCGGCAGTACCTGCGATACGAGAGCAACTCGATCGCATGGATGTCGATGTGCCTTTGATCGGTGATTTTCACTACAACGGTCACCAGCTGCTGACCTCTTTTCCTGCCTGTGCCGAAGCACTGTCCAAGTATCGTATCAATCCGGGCAATGTGGGGCAGGGCGCGAAGCGCGATACGCAATTCGCGCAGATGATTGAGGTCGCGTGCCGTCATGACAAACCGGTGCGGATCGGCGTCAACTGGGGCAGCCTTGATCAGGCGCTGCTGGCACGCATCATGGACGAAAATGCACAGCGACCTGAACCTTTTTCTTCGCAGTCGGTTATGTATGAGGCGCTGGTGACTTCTGCGTTGGAGAATGCGCAGCGCGCAGAAGAACTCGGATTGCCCGGCGATCGCATCACGCTCTCCTGCAAAGTCTCAGGCGTACAAGATCTGATCGCGGTCTACCGCGAACTCGCCAAGCGCAGTGATTATCCTCTGCACTTGGGTCTCACCGAAGCGGGCATGGGCAGCAAGGGTATCGTCGCATCGACTGCGGCCTTGTCGGTATTGTTGCAGGAGGGGATAGGCGACACCATCCGGATTTCACTTACGCCCGAGCCCGGTGGTGACCGCACCCGCGAAGTGATCGTCGCGCAGGAAATTCTTCAAACCATGGGCTTGCGCAAATTTACGCCGATGGTAATTGCCTGCCCTGGTTGTGGACGCACTACGTCGACCGTGTTTCAGGAGCTCGCAGATCGCATTCAAAGCTATTTGCGCGAGCAAATGCCTGTCTGGAAGAACGCGTATCCCGGTGTTGAAGAGATGAATGTAGCTGTGATGGGCTGCATCGTGAATGGTCCCGGCGAGTCCAAGCACGCGCACATTGGTATCAGTCTGCCCGGCACGGGAGAGTCACCCGCAGCGCCGGTGTTCGTCGATGGTCAGAAATCCGTCACGCTGCGTGGCGAACATATCGCAGAAGAGTTTCAGGCCATCGTGCTTGATTATGTGAAGACACGTTATGGCAGATCCTAAAAAAACTGAAAAAATTGTTGGCGTCAAAGGCATGAACGATGTCTTGCCCGACGATGCGCCCTTGTGGGAATTGTTTGAAAACACGGTGCAATCCGTGCTGCGCAGCTATGGCTATCAGCAGATCCGCACGCCGATAGTGGAACCTACCGCCTTGTTTGCGCGAGGTCTCGGTGAAGTCACCGATATTGTCGAAAAGGAGATGTACTCATTCACCGACAGCATGAATGGGGACGCATTGACTTTGCGACCCGAGTGCACCGCCGGCGTGGTGCGTTCCGTGCTTGAACACAATCTGACTTACGACAGCCCGAAGCGGCTCTGGTATTCGGGCCCCATGTTTCGACATGAACGCCCGCAGCGGGGGCGTTATCGCCAGTTTCATCAGGTAGGTGCCGAGGCAGTCGGCTTTGCAGGACCGGATATCGATGCCGAACTTATTCTGTTGTGCCAGCGGCTCTGGGATGATCTCGGCCTCACGGACATTCGCCTCGAAATCAACTCGATCGGCGATGCTGCAGAACGTCAGCGCCATCGTGCCGATCTGATCGCGTATTTTGAGCAGCACCGTGATCAACTGGACGCCGATGCGCAGCGTCGCCTGCATACCAATCCACTACGCATTCTGGACACCAAAAATCCTGCAATGCAAGCGCTCGTGAATGCCGCACCACAACTGCTGGATTATCTCGGTGATGAATCCCGCGCTCATTTCGAGGGTGTGCAGCGACTGCTGCGTCATAACAGCGTACCGTTCACAATCAATCCTCGTTTGGTACGCGGCATGGATTATTACAATCGAACCGTCTTTGAATGGATCACTGACCAGCTTGGCTCGCAAGGAACGGTCTGTGGTGGCGGCCGATACGATCCGCTGGTCGAAATCTTCGGCGGCAAGCCAACCCCTGCAGTAGGATTTGCGATGGGCGTCGAGCGGCTGCTCGAGCTGATGAAAGTCGCAGGAGGCAATCTCTCGCGCAGCCAGTGCGATGTCTACCTGGTCCATCAGGGAGATGATGCTCAGCTTCAGTCGTTTGTGATCGGCGAGCGTTTGCGCGATGCCGGTCTCGATGTTGTGCTACATTGCGCAGCGGCTGGCGGGCTGGGCAGTTTCAAATCCCAGATGAAGCGCGCCGACGCCAGTGGAGCGGCTTACGCCGTCATCATCGGCGAAGATGAAATTGCCAATGGCACGGCAATCGTCAAGCATCTGCGCGAAGCGGACATGACCAATAATCAGCAAAGCGTCAGCCTTGAAGGCCTCGTTGATCATCTGATCGAACAAATGATAGGCGGCGACGATCACGACCACGGCCACTTGCATGCAGGCCAGTTACACACTCATCACTAAAACGACTATGGCATACGATCTTGAAGAGCAGGAACAACTCGCAACGCTGAAAGCGTGGTGGAAGCAGTACGGCAATCTCGTGACCTGGCTGCTCATCGCGGTGCTGACCGCTTATGCCTCTTGGTCTGGCTGGAAATACTACCAGCGCGAACAGGCATCCAAGGCAGCCTTGCTGTATGAAGAAATTGTCAAGGCGGTGGAAGGCAAGGATCAGACACGTCTGGCACGCGCAACTGGCGATATTCGCGAGCGCTATGCCAGTACACCGTATGCGTCCATGGGCGCATTGCTTGCGGCGAAATCGGCATTTGATGCCAACGACCTGAAATCTGCCAAGGCCTATTTGCAGTGGGTTGTTGATCAAAGCAGCGGTGAAGAATATCAGGCGATAGCACGTCTGCGTCTGGCCGGAGTGCTGCTTGATGAAAAAGCTTATGACGAGGGTCTCAAACTCCTCGCTGCGCCATTCCCAGAGCAGTTTGCTGCACTGGTCGCCGATCGTCGTGGCGATTTGCTGTTTGCGCAGAACAAAATAGAAGACGCGCGCGCTGCATATCAACTGGCTCTCGAAAAAACCGAAGTAAAAAATCCCGCACGTCAGCTAATCCAGCTCAAGCTGGACGCGATCGGTGGTAGTTCC
Organism: Pseudomonadota bacterium; assembly: GCA_039806005.1. Classification (GTDB taxonomy): domain Bacteria; phylum Pseudomonadota; class Gammaproteobacteria; order Burkholderiales; family Burkholderiaceae_D; genus Pernthalerella. The sequence continues at coordinate 20,330 of JBDKLM010000105.1, forward strand.
ACTCAGGCTAGTTGAGCGGAGAACTGAGATGCGTGTTTCTTTTCGATGGGTAATCCTGGCGGGTTTGGTGCTGCTTGCGGGGTGTTCCTCGCTTAATCCGTTTTCACGCAAAGCGCCCGTCAACGAACCAGCGGCTTTGGTTCAGTTCGCGCCCTCCATGGCGACTCGTACTGTATGGACCGCGCGCATCGGCAAGTCTGGCGATTACCCGCTGGTACCCGCTGTAGTTGATGCACGCGTGTATGCAGCGAGCGCCGATGGAGAAATTTCTTGTCTGGATGCTGCTGACGGCAAGCTTGTCTGGAAAATCAAAGCAGGTACTGAGCTCACAGCCGGCGTGGGTACGGATGGCAAGGTGCTTGTCGTTGTGGGCGTCGATGGTCTGATTCTGGCGTTCGATGCTGCCGATGGCAAACCGCTCTGGAAAGCACAGGCATCAACTGAAGTGCTGTCCACCCCTGCGCTCGGCAGTGGTGTGGTGGTCGTCCGCAGCATGGACAATCGCATAGCCGCTTATGACCTGGCCTCGGGTACGCGTCGCTGGTTTGTACAGCGTACAGCGCCTCCACTCGCTTTGCGTGCCTCGCCCGGAATTTTGATACACGATGGTATCGCCTTCGTCGCGTTGCCTGCAGGACGATTGCTGGCGCTCGCAGCGCAAACCGGTGCTCCGCGCTGGGATGCGCCGATTGCCGAGCCTCGTGGCGCCACTGAACTTGAACGCGTTGCCGATGTCTCCGGCATGCCCGCCTTGATGGGTCGTGACGTTTGCGCTGCTTCCTATCAGGGTCGTCTCGCTTGTGTCGATGCAGGCAACGGATCGGTGCGATGGGCACGCGAGCTTTCTGCCGATGTCGGTCCGGGGCTCGATCAGCGCTATGTTTTTGCCTCGGACGAACGCGGCAACCTTCAGGCTTTCTCGCGTGATTCCGGCAGTAGCCTGTGGCGCAACACCTCGCTCAGCTGGCGTGGACTGTCTTCCCCCGTGTCCTTTGGTCGTGCGGTCGTCGTAGGCGATCGTCAGGGCTATGTGCATTTCTTCTCGCGCGAAGAGGGCGCGTTATTGGCCCGCGTGCAAACTGATGGCAGTGCAATTCGCGCGACCCCAGTCGTGGCTGGCTCCACACTCATCGTACAGTCACAGAATGGTAGTTTGCTTGCAATCTCGACAGAATAAACGCCGTTGTAAAGGCAATCATCCGCAGGATGCCCGATGAAGCCGGTCATCGCTCTGGTTGGTCGACCTAACGTCGGCAAATCCACGCTATTCAATCGCCTGACTCGCTCACGCGATGCCTTGGTGGCTGACTTGCCGGGGCTCACGCGTGACCGTCATTACGGTGAAGGCCGTATGGGGCAGCGGCCATTTCTCGTGATCGATACCGGGGGCTTCGAACCTGTAGCCAAAGACGGCATCATGCACGAAATGGCAAAGCAGACCCGTCAGGCGGTCGCAGAAGCGGATGCGGTGATTTTCATTGTCGATGGACGTCAAGGCCTTACGCCGCACGACAAGACCATCACCGATTTTCTGCGCAAGTCCGGTCGTCAGGTCATGCTGGTTGTGAACAAGGCCGAGGGTATGAAATACACCACGGTCTCTGCCGATTTCTACGAGCTGGGTTTGGGTGATCCCTATGTTATATCGGCGGCGCACGGCGATGGTGTCGCCGATCTGGTTGATGAAGCGCTCGATAGCGCGCTGGCCGGCAAGGCAGAAGAAGCCGACGAAGTGCCCGGCGTGCGAGGCGTGCGCATCGCGGTGGTCGGGCGTCCTAATGTCGGCAAATCAACCATGGTCAATACATTGCTGGGTGAAGAGCGAGTGATTGCCTTTGATATGCCTGGCACGACACGTGACTCGATTGAGATTCCGTTCGAACGTTCTGGTCGTCACTACACGCTGATTGATACTGCAGGCATACGTCGCAAGGGCAAGGTCTTCGAAGCGATCGAAAAATTTTCCGTCGTTAAAACCTTGCAGTCAATTTCAGAGGCTAATGTGGTGGTGCTGCTGCTCGACGCGCAGCAGGATATCTCCGAGCAGGATGCCCATATTGCTGGTTTTATTCTCGAGGCTGGCAGAGCCTTGGTCGTTGGTGTGAATAAATGGGATGGCTTGACCAGTGATGAACGTGATCACATCAAGCGCGAAATGGATCGCAAGCTGAGTTTTTTATCTTTTGCAAAATTCCA